>PLJD01000015.1 GCA_003140175.1 Actinomycetota bacterium
GACTGCCACCCGGACCAGGTGCTGTTCGTGTAGTGCTGCCACCACAAGCCGTTGTCTGGACCGCGGACGAACACCCACAGGCCCGAGGCATCCGAGGTGACAGCCGGATTCGAGGTCACGTACCCGCCGAGAGACTGCCACCCGGACCAGGTGCCGTTCGTGTCGTGCTGCCACCAGAGCGCGTGGTCGCCCCCGACCACGAACACGGACATCCCGAGCGGTCCTGTCGTCGCCGCCGGGTCGGAGTCGACCCCACCGCCGAGCGATTGCCATCCCGACCAGGGGCCGACACTCGCTGGCTCCTGCTGCGTCCAGAGCCCTCGGTCGTTTCCCCCCACGAACGCGAACACCGACAGGTTCGGGGTGGCGGACTGCTCCATCGACCGGGTCTCGCCGGACGAGTTCACGGCCGACACCTCGTAGAAGTACGTCGTGTTGTTCGTGGCGGTGGCGTCGTTGTACGTCGTCGTGCTCGCCGACAACGTCACCAGTGGCGTGGCGCCCTCGCCGCCACTCGTCGTCCCGCGGTAGACCTTGAACGCAGTGATCGCCGTCCCCCCGTCGGCAGGCACGTTCCAGGCGAGCGCGACCTGGCTACTCCCGGGCGTCGCTGTGAGGGTGGGGGCGCACGGTGTCGTCATGAGATCCGTCGCCGACATCTCCGGGGAGCGGAGGCTCTCGCCGACCGTGTTCACGGCCGACACCTCGTAGAAGTACGCCGTGCAGGGCGAGACGCTGGCGTCCGGGTACGTCGTGGTGGCCCCCGACACCGACGTCAACAACGACTCGCCGCCGCTGCTCGTGGCCCGGTAGATGTTGTACCCGCTGATCGGTGAACCGCCGTCGGACGGAACTGTCCAGGACAGGTTGACCGCGCCCACGGCACCGGTCGCGGTGAGCGTCGGCGGGCCGGCACCCGTGTAGTCCAGCTTGTTCGGCGTCCCGGCCGTCGCGTTCGAGATCACGTTCGGGGTTGCGTCACCGTCGATCGCCGCCTTCACCGTCGCCGGCGTGGCGGCCGTGTGCTCGCCGAGGTAGAGGGCGGCGGTCCCTGCGACGTGGGGCGTCGCCATCGACGTGCCGCTGAGCGTGCAAGTCGAGCCGGGACAGATCGTGGAGCCCGGGCTTCCGTCGGAGGTGATGTTCACGCCCGGCGCGTACAGGTCCACGCACGACCCGAAGTTCGAGAAGGAGGCCTGGGTGTCGTTCGTGGGATCGCTGGCCGCGGCGGTCAGCGCCGGCCCGTTCGTACCGCCGTCGTCGGACGGCGACGACGAGCAGGCGTTGGTACTGCTGTTCCCGGCGGCCACGGAGAACGAGATGCCACTGCCGATCGCGGTGTTGATGGCGTCATCAAGAAACTGGTCGTTCTCCCCGGGGCCCGTGCCGAGGCTCATGTTGGCCACCGCCGGTTTGACGGCGTTCGCCATGACCCAGTCGACCCCGGCGATCACACCGGAATCGCTGCCCGCTCCTGTGCAGTCGAGCACGCGAACCTCGACGAGGGACACCCCCTTGGCAACGCCGTACTCGGTACCGCCGAGGATGCCCGCGACGTGGGTGCCGTGGCCGTAGCAGTCAGTCAGCATGCCGCCAGTCGTTTCACACGGAGAACTTGCGACCACGCAGTCGGCGCCGAACGACTCGCGTCCGCTGAAGTCGGGGACGCTCGGCGCGATTCCGGTGTCGATGATGTAGGCGTGCACGCCGGAGCCGTTGGCACCGTAGGTGTAGGTGCTGTCGAGGGGGAGGTTGTGCTGGTCGATGCGGTCGAGGCCCCTGGCTCCGAGCCCGTCCACGCCCGTGAACGGAGCGGTCGACGGAGTGGGGGGCTCGGTCGTGGTGGCGTGGACGACGCCGTCTTGTTGAACGGAGGCCACAGTCGGCTCGTCGGACATGGCGACGGCTTGGGCGGCGTTCATTCGGACCGCGAAGCCGTGCAGCGCCAACTGGTAGGTGGCGAAGACGGCGCCGCCGTGCTTGGCGGCGAGCTGGTTGGCCTGGGTCGGGACGCTGCTCGAGGTCGCGTTCTTGAGTGTCACGATGTACTGGTCGGGTATGGGCTGGGCGGCCGGTCGGACGTGGCCCGGGGTGCTGGGTGGGGTGACAACCTGTGTCGAGCTGCCGCCACTGGGCGGGCTGGTGGGGGTCGTGGTGGAGGGCGAGCCCGGGCCGGTCGCGGCCGCCGCGGCGGTGCCGGCGCCGCCGAGCGCGAAGGCCACGGCGGCGGCGAGGCACAACTTGGAGATGCGAGTCATCGGCACTCCGGACGCGGGCGGCCATCGGGGGGAGACGGTGGACATGAATCTACCGAGCGGCCGTCGAACCCACGGTTCAGGCCAAAGTTGGGCACCAGCGACAGGCCTGGCCTGATGTCGCTGGCACGATGACGCGCTGCGCGGGTGGGGACGGTCACAGGCGTCGGGAGGGTGTCGCGCATGCCACGGCGGCCCGTTCGACGCGTCGTGCTCCCAGGATCGGGCTGGCAGAGGGAGCACCGATCCCTTGGGGCGGGAGCGTTCGGGCTCCGGTCGCGGTCGGCCGGGAGGTTCGACCGTTCGTGCCTCATCTCATCCCTATCGACGCTTCGCCGGGGTCCCTGATGCTGGTCCTCCCCGCGCCGCGCGCCGGAGCGTCTGCGCTCGGCGGACCGTTCGGGCCCCGGGGCGTGCCGGCCCCGCCGTTCGCCGAGGCGACCGACCCGACGGGTCGAGCGCCGTGCGGGAGAGCTGTCCGGAACCGCCCATAAAGACCGGCGGTTCGCGCCGGAGGTCGGGCCCGGCCGCGGGGA
This sequence comes from Actinomycetota bacterium, assembly GCA_003140175.1. Classification (GTDB taxonomy): domain Bacteria; phylum Actinomycetota; class Acidimicrobiia; order IMCC26256; family PALSA-555; genus PALSA-555. Next base: position 2,792 of record PLJD01000015.1, read on the forward strand.
GGCCTCGGAGGCCGCCGGGCGCATCCGGGCGAGCCTTCGGCGCCCAGCGGAGGCCGACGGTCACCGCGAAGTCCCCGGCCCGAGCCGCCCCCGGGGGCTCGAGCGCTGGCCCGACAGGGTGGTGCCCGGTTACCCATAGCGGCGAGCGCGGCTTTGCCCGACCTCGGCCGTGTATCCGAGTGGCCCGCGTCCGCGGGCGGCGCGGCGCCGACCCGGTCGCGCGTGAATTCCACCGGACGACCTGACCGGTGTCCGGCCCGCCCGGCTAGCGTGTCGCCGTGCCTGCCCGAGTTGTCGGCGGCGCTCTGCGGAGCCGGCGAGCCACGCGGCGCGCTCGATGAGCGTTCCTCCCGCGGGCGCGCCTTCTGCGCAGCGACCATCGAGTGGCGAGGTCGGGGCGGTGCGCGGCGCCGAGCATGCCTGGGGCGTGGTGGGCGTCGGAGACGAGAGCGGTGTGGTGCAGTGGGTGAGCCCATCGGTCGAGCAGGTCCTGGGCTACCCGGCCGTCGAGCTCGTCGGTCAGTCAGGAGTTGAGCTGCTGCACCCCGACGACCTCGACCTGGTTCACGACGCGTGGGTGTCCGCGCTGGCCGACCCTGGGGCTTCGAGCCCGCCGCGGACGGCACGCTGTCGCTGCCGAGACGGAACATGGCGTGAGTTGGAGATCGTGCTCACGAACCTGCTGGCCGAACCGGCCGTGCGCGGGATCGTCGTCAACGCGCGCGCCAGCCCGGCGCCGGTAGGCGGGACGGCGGCGAGCCCGGCGGGCTTCCGCCAAGCAGTCGATGAGGCGCCGGCGATGATCTGGATGGCGGACGCCACCGACCGGGTCGTCTTCTTTAGCCGCCGCTGGTACGAGTTCACCGGCCGCAGTCCCGAGACGGAGCTCGGCCGGGGCTGGGAGGCCGGCGTGCACCCCGACGACCGCGGTCGCGTCGCCCAAGCACTCCAACTGCGGGCCGCGCAACCCCAAGCTTCCGAGATCAACTACCGAGTCCAGGCCGCGAACGGCGCCTATCGCTGGGTGGTCGACACCGGCGTTCCCCGCTACGACGCGAACGGCGCGTTCGCTGGGCACGTCGGGACGGCGATCGACGTCACCGAGCAGGTCGAAGCGGAGGTGGCCGAGAGCCGGTTCCGCGCGCTGATCGAGTACGGGCACGATCTCGTGGCAATCTTCGACGGTGACGGTTGCTTCGCGTTTGCGAGTCCGTCGCACCGGGCGACCCTCGGGTACGAGCCCGACGAGCTGATCGGGACTCTGGCACTCGACCTCGTGCACCCCGACGATCGCGAGGCCGTCACCGAGCAGCTCTGCGTGACCACCCTCCCGAAGCCGGTCGAGTATCGCCTGCGCCGCCGGGACGGGTCGTGGCGCTGGGTCGAGGCGGTCGCGACCTCCCAGACCGAGAATCCCGCAATCGGCGGGGTCCTCGTGAACGGGCGCGACGTCACCGATCGTCGCCGGACCGAGCACATCTCGGCCGGACAGGCCCGCATCCTCGAAGGCGTCGCGCGCGGTGCCCCGTTGGCCGACACGCTCGACGCGGTCGCTCGGCTCGTCGACACCTGGGTGCTCGACGGTCGCACGCTGATCACGACGGTCGAGGCGGGTCAGGTCTTACATGTCGTGGCGGCACCGAACCTCCCACCGGCGTGCATCGACGCCCTCGAAGGTTTCGCCGTGCCCGTCGACGCGCCGCCGCCTCCCGATGCAGTCGTGTGCGGCGCGATCTCGCCGGCCGCCAGCTCCGGTGCGGCCAAGACCCTGCGGCAGCACGGCTTCACGAGTTGGTGGACGCTGCCGATCGTCGCGGCCGGAAGCGACCGTGACCTCGGCGCGCTCCAAGTCCTGCGAACCGACGACGCCGAACCCCAGGCGGGAGACAAGCAGATGCTCGAGGTGGCGGCGAGCCTCGTCTCGGTCGCCATCGAGCGCGACCGCACCGAGGCCCGGCTGTCTCATCAGGCGCAGCACGACGCGCTCACCGGACTGCCGAACCGGGGTCAGGTGATCGACCGGTTGCGCTACATCGGACGCCACGAGCGCCAGGGCGGCCCGGATGTGGCGGTCATGTTCGTGGACCTCGACCGGTTCAAGGTCTTGAACGACAGCGCGGGCCACGAAGCTGGAGACCGCCTGCTCGTGTCGATGGGGGCTCGACTCCACGAGGCGCTGCGACCGGGTGACCTGATCGCGCGCTTTGGCGGCGACGAGTTCGTCATCGTCTGCGAGCAGCTCGACGGGATCGACGCCGCCCTGGCTCTTGCCGACCGGCTGCTACGCATCGCTCGTGAGCCGTTCGATCTCGACGGACTCGAGGTCGCGATCACGGTGAGCATCGGCATGGCGGTCGCAGACGGTCGGCCTCCCGAGGCGATGGTCCGCGACGCCGATGCCGCGATGTACAAAGCCAAGGAGAAGGGGCGTGACCGGGTCGAGGTCTTCGATGCTCGGCTCCGCGAGGACGTCGTGGCACGCCTCGATACCGAGCGGGAGCTGCGCCACGCGCTGGTGCACGGCGGCCTCGTGGTGCACTACCAGCCGATCGTGTCGCTGCGGACCGGGGGACTGGCCGGCTTCGAGGCCCTGCTGCGCTGGGAGCATCCGAACCGGGGGCTGCTCGCACCGGCCGATTTCCTCCACGTCGCCGAGGAATCAGGGTTGATGCGACCGATCGGCGAATGGGTCCGGGCCGAGGTGTGCCGCACGGCGGCGCGCTGGCACCGGGAGCACCCCGAGTGGGGCGGGTTCGTCACCAGCATCAACCTGTCCGCGGCGGAGCTGTCGGATCCGCACCTGTCGACCACGATCGCCAAGACCGTGCTCGACTCGGACATCGACCCGGCCCTGTTGTCGTTCGAGATCACCGAGCAGCTCCTCCGCCGGGACGCGGAGGCCGCCCAACTTTTCTTCGCCGACCTCCACGAGCTCGGCGTGCTCCTGGCACTCGACGATTTTGGAAGCGGCTACTCGCCGTTGCTGCACCTCAAGGAGTTCCCGATCGACGAGATCAAGATCGGCCGGGGATTCGTCAAGGAACTGGGCTCGGACCAGTTCGACGACGCCATCGTCGACGCCGTCGTCGACCTCGCACACCAGCTCGAGCTCACCTCGGTGGCGCTCGGGATCGAGACCGAGGCGCAGGCCGCCCGGCTGCGCGCGGTGGGTTGCATGCGCGGTCAGGGCTACTGGTACGCCGGGGCTCTGCCCGAGGTGCTCGCCGAGGCGTGGGCCAGTCGCCGCATCCCGACCTAGCCCCACCGGACGGGCCGCCGGCCGGTCCGCGGGTCACGTCGATCGACGCGAACGGGGAGCGCGGACCGTCGCGAGTCCCCCTTAGCGGCCGATCCGGCTCAGGATCTCCACCGCCCAGCCCACGTCCGGCGTCGGCGCCCGGCGGTCGGCCAGCGCGGCGGGTACGTCGATCTCGAGTCGCACCAGCGCGCCACCCAACGTCTTGCCGAGGTTGTCGGCGCGCAACGAGCGAGGCCCACCACCGCCGAGCGCGTCGTGGAGCACGAAGTTGAGCGCCAACACGTTCGGGGCCTCGTAGCGCTCAACGGCCCCCGTGACGAACCCGCCGAAGTGCTCCTTGACCCGCGCGGCGGTCACCGCGGCGCGCACCAGCTCGTACACCTCGGGGTCGGGAGCGAAGAGCGCCACGTCGGAGATGTTCCCCTTGTCGCCCGCTCGGTAGCCGCAGCCGAGGTCGTAGAGGCGGACCCGGCTCACCGCACCTCCTCCAGCGTCACCGTGACGTGCGGGTCGATGAGCGCCTTGTCGACCAGCGTCGGCCACAGGCCGAGCAGCTCGCTGGGGGCGCCCGCGCCGCGTCCCATCCCCGTCATCCCCGCTGGGGGCCCGGACAGGGTCAAGGGGATCATCTCGCGGCCGACCAGCGACGCGGTGCGGGCATCGGCGCAGCGCCACGCGGCGCGCAGCATCACCTCGGGCACCTCCGCGGTGGTCGCGGGAACGGTGGGGCCGCCGAGGGCGTCGACACCCCAGAGCTCGAAGTGCCACTCGTCGACCGGGAGACCGGCGCCGCGGACCCGCTCGGCGAAGATCGCGGCGGTCGCGGTGGCCTTCTCGGCCGCCTCGGGCCACGAGAAGGCGATCCGTGCCTCGCCGGCCCAGCCCGCGTGGTGGCACAGCAGCGCCTTGTACGTGGCCGTGGCCGGCCCGCCCCGCACGTCGGTCACGCGCACCCGGTCGTCGCCCTCGTCGACGAAGTGGGCCGAGGTGAAGTCGGCGACGACGTCGGGGGACAGATACGCGGCGGGATCGTGGACCTCGTAGAGCAGCTGGTGGCGCACCGTGTCGAAGCTGACCCGTCCCCCCGAGTCGGGTGGCTTGGTGATCAGCGCGCTCCCGTCCCCGTCGACCTCGGCGATCGGATACGGCAGGTCCCAGGGTCGCGGGATCGTCCACCAGTCGCGGCTGAGGTTGCCGCCCGCGCTCTGCCCCGAGCATTCGAGCAGGTGCCCGACCAGCGTCCCGGCGGCCAGTCGGTCCCAGTCGTCAAAGGACCATCCGTGCTCGTGCACCAGGGGAGCGAGGAACAGCGCCGCGTCAGCGACTCGACCGGTGACGACCACGTCGGCGCCCGCGGCCAGCGCGTCGACGATGGGGCGCGCGCCCAGGTACGCCGACGCGAACAGCGCCGGCGCCGGGAAGTCGGCGAACGGTGCTCCCGACTCGAGGTGACGCAGCTCGGCCTGCCCGGCGATGGCGTCGAGGCGTCCGGTCAGATCGTCCCCCAGCACGGTCGCGACGGTGATGCCCGACAAGCCGAGGCGGTGCGCGGTATCGATCGCGGCGCGGGCCGCCGCGGTCGGGTTGATGCCACCCGCGTTCGTGATCACCTTGGTCTTCCCGGCCGCGACCGCCGGCAGCGCCGCGGCGAGATACGCGGGCAGGTCCCGGGTGTACCCCCGGGTCTCGTCGCGCTGGCGGTCCTTCTGGAGGATGGCGAGCGTCAGCTCGGCGAGCGCCTCGAGGCACAGATAGTCGACGCCGGCGTCGAGGAGGCCGGCGACCGAGCGTGGCGTGTCGCCGTAGAAGCCCTGGCCGCCGCCGATCCGGACGCCCACCAGCTCAGGCGTGCACGGCGGGGCGCCGGCCGGCCCAGGGGCGCGCCGCCTCCAGCTGGGCGGCGACGCGCACCAGCAGGTCCTCGCACGCGTAGGGGGCGACGAGCTGCACCCCGATCGGCAGGTTCCGCGACGCCTCCCAGGTGAGTGGCACCGACATGGCGGGCTGGCCGGTCACGTTGAAGGGCGCCGTGTAGCAGGCGAACGCCGTCGCCCGTGCCATGCCGTGCCAGGGGTCCTCGGTGGTGCTGACCACGTCGCCGATCACCGGCGGGGGCTCGGCCATCGTCGGGGTCAGCAACAGGTCGAAGCCCTCCCCGCCGGCGTCGACCGGCGACCACCACGTGGCCACCCGTCGCGACCAGGCGTGCGCCGCGTTCAGCGACTCGAGGTACTGGATGGCGCTGTTCTGCAGGCCGGCCTCGTAGTACGCCCAGGTGAGGGCCTCCATGTCGTCGGCGGTGAGGTCACGCCCGATCGCGCGGCCGGCTTCCCGGACGTCGTGGACCACGCCGGTGGTGAGAACGGTTGTGAAGTTCACCATGAGCGAGTCGTCGTCGAGCGCCGCCGGCGATGCCTCGACGACCTCGTGGCCGAGCGAGCTCAACAGCTCCGCCGCGTCGCGGGCGGCCGACTCACACTCAGGATCCGTGGCGGCCATGGCGGCCGGCGCCGTGGTGCGCAGCCCGATCCGCAGCCGCCTCGGGGTCACGCCGACCTCCAGGGCGAACGGGCGCGCCGGCGGAGACGCGTAGTACGGGTCGCCGGGCATCGGTCCGGCCAGCACGTCGAGGATGGCCGCGCTGTCGCGTACCGAGTGCGTGACGACGTGGCGTACCACCATCCCCGCCCACGCCTCACCGGCGTCGGGGCCGAGCGACACTCGGCCCCGGGTCGGCTTGAGTCCGAACAGCCCGCACGCACTCGCGGGGATGCGGATCGAGCCGCCGCCGTCGCCGGCGTGGCCGACCGGGACCATGCCCGACGCGACCGCCGCCGCCGACCCACCGCTCGAGCCGCCGGTGCCGTGGTCGGTGTTCCAGGGATTGCGAGTGGGGCCGTACGCCTCGGGCTCGGTGGTCGGCATCAACCCGAACTCGGGCGTGTTGGTTTTGCCGATGATCACGAACCCGGCCTGGCGCAGCCGGCTCACCAGCCACGTGTCGTGATCGCCGCGCCGCCCGGCGGCCTGGAGGGCCCGGTTGCCGAAATGCAGCGGGTCGCCCGCCGACATGGCGTCCAGGTCCTTGATCACCATCGGAACCCCGCGGAAGGGACCGTCGGGCAGCGCGCCGCTCGCCTCGGACCGGGCGACGTCGAACCGCGGGTGGATCACCGCGTTGAGCTCGGCATTCACCTTCTCGACCCGCGTGATTGCCGCGTCGACCAGCTCCTGGGGCGACAGCTCGCCGCGGCGCACGAGATCCGCCTGCGCGACGGCATCGAGGAAGGCGAGGTCGTCAGTCACGAGATCGACGGTAGCCGTCACCACCCACGCAGGTCGACCGGCCAGACCTCGACGACGTTCTCACCCTCCGTGACGTGCATGCGCTCGTGGTAGGCGACGGTCGGATCGATGTGGGCCGGCCACACCGCCACGCGTTCCCCGACGGAGGGAAGCCGAGCGCCGCCGTCGGCGCCCGGGTCGTCGTACGAGAACGTCACGTGCTCGTCCGAACAGAACCAGACCGTCGCCCCGTCGATGGCCGGGTTGCCGTGATCCATGCCGAGCGCCTTGAGTCCGCAGTCGGCGACCGCGTAGCCGCCGGCGAGGTTGGTGGAGATGACGGTCGCGACGACCGAGAGCGCGCGTCGGAACGGGAGGCCGAGCTCGCCGTACGCGAGGTCCATCAGCGCGTAGGAGCCGGCCTGGATCTCCGTGGCGAGCTCGTTGACGTCGTAGGTGCCGGTCCCGCCGGCTGAGACCAGCTCGCCGCCGACGTCGTCGTGGGCTCGGGCGAGCTCCGCCATGCACGCCGCGGTTTGGCGGATCCGCTCGGCGCGGTCGGTGAGCCCGACGACGTGACCCTCGTATCCCATGACGCCTCGTACCCCGAGACCCCGCCGACGCGCCTCGTCGGCCAGCCGTCCCGCGTCCTCCGGCGCACATCCACAGCGGGGCAAGCCCACGTTGACGTCGAGCACACACTCGCGCAGCCCCGCCCGGGCGGCGGCCTCGATCGTCGCCTCGGAATCGACCGCGACGGTGACGCGCGCGTCGAGGTGAGCGAGCGCCTCGAGGCGTTGCGGGTCGAGCACCTCGTTGGCGACGAGCAGGTCCTCGCCGAGCCCGGCGGCAGCCATCCCGATCGCCTCTCTCGGCGTGGCGCACGTGAACCCGGCATGGCCATGGGCGCGTTGGCGTCTCGCCACTGCGGTGGTCTTGTGGGCCTTCACGTGGGGGCGACAGCGCGGTCCGGGCAGTGCGGCGGCCATCGCGGCGAGGTTGTGCTCGAGCGCGCCGGCGTCGACGACCAACGCCGGCGTGCCGAGCTCGGAGAGGGTCGTCATGGCGCAGGAGCATGACACGCCAACCCTGCGCACGCCCACGGGTCGAGCCGGGCCGACGCCGCCGGGCGCGGTCGCCAGCGCATCCGGGCCGTCCTCCGCTGGGTGTCGCCGGCGCCGGCGCCGCCTACGTTCGGCGGGGGTGCTGTCCCAGCCCCTGTGCCACCATGCGAGACATGCCGGTGCCTGCGGAGCAGCGACGACCCAGCGAGCGTGATTGGCACACCGACGAGCTGCCCGCGACGCCCCAGCGCGACTTCCTCATCCCGGCCGAGCGCTGGGTCGAGGCCCCCGCCGAGCTGCGCGCCCTCGGATCCGACTTCGGGGTGCCGCTCGTCGCCTACAAGCGGCGCATCGGACGGTGGTTGCTCTGGCGGGCCGGTCCCGCGGTGGGGGCTGACGCCCGGTACGGCGCGCTGGACGCGGCCGATCCGACCCGCACGTACACGTTTCGGTTGCACGCCGACGGCACCGGCGAAGGCGTCGGCCCCGACGGGCAAAAGCACACCCGGTTCCGGGCGTGGAAGGAATCGCTGCGCGACGCGTAGCCAGACGCACGGGCTGCCGCGGGTCGGTGCCGCTCAGTGGTCCTCGCGCACCACCTCGCGGGCGTCCTTGTCCCCCCGGATTCCCCGGAACCGAGGCGCGCGCAGCGATCCCGCCGCGGTCCACTCGTGGAACACGACGTCCACGACCACGTCAGGGTCGACCCAGACCGGGTCCGGCAGCCGAGGCGGGTCGGTGAATGGGGAGGTCGCGCGTCGGCGGGTCGTGAGCGCCGACTCGAGTTCGGCGCGCGTCGTCTCGTTGACGCCCGAGCCGACCCGGCCGGCGTATCGCAGCGCGCCGCCCGGCTCCTCGTGGTAGCCGACGAGCAGGGAACCCAGGCGCCCGGCGAGGCGTCCATTGCCGTGGAGCCATCCGCCGACCACGAGCTCTTGTCCGGCGGTGACCTTCACCTTGCGCCACCCGTCGGATCGTTGACCGGGCCGGTAGGGGCTGTCGGCGCGCTTGGCGACGACGCCCTCGAGCCCCAGCTCCTGTGCGGCGCGCAGCACCGCGGCGCCGTCGCCGGCGCGCCCCGGTGGGGTCTGCCACCGGGGGCCGGCCAGCGCGAGCCGCTCGAGGAGCGCTCGGCGATCGTGGTAGGCGAGCGCGAGGGTCGAGTGGCCCTCGAGCCACAGCACGTCGAAGAGCATCACCGCCACCGGGTCGGTGGCGGCGAGCTGGCGGGCCTTGGCCGGCGAGCTGACGTGGATACGGCCCTGGAGACGCTCGAAGCTCGGACGCCCCGAGGCGTCGAGAGCCACGATCTCGCCGTCGAGCACCGCCTCGGTCGTGCCCATCGCCTCGCCCAGGCCGCGCAGCTCGGGGAACCGATCGGTGATGTCCGCGCCTCGCCGCGACCTGATCCGGACCCGTCCCCCCTCGACGGAGAGGAGGGCCCGCATCCCGTCCCACTTCATCTCGTAAACCCAGCCGTCGTCGTCTCGGGGGAGGGTCCTGGCAACGGCGAGCATCGGGGCCAGGTCGGTGGGCATCGCGGTGCGGGTCGGGTCGTCGGGGGGACTCATCCGGTGGATCATCCACTGGTTGTCGCGAGTGTGGAACAGGACGTACCGTCCGCGGACGCGCTCGCCGTGGAACGTGACGATCACCTCGTCGTCGCGCAGCTTCTCGGGCTCGTAGGTACCGGCGTCCCAGATCGACATGGTCCCCGCGCCGTACTGGCCGGCGGGGATCCCGCCGGAGAACTGCAGGTACTCGAGCGGGTGGTCCTCGGTCCGCACCGCCAGGTGATTGGGTCGGGACCGCATCGGGATCCCCTTCGGTACCGCCCACGACCAGAGCACGCCGTCGTGCTCGAGGCGGAGGTCCCAGTGGAGGCTTCGGGCGTGGTGCTCCTGGACCACGAAGCGCGGCTCGTCGGTGGGGTCGGCCGCGGCGCCGGCCGGGCCGGGCTCGGGTGTGCGGTCGAAATCGCGCTTGTCCCGGTAGGGGGCCAGCCGGTCGGGGGGCATCGGATGCCGACCGTACCGCCGCGTCAGCGCGGGAGCGTCAGGCGCGCCCGCTGCGCCTTGCCGCCCGGGGTGCGGGGGATCTCCGCGACGACCACGACCTGGCGGGGCAGCTCGGGGCTGCGCAGCCGCGACCGGGCGAAGTCGCGCAGCTCGTCGATACTCGGGGCGTCGACGCCCGGGGCGGCGACGACGAAGGCCACGACGCGCTCCCCCCACTCGTCGTCCGGCGCGCCGGCCACACAGACGTCGGCGACCGCCGGATGTTCGACCAGCGCCTGCTCGACCGTGGTCGGGCTCACGTTCACGCCGCCGGTGATGACGAGGTCGCGTCGGCGGTCGACCACGATCAGCGCACCGTCGTCGGCCCACGCGCCGACGTCTCCCGTCCGCAGCCACCCGTCGTCGAACGCGGCGCGGGTGCCGTCCGGGTCGAGCCGGTAGCCGTCCATCACCATCGCACCCCGGACCCGAATCTCGTCGCCCGCGCCGAGCTCGAGCTCCGCCCCCGGGATGGGCCATCCGTCGAGCACGAAGCCGCCCCCGGTCTCGCTCAGCCCGTACGCGTCGACGACCGGCGCGTCGGCGGCGACGGCCCACTCGCGCAGCGCGGCGGGGAGCGGGGCGCCACCCACGACGATCCGCCGGTACTCGTGGAGGGGGGCGTGCGCGTCGAGGAGGCGCCCGAGCATGGTCGGCACGACCGACACCAGCGTCGCCCCCTCCTGCTCGGGTGCCGCGGCGACCGCGGCCAGGTCGAAGCCCTCGTGCACGACGACGCCCTGCCCCCCGACGCGCGCCCGGGCCAGGATGGCGAGCCCCGCCACGTGGTGGAGGGGCAGACACACCAGCCAGCGATCGTCGCGCGTGAGCCCCAACGCCTCGTTGCAGCCCCGTCCGACCGCGGCGAGCCCGCCCTCGGTCAGCTCCACCGCCTTCGGGCCGCCCGTCGTGCCCGAGGTGAGCACGACCGAGCGGGTGTCGTCCGCCGCGGGAACACCGTCGGGCCAGGCCCGCCGACCGTCACCGTCGAGCAGGTGGGTCGGGCGCAGGCGGGCCAGCGCGGCGTCTCGCACCGGGGCGGGGGCGGTGGGGTCGAGCACCGCGACCGCGTGGCCCTCGTCCCAGGCCGCCACCACGGCCGCGGCGGCATCCGGGCGGGCGAGCGTGACGGCGACGAGCGGGGTCGGGCTCACGACACGATTTGGAGCCGTGCCGACGGCCCCCGTACCGTGGGAGCGAACACTCCCAGAGTCTAGGCGCCCCCGGGGGGCGATCGGAGGGCCTGTTGAGCGCCACCATCCGAGTGGGAGCCGAGTGGAAGCCCGGCGACGTCGAGTACGGCGACATCCGATACGAGACCGCCGACCTCCCGGGGGGTGCGGTCGCCAAGCTCACGATCGCCCGCCCGGAGGTCCGCAACGCCTTTCGCCCCCGCACCCTCTCGGAGCTCCAGGACGCGTTCGAGCGGGCACGGAACGACCCCCAGGTCGGCGTCGTGATCCTGACTGGTGAGGGTCCCGAGGCGTTCTGCTCGGGCGGGGACCAGCGGATCCGCGGCGACGACGGGTACATCGGCGACGACGGCGTCGGCCGATTGAACGTTCTCGACCTGCAGATCCAGATCCGTCGACTGCCCAAGCCGGTCGTCGCCATGGTCGCCGGCTACGCGATCGGCGGCGGGCACGTCCTGCACGTGGTGTGCGACCTGACCGTCGCGGCCGACAACGCCCGCTTCGGTCAGACCGGGCCCCGGGTCGGCTCCTTCGACGGCGGCTACGGGTCGGGTCTGCTCGCCCGCTCGGTTGGTCAGAAGAAAGCGCGCGAGATCTGGTTCCTGTGCGAGCAGTACGACGCGGTCGAAGCCGAGCGCCTCGGCTTGGTGAACGTCGTTGTTCCCCTCGAGGACCTCGAGGTGACGACCCTGGCCTGGTGCGAGCGGATGCTCGGCCACAGCCCACTCGCGCTGCGGATGCTGAAGGCGTCGCTGAACGCGGCCGACGACGGGCTCGCGGGGATCCAGCAGCTGGCCGGCGATGCGACGCTCCTCTACTACCTGAGCGAGGAGGCCCAGGAGGGCAAGCAGGCGTTCCTCGAACATCGCCGGCCCGGCTTCGACCGCTTCCCGCGCCGACCGTGACTGTGGATACCGAGGCCCCGGGCGGCGCCCGGCTGTGGCTCACCGGCGCCCGGCCTCGCACGCTGGGCGCCGCGGTCGCCCCCGTGCTGGTCGGCACCGCGGCCGGGTCGAGCGCGGCGGGTCAGCTCCTCGTGGTCCGGGGGGTGCTGGCCCTCGCGGTCGCGGTCGCGCTGCAAGTCGGGGTCAACTACGCCAACGACTACTCCGACGGTGTGCGGGGTGCCGACGCCGAGCGGGTCGGGCCGCTGCGGCTCACCGCCAGCGGACTGGTGCCGCCCGCCGCGGTGCGCCGCGCCGCGCTGGGCGCCTTCGCGGTGGCCGCCGTCGTCGGTCTCGCCCTGTCGCTGCTCGTCGAACCGTGGCTGATCCTGGTCGGCGCGGCCGCGATCGCGGCGGCGGCGCTCTACACCGGCGGCCCTCGCCCCTACGGCTACCTCGGGCTCGGCGAGGCGATGGTGCTCGTGTTCTTCGGGTTCGTCGCCACCGCCGGCTCCGCGTACGTGCAGCTGGGCCGGGTCCCGGCCGCCGCGTGGTGGGGCTCGGCCGCGGTGGGCCTGCTCGCGGCGGCGGTCCTGGCGACCAACAACATCCGCGACCGGGTCGGCGACGCGCGGGCCGGGAAACGCACCCTCGCTGTCCGCCTCGGCGAGCGGGGAGGTCGGCTCCTCTATGTCGTCTGCGTGGTCGGCGCCTTCGCCGCGGTCGTGGCTCTCGGGACGCTGCACCCGTGGGCGCTGCTCGGTCTCGTCGCGCTCCCCCTCGCGGTGCCGCCGGTCCGCCTCGTGCTGCGCGGCGCCTCGGGTCCGGCGCTGATCCCGGCGCTGGTCGCCACGGTGCGCCTCGAACTCGTCGCCGCGGCCCTCATCGCCCTCGGCCTGTGGATCTCGTGACCGGGGTGCGCGAGCACCGCCTCCGGATCGGCGACCGGACCGTCTGGCTGCTCGAGGGCCCGGCCGGGTGGGGTGAGTGCTCGCCGCTGCCCGGCTATCCGTGCGACCCGGCGGCGGCGTGGCGCGCCGCCGAGGAGGCGGCGACCCAGGGCTGGCCGGCGCCGCTCCGGGCCGCGGTCCCGGTGAACGCGCTCGTGACGCGGGCGCCGGTCGCCCCCGCTGCGCTGGCTGGCTACCCGGCGGTGAAGGTCAAGGTCGGCGGTCCCGGCGACGTCGAGCTGGTCGCCGCGGTGCGCGACGCGGTCGGTCCCCGAGTCGCGCTGCGGGTCGACGCCAACGGCGCCTGGGACCTCGACACCGCCGTCGAGGCGATCGGGCGTCTGGCCCGGTTCGACCTCGAGCTGGTCGAGCAGCCTGTCTCGTCCCTCGACGACCTGGCCCGCCTCCGGCGACGCGTCGACGTTCCCCTCGCCGCGGACGAGTGTGTGCGCAGCCCCGACGACGCCCGCCGCCTCCGCACGCTCGGCGCGGCCGACGTGCTGGTGCTGAAGGTGCAGCCGGTGGGTGGGGTCCGGGCGGCCCTCGTGCTCGCCGACCTGGCCGGCGTCCCCGCGTTGGCGAGCTCGATGTACGAGACGTCGGTCGGGGTCGCCGCCGGCCTCGCCCTCGCCGCCGCGCTCCCGGAGCTGCCCTACGCGTGCGGGCTCGCCCCGGGGGCCGGGCGGGCCGCCCACGACGTGACCCGCGAGCCCCTCACGCCGACGGCTGGGATGCTCGCCGTCCGGCCCGTCACCCCCGATCCCGAGCTGCTGAGCCGCTACTCGGTCAGCCCCGCCGTGTCGATCCATGAGGCCAGGTCGTGAGCGAGCGCGGCGGGCTGCTCCAGGTGGAGCGCGTGCCCGGCCCGGTCCACGATCCGCACCTCCGCGTTCGAGCCGATGGCCGACGCCATGCGACGGGCCGTGTCCGAGTAGGCCCGGTCGTAGCCTCCCGCCACCACCAGCACCGGCATGCTCAGCTCACCGAGCCGGTCCCACAGCGGCTCTTGGGCGCCCTGCCCGAGCTCCCGCAGCTGGTGGGCGAGGCGAAGCACCGTGTTGCCCCGCCGTCGGTCGTCGAGCATGGCGGCGTCCCGGGGCAGCGTTTCGAACAGCCGCTGGTCCAGCCACCGCTCGAGGAACACGTCCATGCCGTCGCGCTCGAGCTCTTGGGCCTGTCGCTCATCCGCCGCCTGGCGGGCTTCGCGGTCACCGGCACTGCGACTCCCCGCGGTCCCGCTCACCAGCGCCAACCCGTCGACGAACCGCGGGTTGTCGAGCGCCAGGCGCAAGGCCAGGCGGGCCCCCATCGAGTAGCCGACCCAGACCCCTCGACCACCCCGGTGGCCAAGCGCATCGGCGGTCCCGGTGAAGTCGAGGCCGTCGGGGACCTCGATGGCCTGCACGTCCCAGTCGGTGGGCAGCGCCCGCTCCACCGCCCGCCACGACACCGCCGTGTTGGTGAACCCCGGGACGAGACGCAGCCGCACCGATCGATCCTCGCATGACTCGCGACGCCAACGCCGCATTGGCCCGCACCCTCGTCGACGAATGGGCCCGGGCCGGCGTCACCGACGCGTGCGTGACCCCCGGGTCTCGCAATGCGCCGCTCGCGCTGGCCCTCGTGAACGACCCGCGGCTCCGGGTGCACCCCCACCTCGACGAGCGCTCGGCAGCGTTCTTCGCCCTCGGCTGCGCGCGAGCGTCGGGGCGGCCCGCCGTCGTGTGCTGCACCTCCGGGACGGCGGCCGCGCACCTGCACCCGGCGGTGCTCGAGGCGAGCCACGGGCGGGTCCCGCTGCTGGTGTGCACCGCCGATCGGCCCCCCGAACTGCGCGACACCGGCGCCGGCCAGACCATCGACCAAGTCGGCCTCTACGGCGGGGCGCTGCGGTGGTTCGTCGACGTCGAGGCGCCCGCCGATCGCCCCGGCGTCGGCACCTGGTGGCGGTCCCTCGGGGCGCGGGCGATCGCCAGCGCGACCGGCCCCCCCGCCGGCCCGGTCCACCTCAACCTGGCGTTTCGCGAGCCGCTCGCCCCGACCGGCGCGCCGCTCGTGGACGCGCCGGGCCGCCCCGACGGTCGTCCCTGGACCCGCGTCTCGCCACCCCGGCGGGTCCTCGACGACGACACCCTCGACGAGCTCGCGGCGATCGTTTCGGCCACCCCCCGGGGCCTCGTCGTCGCCGGGTGGGGCGCGGACGCGCCACTCGGCACGCTCGAGCGGTTCGCGACCGGGGCGGGGTGGCCGGTGCTCGCCGATCCGCTCTCCGGACTGCGGCACGGGGCGCGGGCCATCGGCGCCTACGACCCGCTCCTGCGCGTCGCGGGCTTCGCGGCCGGCCACCAGCCCGATCTCGTCCTGCGGCTCGGGGCGCCGCCAACCGGCGCCGTGACCACACAATGGCTGGCCGGACTCGGCGATCAATGGCTCGTGGACCCCGACGGATGCTGGCTCGATCCCGCGCACGCCGTCTCCCGCCGCCTGGCGGTCGACGCCGGTCCCCTCCTCGACTCGCTCACCGACCGGCTGAGCGTCACCGAGCGCGCGTCGCCGTGGCGCGCCGCGTGGGAGGACGCCGACCGGCGGGCACGGCGCGCCATCGACGACCAGCTGGCCGACGCCGAAGAGCCATTCGAGGGCCGCGTCGCTCGGGACGTCGTCGCCACCCTCCCCGACGGCTCGACGCTCGTCGTCGCGTCGAGCATGCCGGTCCGGGACATCGAGTCGTTCGCCGAGCCTCGCCCGGGCGTCCGGTTCGTCGCGAACCGCGGGGTCAACGGCATCGACGGGCTCGTCTCGACGGTGCTCGGCGTGGCCGCCGCGTCCGGCGTGCCCACCGTGGCGCTCACCGGTGACCTGTCGTTCCTGCACGATGCCAACGGCTTGTTGGGCGTCACCCGGCGCGACCTCGACGCGGTGTTCGTGGTGGTCGACAACGACGGGGGCGGGATCTTCTCGTTCCTGCCGTACGCCGAGACGGTCGACCCTGGACCCTTCGAGACGGTGTTCGCCACCCCGCCGGGCGTCGACCTCGCCGAGCTGGCCGCCGCGCACGGCGTGCCGGTCGCCGACGTGGAGAAAGCCTCCGCGCTGGCGCCGGTCCTCACCCGGGCCCTCGACGCCGGCGGCGTACGGGTCGTGCGGGTACGCACCGACCGGGCCGCCAACGTCGCCCGCCACCATGAGGTGTGGGCGGCGGTCGCCGCCGCGCTCGCCGCCGCCTGACCACGGTGGCGCCGGGGGTGCGTTACGGGCAGACCAGCGTGTGGAGCATCGGCTCGAGCTTGGCTTGGGTCTCCGCCCACTCGGCGTCGGGCTCGGAGCCGGCCACGATCCCGGCGCCGGCCCACAGCACGGCGCGCCGACCCTCGAGCTCGGCGCCGCGCAACGCGACCGCCCACTCGCCGTCGCCTCGCCCGTCGACCCATCCGACCGGGGCGGCGTACCGCCCGCGGTCCTCGAGCTCGAGGTCGGCGATGACGTCCAGCGCCGCGGCACACGGGGACCCGGCAACGGCGGCCGTCGGGTGCAACTGCCGGGCGAGGCTCAGGGCGGACAGCGCCGGTTCGCGCAGCGACCCGCGCACGAGCGTGGCCAGGTGCACCACCGACGAGAATGAAACCGCCGAGGGTTCGTCCGGGACGGCCAGCTCGACGCACGCCGGAGCCAGCGCGTCGACGACGCCGTCGACGACGAGGCGATGCTCGTGGATGTCCTTCGTCGAGCCTCGCAGCGCCGCGCTGGCCCCGTTGCCGGCTCGGACGGTCCCGGCCAGCGGCCGCGACTCGACCCCGGTCCCGACCCGCCGGACCAGCAGCTCGGGGCTTGCGCCGATGAGGCCGTCGACGGAGTGCACGAAGCAGCCGGGCTGACGTTCCCGCAGGCGGGCCAACACGCCCGACACCGCGAAGTCCACGTCGGCCTCGATGTGCACGGCGCGGGCGAGGACGACCTTGTCGAGCTCGCCGCGCTCGATGGCGTGCAGCGCCGCGCCGACCATCGTCTGCCAGCGGCGCCGGTCGGTGCGCGAGTCGACCTGCCAGCGGGTCGGCTCCTCGGCCGCGACCGGCACCCGCAGCCGAGCCGGTTCGTCGCCGATCTCGGTGACCCAGCCACGACCGGCGGCGTCGCGGCCCACCACGACGCGGGGGATGACCAGCGAGCTGGCTCGCCGGCCGTCGAACGCCAGCGCCCCCACCGCGAGCGGGCCCGTCCCCGGCCACACCAGCGGATCGTCGACGTCCACGCCCGCCAGCGCCACCTCGACCTCGTCGACGTCGACCCGGGCCGCGACGCCGCTCGTGACGAAACCGGCGTGGTCGTGCAGCCAGGCGAACCCGTCGGGTGCCCGCGCCTCGAGGAGGTCGGCGGGCGGATCGAAGGGTCGCGTCACCGCGCGAAGCGTCGGAAACGGAGTCGCGACCGACGTCATGTCCGCGTGCCCACCAGCAGCTGCACGGAGCCGCCGGTCATGGTGCGGCGGTCCAGGGCGGTGAACCCCGCCCGCGCCAGCTGGCCCGCCAGGACCTCCGGGGGCGGGAGGTAGGCCATGGAGCGGGGGAGATAGCGGTACGCGGCGGCATCCCGACCGAGCAGGCGGCCCAGCAGCGGCACCGCGCCCCGGAACCAGACCGCGTTGCCGAACCGGAAGGCCGCCTGCTCGGGGACCGCGGCGTCGAGCACCGCGAGGCGTCCGCCGGGCCGGAGGGCGCTGGCGCAGGCCGCCAGGACCGCGTCGAGGTCCACCACGTTGCGCAGCACGAACGCCGAGACGATCCCATCGAGGCTGGCGTCGGCGACCGGCAACGCCTCGGCGTCGGCGCGCACCAGCGGCTGATCGGTGCGCGCCGCGGCGAGCATGCCCGCCGACCGGTCGGCGCCCACCGGCTCGTAGCCCGACCGGGCGAGCTCCCGGCACAGGTCGCCCGTCCCACAGCCGAGATCCAGGACCCGGGCGGTAGGAGGCAGCCCGAGGGCGCCGACCACGCGCCGTCGCCAGCGGGCGTCCTGGCCCAAGGAGATCAGCCGGTTCATGCGGTCGTAGCGGGGAGCGATCCGGTCGAACATCGTGTCCACCGCGTGGCGCTTCGAGTCGCCCTCGGGCAGCGCCGCGGCGCGCGGGGAGCCGGTCACGACTGGGCCTGGCGTGGGGGGGCTCCCCAGTCCGGCTCGGCGCGGGCGGCGTCGAGCTCGGCCGCCTCGCCCACGGCCTCGAGATGTTCCTGGGCGACCTCGAGCAGCACCGCCCGGAAGTGGTGCTCGACCAAGGTCGTCACCGCGGGCAAGAGGGTCCGGAACGCCTCGACCAGGCGCTGCGCGCGGTCTTCGGCGCTGAGGTCGGCCCGCCGCAACGGCTCCCGCACGCTCGCGTCGAACAGCTGCACCGCCTCCTCGGCGATCGCCCGCGTGCCGTCGGTGTGTCGACGGGCCAATGCGAGCAGCGGGGGCAACGGCAACCCAGCCTCCAGCAGGCGCAGACCCGCGCTCACCATCGCCACGTCCGAGGCGGCGAAGCGAGCCTCGCCGTCGCGGCTGCGGGGCACCACGAGACCCTCGAGCACCGCGGCGTCGAGGAGCGCGGCGGGCACCCCGGCGCGCGCCGCCAGCTCGTCGAGGCTGATCAGCTCGCCGGCCGCGGCCGCGGCGACCGCGGCCGCGAGCGGCTCGTCGGCGGCGTCGAGCTCACCGTCGAGCAGCCGTCGGATCACGGCCAGCGAGAAGCCGCGTCCCTGGAGCTCGCGGATCCGCTGGAGGCGAGCGACGTGCTCCGCCCCGTACCAGGCGATCCGGCCCTCCCGGCGAGGGGGCGCTAAGAGCTGGCGCTTCTGGTAGAAGCGGATCGTGTCGACCGACGTGTCCGTATGGTGCGCCAGCTCCTCGACCCGCAGCTCCTCCTCCATCACCCCCGATTGTAGGAGCAACTACTCCCAGAGTGGGAACGGGCCCGGGCCTACGCCGGGTCGTGCCAGACCGGGTCGCGCTTCTCGATGAAGGCGGTAGCGCCCTCGATGCCGTCGCCGCTCGCCCCGACCTCACCCGCCGCGGCCATGGTGAGACGCCATCCCTCGGCTTCGGACACGTCGACCGCCTGACGGACCAGGCGTCGGGTGACCCGCACCGCGATCGGGGAGTTGCGGGCGATGCGCTCGGCGAGGGCCACGGCCTCGTCGACGACCCGCTCGACGGGCACGATCCGGTTGACGAGGCCGAGCTGATAGGCGCGCTCAGCGGTGATCGTGTCGCCGGTCATCCCGATCTCCAGCGCGACCGCCAGCGGGACGCGCTTAGCGAGCCGGATCGGACCGCCCGCCGCGGCGAGGAGACCACGGGACGCCTCGGGCAGCCCGAAAGCGCTGTCCGTCGCCGCGACCACCAGGTCACAGGACAAGACGAGCTCGAAACCACCCGCGACGGCCAGACCATTCACCGCGGCGATCACCGGCTTCGGGAAGTCGCGCTGCGCGAGGCCCGCGAAGCCGCCCCGCTTGGTCATGATCCCCGCCCCACCCCCGCCCGCGAGCACCCGGAGGTCCGCGCCGGCGCAGAACACCGACCCGGCCCCGGTGATCACGACCGCGGCCACGGCGGGGTCGCCCTCCACGTCGTCGAGGGCGGCCTCGATGGCCGCGGAGAGCTCCGGGTTCATCGCGTTGCGGGCTGCGGGACGGTTAAGACGCAGCAGTTCGACGGCGTCTCGACGCTCGCGTTCGAGGATGTCGCTCATGCGACGGCCACGCTACCGGCCAGCGGCCCCGTCGGCGATGGGCTCGGCGCGACCGTGACGTCTATTCCTCGAGGTCGTCGACTCGAGGCTGGAATATGGGGGCGAACACCAAACGATCGGGATCGGGCGCGCCCGTCCAGTCATAGCCCCGGATCTGGGCGACGCTCCGCCGCCCCGTCAACGCCCGCAGGAGGTCGAAGCGCGCCACGCGCACCGAGGTGACGGCCGGCGGTTCCCCGACCACCCGCGACCCGCCGGCGCAGACCAGCTCCAAGGCGTCTCGGTTCTCCGCCCGGTCCCGCACGTCGAGCATCCCCGTCGCCCACTCGTACGCACACGTCGACGCGGCCGAGTCGCGGCCGCCCGGCACCGCGAACGCACCCCGCAGGTCCTGTTCGTGGGTCCAAGCGTCGAACAGCAACTGGCCGAACGTCCCCGGCGGCGCGGCGTCGATCAGCGCGTCGACCGCGTCGCCGTGGCGTTCCCAGTCCGCGAACAGTGTCTCGATGTCCCACGCGCGGCGCTTGTCCACCTGGACCGCGGTCCAGTCGTCGGTGGCGACGCCATCGAGGTTGTCGTGCACGACGTCGTCCGACACCCCAGCCAGGTGCGCGACGACATCGCGGGCTCGCCAGGCCGGTGCTGCCGGCACCGGCTCATCGAGCCCCTCGGTGTGCGCCCGAGCCAAGCCCAGCACCTCGGTGCGCAGGTCGCGGTAAGCAGCAGCGTCGGAAGTCATCGCGACAGTCTGTCCCGGCGAGGCTCGACCCGCCCACGCGGCGCAGAGCACGGTTGGCGTTCCTCGAACCAGTTCGACGCCGCTCCGCACCACTGCGGCCCAGGGGCCGGGAAGATCGGACGCGTCCGATGGATGGCCCGACGCCCCAATTCCCCCCGTGGACGACCTCGGACCGCTCCCAGTACCGTGGATCGACGGTGGCGGGCATCAGCGCCCGTCCCGCGGGCTTCTCACACCAGATAAGGACTGCCGATGTCTGTGCGCGACGAGGTCGCGCTGCCTCCTCAGGAACTGATCATCCGGGTCGGCGACGATCCCGGGGACACCGTCGCCGAGTACCACGCCATCGGGGGCCGCCACCGCAAGCTCCTCGAGTCCTACTTGCCTCCAGACTGGGTGTGGTCCGACAAGACCTACCTCGACTGGGGCGCCGGGGCAGGACGACTCGTCCGGCACTTCCTCGCCGAAGCGGAGACCAATCGGATCATCGGCGCGGACATCCACGAGCCGAGCGTTCAGTGGATCCGTGACCATCTCGCCCCGGTCGAGAGTGTCCTCGTCCACGAGGAGCCGGGAATCGATCTCGTCGCCAACAGCGTCGACTTTGTTAGCGGCTTCTCGGTGATGACCCACATCACCGACCATTGGGCCGGCTGGTTGCTCGAGATCCGCCGGGTGCTTCGGCCCGGCGGCCTGGCCCTGCTCTCCTTCTGCGGAGAAGCGATGATCCCCGTCCTCCTCGACGGCACCGAGCAGATCGACGACCTGGGGATGCTCGTCGTCAAGTACGGGAACCCGTGGCGCTTCGGCGGCCCGACGGTCCTGCACTCACCCTGGTGGATCCGCGCCCACTGGGGCCGCGCCTTCGACATCGTGCGGATCGATTCCGCTGCACTGCAGGGCGTCAAGACCGGTCACGACCTTGCCCTCTTGCAGAAGCCGTTCAGCGCACCAGCCTCCATCGAGGACCTCGAGGCGGTCGATCCAAGCGATGCCCGTGAGACGCGCGGGACGATGACCGCGTTTCGCCACGCGCGGGCCGAGCTCTGCGAAGTGCGGGGCGACTACGAGGTCGCACGCGAGGAGGCCTATCACCAGCGCCTGCTCGCCGAAGATCGTGCACTCAAGCTTCACGTCGTCCAAACCAGCCACAGCTGGAAGATCACCCGGCCCCTCCGCGCGTTGACGAGCCGCTTCAATCCGACCGATGGATGGAAGTTGGACTGAGCGCGCCTGGTCGCCCGATGGCCTCTCGATCCGACGTGTCCCCGCACCGCAGGGAGTCGAATGCCGACCGAGCTTCGCTAACCCACCCCGCGGCGCCCGGTGAACCCCGGGATCGGACATCGCTACCGGCGCGGCGGAACCCTCATCGGACGGCTGGATGCATCGTCTCGCACGTTGGCGCGCCGGCCCGTCGCATCGCCGACTCCAACCCCGAGTGGTGAGGCCTTCGCCGAGGCAGCACCGCACGGGTACGCTTCGCGTCGACCCCGCATCACCGAGCACCAAGAGCGCATGACATTCTCCCGGGATTTCCTCAACGAGACGGTCGACATTCTGGCTGCCATACCGGACGCCGACGTCGAAGCAGTCGTCGAGGTCATTCGGTCGACCCGCGACCGAGGCGGACGCCTCTTCTTCTGTGGCTCTGGTGGCGGTGCGGGCCATGCCTCGCACGCCTCCTGCGACTTCCGGAAGTTAGCCGGGATCGAGTCGTACTCGGTGACGGACAACGTGTCGGAACTCACGGCTCGGATCAACGACGACGGCTGGGATACGTCGTATGCCGATTGGCTGGTTGCCTCTCGGCTCGGCGACCGGGACTGCATCTTCGTCTTCTCGGTCGGCGGGGGAGACGAGACCCACCAGATCAGCTCGAACCTGATCGCTGTGATGCGTCTGGCCAAGCGTGTCGGTGCCTCCCTGGTGGGTGTTGTCGGGAGAGACGGGGGCGTGCTCCGCCAGATGGCCGATGCGAGCATCGTGATCCCACAACTCAACCCTAAGCATGTGACGCCGCAAACCGAGGGACTCCAAGCGTTGCTTTGGCACCTGATCGTCTCGCATCCAGCACTGGATCACGCGGTTGCGAAATGGGAATCGGTGTCGAGCTGATCGCGACCGCGCTTCAAGGGTCCCGTTGCGCCAGACAGTCGACCGCTGCATGCCGCGCGTAGCATCCCGCCCGATGCGGGTTGTCGTCACAGGTGGCGCGGGATTTATCGGATCCAATCTCGTCGACGCGCTCCTGAGTGACGGGCATCACGTCGTCGTCGTCGACAACTTCTCGACCGGTGTGGTGGACAACCTGCACCGGGCTACCCAAACTCGCCGCTGTCAGATCGTCGAGGGTGATCTTCTCGACACAACTCTGGTCGCCGACGCGGTACGTGGAGCCGACGCCGTGTTTCACCTCGCGGCCAATGCCGACGTGCGCTTCGGATGGAACCATCCGTGGCGCGATCTCGAGCAGAACGTCGCCGCGACGATCAACGTTCTCGAGGCTGCCCGAGCCTCGGACGTGCGCCGAGTCCTGTTCTCCTCCACGGGCTCGGTCTACGGAGAAGCGCAAGTTATTCCGACCCTCGAGGACGCGGCGTTTCCGCAGCAGACGTCGCTGTACGGGGCGTCGAAGCTCGCCGCCGAGGGGTACCTCGGCGCGTATGCCGAAGCGGGGCACCTGAGCGTGACCGTGTTCCGATTCGTGTCCGTCCTCGGCCCCCGGTACTCGCACGGCCACGTCATCGACTTCGTGCGCCAGCTCGCCCGAGACCCCGCTCGGCTCCACATCCTGGGCGACGGCACCCAGCGGAAGAGTTACCTCGATGTCGACGACTGTGTCGCGGCGATGCGCCTGTGCCTGCCGCGAGACCCGCGCTTCGAAGTCTTCAACCTCGGCGTGGATTCGTATTGCACGACCACCGAATCGGCCACCTGGATCTGCGAGCGGATGGGTGCGAAGCCCGAGGTTCGATTCGGCGGCGGCGATCGCGGATGGATCGGGGACAACCCCTTCATCTTCCTGGACACGACGCGTATCCGGTCCCTGGGATGGGCCCATCGCCGCTCAATCCGGGAGGCGGTGGAGCGAACGGTCGACGACCTGCTCGCCCACCCCGCCCGACTCGACGCCCCGGCCGAGGATCGGGCCGCTGCGTCCGAGATCTGAGATTCTCCGATTGTCTCGTCCCGCGCGACACCCCACGGCGGAGCGCCACCGGGTCCGCCGGGTGGTGGGGCACGCCCAGCGGCCGGCGTTGCCCGCCTCGCGGTCCCCGGACCAAGATTCGGTGATGCACCAGCCACGGCGGTCGCGTGAGGACGCCGCGACCGGTCCGAACGCCACGGCCGGGGCAGGACCTTCGAACGACGATCCGGGGGTTGATGCCCTCGTGGGTCGCGAGTCGAGTCGACGACGCTCGTGATCATCACGCGAACGCCACTTCGGATCTCGCTGGGGGGCGGCGGCACCGACCTCCCCAGCTACTACCGTCAAGCTGGCGGCGGTTTCCTCATCGCCGCTGCCATCTCGAAGTATGTGTTCATCGCCATCAACGACAACTTCGAAGACACCATCCTGCTGAAGTACTCAGAAGTCGAGCGCGTCGGTGACGCCTCGAGCATTCAGCACCCATTGCTCCGCGAAGCGGTGCTCCTCAGCGGCATCCATCACGGCATCGAGATCTCGGCGATGGCAGACATCCCGGCGGGCACCGGGCTGGGCTCATCGGGGTCGTTCACGGTCGGGCTCGTGCGCGCTCTGCGTGCTTACCAGCACCAGAGCGTCTCGAACGTTGAGCTGGCCGAGGACGCGTGCCATATCGAGATCGACCGACTCGGGGAGCCGATCGGCAAGCAGGACCAGTACATTTCGGCGGTGGGCGGTATTGCTGCCTTCGAGTTCCGACCCGACGAGCAGGTCGCGGTCAGCCCGGTCCGACTCTCGAGTTCGAGCCGACACGCCGTCGAGGAGAACCTGCTCCTCTTCTACACCGGGATCCGACGGTCTGCCTCGGAGATGCTCGCGGTCGAACAGATGCCCGGCGCCAACGTCAACGACAACCTGGACGCGGTGAAGCACCTTGGACACCAGGCTCATGAAGCGTTGGAATCGGACGACCTGGAGCGGTTCGGTGCTCTCTTGAGCGACCAGTGGGCCCTCAAGTTCAAGCGCTCGCCTGGCGAAGCCCATCGCGAGATCGACGGCTGGATCCGAGAAGGCATCGAGGCGGGTGCCGCCGGCGGCAAGCTTGTGGGTGCGGGCGGCGGAGGCTTTCTCCTCTTCTACGCCGAACACAAAGCTGATCTGCGCGCCGCGATGGCCGCCCGCGGCCTGGAAGAGGTTCGCTTCCGAATTGACTATGAAGGCTCAGCGACCATCGTTTCGCAATAGCGATGCTGCCAGTCCTCGTCCTTTGCGGTGGCTCCGGGACCCGGCTTCGGGACGTCACGCAGGGGATTGTCCCGAAGGCGATGGTCCCAGTCGCAGGCCGTCCATTCATCGACTGGAAGCTGGAGCAGCTGTCCGACCAGGGCCTGGAGGAGGTCGTGCTGTCGGTGGGACTCGGCGGCAAGCAGATTGTTTCGCACGTGCGCGACGGCGCGCAGTTCGGCGTACGGGCGCGCTACGTCGACGACGGGCAGGAGCTTCTCGGAACGGGAGGAGCGGTCGTCGCCGCGCTCCCGTCTCTTCCGGACGCCTTCTGGATCACCTACGGTGACACGATGCTGGAGGTGAACGCGGCTGATGCCGAGTTGCGCTTTCAGGAGTCTCAAAAGCTCGGGGCGATGACCGTGTTGCACAACCGCGATCGCCGGCAACCGAGCAACGCGACCGTCGTCGGCGACCTTGTCACCGCCTATCGAAAAGAACCACCGCCGCGTGATGCCGAATACATCGACTACGGGATGCTCGTCTTGACGAGGGCGGCATTTGACGACGCGTCTCGCCAGACCCCGTTCGACTTGGCAAGCGTGCTGGGTCCCCTAGCGGCGCGCGGTGAGCTGCTGGCGATCGTTGCGCACGAGCCGTTTCACGACATTGGGACGCCCGAAGCGCTGCGGGACACTGAGGCGTTCCTGACCGGCCGCCGGACCTGAGAGCGACCGGTTGATCCCCCCGACGAGCGGTACGCCATGAGATGCAAGATCTGCCAGTCCGAGATGCGAGACGTCGGCACGAAGGTCTCCGCCCAGACGGAGCGGGTGTTCAATCTCGCTCACTGTGAGGTATGCCAGTTCTCCTGCGTCTCCAATCCACGTGTTGACTTCGAGCAGATCTACGACGAGGCCTACTACCGAGGTGAGGGAGCCGATCCCTCGGTCTCGTACGAGACCGAGGCGGGTGATCCGCGCACGAGTCGCCGGTATGAGTGGCGCGGCATGCTGCGCGTCGTCCAGTCGGTGCGCCCAGTCGGTGAAGAAACAGAATGGCTCGACTTTGGCTGCGGCTTAGGGGGCTTCGTCGAATACCTCCGCGCGCACGGCTTCCGCCGGGCGGTCGGCCACGACGAAGGGTATGCCGCCCGGCGAGTGGAGACGCTGAACATCCCTAGTCTCAGCGCCCGCGACCTCGACTCAGCGAACGGCCGCTTCGACGTCATCACGGCGATCGAGGTCTTGGAGCACGCCCTCGATCCCCTCGCGGTACTCCGCCAGATGTGCTCGGCGTTGAAGCCAGGCGGGGTCTTGGTCCTCACGACCGGCAATGCGAAGCCGTATCGCGACAAGCTCACTGCCTGGTCGTACGTCGTGCCAGATGTCCACGTCAGCTTCTTCGAGCCCGAGACGTTAGCCCGCGCCATGCGGCTCGCCGGACTCACTCCCGAACATCGGGGACACTCGCCTGGTTGGACGGACATCATCCGCTACAAGGTCTTGAAATCGCTGCACGTCCAGCGGCAGAGCTGGTCCGAGGCGATCGTGCCCTGGCCGGTCGTCGCCCGGATCGTGGATTGGCGTCTCGGGGTATCCGCTCAGCCCGTGGGTTCTCGCGGTGACGAGGACAGCTCCGCTTGATCCGAGGCTGGCAAGCCCCCGTCCGTGATGGTGCGCGCGATGGGAGCAAACCGGAAGCGGATACAAGCCCGAAGCCACGTCGGAGGATCGCGGAACAGGCGAACCTTCTTGCCAGAGGCGAACGACCGTGCCGAGTACGTCACGGGCACCTCAAGCGGCGAGTAGCCCAGGCGGATCATCTTGGCGACGAGCTCCCAGTCGAAGTCGAAGCGATCGGACTCGAACTCGATACCTTCGACACATTCACGACGGAACACCTTGTACATGGTGAACGGATCGTGGAGGCGAACGCCGTAGAAGACGTCGAAGAGCACGGTGAATCCCCAGTGGGCCGAGTTGATGACCCAGCCGAGGACCCGGTTCTCGCGCATCACGCGCATCGGCTGTCCCGGGACGTGGCGACAGCCCAGGGTGAAGTCGACTCGCCCCGCGGTGATCGGCGCGAGCAGTGCTGGATAGTCCTCGACCGAGTACTCGAGGTCGGCGTCTTGGATGAGCAGGATCTCGCCGGTGACATGTTTGAGCGCCTCGCGGACTGCGTGGCCTTTCCCGCGCGGCTCGGGCTCGTAGAAGATTCGGATCCCTGGCGTGCCCTCGAACTTGGCGACGAGCTCGCGGCTTCCGTCCGTCGAGTTGCTCTCGACGATGACGATGTCGATCTGCGTGTCGGGGAGGTCTAGCTCGCGGACCCGTTCAATCGCCTCTTGAACGGTCTCGGCCTCGTTGAAGACGGGCATGATGACGCTGAGTGTCGTCGGCGCGGTCGGTGGCGAAGGGAACCTTGATCCCGAGTCACGACGCCGGCTGCGCCGCCAGGGCGGTCGCCGGGATGGATTCGATTTCATGAAGATGACTGCCCAGGGTGGTCGTGCCTCGAGAGAACCGAGGTCGTGCGGGACGAGGGCGCCGACGGCACCGGGGATGCTAGCGGCGCCGAGAGGATCCCGACACCTGAGCGACGCCCCGAGTGGGGCCCTCGAACGGCGGCCGGGCGCCAGGAGGCACGGCCTGGGCGTTGGGTGGGACAGAGGGAGGGCCGAGGGCGTCGCTCAGGACGACTGCGGGCGACGCCGCGCGAGCCGGCTCCCCCAGATGGCGCCGCGCCGGCGAAACGGCCGGAACATGGTGGCTGCGAGCCCGATCAGGGCGAGGATCCCGAGCACCAGGAACACGACGCCCAGTTTGAACGACGATGGTTGGTACTCGAACACGACGGTGGATCGCCCGGCTGGGACTGACACCCCGCGGAGCGCCACGTCGGTCGGATAGATGCTGGACGGGTGGCCGTTCACGGTTGCCGTCCAGCCGGGGTAGTACTCGTCGCTGAGAACCAATAAGCCCGCGCAGCTCGCCGAGACGCTCACCGTGACCTTGTTGGCCTGGTAGGACTCGATGCGGGTGCTGTCGGTATTGGTCGCGCACGGCTGAGACTGCGGTACCGGATCGTGTTGGCCTTCGATCACGGCGATTTGTCGCGGGTTCTTCCGTTCCACGTCTACGGACTTGTTCGAGAAGTGGGGTTCACCCGATTTCAGGAAGTTCAGGGCTGCGGTCTCGTTGGGGACGGCCTGAACGTCGTGGACGAGGAACGCTCGGGGCGCGGCGTCGGTGTTCTTGTACACCACGACGCCGTCCGCTCGGTACACGATCTGGAACTGTGGGGAGGCGGCCGGTGCAGTCGGACTGACGCAGGTTGGATCAGCGAATCGGTTGCACGTGGTGTCGTACAAGATGTAGCGAATGCCCAGGAGGTCGAACATGCTGTTGTCGGCTACCGCGGGCGCGCTCTCGAAGAGGGCGACCGCGTTGAATCGGTCGACAATGCCGGCGGAGAGAAAGGTCTGGATGTAACGCCAGTACCGGTCGACGTAGAGCGCATCCACCATCCGCGGGTCGTACAGGCCATATACACCGGACGTGTCGGGGTACAGCACCCCGTCCGGGCTGAAGATCCGGGATCCGTCCTTCGTGTTGTCGCGGACGAAGTTGATCCAGCTCTTGGAGGGATAGGGGCTTTGGCGCGGTTCGTAGATTCCCCGTGGTGCCACGGCGACGACTTCGAGGATGACGACGAAGAGGATCAGGAGGGTGGCGGCGCGGGGGGCGAGCAGGAGAATTGCCGCGGCCACGGTCGCCGCAACGAGAATGCCGAGCGGCCAACCACCGAGGACGGACACGTCATGGCCGAGCGCCACTGGGCGATGGGTGGCGATGACGAAGATGAGGGCGACCACCGCGACGGCCGCGACCGCGACTGCGAATCGGGCCTTGACCAGCTCTCCGTCGAGGAGTGTCTGCAGCCCCACTCCGGCGAGGAGCGCGACGACGAGCGCGATGACCGGCGTCCCGTAAACGGGCCAGAGCACCTGCGACCAGACCGGGAGGAACCGCGTCCAGCCGACCAGCCGTCCGCCGTAGATCTGAACGATAACGACACCACCCGTGGCGAGGAGGGGCCAGCCGGCGTACCGACGTAAGGCGCGGGGGTGCAGGACCGCCGTCCCGGCCAGCAGGACGGCGCCGACCCCGACCCAGTTGCGGGAGTAGGCGTACGTGGTCCCCGATGTCGCGTTGATCTTCGGCATCATCCAGTTGAGGAAGACGCCGATTGGGTCGGTGTGGGGTGGTGTATTGCCCAGATTGGCGTGCGTATTGAACGACAGCGGTACGTACTCATGGAAGAGCGCAAGCTGCGGAGCGGCGAGGGCAAGTCCAACGCCGGCTCCGAAGAGGAGTCGAGCCGCGGTGCGGGGGCGGGTCTGTGCCTGATCACCGACGAACAGTCGAACCGCAGAGAAGATCCCGGCGGCCACGAGGATGATGAACATCGGCTCTGGCATGCCCACCAGCACCATCGCCGCGATCGAGACGCTGAGCAGCGCGACTGGCAGACGGTGGTCGGTCCGTACCGACCGCTCGATGCACGCGAGGATGAGTGGGAGGAAGAGAAATATTCGAAACCATTGATTGTTGCTGTAGACGAAGAACCACCCGGACAGCCCATAGACGCTGCCGCTCATGGTCGCGGCGATCGGTCCGAGGCCGAACACTCGTGCTGCAACGTACGCTCCGCATCCCATGAGGAGCAGACCGAACAGTGCCGTGAGATCCGCGACGAGCGGAGTTGGATGGAGATGCAGCGGGAGCAGCATGGGGTCGAAGACCGCGCTCTGTAGGTTCGCGGCGAGCGGCATGCCGATGCCCTGATAGGGGTTCCACAGGGGGAGTTGACCGTCCGAGAGGAGCCGATGCGTGACTTGATCCCACGGTTCCAGCGCCACCGATGATGCTGTGGGATCGCCGCGTGGGTCGCCGCTGATCAGGCCGCGACACTGACCTGGCGTGCCGCATCCCTGGACCCCGGCGATTTGGCTCGCGGTGCTGAAGGTCCGGCCCTCGAAGGGGACCTGGAAGTACCCGACGAGGATCACGATGCAGACGATCGTGACGCCGAGTAGGTCGAGCCACAGGCCGCGACGCCAGCTGCGGTCGCGGTCGGTGCGTCGGGCCGCCGGAGTGTCGTCGGGCTCTCCGTCGCGAACGCGTAGTGGATTCATGAGATTGAACCTGTCGCGTGCGAGGGAACTCGCGGGCGTGCTCGAAGAGCGCCGTATCCTAGCCTCGTGTCAAATCGCGCCGGCAACCGTGCGACCACCGCGGGTGGTGTTCGCGGGCGTGACGGCTCGGAGGCGGGACGTTCGGTCCACGACCGAGCCGTCGGGCTGAGCATCGTCGGGGTCCGCCAGCGAACCGGCAGCGGCCGCAGCGGCCCGGTGTGATGGCACGGCGCCGGGCAGTGTTTCTCGATCGGGACGGGGTGCTGAACGAGTCGCGCGGGGGGGCCGCGTCGCCCCATCGGATGGAGGACCTGCAGATCTCGTCCGAGGCTCGCGACGTGGTGAATCGGATCCAGCAGCGCGGGTTTCTCACCGTGATCGTGACCAACCAGCCCGACGTCGCTCGCGGGCAGATGACGCTGGACGACGCTCTCGAGATCAGCGACCGCGTGCGCAGTGCAACCGGGGCGGATGCAGCGTATCTGTGCGCTCATGATTCCGGTGATGCATGCTCGTGTCGAAAGCCGAAGCCCGGGATGTTGTTGCAAGCCGCGCGGGAGCACAGCATCGATCTTGTGGGCTCTTGGCTCATCGGAGATCGTTGGGTCGATGTTGCGGCGGCGAAGGCTGCCGGGGTGCGATCCGTGCTCCTGGAGCGCGAGTACAGCTGGTTACCGACGAGCGCAGGTCCGCCGCCGCCCGGCCTCCGCCCTGCCCACCGGGCGTCAACGCTGACGGGCTGCGTCGATCTCGTGCTCGCTGAGTCCGTCGACGAGGACTAGTCCGGTGCGGACCGACACCGGCCAAGGTCCCTCCAGCGGAGACGCCGGCGGTCGCGCAGCGGCGACGGGTGCCACCCGCGCCCCGCGGTGCCGGTGGAAGCGGACTCTGGGGGTTAAACGGAGAAGCCGGTGAGCGTTAGAGCGAGTATCCCGATAGCTCTGCATCCCGAGCGAACATCTTGACGGTGTCGAGGGAAACCTCCACCGGGTCGCGGCCGAGCCCGGGCAGCTTCTTGAGCAGCTCGTGGGTGACCGTGATGACGTGACAGCCGATCGCAGCCGCCTGCGCGACATTGAGAATCTCGCGCGGGCTCGCCCAGATGAGCTCGAGATTCTTGTAGGGCGCGAGGATCTCGAGGGCCTCGACCATCACGGGCAGAGGATCTGATCCGGTATCCGCGATCCGTCCCGCAAACACCGAGACGTACGCGTGCGGTGCATCGACCAGCGCACCGGCGACCTCACGGACCTGATCGGCAGTGAGCAGGGCAGTGACGTTGAGCTTCACGCCCGATCCAGCGAGCGAACGCTGGACCGCCACGGTGCTGTTTCCCAGCGTGTCGGTCACCGGGATCTTCACGTGAACGTGCTCACCCCACGACGAGATCTTCAACGCTTGCTCGACCATCCCGTCAGGCTCGTTCGAAAACACCTCGAACGAGATTGGCCG
The DNA here is from genome assembly GCA_003140175.1 of Actinomycetota bacterium. Lineage (GTDB taxonomy): Bacteria > Actinomycetota > Acidimicrobiia > IMCC26256 > PALSA-555 > PALSA-555. Next base: position 33,980 of record PLJD01000015.1, read on the forward strand.
ATCGGGTACGAGATCCACCATGTCAACCGCAAACGACTCGTAGTCCTCGACACCCGCGGCGCGCATCAGGGTTGGGTTCGTCGTAAATCCACGGATCACCGGATTGGATCTCAACTCGAGGATCCCATTGCGGTCGGCACCATCTGCGAACACTTGGGTGACGCCTAGGTCGAAATCCATCGTGCCCTCCAGGAACAACAACTCTCCGGTAGCACTATAGTGACGCGGTCGAGTTTGGCCTGCCGTACGACCAGGTCAGCGGGGGTCAGCCACCCTGCCTCACCACGCGGCCCTCCGACCCTCGCCGCCGTCACTGGACCAGGAGCTTCTCGACCAGGTGCCGACCCAGTTGCACGATCAGACTTGCGTGATCACCGGCGCCAGCCGGGGAATCGGCCGAGTCATCGCCGGGCGCCTCGCGGCCGGCGGGGCGCGCCTGGTCCTGTGCTCCCGCAGTCAGGCGGAGCTCGAGCGCACCGCTGCCGACATCGTCGAGCGGTACGGAGTCGAGGTCAGGACGGAGCCGACCGACGTGACGGATCTGGGGGCGCTGTCCGAGCTCGCCTCGAGCGTCGAACGCCGCGGGCCAACCTCTACCCTGATCAACTGCGCGGCCGTCTTGGGCCCAGTCGGACGGATCGACCAGGTCGACCAGGAACGCTGGCGACACGCCCTGACCACCAATCTCGGAGGTACCGCCGCGGCGTGCGCAGCGTTCGTACCTCAGATGATCGCGGGTGGTGGGGGTTCGATCGTGAACCTGTCCGGCGGCGGGATCGGTGGACCAAATCTTCCGGGGAGGATCAGCGCGTACACGGCTTCGAAGGCCGGGGTCGCGGCACTCACCGAGTCGCTCGGCGAAGAACTGGCACCACATGGCATCCGTATCAACGCGGTGGCACCAGGTCCCGTCGGCACCGGATTCATGCGAGAGGTGCTGGACGCGGGACCAGAGGGAGCCGGCGCCGACCTGTACCGCAGCACGGTTCGCCAGCAGGACGTGACCGAGCCCAGCGAGCAACTCCTCGACCTCGTGGAGTTCATCGTGTCGCCCGAATCGAGTCCCCTGACCGGCAAGCTGTTGAGCGCACGGTGGGATGACTTGGACAGTCTGCGCGCCCACGTCGCGGACCTGTCCCGCTCCTCCACGTACAACCTGCGTCGTATCGATGGGACCCTGTTTTCTGAGGCCGATACCGGGTCGGGATCCTCGCCATGACGGTCGGTGTCGGGATCATCGGCTGCGGACTGGTCGGTCGAAAGCGGGCTGCCGCATTGCCGACGGGAGCCCGGCTCGTCAGTGTGTTCGACCAGGACCGAGCCCGCGCCGCTGAGCTGATTGCGGGCCGGGTTGAGGACGTCGATCGTGCGACGACGGTGGAGCAACTGCTCGGTCGGGATGACCTCGACCTCGTCGTCATCGCAACGCCGCATCGAGACCTGGCTGGCCTCTCAGCTGCGGCATTGGACGCGGGCAAACATGTCTTGGTCGAGAAGCCAGGTGCCATCGACGTCGCCGAGGCTCGACTCGTCGCGCAGCACGCCGTGTCGGGGCAGCGGCTTGTGCGCGTCGGCTTCAACCATCGTTTTCACCCGTCATTTCGTGAGGCCAAGCAGATCATCGATCGGAACGAGTACGGCCGTGTCCTCCATATTCGAGGTCGGTACGGACACGGCGGCAGGCTCGGATACGAGCGGGAATGGCGAGCAGATCCCGTCCTGTCCGGCGGCGGTGAGCTGATCGACCAGGGCATCCATCTCATTGACCTGACCAGGTACCTGACCGGGGATGTGGAACTCGCTTTCAGCGCTCTCCGGACGGAGTTTTGGGCGATGGCGGTGGAAGACAATGCCTTCATCGCCCTTCGTAGTCTCTCCGGGACTGTCGCATGGCTCCACGCCTCCTGGACGGAGTGGAAGAACCTGTTCTCGTTCGAACTGATGCTCGAGCGTGCCAAGTTGGAGGTCACTGGGCTCGGAGGGAGCTATGGCGTCGAGACGCTGACCATCTACGAAATGCTTCCCGAGATGGGGCCGCCGCGCAGTCGAACCCAGGAATGGGCGCACGAGGACACATCCTGGGGTGCAGAACTGACTGATGTCCTGGGAGAGATCGGCGGGCAGCCGAGGGTCGGTTCGAATATCGACGACGCAGTGGCCGCATTGTCGATTGTCGATGCGGCCTACCGGTCGCGAGACGACGGTCAGCCATGAGCTCGCCGGAAGTCGGGGCGGGCAGCACCTGTCCCGCTTGTCACGGTGAGACGATACGCCTCGTGAGATCGGGAGCCTTTGGCCGATCAGACCTTGTCCGGTGTCGCACCTGCCGAACAGAGTTTCTGGTTCCCCAGCCCAGCGATGATCGACTCTCCGAGATTTACGGAGCTGACTACTACGAGCCGTGGACGGTCGAGGATGGTCGCATCGTCGACGTGATGAAGCAGCTGACGTTCCAGCCGCTGCTCGACGCCTGTCGAATTGAGGCTGGGGCTGCACTGTTGGACCTCGGGTGTGCGACGGGAGCCTTTCTCGCCGAGGCCGCTCAGCGCGGCGCGCAGACCTACGGAATCGATCTGAATCCAGTGGCGATTGCTCAAGCCCAGCAACGGGTGCCGGAGGCCAGACTCCATGCGGGCCGCACGGACGATCAGCCGTTCCGAGGAGTCGACTTCGATGCCGTGGTGATGATCGACTTTCTCGAGCACGTTCGCGACCCGGAAGCCGAGCTCGCGATTGTGAGGGAGCGCATGCGACCCGGCGCCAGGCTCGTCATCTCGACACCCTGTGTCGACTCGGTGCTACGTGACCTGATGCAGAGGAACTGGCCCCAGTATCGGGAAGAGCATCTCACCTACTTCTCGCGCCGAGGTATTACTCAGCTGCTTCAGCAGTGCGGACTGCGGGTTGAGAGCATGGGTCCGACCCGCAAGGCCCTGACGCTCGCGTATGCACACGGCCAGATGAAGGCGTATCCGGTGCCCGTCGTCGGTCTCACCGTGGCTGTCACCTACCGACTCCTTCCCATGCTTCGGCATCGCCCCGTGCGATTCAGACTTGGGGAGATGACAGTGGTCGCTCGGTCGTAGCCGGTGGACCGGTGGGTCGCCCTCGGGCTGCTCGGAGTCCAGCCTTTCAGACCGGACTGGAACCCATTAGCCCGTGAGGCTGCGTCGCGCGTCGCTGACGGGCGGTTCCCAATGTCCGGGCAGTTCCAGCATTCCGCGCACGATGACGTCTCGCCCGCCCCGCACGTGGAACTGGTACCACTGGTGGAGGTAGTCGTAGGCGACGAGATTGTGCTCGTCGGCGACGCCGATCGTGACGATCATCTTGCCCGGCATGAGCGTGAACCGCGGGATTCGGTAGTCGATGTATCCCTTGCCGTAGACGAGGCCGGTGTGGATGGCGTCTGCGCTGTGGAGGGCGACGAGCGCCGATCCGTTCTCGTGGTCGATGACGAGGCCGAAGGATGGGTTCTCGATGGGTGTCTTGGCGTTGTAGTTGATCCGCAGCGTCGTCGGCTCGCCGGTCACGGCCATCGGGATCTCTTCACCTTGAGCGTTTAGAATCTGGAATGACTCGACGGTGATCTCTTGGGTTCCGTGTCGGGAGCCCTGGTCCGTACCCTCTCCGGCCTGGACGTCCCCCTGGTGCAGCCGCTCGGCTTCTTGATCGTCGACCCGCTGCACGTACTCGCGAGTGATCTCCATCGGGAGCCCTTCCGCGGCCAGGTGCCCGTGGTCGAGCCAGGCCAGCCGGTCACACATATCTTGCATCAGGGCGAGGCTGTGCGACACGAGCACGATGGTGACGCCCTGTCGCTTCAAGGTGTAGAGATAGTCAAAGCAGCGCCGCTGGAACTCCGCGTCGCCAACGGCGATCACCTCGTCGATGATGAGTACTTCAGGCTTGACGTGGACGGCGACCGAGAAGCCGAGACGGACGTACATCCCGGTCGAGTACACCTTGACCGGGCTGTCGATGAACTTCTCGAGGCCGGCGAATCCGACGATGTCGTCGAAGGCCTTGGCGATCTCGCGCCGGGTCAGACCGAGGATCGCGCCGTTGAGATAGACGTTCTCGCGTCCGGACAACTCGGGGTGAAAGCCGGCACCGAGATCGAGGAGAGCAGAGATTCGGCCGCGAGTCTCGACCCTGCCCTCGGTCGGCCGGTGGATCCGAGCGAAGAGACGGAGCAAGGTCGACTTCCCGGATCCGTTGTGCCCGACCAGCCCGTACGTCGTGCCGGCGGGAATCTCGAGCGAGATGTCCCGCAGCGCCCAGAACTCCTCGTAGTGCACGCCCTTCAGGCTCGTCACGAGTTCCTTGAGCGACGACGGCTTGTCCTGGTAGAGGCGGAATCGCTTCGAGACGTCCGTCGCCTCGATCGCGATGCTGGAGGATGCGGGTCCAGGCATTGGCTAGAGCTCCTCGGCCACGTCACGGGCAAATCGAATGAACACGGCCCATCCGAGTGCGAGCATCACGACCGCCCAGACCAAGAGGTAAGCCCACGCCGCGAAGCTCGGAACTTTGAGTCCATAGAAGATGTCACGGGAGGCCTGGACGAACGCTGCGAGCGGGTTCAGGGAGATGATGGTACGGGCGGGGATCCCGTGGATCTCCTTGGGAATGATCCGCAGCGGATAGACGATGGGCGTTGCATAGAAGAACAGGTTCATCCCGATCGAGACGATGTAGTTCACGTCCCGGAAGTAGGCGTTGACGAGACTGGCGATCAGCGCCACTCCGAGACAGAACATCACGAACATGATCAGGACGAATGGGAACAACAGGAAAGTGAGTGACGCGTTGCCGACGACGATCATGATGGCGGTCATAACGAGTGACTCGACGCAAGCCTGGAGCAGCGTCGCGACCGTGTTGGCGACGATGATGCATTCGGCGGGGAAGTAGACCTTCTTGATCAACGGGCCGGCTCCGAGCAGCGACGCCATGCCGCCGGCGATGACTCCGTTGAAGTAGTTCCAGAGGATGAGCGCGGCGAAGAGGTACAGCGCGAAGTTCTTGAGGTGTCCGTTCCCAGCGATCGGAGGCTGGATCCGGAGGAACAACCCGAAGACGACCGCGTAGATCAACAGCGTGGCGGCGGGGTTGATCAGGGACCAGACCCACCCGAGGACGCTCTTCTTGTACTTCGCCTTCAGCTCGCGCTGCGCGAGGTTGCCGATCAGGCCTCGGTACCCCCACATCGTCCCTACCGCGTCTAACACCGATCACGTCTCCCGCGCCTGTCCCAGCTTTCGGCTACCGGAAGAGGGTACGAGTCGCGCGAGCAGCCCGTGCACCCTCTCGCCGATCTCGACTCGTCGTCGCAGCTTCCGATAGGGGGCGAGTTGGTCCGGAGCGCGAGCCGGAGATCGACAGAACTCCATGACCGGCGCAACAACAGTATCCCACCGAAGCTCTGTAGCTACATCGCGGAGTGGCCGGTGGAGGCGATCTCGGTACGGCGCCTCCATGAGGCGGAGCAAGGCGCTGCGGATCGCGGGCACGTCGCCGATCGGGACCACCTCGCCGATTTGTCGCTTCCGCACGAGGTCCGCGAAGGCATCGCCGTCCGAGCAGAGAATGGGCAGGCCGGCCCAGATGTAGTCGAGCATCCGGGTCCGGAACGCGAACGTCGTCTCGATGTGGTCCCGGTGTAGGGAGACGCCGACGTCCGCGTCCAACAGGTATCCGGCCCGCTCGTCGTAGGGGATCCAGCCATCACCGAAGAAGACCGTGCGGTCGAGCACGCCGAGCTCCCGCGCGCGGGCGTGCGCCTGGGCCGCGATCGGCATCGCCGGGACCTCGGGGGTGGGATGCGCGGTCCCGATGAAGAACGCCTTGATTCGATCCGTCCCGATGCCGGCCAGCGCCTCGATGAGTGAGAGGGGATCGAGCCACTCGTAGATTCCGCCACCCCAGAGCACGACGAGGTCATCGGCGGCCAGCCCCAAGCGTTTGCGGAGTGGACCGGGCCGGTGAATCGGCGGGGGTGGGGCAGGGAGACCGAAGGGCACGATCCGGACGAGATCGCGGAGGGTGGGATCGGCGCCGTAGGTCGACGGGTTGATACGTCCGGCCGCGGTGAGCATGCCGAGGACGAGGTGGCGCTGACGTTCCGACGCGCAGAGGAACAGGTCTGCACGCTCGAGTTGCAGGCGTTGCCCGCGTAGTGCGCCGCGGTGAACGCGGACCTGCCAGTCCATCGGGTCAGCGGCGTGCATGACCAAAGCCTCGAACATCACAGGATCGTAAAGGTCGGCGACGATGACCTTGTCGGTTCGAGCGATCGCGGAGTGTTGTTCCAAGAACGAGCCGACCGTTATCACCACGTCGCAGCGGTTGACCATTCGCAGGAGATCCCGCTCCGACGTGTACCAGCCCGTCTCGAAGGTGGTGTGCTCGAGATCGCTCGGCTGAGGAGTGACCACCGTGACCTCGTGCTCTCGCGCGAGCGCCCGGGCGAGCTCGACGCTGCGGATCGCCGGCCCGGCCATCCGCGGACCGACTCGGTCCTGGGTCGCGATTAGGACGCGCGTGGACGCCACGAACGCAGCCGTGAGAGCGCGCGGAGCGGGCGGGTAACTCGCCAACTGACGCTGGACTTCAAGGCCGCGTTCTCCTGGGACAGAGTCTGAGCTCTATGTGCCCAGTGTTCGCGCTCTTGCTCGAGCTTGGACTTGACCGAAAGCAGCAGCTCGTCGTGGGTCTCGAGCTCGAGTACCCGCTGCTTGAGTCCGGCGTGTGTCTCGACCGCGTCGTCGTGCTCCGCGACGAACGACTGGTCGGCGTCCATGAAGACCGAGACGGTTCGAGCCAGCCGCTCATCGGTGCCGGTCGTCTCCCCACTGCAGATGGCAACGCAGAACTGCGGCGCCAGCGGTGATCCGTGTCCCTCTCGAGCCGGGCGGCTCGCGGGCACGGTGGTGGTCTCGAGCCGGAACGGTGCGCCGCGACCGTCGAGGGGCCATAAGGCTGAGGCGCTCACCACCCGTTGTCCGAGAATCGCGACGTGGGGAAACACCCGCTCAAGAAACTGGCGGAACTCGTCCAGATAGAACTCGTGTTCATGAAAATCATTGGTGAAGTCTCGCGAGTCCGAATACTCCTTGCGTTCGGGCGTGGAGATCACGAGCACACCGTCATCTCGCAGCAGTCGCCGCGCTTCAACGAGGGCCTCCTCCTGGCCGGTCACGTGCTCAATGGCCTCGAGGCACACCGCGAGGTCGAATTGGTTCCCGCGAAGTGGCGTGCGCCGAATGTCGCCACCCACGAAGCGCAGGTTGTCGCGCCGGTACTTGGTCGTCGCGTGGGCGAGCGCCTCCGAGTCGATCTCCACGCCGATCACGGACCGGGCGGCCTGGGAGAGGAGCTCCGAGCCGTACCCTTCTCCGCTCGCTAGGTCGACGACCCGCTTGCCGGTAGCTAGAGACTGGGCCAGGTGATACCGATGGGCGTGCTCATACAAGATCGCGGCGCCACCCTCGCCGGGGATGAACCGTTCACCTGTCCACTCGATCATTGAGCTCGCCTGTCTCGGCTCTCCTCACAGGAATTTCCAGCGTATTCGCAGGCTCCGGAGTCATGACAATCCGCAGCGTGACACGCCGAGGCCCCAGGAAACGGACGCCTTCGACACGGCCGTCGCGATCCCGTACACGCCGACGAACGCATCCGCTGGGCACGTGCGCGCCTGACGGCCAACTCGGCTCACCACCCGCGCGAGGATGCCTCCACGGCGTCGCACCGACCGACGCCGGCTCCGCGCCCGTTACGCTGCCCTTCCTGTGACGTCTCGTCCACGCCGGACCACCTCCTGATGGGACTCGCACGCCGGAGCGCGACGCCGTTTCGCGCGGTCGCGTCCTGGATCCCACCCATCCATCGGCTCCGCAGCACCCGCGACGCGCTCGCCGTGCAGAATGCGGAGCTTCGGCACGAGCTCGAGCATCGCGCTTTCCCGGGCTCCTGGATTCGGCACCACCCGTATGGACATCAACCAGCCGGCGACGCCGGGAGCGACGGCGTCGCGACCGCCGACGAGGACCGCGTCCTCGTGCAGCGGATTATCGATGCCTACGCGCGGTCATTGGACGTCGACTACTACGAGGAAGACTCGTGGTGGCATGTCAATCGCCAGCACCTCACCGAGGTCGACAACGCCCTCGTGGCCCGAGACGTCGACGCCGTGACTCGGATCCTCCGCACGCCCATGGAGAACTCGTTGCTGTATGGGTACGAGCTGTTCGGGTCGGAGGCGACCCACTACGACGGGCAGCGCTGGCGTCAGGAACATGCGGATCGCTGCAAGGACTTGCTCATGCGACTAGCCGAGGCCTTGGGCACTCTCTCGTTGGAGAACCCGGAGGGCGGCCCCTGGGGCGAGAACATTGAGTTGTCTGCCGAGGAGGGCATCGCTCGGGTTGAGAAGGCGATGTCTATCTCGCTTCCGATTCGACCGGTGCAGCACGCCTTCCACGGCATCACGGCTCGGGGCGGCGTGATCACGGAACGGATGATTCACGCCGCGTACTGCGCCTACCGAGTCGCCCAGCTGCTCGCCGACACGCCGAACCCGCGGGTGCTCGAGATCGGGGCGGGCCTGGGTTACACGGCCTATTACGCCGCGCAGCTCGGGGTTGGCAGTTACGAGATCGTCGACCTGCCGCTGACCAACGTCGCGCAGGCCTACTTCCTGGGTCGCAGTCTCGGGCCTGATCGCATCGTTCTCGAAGGCGAGGGGCGCCCAGCCGACATGAGTGACGGGGTCACGATTCGCACCCCGCGGGCGATCCTCGAACCTCGAGCGCCCGTCGATCTGGTCATGAACGTCGACTCGTTGACCGAGGTGGGGGTCGCGCAGGCGTCTCGCTACGCCGATTGGATCCTGGAGATCGCCCCCCTCTTCCTCAGCATCAACCACGAGGCCAACGCGTACCGGGTGCTCGACTTGTTCACCGCTCGGGGGGCCCGGATCGAGCGCTTCCCGTACTGGCTGCGCGTCGGGTACGTCGAGGAGATCATCCGCGCTCGGTAGCCGGGCGCGTACCGCGGTTGGGCTCGCAGCGGCGAACGTCAGCTCTGGTCACCTTCGAGCGGCTGGCGGTCCCGCGCCCACCGGCGTCGGTGCGCGGTGGCGCGCCAGCGAAACGAGTTCGGCTGGCCGGTTTGGCCTGACCGCGGTCAGGGGCGGCTCGTGAACCCGGCTTCCTTGTGGGTTCCGTCGCAGAGTGGCTTGTTCTCGGAACGACCGCAGCGGCACAGCGTCATGCGGTTGCGGATCTGGAGCGAGGTGCCGTCCGAGCACGTCACAGGTACGCGTCCCGATACGAACAGCGGCCCGTCGGGGATCACACCAATCTCGGTCGCCAGCTCGGGTTCGACGCTGTCGGCGTGACCCTCGATGGTGTACGTGAGCGCACCGGAGGGACAGCGTTCGATCATCGCGATGACCTGGGATCGGACGTCGGTCCGATCGGTGTCGTCGACCATCTGCCAGACGTTAGTGGCGGCCGTCCCACAGAAGCCGGCGTGCGTGCAGATCGAGCGGTCGTCGCGCACGACGACGCCGGTCCCGACGTACTCGGCTGCCCGATCGTCGTAGCTACCGTCGGCGTGCTCGGTGCCGTCGAAGCCGCTTCGCTGATGCGTGCCGTCGCAGAACGGCTTCCGTGCTGACTCGCCGCAGCGGCACAGCGCGTAGGCCTGTCCCTCGTCGAGGGTCGGGCCGGTGACCCAGGTGATCGGCTCGCCCGCGTCGGTCGTCGCGGGGATTCTCCACACGAGGCGAGCGTCGGACACGAGGTAGGGCCCGTTGGGCGTGACGGTGATCGACGGGTCTCCGGTTGTCACACCACCCTGAACCCCCGCACCCCGGGACTGCATTCCCGGTCGGCGCGGTCGAGGGTCAGGTCGGTTACGGAAGTGAACGAGCGTCGTTGAGCGAGTCCCCCGGCTGGACACCGAAGTAGTCGTTTGGGAGCACGCTCGGTGCGGAAACGTTGAGGGACCGGAGCAGATACCGCACCAGCTTCTCGCACACGTCGCGCAGCTCCGAAGCCTCTCGGTCGGATAACTGGTCGAAGAGATGCCGGCGCACGCTCTCCACGTGCCCGGGTGCGGCCTCCTCCAGCACCCGCCTGCCCGCATCGGTGAGCGCGGCGATCGAGCCGCGGCGGTCGCTTGGACAGGCCTCGCGGCGGATCCAGCCGCTCTTCTCCATGCGATCGATGGCGTGGGATAGCCGACTGCGGGAGAAGAATGCGGCGCTGGCCAGTTCGCTCATGCGCAGCGCTCCCCCCGGGTGCTCCGACAGGATGACGAGGATCTGGTAGTAGGCCAACGGCATCCCGGCGTCGCGCTGGAGATCCTGCTCGATCTGCTCAAGGAGCAACGTCTGGGCGTAGAGGAACGCCAGCCAGGTGTGCCGATCGTCGTCGGTGAGCCATCGCGGTAGGTCGACCATTTCCCAAATCTAGCCGATCTGGTTGATGCTTCAACGAACGTCGCCAGGAGGGCTCACGGCCACAGCGCCGCAGCCTGCCCGGATGGCTGAAGCTGGTGGCAGTGGCCCGATCGGGCCCTACCCGCCCGACGTCGAGACTGACGAGCAATGCGCCGAGTAACAAGCTGCGCCGTCGAGATCTCCAGAAGATGCCGTCCGGTCTCTCGGTCGTCGGCTCGCCGGGACCGGAGACGAGGAACCTGATGACCGCGAACTGGATTGCCAACCGCGCGGTCCTCCCGGGTCTCGGCACGTGAATACGAGCCAGTACGGGCCTTCGAGCTCACCCTGACCCCACGACCCACAAGGTCACCACGGTGCGGACCCTCATAGGCTGACGTCATGGCTGAACCTGGGGGCAGTGGACCGATCGGGCCATACCCGCCCGGCGTTGAGACCGATGAGCAGAGGGTGGAGTACGACAAGCTGCGCCGTCGGGTCCTCTGGAAGATGCCGTCCGGTCTCTATGTCGTCGGCTCGCGGGGACCGGAGACGAGGAACCTGATGACTGCGAACTGGGTGACGCAACTTTCCTTTGACCCGAAGTGGGTGGGCGTCGGGATTGAGAACGCCGCGCTGACGCACGAACTCATCGTGCAGGGCGCCAGCTTCAGCGTCTGCTTCATCGATCGCGAGGACCGGGCCATCGTGCGCAAGTTCACCAAGCCGGTGGAGTTCGACGAGACCGCCCAGACGTTGAGCGGGTTCCCCTTCATCGAACGGGTGACCGGCGCGCCCATCCTCGCTCAGTCGGTGGCGTTCCTGGACTGCGAGCTGCGGGAGCAGGTGAGTGCAGGCAACCACACCTTCTTCGTCGGCGAGGTCGTCGACTGCGGATTCCTACGCGGCGAGCAGACGCCCGTCCTAGGGATGGAAGACACCCGCATGAACTACGGCGGGTAGGTCCGCCCGGTTCGCTGCGAGCCCCGGACCCGCGCCGCCGACCGCCCTGCCCTCGGGCCCCAGCCCACCGCCGTGACCCGGGATTGACCCCTCGGGCCAGCTTGGGAGCCGCCCCTGCTCAGCTGCCTTTCCCGGTCAGACGATCCCACCAGGTTCGCTGCTCCGGCGCCGGACTCTTCGCCGGCTGAAACGGTGGAGCGACCGCCGGGGCCGGACCAGCCGGGGCCGGGGTGGGAGCAGGCGCGGGAGCGGAGATCCGGCTGGGCGCCCGGGCCGGCCGCTTGGCGGTGGTCTTGCGGGACGCGGCCTTCTTCGTGGTCCGCTTTTTGGCGGGCCGCTTGGCGCTGGCCCTGCGGGCGGTGGTCTTGCGGGACGCGGCTCTCTTCGTGGTCCGCTTCTTGGCGGGCCGCTTGGCGCTGGCCCTGCGGGACGGGGCCTTCTTCGTGGTCCGCTTCTTGGCCGGTGCTCGGCGGGCTGGTTTTCGAGCCGCTGTCTTGCGCGCCGGGCGCTTCCGGGTGGTGCGTTTCGCCGCCATCATTCCCCCTTGTCGGCCCCACGTGGCCGAGTGCCGCGAATCCTGCCACGCCGGACGTGTCGGTGGGGGGATCGGTACGCTGCGCTTGGTGGCTCGAGTCGAACAGGTCCCCGCGACCCCCGGCGATCAGCGCTGGGGGGTGCTCCGTCGGTGGCGCCACGCGCTCGCCACCGGGAACCCTCCGCCCGGCCCCACCGACCCGGTCACCCGCTGGCTGGTGATCTCGCGCGCCTCGGTGCTGCCCATGACGATCACCGCGGGGCTCTTGGCCCTGCTGCTGGCATGGTGGAACGACGACGCGCACCTCGACGTCGGTCTCTGGGCGCTGGCCGCGGTGGGCCTGGTGCTCGCGCACGTGGCGAACAACCTGATGAACGATCTCTGGGACCTGAAGGTCGGCACCGACACGGAGCGCTACCCCCGGGCGCTCTACGCGCCGCACCCCGTGCTGTCGGGGATGACGACCCGGCGCGGGCTCCTGGTGCGGGCCCTGGCGGCGAACGTCGCCGACCTGGCGATCCTCGGGGTGCTCGTCGCCGCCCGCGATGCCTGGATCATCGCGTTCGCGCTCGGCGGGTTCGTGTTGTCGGTCGCCTATACGGCGCCGCCGCTGCGGCTCAAGAAGCACGGGCTCGGCGAGCCCACCGTCTTCGTGGTGTGGGGTCCGCTCATGGTGGGCGGCACCTACTACGCCGCGGTGGGGCATCTTCCGTGGCAGATCGTGGTCGCCTCGATGCCCTACGCGTTGCTCTGCACCGCGGTGCTGATGGGCAAGCACGTCGACAAGATTCCCTGGGACCAGCCCGACGGGACCCGCACCCTCCCGGTGCTCCTCGGCGAGCGGCGCGCCCGCGCCGCCACCCGGGCGATGATGCTGGCCTTCTACCCGCTGGTCGGGCTCCTCGTCGCCGTCGGAACCCTGCCGGTGCTCTCGCTGGTGTGCCTGCTGGGGCTGTTGCGCCTGGCAAAGATCTGGAAGCCGTTCTCGGCCCCGAAACCCGACCAGCCACCCGAGGGGTTCCCCATCTGGCCGCTGTGGTTCGCGGCCTTAGCGTTCGTGCACACCCGGCGGGCCGGCGGACTGCTCCTCCTCGGGATGCTCCTCGGGATCCTGATCGGCCACTGACCCCGGCCCCGCCCGCTGCGCCAGTTGTCCGGTTTCGCGGCTCGGGAGCCGGAGGCCAAGCAGAGCGGACCGGTTGCGAGACCGACGAGTATCGTCGAATCCCGTGCGTCGAGGGATTCTGGTTGTCTCGGCGTCGATGGGAGCAGGCCACGACGGGGCCGCGCGGGAGCTGGAGCGCCGTCTCGTGGCCCGCGGTCACGACGTGCGGGTCATTGACTACCTACACCTCATTCCCTTCAAGCTGGGCGGTGTCGTCCGCTGGACGTACCTCTTCCAGCTGAAGGTCCTGCCCTGGACCTACGACATGACCTACAAGGCCCTCGGCGTCGGCGCACCCGTGCTGTGGGGCCCCGTCGTGCGGCTCATGAGCCTCACCACCCGCCGCTCCCTGCACCGAGAGCTGCTCGACTCCCGCCCTGACGCCATCGTCTCGACCTACCCGCTGGCCTCGCTGGTCCTCGGCCGGATGCGCAAGAAGGGCTGGCTGCGGGTACCGGTCGCCACCTATCTCACCGACTTCGCCGTCCACCCGCTGTGGGTGCATCCCGGGGTCGACGTGCATCTGGCGGTCAGCCCGCTCTCAGCCCAAACCGCCGCCAAGCGGGGTGGCCACACCAACTTCGCGTCGGGTCCGCTGGTCGGCGACCCGTTCCGTGAGGGCTCGCACCGGCCGACTCGCCGCCAGGAGATGCGGCGCCGACTGGGGATCGACGACGACGAACGGGCCGTGCTGGTGGTGGCCGGCTCGTGGGGTGTCGGGGACGTGCCCGACACGGTCGCGTCGATCGTCGCCGCCGGTCCGTACCACCCGATCACGGTCTGTGGCCGCGACGAGAAGCTACGCGCCGCGCTCGTCGAGGAATGCCTCGGCGGGACCGTGGTCGGCTGGACCGACGAGATGCCCGCGCTCATGGCCGCGGCCGACGCGCTGGTCGAGAACGCGGGTGGGCTCACCGCGATGGAGGCCTTCGCCGCCGGCGTCCCGGTCGTGTCGTTCCATCCCATCGCCGGGCACGGCAAAGAGAACGCCAAGACCATGGCGACCTCCGGAGTCAGCCGCTACGCCCACAGCGACGCCGACCTCGCCGACGCCCTCGACGAATCCACCACCCCCGGCCCGGCGCGCGACGAGCTCATCGCCGCGGGACACCGTCTCTTCGCCGGCGACCCGACCGACCACGTCGAAGACCTCGCCGCCAACACCCGCGCCGACGCGCTCCTGATCCCCCTCGAGTTTCCCAAGGCGCGTCGACGGGTGTCCTTCGCGGCGCTCGGGATCGTCGGGCTCTACCTCGCCATGACCATCGGCGCCCAAGGCGCCGCGGCCCTCGGGGTTGGGGTCGCGAAGCCACCAAAAGCAGCCACCCGTGACGTCTTCTTGGGCGTGCGCGTCAACCGCGCCGACCTCAAGAGCCACCAGGTCACCTCCGCGATCGACCACCTCGGCGTGACGGTCGTCGTCGACGGGCGCACCGCGATGCAATCTGGGCCCCAGCTCACCCCCCTGGCCGCCGACGGCGTCGACATCGCCAACGGCGGGATGGGCCGACGCGGGAGCCTGCTGCGCTGGAACCGGGCGCGCGACGACTGCACGAAATCCTGGCGGGAGATCGCGGCGCGGACCGGCGTCCACCCCCGCGAGTTCGTGCCCAGCCGACGAATCGACGGGTTCGACCAGATCTACTGCCGCAGCGGGAAGGACCAGCAGCGGCTCGTCGAGGCGAACCACACGTTCCAGCCCGGCTCCGTACCCCAGCCCCACGGCCACAACGTGTACGTCCTCGACGGACGCCACCGCAGCCCCGCCACGGTCGCCGCCAGCCTCGAGCGCTTCGCGACGAACGTCCGCCACCAGGGACTGCACCTGAAGTCGCTCGAGGGTCTGCGCTGAGCGCAGCCCTCACTGCCGCGTACGCCGCGGCGGGCCTCGTTGGCGCGGCGGGAGCCGTGCACGCCGGCCCGGCGCTCGCCGGCGTTTCCCCGTTCGGGATCCGCGTGACCCCCCGCCTCGTGGGTCGCGGTCAACCCGGGCACGTGGCGCTGACCTTCGACGACGGGCCCGACCCGGCTTCCACCCCGGCCATCCTCCACGAGCTCGACCGTCTCGGCTGGCACGCCACGTTCTTCATGCTCGGCACGATGGCCCGCCGCGCCCCGACCCTGGTGGAGGAGGTCACCGCCGCCGGCCACGAAGTCGCGGTCCACGGTGACGAGCATCGCAACCTGCTGCGCCGCACCCCCCGCCGAGCCCGCGACGACATCCAGCGCGCCACGGACACGGTCGCCGAGCTGACCGGCACCGAGCCGGTGTGGTTCCGGCCACCGTTTGGGCTCCTGTCCCTCGGCGCGCTCTCCGGCGCCAAGCGAGCCGGGCTCACCACCGTGCTGTGGACGACCTGGGGTCGAGACTGGCGTCAGGAGGCGACGCCCGACACCGTGGTTGCCGACGTGCTGCGCCGCTACGTCGACGGCGGCACCGTCTTGCTCCACGACTCGGACTGCGAGTCGTACCCCGGCTCGTGGCGCGCCACGCTCGGCGCGCTCGCGCCCCTCGCCGACCAGCTCGGTTCCCGCGGGCTCACCGTCGGGCCGTTGCGCGACCACGGGCTCGCCAGCCGCCGCGC
This sequence comes from Actinomycetota bacterium, assembly GCA_003140175.1. Taxonomy (GTDB): domain Bacteria; phylum Actinomycetota; class Acidimicrobiia; order IMCC26256; family PALSA-555; genus PALSA-555. The sequence goes on from PLJD01000015.1 coordinate 49,681, forward strand.
CCCGACCCGCGTCTAAGTCATGGCCCTCTCCGTCGTCTTCGCGCTCAGCGCCGGGCTCTGCTACGCCCTTGCCGCGGTGGTGCAACAGCGCGTCGCGGGGAAACAAGACGACGAGCTCTCCCTGTCACTCCGGCTCATCTGGGCCCTGGCCCGTCGGCCGCTCTGGCTGGCGGGCATCGCCGTCGACCTTGGTGCGTACTGCTTCGAGGCCGCCGCCCTCGGCTTCGGATCGATCATCGTCGTGGGGCCGCTGATGGCCAGCGGACTGCTCTTCGCCTTGCCGTTCGCGTCGTTTCGCACCGGACGGCGCGTCACCCGCCGAGAGATGATCCCGGCCGTGATGATCACCGCCGGCCTCGCCGTCTACGTCGCGGTCGGGGCGCCGGGCGGCACGACGTCGCACGCCGCGCACTGGGCCTGGGGCGTGGCGGGCGGGGTCGTGATCGTCGCGTCCGCAACCCTGGTCCTGCTCGGGCGGCGCGCCCGCGAGCCTGGCCGGCGTGCCGCGTGCTACGGGCTCGCCACCGGCATCGTGTACAGCCTCACCGCGGTGCTCACGAAAGCCACCGTCGACCGCCTGACCCCGCAGGTGCTACCCATCCTCGGGCACTGGCAGCTCTACGCGCTGCTGCTCGCCTCGGCGGTCGGTCTCGTCCTGAACCAGAGCGCCTTCCAAGCCGGCCACATCGCGGCCTCGCTGCCCGCGATCTCCGTCGCGAACCCGGTGTTCGCCTCCATCATGGGCGTCGTGCTCTTCGGGGAGCACCTCGGCGCCACCGGCGCGGCCGCGTGGTTGCTCTGCGGCGCCGCCATCGTGGTCATGATCATCGGCACCCTCTGGCTGGCGCGCTCACCACTGGTCACCGAAGAAGTCGCCCACGTCCCCGCGCTCGAGGTGTGAGCGGGGCCGCTCTAGTTCTGGAGGTCGAGGAGCGCGTCAGCGACGCGCGCGAGTTCGGGCCGCCAGTCGTCGGGTTCGGCGAGGGGGACGAGCACGAGCTTCGAGAATCCCACCGCGACGAACTCGACCAGGCGGGCCCGCAGGGCGGGGAGGCCGATGGGGACGAGGTCGGCGGGGTCGAGCTCGGGACGGAGCGCGGCGAGGCGGGTCGCCAGGGTGGCGGGGATCTCGTCGTGGGCGTAGGTGACCATGGCTCCGAAGTGCTCGACGTCAACGGCCCGGTTCGCGCTCCGGGCGGCCTCCTCGATGACGGGTCGCCCCGCGGCGCAGTCGTCGGGTGTGCAGAAGCTGGCCAGCCAGCCGTCGCCGAGCCGCCCGCACCGTCGCAGCTCGCTCGGCGCGCGCCCGCCGAGCCAGACATCGAGCGGCGATTGGATCGGCTTGGGCCGCACGGTCAGGGCGTGATAGCGGAAGTGTTCGCCGTCGTGATCGACGTCGTCTTCGGCCCACAGCCGTCGCAGCAGGGGCAGCGCCTCGTCGAAGATGGGGGCGCGAGCCTCGCGGGCGATGCCGAACGCCTGGTGCTCGGCGGCGACGGGGTTGCCGAGTCCGAACGCGGGGAGTGCCCGTCCGTTCGAAAGGCGGTCGAGGCTGGCCCAGGCCTTCGCGAGCAGCGCGGGGTTGCGTCCCGGGAGCACCTGGACGCTGGTGCCGAGCTTCAGCCGTTGGGTGCGACCCGCGGCGAACGAGAGCCCGATCAGGGGGTCGGGGGTGTCGCCCGCCACCCGCTCGGAGAGCCAGAGGGAGTCGAAGTGGTGTTCCTCGAGGCCGTCGACGAGCTGAGCGAAGCGGGCCTCGTCGCGCAGGCCCTGGACGCCGAGCCCGAAGCCGACGCGGACCTTCACGCGCGGAAGGCCTCGTAGCGGCGGAGCTCGCGCCGGGCGATCTGGGCGAGATGCACCTCGTCGGGTCCGTCGACGAGGTGCAGGGCCCGCGCGTACGTGTACATCTCGGCCAGGGGCCAGTCGTCGGAGACGCCGGCGCCGCCGAAGACCTGGATGGCCCGGTCGATGACGGTGGTCGCCAGACGCGCCGCGACGACCTTGATCGCGCCGATCTCGAAACGGGCCCCCTTGTTGCCGACGGTGTCCATGAGCCAGGCGGCCTTCATCGTGAGGAGGCGGGCCTGCTCGATGTCGATTCGGCTCTCGGCGACGCTCTGTTGGACGACCGCGTTGTCGGCGAGGTGCTGGCCGAACGCCACCCGCTGCTGGGCCCGGGTGCAGAGCAGCCCGAGGGCCCGTTCCGCCATGCCGATGGCCCGCATGCAGTGATGGATGCGACCCGGTCCGAGGCGAGCCTGGGCGAGCGCGAAGCCGCCGCCCTCCTCGCCGAGCAGGGAGTTGGCGGGGAGCCGCACGTTCTCGTACAGCGTCTCGCAGTGACCGCCGCCCGCGTCGTGCCCCATCAGGGGGAGGGTTCGCACGATGCGCACGCCGGGCGCGTCGAGCGGCACGAGGATCATCGAGTGGCGGTGGTAGGGGTCGGCGTCAGGGTTCGACACGCCGAGCAGGATCGCGAAGCGACAGCGGGGCGACGCCGCGCCGCTCGTCCACCACTTGTGGGCGTTGACCACGTAGTGGTCGCCGTCCCGCTCGATGCGGCTCGCGATGTTCGTGGCGTCGCTGCTCGCGACCCAGGGCTCCGTCATCGCGAAACAGGAGCGGATCTCGCCCTCGAGGAGTGGGCGCAGGAACTCCTCTTGCTGGAGCGGGGTCCCGAACGCGGCCAGGATCTCCATGTTCCCGGTGTCGGGCGCCGAGCAGTTGGTGGCCTCCGCCGCGAGTGGGCTCGCGCCCATCAGCTCACACAGCGGCGCGTACTCGACGTTCGTCAAGCCGGCGCCGAAGCGCGGGTCGGGCAAGAACAGGTTCCACAAGTTGCGGGAGCGCGCGTCGCGCTTGAGGTCCTCCATCACCGGCGGGTGGAAATGCGGGTCGCCCGACGCCTCGACCTGTTGGCGGAAGACGGGGACCGCCGGCTCCACGCGCTCGTCGATGAATGCACGCAAGCGCTCCCGGAGGGCTTCGGTTCGGGCCGAGACAGCGAACTCCATGGGGTCGCACCCTAACCTCGGGTTCGTGATCGACGTCCGCCTGCTCGCCCTCGGGATCGCCTGGCTCCTCGGCTGGTACCTGTGCTGGCGGCTGCACACCGTCCCGTACGCCCGCGAACCGCAGGCGGCCATGCGACCGCCGTCGGTGGTGATCCCCGCCCGCGACGAGGCCGAGACCCTCGCGACGGTCCTGACCGGACTCGCCTCGCAGACCGCGCCGGTGGCCGAGGTCATCGTCGTCGACGACCGCTCCCAGGACACGACCGCCGCGGTGGCCACCGCCCGGGGGGCTCGGGTCCTCGCCGGCCAAGCGTTGCCCGCCGGCTGGACCGGCAAGAGCTGGGCGCTGTTCCAGGGTGTGCAGGCCGCGCGAGCCGAGGTCGTGGTGTGCCTCGACGCCGACGTCGATCCGTCGTCGCACCTCATCGCCCGGCTGGGACGCTGCTTCGCCGACCGGGGCGGTCTCGTCTCGGTGCAGCCGTACCACGAGATGCGCCGGGCCTGGGAGCGGGCGGCCGCGTTCTTCAACCTGGTGGCGGTGATGGGCGTCGGGTTGGCGTCGCCGGGACCGTCGCGGGCGCGCGAACGCGCCGCGTTCGGGCCGTGTCTGGTGGCGCGCCGCGACGCGCTGCTGACCCACGTCGCGCACCGCTCGGTGCGGCACTCCGTCGTCGAGGACGTCGCGCTCGCCCGCCGCTTCGGAGCCGCCGACGAGCCAGTGACGTGCTTCGGCGGCGGCGATCTCGTCGCCTTCCGCATGTACGACCGGCCCGGACGGCTTGTGGAAGGCTTCGCGAAGAACTTCGCCGCGGGGGCCGCGGCGACGCCGCGGCTGCGGTTGCTCGCGATCGTCGCGTGGATCGGCGCGTGCCTCGTGGCGGGCGTCGGCGTGCTCGGCGGCGGCCCGGTCGCCCTGCTGGTCTACGCGGCGTTCGCCGTCCAGTGCTTCGTGATGCTGCGCCAGCTCGGGAACTTCGGGATCGTCGCCGCGCTGCTCTTCCCGGTGCTGGCCGTCGTGTTCGTCGCGGTCTTCCTCGCGTCGCTCGTGCTGGTGGTTCGAGGCGAGGTGCGGTGGAAGGGCCGCACGATCCGCCTGCGCGGCGCCGACGAGTAGGCCGGCGATGGTGTCGAGCGACCATGCGCTGCTCGCCCTGCTCGACGCCGGGTGCTGGGCGGTGTGGAGCACGATCTGCGGCTACGTCGCCCACCGGTTGCCGTCCTCGGTGCTCGCCCGTCCCCCCTGGCCCTCACCCGGGCGGGTGGAGCGCTTCGAGACCCGGCTCCGCATCCAGGCGTGGAAGGACACCCTCCCCGAGGCGGGGGCGCTGTTCCGGGGCGGCTTCTCGAAGCGCCACCTCCAAGCCCGCGACCGGGCCTCCCTGGAGCGCTTCGCGATCGAGACCCGCCGCGCCGAAATCGCCCACTGGTCGATCCTGGCGCTCGGACCGGCCTTCTTCGTCTGGAACCCGTGGTGGCTGGCCCTCGCGATGCTGGTCTACGCCGGGGTGGCGAACGTCCCCTGCATCGCCGTCCAGCGCTACAACCGGGCCCGCCTCGCAGCGCTGCTGGGCCGCCGGGCGGCCCCGCCGGCCTCGCACCGGGAGGAACATGAGCAGCCGATCATCGAGCCTTGACCGTTTGCTCATGCCCGACGGGCACCGTGGTCCGTATCGTGTCCGCGTGACGGAGGAGAGTCCCCTGAGCACTGCCCGGCGGCCGCGTCGTCTCGTGCGCGGCGTAGCCCCCGTGATCGTCGTCGTTGCCCTCCTCGCGGGCAGCGTCGCGCTCGCCGGCCCGGCCGGCGCGCAGGCGCCGGACCCGGCTCGGCCGGCGAGCAGCGCGATCTGCGCCCGGGCTCAACGCCAGTGGGCGCGCCTGGTGAGCGCCAACGCCAAGACCAAGACCGCGTTCGCGAGGGCCCAATCGCTCCAGAACCGTCTGATCCGAGCGGGCCGGGTCCGGCTCGCCCAGCGCCTCGACGCGCGCCTCACCTACCTGCGCTCGCTGCACACCGCCGACGTCGCCCGGGTCTCGGCGATCGCGGCCCGGATCCAGGGACGGTGCTTGGGGGGTCCCCCCGACCTCGTCGGTTTCTAGGAGACGGGACTCGCGGCGGGGTACAGCTCGGGGACCATCGCCTCGAGCAGCGGCGGCGCGTCCGCCCGGCGCAGCGAGTCCGCGGCGGCCGCGTCGTCGGGTCCGAAGGCTCGGGTCGTGCAGCAGTACTCGACCGCGATGCCGTTGGGGTCGTCGAGATAGATCGACGTGCACCAGCCGTGGTCGATCTGCAAGACGTCGTACCCACCGGCGCGCCACCGGTCACGGATCGCGGCGAGCTCGTCGAGGTCCCGGGCCGCGAAGGCCAGGTGGTTCGTCCAGCTCGGCAGACCCAGGCCGCGGCTGATCGAGGTCTCGAACCGGTCCGGCACCGCCGGGTTGTCGTGGATGTCCCAGACCGCCAGGCACTCGCCGTTGCCCGTGTCGTAGAACAGGTGGCGGGCCCAGCCGCCTTCGACGGCCGGGGCCGCCTCGACCCGCACCAGCTCGAAGCCCATCACGTCGGTGTAGAAGCGATGCGTCGCCTCGGGGTCCCGGGTCGTGATCGCCACGTGGTGAAAGCCCATGGCTGCTCCTCGGCGCCGCGGTTCTGAGGCCGCCATTCGTCGATCTCTGGCCCCATGAGGCTAGGGCCTGGGGCCCTCACCCGCCCGGAAGCCTTGACATGGCTCGGTCGACCCTCCATCATCATGACCCCCATTGACCACAACTCCCTCAGCGGCCACGGGGCGGGCCGAAGGAGGCTCCCTGTGCAAACCGAGCCGGCCCGCGTCGAGGGCGAGACCCTCGAGGTCTCACCCGAGGAGCTGCTGTCCAGCGCCATCCCCATCGCCAAGCGGGGCTACGAGCCCGACGTCATCGACGCGCTCCTCGAGCGGGCGGCGTGGACCATCGACCGCCTCCGAGCCTTCGACGCGCCGGAGCTGGAGCGCCAGCGTCGGGGACAGGCCCAGGTCCTCCAACGGACGCTGATGATGGCGCAGGTCACCGCGGATCGCACCGTCGCCGACGCGCAGGCCCACGCCCGGTCGCTGCTCGACGACGCCGAACGGCGCGCCCAGCAACTCATGGCCGACGCCGAGAAGTTGGCGGCGCACCTGGTGGAGAGCGAGGCCGCCCGGGCCCAGCTCACCGTCGGCGAGGCCCTCAACCGCCGGGAGGCAATCGAGCACGACATCCGCACCCTGGAGGAATTCGTCGCCACGGCCCGGGGCCGCCTCCGCGAGGCGCTCGACACCGAGACGAGCACCCTCGAGCGGCTCCTCGCGCAGGCTCTGACCGATCGCCCGGCGCGCCATGAGATCGATCTCACCGACCCCCACCTCGACGCCGCCCAGCTCGAGGAGGGATCGCTGCACTGGAGCGACGCGACCACGCCGATCGAGGCCCGACTCGTCTAGCCCGCCGCCCCGACGGCTGCGAGGCGCGAATGCCTGAGCTGCGCGAGTCCGACCTGGTGGCCGAGCCGGTCGACCAGTTCCGCCGCTGGTTCGCCGACGCGCAGGCGGCCGGTGTGGCGGACCCCGACGCGATGGTCGTCGCGACGGTCGATACGACGGGCGCGCCGAACGCCCGGGTGGTGCTGCTGCGCGGCGTCGACGCCGCCGGCTTCCGCTTCTACACCAACTACGACAGCGCCAAGGGCCGGGACCTGGCCGCCAACCCGCGCGCCGCGCTCGTGTTCCACTGGCGCGAGCAGGGCCGCCAGGTGCGCGCGACCGGGGCCGTGCGGCGCCTGGACGCCGACGAATCGGTCGGATACTGGCGCAACCGTCCCCGCGCCAGCCGCGTGAGCGCCTGGGCCTCGGCGCAGAGCGAGCCGATCGCCGACCGAGCCGCCCTGGAGTCCGCCGCCGCCGAGGTCGCCGCCCGATTCGGTGACGGCGACGTGCCCCGGCCGCCGTTCTGGGGCGGGTACCTCGTCACGCCCGACGCGCTCGAGTTCTGGCAGCACCGCGACGACCGACTCCACGACCGGCTCCGGTATCGACGCCTCGCGGACCGCTGGGTCCTCGAGCGTCTCCAACCCTGACCCACCGTGGACTGGCGGGCGACGAGACGCCCCTCACCGCCTCGGGAGCGCGGGGACCTCGACGTCGACCTGGCGGTCGCCGTACTGGCGCTCGTCGCCGCGTGCTTCGACGAGCGCCACGTAGACGACCAGCCGCCCGAAGACGAGCAGCCAGGCGAGGAGCGCGAACACGACCCCGATCGTCCCGTACACCTGCGAGGAGCGGGCCACGAGATGGGGTACCGCGTACGCGCCGACCACCTTCAGCACCTCGAGGGCCACGGCACCGAGCAGCGCGGCTGGCACCACGACCCGGACCGGCACCCGACGGTTGGGCAGGATCCACGACGTCCAGACCAACAAGGCGGCGTTGGTCGCCACCGACACGACGACGACCAGCGGCGCGAAGACACCCGGGAGGACACTCCAGGCCGCGGTGGCAAAACCGCCCGCCGCGATCGCCACGCTCGCCCCGGCCAGCCACGCCACGCCGACCGCCCGGTCCACCAGCCCGCGGCGATCGACGTGCCACGCCGCGTTGTACGCGTCGGCGATCACGATGGCGAGACTGGTGCCGGTCCACGCCAGACCGACCAGCCCCACGACGGTCGCGACGTCGCGCCGGCGCCGCGCCGTGTCGACCGCTTCGTGCACCGTGCGGGCCGCCTGGCCGGTGAGGCCGAGCTGGCGGGTCAGGGTCTGGGCCACGTTGGCGTTGCCGGCGGAGACGAACCCCAGCACCGCGATGGCGAGGACCGCGACCGCGAACAGGGCAAGGAACCCATACAGCGAGATCGCGGCGGCCAGCGCCGAACCGCGAGCCTCGACGTAGCGACGCTGGATGTCCGCGCCGGTTCGAACGCCGGGCACCCGGTCCAGCTGCGCTCGGATCCGGTCACGGAGGCGGCTCCCCGGTGCCGCATCGGTGGCGCGGCGCGGCCAGATCTTCATCGGCTTCCGTCGCCGGACCTCGCCCGACGCTGGGCGAGGCCCCGCATGGTGGGCGATCGTAGGGGTCGACGCGGCGCGACCCGCCGGGGGAGGATCGCGCCGCGATGAGCGCGGCGACGGTGGCGTGGTTCGCGGTGGCGGGTGGGTTCGCGGTGGGGGACTGGTGGGCCGTGGGCCGGGACCGGCGACTCCTGGAGTACGTCTGCAAGCCGGGAGCGACGGCGGCACTCCTCGGGGCCGCCGCCACCCTGCCCGGGGCCCCCGGGGCGACCCAGACCTGGTTCCTCGTCGCCCTCGCCCTGTGCCTCGCCGGCGACGTGTTCTTGATGCTGCCCGAGAACGCCGCCGGCCACGACGGGTTCGTGCCGGGCCTCGCCTCCTTCCTGCTCGCCCACGTCGCGTTCACGCTCGGCTTCTTGGCGCGGGGCGTCACCGGCGGCGGCGTCGCCCTCGGAGCCGCCCTCGTGCTGGTGGTGGCCAGCCCGCTGGCCGTCCGCTTCGTGCGCGCCTTGCGTCGGAGCGCGCGCCGCGAGCTCGTGGGGCCGGTGCTCGCCTACCTGGTCGCCATCGGGGCCACCGCCGCGACCGCGGTCGGCGCGGGCGACGGCTGGGGGATCGCCGGCGCCTGGCTCTTCGTCGCCTCCGACGCGCTCATCGCCGAGACCCGCTTCGTCGGCACCCGCCGCGGCGCGCCGGTCGCGATCATGGTCACCTACTACCTGGCGTTGGCGGGGCTCGTCGCGTCGCTGCACTGACCCAGACGCGACCAGGCGAGCCGACCCGCCGGCGGGTCCATCCGGCCCCCGCCTACAGGAGGAGCGGGGCGGGGGCGCGGTCGCGCTGACGGGTGAGTGCCTGGCGGTGCTCGACGATCTGGTCCACCGTCACCAAGGCGATGCGGTGCTCGATCGCGAACGCGGTGAGGTCGGGGACGCGGGCCGGTGAGCCGTCGGTGGCCAGCACCTCGCAGATCACGGCCATCGGAGGGAGGCCGGCGAGCCGGGTCAGGTCCACCGACGCCTCGGTGTGGCCGCGGCGCTCGAGCGTGCCGCCGGCCCGGGCCCGCAGGGGGAACACGTGGCCGGGCCGCTTGAACTCGTGGGGTGCGGCGTCGGGGTCGACCGCGTGGCGGATGGTCAGCGCCCGATCCGCGGCGCCGATCCCGCTGCCCGCGTCGACGTGGTCGATCGACACGGTGAACGCGGTGTCGCACCCGGCCCGGTCGGGTGGCACCATCGGACCGAGGCCCAACTCGTCGAGGCGCTCCGGCGCGCACGGCATGCACACCAGGCCCCGCGCCCAGCGCAGCATGAAGTTCACGGCCTCGGCGCTGACCCAGCTCGCGGCCATGGTGAGGTCGCCCTCGTTCTCTCGGTCCTCGTCGTCAATGACGAGGACCATCTCGCCGCGACGGATCCGACGCAGCGCTTCCTCGATCGGTGTTAGCTCCATGTCGTCCTCACACTCGTGTCACTCGTTCGGGTAACTCGATGCCGGTCTCGGGCAACGTGACCACCATGCGGCAGCCCTTCGGGTCGCGCCGTTCCGAGTGGATATCGCCTCCGTGGAGGTCGACGATCCAGCGGGCGATGGCGAGCCCGAGGCCCGCGCCGCCTTCGCGCGATGAACGCGCCGGGTCCGTGCGGTAGAAGCGCTCGAAGACCCGCCCCCGATCCGCCTCGGGGATCCCCGGCCCCTCGTCGAGGACCTCGATCGTCACGCCCTGGGTGCCCCGCCGGGCCCGCACCTCGACGGTGCCGCCCTGGGGCGTGAACCGCACCGCGTTCTCGAGCAGGTTGGCGACCACCTGGTGGACTCGCTCCGGGTCGCCGTCGGCGGTCAGGTTGGCCGGCTCCACCGTCACGGCCACGTCGATGGCCGGGGCTTGGAGTCGCTGCTCGCGGACCGCGTGCTCGAGGAGCGGCTCGACTGGGAAGGCGGCCCGCTCGAGTGGCACCACGCCCGCTTCGAGTTTCGAGAGGTCGAGGAGCTGCTGCACGAGGCGTCCCAACCGCTCGACCTGGGCCAGCATCGTCTCAAACGTCGCCCGGTCGGGTGCCTCGACACCGTCGACCAGGTTCTCGAGCTTGGCTTGCAACGCGGTGATCGGCGTCCGCAGCTCATGCGACACGTTGGCCACGAGGTCGCGCCGCACCCGGTCCGTCGCCGCGAGCTCGGCGGCCATCTCGTTGAACGTGCGGGCGAGCGCCCCGACCTCGTCGTGGGACGTCGCGGTCACCCGGCGGCTGTAGTCGCCCTGGGCCATGGCGCCCGCCGCGGCGGCCATCTCGCGCAACGGCGACGTCATGCCGCGAGAGAGGAACCAGACGAACACCATCGCCACGACCCCCGCCAAGATCCCGCTGCCCGACGGCCAGATCCCGACTTTGAGGCCGAGCCAGAACACGAACACGGTCGCCGCCACCGCGGCCGCGATGACGAAGCCGAGCTTGAGCTTGATCGACGGGAACGCGTTGAGGGGGCGCCGGACGTCGAGGTCCCTGACGTCGATGGGCAAGTGGTGGCGGTTCACGCCGGCTCGGCTCCCGGGCCGGCTCCGTACCCGACCCCATGCACGGTACGCACGACGTCGGCGCCCAGCTTGTGGCGCAACGCCCGCACGTGCGAGTCGACGGTGCGGGCGCCGCTCCCGTCCCGGTAGCCCCACACCTCGCCGAGGAGCTGCGGGCGGGAGAAGACCCGGTCAGGCCGGCGGGCGAGGAACGCGAACAGCTCGAACTCGGTGGGCGTGAGATGCACCGCTTCACCGTCGCGGCGGACCCGCCGGCTCTCGACGTCGACCTCGATCGAGCCGAGACGCAGCGGGGAGGTCGTGGACCGCGCCGCGGCCCGGTCCACCCGCCGCAGGAGGGCGTGAACCCGGGCGGTCAGCTCACGGGCGCTGAACGGCTTCGGGAGGTAGTCGTCGGCGCCGACCGCCAACCCGACCACCAGGTCGGTCTCGGAGTCCCGAGCGGTGAGCATCAGCACCGGGACCGGCCGGTCGCGTTGGATCTGTCGGCACACCTCGAGGCCGTCCAGCCCCGGCAGCATGAGGTCCAACACGACGAGGTCGGGCTGGAGCTGCTCGCAGGCGGCCACCGCGGTGAGCCCGTCCCCGGCGATCTGCACGGCGAACCCCTCGCTGCGCAGTCGAGCCGCCACCGCCTCGGCGATCGGGGCTTCGTCCTCGACCACAAGCACCGTGCGGGTGGCGCTCGGCGCCTGGACCGTCAAGACGTCCGCCATCACGGTCCATGCTAGGGATCACCTGTCGAGGAGTCCCGCCGGAGATGTGCGGATTTGGTGGAGATCGCCCCCGGGCGGGCGGTGCGGCCGGCGGGCCACCGAGGCGGCGGCGGGTCAGCGCGCGCCGGGGTGCGGTGCCTCCGCGAGGGCGTGGGGACGAATCGCGAGGAGGGTTCCGGCGCGCAGCTCGATCCGGGCACGATCCCCGACGAACTCGTTGCTGACGCCACGGCTCGTGCCGGCCTCCAGGTCTTCGTCGACCAGCGGGTAGCGCAGGCCTTCGGTCCGGATGCCCCGCGCGGTGCCCCCGAGCGCGACCAGGCTCAGCACCGACCCGGGCTCGCCCGCCAGCGCGGCCTCGTCGCGCACCACGACGACGTACGCGCCGCCGAGCCAGGCATCGATCCGTGCCGCGGCCCAGCGGGGCGACGCGAGCACCGTCACGTTGGCGAGGAGGTGGTCGAGGCGCCCGCCGTGTCCGCCCACGACGGTCACGGCCTCGGCGCCGCGGGTCAGCGCCGCGTCGAGGGCCAGCTCGAGATCGGTCTCGTCTTTCTCGGGGGGATGAGCCTCGACCCGGGTGCCCGACGCGCGGGCCGCCGCCAGTTGGTCGAGATCGACCGAGTCGAGGTCGCCGACCACCAGATCGACCCGCCGTCCGAGTGCGACCGCCTGCGCCAGGCCCGAGTCGGCGGCGATCACGAAGGCACCGGCGGCGAGTCGCGCCGCGACCGCCAGTGGCACCGGATCGCCGCCGGCGAAGACGAGCGCGGCCTCGACGCTGATGTCGCTCCCTTCGCCGGCGCGTCGACCGGCGGGCGTCCCGATTCTCGAGCGCACGCCCCGGCGACCCGCGAGCCGCGCAGCGTATCGCCGGTCGGGTCGCGTCGGCGCGGGGCGACCCGACCGGCGCTACGAGTCCTGGCTCGGGAGGTGCTGCACCGTGGGTGGCGTCGCCCGGTCGGAGCACTCTCGGGTGACCAGTCCGCTCGAGAGGCCTGCGATCGGCAGGGTCGGGACGGAGCGCCGCGGGTGTCCGAACGTGAGCGTGCTGGTGAGATCGCCGACGGTCTGGCGTCGCCAGGCCGAGAGGTTGGGGACCTCGACCCCGAAGCGGGTCTCGATGAACCGCAGCAGCGAGGTGTGGTCGAAGGTCTCCGAGTTGATGCGACCGCCCCGGCTGAACGGCGAGAGCACCAGCAGCGGGACGCGGAACCCGAGGCCGATCGGGCCGGGGATGCCGGCCGCTTCGGCGGGGAGCGGATCGGTGGTGAGGAACTCGCCCGGTGTTCCCGGCGGCGCGACGGGAGGCGAGACGTGGTCGAAGAACCCGCCGTTCTCGTCCCAGGTGACGAACAGCACGGTGTTGGCCCACACCTTCGGGTTGCTGGCCAGCGTCTCGAGGACGTGCCCGGTGACGCGGGCGCCCGTGTTCGACGGGGCCGGGGGGTGCTCGTCCTGATACGGGGGTGCGAGCACCCAGGTGACCTCGGGCAGCGTGCCGGCCTTCACGTCCGCGGCGAAGCCGGCGGGGTAGGTCGGGTCGAAGGCGTTGTGGTACAGGGAGGTGCTCGGATCCGAGTACTGGTGGTACCGCACGAGGATGTTGTTGGTGAGGACCGTCGAGGCCAGGCTGGCGGGCGCCTGGTAGATCTTCCACGACACGCCTTGCGCCTGGAGCCGCTCGGGCATCGTCGTCCACGAATACGCGGCCGCGTTGGTGACGACGGTGGACGGCGGGATCGCGGCCACGTTGACGGCGTTCGTGACCACGGGCCCGCCGGCCATGCCGGCCGGGTCGATCGTGGCGGACATCGAGTAGTGGCGGTTCGGGTCGCTCGGCCCAAAGACCGGCGCGTGGTAGTTGTCGCAGAGCGTGAACGCGTCGGCGAGCGCGTAGTAGAGCGGGAGATCGGCGCGCGTGTAGTAGCCCATGGTCTGGGGAGCCGCAATCGGCCCGTCCGCCTCCAGTGCCGTGTGGGCGATGACCCACCGGTCGTTGCTGCCGTGGTCCCACGAGTAGTGCTGCGTGGTCCACTCGTGCGAGGGGTTGTCGGTGCACGCGGCGTTCATGGTCTGGGTGTCGAGGTGCCAGGGGAGCAGCACCCCGGCGGGCGACGCGCTGCGCCGTCGCGGGTCGGCCTGGGCGAACACGCCCGGGCGGCCCCGGGGATGGTCGTTGAAGCCTCGGCCCTTGCGGTAGGCGCCGAAGTAATGGTCGTAGGAGCGGTTCTCCTGAATCAGGATCACGACGTGCTCGATCTGGCTGAGCGACGCCGACGTCGGTTGCGGAGCCACCGTCGGGTCGGGACCGCCGAGCCCGCCCGCCGCGGCCAGCGGGCCGAACCACGGCCCGAGCGCGGCGCCGCCTCCGAGCAGCGCGGCGCGCTGGAGGAACTCTCGACGCTCCATCAGCGCAGTTCCGGGCGATGCCGCCGGGGAGTCGACGCCCGACCGGTCGGCGGCGGTGGAGTCGCCCGTCGACTCGGCGCGCTCGCGCCGCGTCGCTGAACCCCGCACGCTCGTAGCGCCATCACGTCACCCCCCTGGGCCCGGGCCGGTGGGGATCCGACCGGCCAGCGCGGCCTCGAGCCGCGCCAGACTACGGGACGCGTCGGCTCCCCGTCAGCCTCGACCGTCGTGTTGCGGGCGTAGCGTCGCCACGGTGGACGTGACACGCGCGATGACGGAGCACGGCCATGAGCAGGTGGTCCTCGTCGCCGACGCCGCCTCGGGCCTGCGAGCGGTCATCGCGATCCACTCGACCGCGCTCGGCCCGGCGCTGGGCGGGATCCGGTTCTGGCGGTATGCGTGCGACGAAGACGCGCTGCGCGACGCGCTCGCGCTCTCCGAGGCGATGACGTGGAAGGCGGCGCTCGCCGGGCTCGATCAGGGCGGCGGGAAGGCGGTCGTGCTCGTCGCCGACCCGGACGCGCCGCACCCCGCCGACCTGCTGGCCGCGTTGGGTCGCGCCGTCGACGAGCTCGGTGGCCGGTACCTCGCCGCCGAGGACGTGGGAGCCACGACGGCGGACATGGACGCGATCGCCGCCGTGACACCCTGGGTCACGGGCGTGCACGAGGCAGCCGGCGGCTCGGGTGACCCGTCACCGGTCACGGCGTGGGGTGTGCTGCACAGCATGCGGGCCGCGCTGCGGGCCCTGGACGGACCAGAGGCGATGCTCGCCGGCCGGCGGGTCGCGATCCAGGGCGCGGGCAAGGTGGGCGGGCATCTGGCCGACCTGCTCGTCGACGCGGGCGCCCGGGTGGTGGTCGCCGACTCGCACGGCGGGCGGGCTGCACGCGTCGCGGCCCGGGTCGGAGGAGACCACGTCGGGGTGGACGCGATCCTGGAGCAGGACTGTGACCTGCTGGCGCCGTGCGCGCTCGGCGGGGTGCTCGACGCTGACACCGTTCCCCGCCTGGCCTGCCGGGCGGTGTGCGGTGCCGCGAACAACCAGCTCGCCGGTCGGGGTGTCGACGAGCTCCTCGCCCGACGCGGCATCCTCCACGTGCCGGACTTCGTCGCCGGCGCCGGAGGGATCATCAATCTCGCCGAGGAGTTCCACGGCTACTCACGGCCGCGGGCGCTGGCCCGCGCCGCGGGCATCGAGCAGACCACGGCGGCGGTGCTCGAGCGGTCCCGCGTCGAGGGCGCGACGCCCGAGCGGGTCGCGCGCGCGTTGGCGCGTGAACGCGTCGCCCGCGAGGGGGCCGGCCGGCGTTGGCGGCCCGGCGATCCCGCGGGATGGACGAACGGTTCGCCGCTGCGAAGCCTGCGACCAGCCGGTACCGTGATCGGGCGATGACGACGCTCGTCCCCGACCTCGAACACCAGGTGGCTGACGTGGTCGCCCGCCTCGACGAGGCGGGCTACGCGATCATCGAGGGTGTCTTGACCCGCGACGACGCCCGCACCATCGGGGTTGAGCTGCGACGGCTCCTCGACGGCGTCCCCGGCGGCCGGAACCCGTTCGAGGGCTACCGCACCCGCCGGCTCTACGCCCTCTTCGCCAAGACCCGGGTGCTGGACCCGCTCGCCCTCGACCCGCTGGTGCTCGGCGCGCTCGCCGCGGTGCTCGGTCCCCACTTCCAGCTCAGCGGCCCGACCGGCATCGAGATCGGTCCCGGCGAGGCGGAACAGATCCTGCACCGCGACGAAGACATCTACCCGGTGCCGCGGCCCCACCCGCAGCTGGTCGCCAACGTGATGTGGGCCTTCGACGACTTCACGGTGGCGAACGGAGCCACCCGCCTCGTCGCGGGCAGCCACCGCACCGTCGACGCGCCCCCGCCCGACGCGCCGATGACGTTCGCCGAGATGCCGGCCGGCTCGGTCATGCTCTACCTCGGGTCGCTTTGGCACGGCGGCGGCGCGAACCGCACCGACCAGTCGCGTCTCGGCGTGGCGATCGAGTACTGCGCGAGCTGGCTACGACCCCAAGAAACCCACTTGCTCGCGGTCCTGCCCGACCAGGCGCGCACCCTCGCGCCACGCCTCCGCGAGCTGCTCGGCTACAACGTGTACCCGCCGTTCCTCGGCTACGTCGACGGACGCCACCCCGAGCGCATCCTCGAGCCCGACGCGCCGCAGCCCCCACACCGGTCCGCCTGACTGGACGCCCCGCGGCGCCCAGCCCGGCGACGCGCTCATTTGGGCAGCTGGTCGCCGCCCCGCTTGATCCACTGCCAGCCCTGCCCGGGTGCCACGCCGAGCGCGTTCAGCGCCGCCTGCGCGAACGCGACGAGTGCCTCCGGCGAGGTGTCCTTCGGGAAGTCCAGCTTGTAGTTGGGGCCGCTGATCTCGCCGCTCGGCGCGTCGATGAGCGCCCCCCGCACGGCCGCCTCCACGCCGGACGGATCCGTGCCCTTCTTCGGGATGACCCACACCGGGATCGCCTTGCCCTTGCGGTTGGCGATGGCCACCCGGGGGATCGCGTCGAGATCCATGCGAGTCGAGGCCTTCGCCCGCGCCATCCCGAGGTAGCGCTTGTCCGCGACCGCGGTCGGGCGGATCTCCATACCCTCACGAATGAGTTTCTTTCCCAGCACGTGGTCCTTGAGGAAGGTGACCGCCTCCGAGGGATCATCGACATACACGCCATCAATCGGCATCGCTGCCGCCCCTTTCATCGTGAGTCATCGTGACTGCGAGGCTCAGACCTGGTCCGAGCCCCCGAACCAGAACACAAAGACGATCTGCGCGACGCACGCCGGCCGATCGCCCCCCTCGATCTCGAACTCGAGGTCGAGGGTCACGCGGACCGCATCATCGCCGAGCGGCGTGGCGTCGGCCAGCCCAGCATGCAGCCGAACCCGGCTTCCCACCGTCACCGGGGCCGGGTAGCGGACCTTGTTCGCCCCGTAGTCGGCCCCGTTCACGACGTTGCGGAGCTCCCAGAGATCCTCGAGCAGCATGGTCGCCATCGCCAGGATCTGGATGCCGAAGGCGATCGTCGTGCCGAAGGGGGTGTGGGACGCGAACTCCGGGTCGGTGTGGATCGGCGCCCGGTTGCCGGTGCCCTCGGCGAAGTGGTCGACCTCGGCCTGGCTGACCGTATGCCAGTTGCCCGTGCCCAACGACGAGCCGGCCCGCTCGACCAGGTCCGACGGGCGCGCGATGACGATCGACACGCCCCATGCTGGCACAGGGGCCGGTTCGGCGGACGCGACGCGGCGGCAGTCCCGACGCGGTGTGAGCGGCCGGGGTTGCTGCGGCCCTCAGCGCGGCGTCGAGTTCGACGACGCGTGGGCGCGTTGCCATGGCGTCATGTCGAGGCCGGGATAGCGGGCGGCGACGCCCGCGAGGGTCTCGTCGGTCCAGTAGGAGTTCCCCGGCTTCGGGAACCCGAGTACGCCGAGCTGACGGGGTGTGGCTTGCGCGACGAACTTCGCCCACTCGGGTGAGAAGCCCTTGAACGGCCAGGCTTGGTATCCGCCCCACTCGGCGCCTGCCGGTCGGTAGGAGACGTGCATCATGAACCGAGACGCACCGGGATCGGTCAGGTCCACCGACCGGTGGTACACGTCGGGACGGTACGCGACGATCGACCCGGCCGGCGCGGCGGCGTTTCCCGGATCGTCGTACAGGTCCGCGTAGTCCCGCAGGTTCAACGTGTGCTCCTCCACCGGGACGCCCGCCGTCTTGCGCCGTGAAACCAGGCGCGTCGCGCCGTCCTGGATCGTCACGTCGCTGAGATAGATGAACGTCTCGAGGTGCTGGTATCCGACGTCTCGGCGCGGCACGACGAGCATGTGGTTGGGGTAGTCGGCGTGGAGGAGCTGGTTGTAGCCCGACGACTGCCCGAAGTACTTGGCGGTGACCAGCGCGAGATACATCCGCACGTCATCGACGCCGAGCAGCTCCTCGGCGAGCCCGATGACGATGTCGTGGACCGCGAGCTTGTTGAGCGACGAGCTGTGAAACGGGAACTCGGGCCACTGCGCGTCCCAGGTCTGCCACCTCGTGTTGCCCTCGTCGTCGGGCGTCGACGCCATCTGCCCGGCCGTCGGAAACAAGCGCGTAAGCACCCGCTGCGCCGCGGCGAGATCCTCCGCCGGGATCGCCCGCTCGATCACGCACCAGCCGTCGTCGTCCCAAGCGGCCCGGAGCTCGGGAGCCAGCACCGCGTCGCCCACCATCGCCCCCGGCCGTCAGTCGACCGGGTCGAACACCACGACCGGAATCTGGCGCTCGGTCTTGGTCTGGTAGCCGTCGTACGCCGGCCATGCTGCGGTGGCGTACGCCCACCATTCCTGACGTTCCTTGTCGCGGGCCGTCCGCGCCCGCATCTCCATGACCTGCCCGCCGTCTTGCAGCGTGACGTTCGGATCGGCGAGCAGGTTGAGGTACCACACCGGGTGTTTGGGCGCGCCACCCATCGACGCGACCACGGCGTAGCGACCGTCGTGCTCGACGCGCATCAGCGCCGACTTGCGGAGCCGGCCCGACTTGCGTCCCCGCGTGGTCAGGATCACGACCGCCTGACCCTCGAGGGTGCCACCCTCGGTGCCGCCGGTGCGCTCGTAGAGCTCAACTTGGTCCGCAACCCAATCCCACGGGCTCGGCTCGTAGTCGCCGTCGAGCGCCATCTCGTCTCCCTCCGTGTTGGTCCCGGCCGCGCGGGGTGGCCCGGCGGCCGGGGGGTCGCTTGAGATTCTGGCGGTTGGCGGCGGGCGAGTCGACCGGGTCGGTGCGACCCGGATCAGGCGCTGTCGGGCACCGCCGCGTCGCGCTCGTCAGCCAGGCGCCGCCCGGCCATCAGCCCGGCGGCGGCGGTCGCGGCGGCGACCACTCCCAGGAGCCGAGCCCGGACCGGGAGCTTTGGGGTGACGAGGAGCACCACGGCGTCGATCCCGTCCACGAGCGCCCCCATGCTCACCCACTCGGCATCCTGGGTCCGCTCGTGCAGGCAGGTGAGGGTCCCGACCCCGAGTGCCAGGTCCCGACCGCCGGTCAGCCGCATCGCCGCGCCAGCGGCGGCGCCATCTCTCCCCACCGCGAGACGCACGAGCGGCCTGCCCGCGAGCAGCATCGCCGCGCCCGCTCCGACCCGGGCCCGGGCGATGACCAGCGCCACGCGGCGGTGCGAGTCGGTCACGGGCACGCCGCCTCCCGCCTGCTGATGCTGCACATCGGCCCATCCTCGCGCCCCCCTGGCACCCCCACCGTGCCGCGGGCGGCTCGGGAGTCGCCTACAAAGGACGTGTGCAGTCAACCCCACGCCCCGGCGCCTCGGGGCTCGACCCCGCCGGGCGAGCCGGCCGGCGGGGCGGGAACCAGCGGTCGTGACGATCCTTCGCGTCGACCCCGAGGAGCTCGTCACCTGCGTCGCCTGCGGGTTGTGCCTGCCGCACTGCCCGACCTACCGGGTCACCGGCGACGAATCGGCGTCTCCGCGCGGTCGTATCGCCGCCATGCGGGCCGTCCAATCCGGCGACGCCGACCTGCGCGGCGAATTCACCCGCTACATGGACGAGTGCGTCCAGTGCCGAGCGTGCGAGGTGGCCTGCCCGTCGTCGGTGCCCTTCGGGCACCTCATGGAGGGGACGCGAGCGACCCTCGCCGCCGAGACGTCGTACGTCTCCTGGTGGCAGCGCCTCGCCTACCGCACCCTCGGTCATCACCGCGTCCTCCTCGGCCTCTCCCGAGGCCTGGCCCTCGCCCAGCGCGCCCATCTCGTGCCGACCCGCGTCTCGCTCCCCAAGCTCCCGCTCCACGCCCGACCGCTGCGCAGCACCGGCGACGACGCGTGGCTCTTCACCGGATGCGTCATGGACGCCTGGCAACGCGACGTCCACGCGGCCGTCATACGGGTCCTCGGCGCGGCGGGCGTCGGCGTCGCGCTGCCCGACTCCCGCCGAGCCGGCTGCTGCGGCGCGTTGCACGTCCACGCCGGACTCCACGACGACGCGGCGGCCTTGGCGCGGCGTGTCCTCGACGCCTTCCCCGGAGACGCCCCGATCCTCGTCGACTCCGCGGGCTGCGGCGCCGCGCTCCAGGACTACGGCCGGCTCCTCGGGACCGACGAAGCAGCGGCGTTCGCCCACCGCGTCCACGACGTGCACGAATGGCTCGCCGAGCGGCTCGACGACCTCCCCGCCCCACCCCACCGACCGGACCCCGACGCGCCCGTCGCCGTGCACGACCCCTGCCACCTGCGCAACGTGCAGCGGACCCACGGCGCGGTCCGAACCGTCCTCGAACGCTACGTCGAGCTCCGCGAGCTCGACGACGAGGGACTCTGCTGTGGTGCCGGCGGCGCGTACGCTGCGCTCCACCCGACACTGGCCAACCAGATCCGCCAGCGAAAGCTCGACGCGATCACCCGCACTGGTGCGGCGACCGTTGCGAGCGCCAACCCAGGCTGCACGCTCCACCTCGCCGCGGCCGGTGTCGACGTTCGTCATCCCCTCGAGATCGTCGACGCGGCCCTGCACCCCCACGCGAGCCATCCCGCGTGACCGCGCCCCACGATCCAACCCTGCCCGACCCTGCGGAGGCCCTCCATGGCTGAACTGTCCCTGATCGGCAAGCGAGCGCTCGTGACCGGCGCCTCGCGCGGGATCGGACGGGCCATCGCGGCCGAGTTCGCCGCGGCCGGTGCCGACGTCATGCTCTCCTCGCGCAAGGCCGACGCGCTCGAAGAAGCCGCCGCGTCGATGCACGGCGGACGGGTCGAGACGTTCGCCGCGAACGCCGGGGACCCCGACCAGGCCGAGGCGTGCGTCCTCGCCACCGTCGAGCGCCTCGGAGGCCTCGACATCCTCGTGAACAACGCGGCGACGAACCCATACATGGGTCCAAGCCTCGACGTCGACCTGAGCCGGTACGACAAGACCTTCCAGGTCAACCTGCGCGGGCCACTCGTGTGGACCCAGGCCGCGTGGCGAGCGTCGTTGCGCGACCACGGCGGGGTGGTCCTCAACGTGGCCTCGGTCGGCGGCATTCGCAGCGAAGCCGCCATCGGCATCTACAACACGACGAAGGCTGCGCTCATCCATCTCACCAAGACCTTGGCCGCCGAGCTCGCCCCCGGGGTCCGCGTCAACGCGCTCGCGCCCGGGCTGGTCAAGACCGACTTCGCCCGGGCTCTCTGGGAACCCGCCGAGGAGGTCGTCGCCGCCCACGTGCCGCTGCAGCGGCTCGGAGTCCCCGAGGACATCGCACACGCGGCGCTGTTCCTCGCCAGCGACTTTGCGTCCTGGATCACCGGCGACACCCTCGTGGTGGACGGCGGCGCGCTGGTGCGCCCCAGCTTCCCGGGCTGACTCGTCGCGCCCCGCGTCGCCGATCGCGCCCCCGTCCAGGAGCGCGCCGCCGGATCCGGCCACCACGAGGTCGGGGTTCGTGGGTTAACGCCCCCGGCGGACGCCGCCGGGCCGACGCCAGGGAGAGAGCGACGCCGGCACCCGCGCCGTCCTCGACTCGCGCTCGTCGGGCACCGGGCTTCCCGGAACCAGGGCCAGGGGCAGCACTCCCACCCACACGTCGAGGCCGCGGTCCTCGTCGCG
Source organism: Actinomycetota bacterium (assembly GCA_003140175.1). Taxonomy (GTDB): domain Bacteria; phylum Actinomycetota; class Acidimicrobiia; order IMCC26256; family PALSA-555; genus PALSA-555. The sequence continues at coordinate 70,980 of PLJD01000015.1, forward strand.
GGGCGCCAACGGCGGCCCGGTGCGGACCTTCGCGGAGGCCTCGTCGATCGGTAGCTCCAACACCATCGTCTCGCGCAGCTCCGCCGCGCTCGGCGGCCGAGCCTCCGACGAGCGTCCCGGGACCACGTGCTCGACGACCCGAGTGAGCGCGGCAGCCGCCGCCGCGTCGCGCAACCGACGTGCGGTCCCGAGCACGACCACCGACCGATAGTTGACCGACTGGTTGACCTGGGCGTGCGCGAAGACGAGACCGTCGAGCAGCGTCACGGTGACGCACACCGACACGCCACCATCGAGTGCGCGGAGCAGCCGACTCGCCACCGAGCCGTGAAGGAACAGCCGGTCCCCGTCACGACCGAAGACCATCGGAAGCACGAACGGCTGACCGTCGACCGCCATACCAACGTGAGCGATCACCGCTTCGTCCAAAATGGCGTAGACCTGCTCCCGTTCGTAGGTCCCACGCTCGGGTTTGCGGCGCAGCGTCGTCGCTGCGGTCGGCACAAAGTCAGCTCGCGTCATACGCGCTCATCGTCGCACGTCACCGATACTCCGAAGGTGCGAATTTCGCCGCTCGACGGGTGGTGGGGCTCAGTCCGTCGTCGGACCCTCGGGCCGCCGCCGCGTCGCGCGTCACGGAAGCCAACGGCCGGCGTCATGAGCAAGAACCGTGCTCACCGACCCGCGATCCGAGACCGAGCCTGCAGCACCGCTCGGCGAACCGAACGACTCGCGGCGTACGCCGTCGGGCGACCGGGAGTCTCGCGACGGCCCAGACCTTGAAGACGGCGACGAGCATCCAGGATCCCGCGTCGAGCGGTTCGACCTGCTGTCGCTGCTCCTCTTGTTCACCCTCGCGATTGAGATCGGAATCGCGTCCGGCAACTTCGTGCTCGCCCCCCTGCTCACGGGTGTGGGCGGCCCACGCGCCCAAGTACGCGCCGTCGTCCTGCTCGTCGCGGCCGCGATCACGCTCCTCTGGCGAGTTCGCGCCGCCGGCGCGCCCCACGACCCCGACGAGCTCGGGAGCAACTCGACCGACATTCCACACGCCGCGCTCGGCCCCGGCGACAGGTTGGCAAGGGCGCTCGCCAACCTGGACGCCGCGCTGGCGGACCAAACGCTCACCGCCACGCCGCTCACCGTCCACGTCGGCCTCCACGTCGTGGAGGTGTTCTGGGACGGGCCGCCACCCCCGCCGCGCCCGCCGTGGGCCTCGACCCCGTCGGGGTGGGTCTGGGAGGCGGACCTCAACCACCTCGACCCCTCCTCGCCCCGGTTTCGGTCCCCGTTGCCCGCACTCGTCGCGCTCGGCACGACGCCCACCGGGTCGCTGTGGCTCAACCTGGCCGGCTTCCGAGTCGTCGCGCTCCTCGGCGACGCCGCCGACGTCACCGCTGGTTCGGACGCGATCCTCACCCAGCTCCAGCGGGCGGACGCCGCGGGCGCGCTCGACCTCCTCATCGTCGCCGGGCTTCCGCCGAGTGGCGGGACGATCGCCGACGTCGACGCGGTGACGCCCGAGCGCGTCCTGAGCGCCCTGTGGCGGCACCGGGCCGCGTGGCGCGACCCTCGAGCGCGGCGCCACGCCGGGCGCGCTCGGGACACCGACGCGACTCGTCCCCTCGTCGTGGCCATCGGCCCCGACGCGCCGGCTCCCGTCGTGGACCCCGTGCTCGACGCCGCCCGCGGGAACCGTGGCGTCACCTGCCTCGTCCACGGCACCGCCCCCGGCGCGGACCTGTGCCTCACCCTGGGCTCGGACCAGGTCCACATCCCGTTTCTCGGTGACGTCCCCGTGCGACCGGGCTGGGGCCGCGGCCCGAAGCCGGACCCGGCACCCCCACTCGACCTCCCACCGGGGTGCCCACCCACGACGAGCCAGCACCCCGAGGACTCCTCGCCGGTGCAGGTCCGAATGCTGGGCCGCGTCGCCGTCGAGGGGGCTGCGGGCGTGCTGCACGCCAAGAGCGTCGAGCTCCTCGCCTACCTCGCCTGCCACCGCGAGGGCGCGCGAGATGACCAGATCCGGGCCGCGCTGTGGCCCGAGCGCGCCCTCAGCCCCAAGACATGGGCAAACCGAGTCTCGGTCACCCGTCGGGCCGTCGGCCGCGGGCCCGACGGCGAGCCCCTGCTCCGCCGCTTCCGCGACCATGTCGGACAGCTCGCCCCGTCGGTCCGCTGCGACGTCGACGAACTCGACGACGCCCTCGCGTTGGCCTCCGCGGCGACGCCCGCCGAGCAGCCCGAGGCCAGCCGACGCCTCGGAGCTGCTCTGGCCCTGGTCCGCGGGCGACCGTTCGACGTCGTGGCCGGCTACGAGTGGGCGTTCACCGAGCTGCACGTCGCGCACGCCGAACGCATCGTCGTTGATGCGGCGCACCGCCTCGGCGCGCTCGCGCTCGCAACCGGGAACACGCGCGGTGCCCAGTGGGCAGCCGAGCAGGGACTCCGCGCCTGCCCCGCCAGCGAGCTGCTCCACGAGGACCGCATGCGCGCGTGCGCCGCGGCCGGAGACCGCCGCGGTCTCGACGCGTGCCGCCGCGACCTCCTCCATGCCGTCGAAGCTGACGACCCGACCACCGCCTTGCACCCCGACACCGCCGCGATCTTCGACCAGCTCCGCGCCGCCCTCGCCGGCCCCCCGACCTCTGACACCGAAGCGACCCCGCCCTCAACCCCACGAATCGACCGTTGATTCGAGGCCTCGGCTTGCGCCTTGTGCCGCCGAGACCCGAGCCACCAGGAGTGCGCATGCACGTCGCCCCAACCGTCGTCGCGCGGCTGCTCGCCGACGGCGTCAACGCCAACCCATCCGCCAGCGGACTCCCCGGCGCCGACTTCCTCCAACGACTGATCGACTGGGCTGCGCAGATCGGACTCTGGGGCAGCCTCGCCGCCATGCTGCTCGGCGCCGCCATGTTCGGGCTCTCTCAACAGGCCGGCAACTACCTCGGCGCGTCACGCGGCAAGCACCTCGTCCTCGGCGGTGTCATCGGCGCGGCGATCACCGGACTCGCGCCGAGCATCATCAACCTCGTCTTCAGCGCCTCGCGTGGCTGACCTCCACCCCGGCACCGTCCGGCCCCGCACCGCCCTCGTGGCCTGCCTCGCCGCCGCGCTCCTCGGAGCCGGCGCCCGCGGCGCGCTCTCGACGGCACCGCCCGCCCCGCAGCACCCCACCCGCGCTGGCACCGTCGGGCCGAGCACCCAGGTCAACGGGCTCCCCGCCGGGTTCGCACGCTCCCGTGATGGCGCCGTCGCCGCGGCCACGACCTACGTGCGCGATGCCCAACGCCTCCTCGATCTCCCCGACGCTGACCGCACCGCCGCGCTGCGCTCGATTGCCTCCCGAGCCTCAACCGACGCCTACGTCGCGCAAGCCCGAGCCGACCTCGGCGAGCTCGACGGGATCGCGGCCCGCGGTCAAGGGCATCTCACCTGGGAGGTCGCCGTGCTCGCCACGCGCACCGACGCCTACACGAATGAGCGCGCCGAGGTGTCGGTCTGGCGGGTCGGGATCCTCTCCATCGACGGGTTGACCGCACCCCTCGCCGAATGGACCACCGTCGTCTACGAGCTCGTCTGGGAACGCGACGACTGGCGGATCTGGTCAGAGAACCAAACCGTGGGACCCACCCCGTTGGGTCACCCCGACGATCCGCCCTCCACCCCCGAGCAGCTTCAGACCGCCCTCGCCGGCTTCACCCGCTACCCCGGTCCAGATCCCTTCTGATGGGCCTCCTCAACGGAATCCTCACCGGACTCGGCTGGATCTGGAGCCAAACGGCAAGCCACGCCGCGAACACGCTGTGGAACCAGATCGTCGGTGGGCTCGTCAGCTGGGTCCTCGATTCGATCGCCTGGTTCGTCGACGCCGTCCTCGCCTTCTTCCAGCGGACCTCCACCCCCGACTTGGCCAGCGGCTGGTTCGCGGGCGCCCCCGCCGGCGCCGGCGCGCACTCGCCCTACGGCGTCGTGGTCAGCCTCGCCCTGAGCCTGCTGCTCCTCTGCGTCCTGCTCAGCGTCCTCCACGGTCTCGTGCTCGGCGAAGGCCCAGCCATGGCGGCACGCCTCGCTCGCGACGTCCCGCTCGCGGTGCTCGGCATGGTGGCGACCATCGGCGTCGTCCAAGTACTCCTCGGAGCCGCCGACCAGCTGTCGGCCCAGATCCTGAGCTCAACCGACGCCGGCGCGCACGCGACCGACGTTCTGCGCACCCTCAGCACCGCGACCGCGTTCAACGGCCAACCAACCTTCGTCGTGTTCCTCCTCGGACTGGTCGCGGTGCTGGGCGCCTTCCTGCTCTGGGTGGAGCTCTTGGTGCGCGCCTCGTTGCTCTACGTGCTGATTGCCCTCAGCCCGCTCGCCTACGCGGCGTTCGTCTGGCCCACCGCCCGACGAGTCCTGCACCGACTCGCGGAGCTCGTCGTCGCGCTCGTGCTGTCGAAGGTCGTGATCGCGATCACGCTCGCGGTGGCTGCCTCCGCGCTCGCCAGCAGCCCGAGCACCACGACTATCCCCGGCGACGAGGCGAAGCTCGGCACATTGCTCGTCGGCACGATCATGTTCCTGCTGGCAGCCTTCGCGCCGTTTCTGATCCTTCGCCTGTTCCCACTCGTCGAAGCTGCGACGGTCGCCCGTGGCGTCTCGCGCGCCCCGGCCCGAGCCACCCAAACCGCGTTGCTGACCACGCTGACCGTCACTCGGCTCGCCGGCGTCGCCGGTGGGCAGTCCGCCGGCTCCGGCGGGGCCCGCGCCGCCGCCACCGTCTC
>PLJD01000094.1 GCA_003140175.1 Actinomycetota bacterium
GTTCCGCCGGTGTGTTTGTTCGCGGCGGTGTTGACCTGGGTTCGGAGGCGGTTCACGTGGTCTTCGGTGGTCGCCGACTGCGGCGAGCTGGGCGGCACGGCGACAATCACCGCTGCGGTCCCGTTCGGGCTGAGCTGGGGGGGCGCGACGCGCACGCCGGGCAGGGCAGCGGCGGCCCGCGCGGTGGCGTCAGCAGCCTGGGTGGCGCCAGGATGGGGCAGCGCGACGGCCAGGACGAGCGGCCCATTGAAACCGGGCCCGAATCCCTTGCTGATGAGGTCGTAGGCCTGGCGCTGGGTGGTGTCGCGGGGAGCTGAACCGTCGTCAGCTTGGCCCAGACGCATGCTGAGCACGGGCGCGGCGAGCACGAGCAGGACGGCGAGGCTGCCCAGCACCGCGGCCCAGCGATGGTGCGACATGAACCCGGCCCAGCGCTGCCAGCCGTGGCTCCGCCCCCCGGTGAGGGACGGGTGATCGTGACGCCGCGCCGCCCGTCGGAGCCGCGGTGCGTGCACCCGGTTGACGTGGGGCCCGGCGACGCCGAGCAGCGCAGGGATGAGGGTGACCGCGGCGGCCATCATCACCAGCACGACCAGTGCCGAGGTCAGCCCGAGCACCGTGACGTACGGGACGTCGGCCAGGGTCAGTCCGCTCAACGCGATGACCACCGTGCCGCCGGCGAAGAGCACCGCTTGACCGGCGGTGCCGTTGGCGAGCCCAATGGAGTCGAGCACGTCCATGCCGGCGACGAGGTTCTGGCGGTGGCGGGTGAGGATGAACAGCGAGTAGTCGATCCCGACGCCTAAGCCGATCATCGTGGCGAGCGTCGGCGCGACCGTGCCGACGTTGGTGACGGAGGCCAACAGGTAGATCAGCGACAGGCCAACCGCGAGCCCGCAGAGCGCGGTGCCGATCGGCAGGCTCATCGCGATGACCGACCCGAACGCCAGGAGCAGGATCACCACCGCGACGGCGAGGCCGATCACGTCGGCGTTGCCGCCGCTCACCGTGTTGAACAGGTCGGTGACCGCTCCACCGAACTCGACCCGGAGCCCGGCGTGACGGGCCGGGGCGGCTGCCGCCTCAAGCTGGGTGAAGGTGTTCGCGGGGAGCCGGCTGGCCTGGCGGTTGTACTGCACCCGCGCGTAGCCGATCGTGTGGTCCGACGACAGGAACGCGGTGCCCGCCCCGGGCGTGGCCGGACCGATGACCTGCGTCGCGTGGGACAACGCCGCGAAGTTCCGCTGGCTGGCCGCGATGCCCGCCGCCGCCCCCGGGTCGGTGAGGGTCCCGCGCGACGTGACGAACACGACGATCGCGGTGTCGCCCGCCTGGGCTGGGAAGCGCTGGGCCAAGATGTCGGCGGCGTGTTGGGACGACGCCCCCGGGATCGAGAACACGTCCTGGGTCGTGCCGGCCGCCGCGGTCGCCCCGGCGGCGAGACCGACGACCGCGAGGAGCCAGATCAAGATGGTGCGCCATTTGTGGCGCGCCGCGCCTCGCCCCAGCCGGTCCAACCAGGCCGCCATGTCGGTCCCCCTCCGCCCGCCCAGCCTCGCCCCGGGGTCCCGGATGCTCAACGGGGGCGGGGTCGGGGCGAGGTAGTGCCGGCGTCCGATCGTCGGGTGGCTCGCTCGCTAGGTCCGGCGATCGCCCTCAGTGCGGTCACTTCCGAGCCGGTGGCAAGCCGTGTCGCGCGACCACCGGGTCGAAGAGCGCGGTCCGTGGACCGTAGCAGTCTCGCCGCGCGACGGCGCGGCGCGACGTTGGCGTGCGCGGGGTCCGCTACCGTCGCCGCCCGTGGTCCCGGAGCTGCGCACTGAGCGGCTGGTGCTGCGGGCGTGGCGGCCCGACGACCGCGACGCGTTCGCAGCGCTGAACGCGGACCCGGCCGTCGTCGAGTACCTGCCTGGACCGCTCGACCGTCGAGCCAGCGACGGGTTAGCGACCCGGATCGAAGAGAACTGGGAGCAGCGCGGCTATGGCCTCTGGGCGGTGGAGGTGGCGGACGTCGCGCCGTTCGTCGGGTTCGTCGGCTTGAGCCTCGCCGGCTTCCCAGCACCGTTCACCCCCGCGATCGAGGTGGGCTGGCGACTGGCGCACCCCGCGTGGGGTCACGGGTACGCGACCGAAGGGGGCCGCGCCTCGCTCGGCTTCGCGTTCGACACGCTCAACGTTGACGAGATCGTGTCGTTCACCACCGTCGCCAACACGCGCTCCCGGCGCGTCATGGAGCGCCTCGGAATGACCCGCGACCCGGCAGAGGACTTCGAGCACCCCAACGTCAACATCGGTAGCCCACTGCGAGCCCACGTGCTCTACCGGCTCGGGCACGGCGCATGGGACGCGCCGCGCGCCTGACCCTCCGGGGCGCCGGTCAGGCGGGGACGACCTCGACCGGGATTCCGTTCACCACCGCGTTGCCCGAGATCTCGTCGACGAGGTGACCGGGCGCGAGCCGGTTGTTGTTGACGCCGGCATGCTCCCGGGCGACCGACAGCTGGACACCGTCGAGGTCGTGACCCCATCCGTGAGGGAGGGAGACCACCCCCGGCATCATCTCGTCGGTGACCTCCACCGGGACGTCGAGGGCACCCGCCTCGGAGCTGATCCGAGCGACGCCCCCGTGGGCCACGCCGGCGCGCGCCGCGTCGTCGGGATGGATCAGCAACGTGCACCGGTCCTTGCCCTTCATGAGGACCTGCACGTTGTGCATCCACGAGTTGTTCGAGCGCAGGTGTCGGCGGGAGATGAGCACCAGCCCGTCGCTGGCTCGCCCGAGTCGGGAGCGCAGGCGGGGCAGGTCGCCGAGGATGTAGTCGGGGGCAAGTTCGATCTTGCCCGACCGAGTGCACACCACCTCCCGGGCCCGGGGGACCATCGGTCCCCGGTCGATGCCGTGCGGTTCGGCGCGAAACGACTCGAGGGTAAGTCCGTCGGGCACCGCGCCGTAGCGATCACCCCACGGGCCGGTGCGGATCGTGAGGTCGAGGAGCCGCTCGGGTCCACCGTGGTCGTAGTGGCCGAGGACCACCTCGGGGGTCAGGCCCGTCGCCTCGATAAGCGCAGTGCAGAACCCGTCGTCGAGCGCCCCGACGTCGATGTCGTCGTTGCGCATCCCGGCGCACAGCCCACCGAGGCGGGCGAGGATCTCCCATTCGTGCGGCCGGTCGAGGCGAGGGAAGATCGCCGGCGAATAGTTGCCGGCGCTGCGCGACGCCCACGACCAGATGAGCTCGTCGTAGTGGGGCTGCTCGAGCGCGGAGAGCCCCGGCAAGATCACGTGGGCGTGACGGGTCGTCTCGTTCAGGTAGTTGTCGACGCTGATCATCGCGTCGAGCCCACCCAACGCGGCGTCGAGGCGACTGGCGTCGGGGGCGCTGATCACCGGGTTGCCAGCGATGGTGACCAAGCCTCGGATCTGGCCCTCCCCGGGGGTCGCGATCTCCTCGGCGAGGCACGACACCGGCACCTGGCCGAGCACCTCCGGGGCACCCCGCACCCGGCTGCGCCAGCGGCCGAACTGGTAGCCGTTGGCCCACTGCGGGTTCGGCAGCGACGCCAGCGGCCAGGCGATCGGCTTCCCGAACATCATCCCGCCCGGCCGGTCGAAGTTGCCCGTGAGGACGTTCACGACGTCGACGAGCCAGGAGGCCAGCGTCCCGAACTCCTGGTTGCAGAGCCCGATGCGCCCGTAGACGACGGCACGGCGCGCCCCAGCCAGCTCGTGGGCCAGCCGACGGATGGTCGCCGCGTCGATCCGGCATGTCTCGGCGACCGCCTCGGGCGTGAAGTCGCGGCACGCGGCGCGGACCGCGTCGACCCCGACCACCAGCTCCGCGACGTCGCCGAGGTCGACCAGTCCGTCCTCGAACAGCACGTGAGCGATCGCGAGCAGCAGTGCCGCGTCGGTACCGGGGACGATCGGGACCCACTCGTCGGCCCGGTCGGCGGTCCCGGTGCGACGGGGGTCGATGACCACCGTCTTGCCGCCCCGCTCCCGGATCCGGTCGATCTCGCCGAGCACGTCGGGGCAGGCCAGCAGGCTTCCCTGGGACGCTTGGGGGTTCCCGCCCATCACGAGCCAGTAGTCGGTGCGCGCGATGTCGGGCGCCGGGATCAGCCACATGTTCCCGTACATGAGCGCGCAGGCGACGTTCTTGGGCCACTGGTCGACCGTGCCCGCCGAGTAGATCATCGGGAAGCCCGCCACGCCCATGAAGAGCCCGACGTAGCGGCCCAGCGAGAAGTTGTGAGCGACCGGGTTTCCGATGTAGGCGGTGAGCGCCCCCGGGCCGGCGGTGTCGCGCACACCGTGGAGCAGTTCCTCACAGCGAGCGAACGCCGCGTCCCAGCCCACCGCGCTCCACCGGTCGCCGTCGCGCACCATCGGCTCGCGCAGCCGGTCCGGGTCGTGGTGGAGATGCCCGAGCGTCGTGCCCTTCGGGCACAGAAAGCCGCGGCTCCAGACGTCCTCGCGGTCCGCTCGGATGCGGCGAACCTCGTCGTCTTGCACCTGGATCTCGAGGCCACACATGGCCTCGCAGAGCGGGCAGGTGCGGTAGTGGACGGTGCTGGTCGTCATCGCTTCTCCCTCTGGCGGACGCAGGGTAGGCCCTTCCGCGTCACGGCCCGGGTCCGCCGGTATGTTCCCGGCGTGGCGGACACCGGAGCACTCGCCGTACTGGAGCGCTGCGTGCGGGCGCTCGGCGGAGATGACCGACCCGGGCAGCGGGCGCTCACCGAGGCGGTCGCCGCCGCGCTCGACGAACCCCACCACCTGATCGCCGAGGCCCCCACCGGGTCCGGCAAGAGCCTGGCGTACCTCGCCGCGGCCGTCGCGTCCCAGCGAGTGACGGTGGTGGCCACCGCCACCCTCGCCCTCCAGGACCAGCTCTGGCGCAAGGACCTGCCATTGGTCCGCGACCACGGCGGGGTGCCCTTCGAAGCCGCGGTGCTGAAAGGCCGCGCCCAGTACGTCTGCCTGGCCCGTCTCCGAGCCGCCGCGGGCGGCGAGGTGCTCTTCGACGAGCGGCCGGGTCCCGACTTCGGAGCCGAGCTCACCCGCCTCGAGCGGTTCGCGGCCCGCTCGGAGACCGGCGACGCCGCCGACCTCGAGGGAACCGTGTCACCGGCCGGGTGGCGGGCCGTGAGCTGCGGCCCCCAGGAATGCCCCGGCGCGGCGCGCTGCGCGGCCGGCGTCGACTGTTTCGCCGAGCGGGCCCGCTTCAACGCCGAGGGCGCCGACGTCCTCGTCGTCAACCACGCCCTCTACCTTGCGCACCTCGCCGCCGGCGGCGGCGTGCTGCCACCCCACGACGTCGTCGTCTTCGACGAGGCCCACGCACTCGCCGACGTCGCCACCCGAGCTCTGGGCAGCGAGGTCGCACCCGGCGGGCTGCGCCAACTCGCGGGGCGCGTGCGCGCCGCGGGCGCACCGGCTGCCGACGCCGACGGGCTCAGCGACGCCGCCGAACGGCTCGAGGACTGCCTCGGCGACCTCGACGGCCGCGTCGACCCCACCGCGGATCGCCTCGCCGGAGTCCTCGCCGCCGCCGCCGAACGGATCGCCGCGGTCGCGGCGAGACTCGGCCGAGACAGCGACGATCAACGCGCCGCGCAGGCGGGAGCGCTCGCCAGCTCCCGTCTCGAGGCGGTCCGCCACCTCCAGGCCCCCGGGGTCAACGAGGTGGCCTGGGTCGAAGGAGGCGACCGTCCGACGCTGCGCCTCGCCCCCATCGACGTCGGCGCCCGCCTCGCGCCGGTGCTGTTCGCGGCGCGGCCCTCTGTTCTGACCTCGGCGACGCTCGGACCCGGGTCGCGCTTCGAGCCGCTGGCCCGACGGCTGGGACTCGAACCCGACGCGACGCCGCCCGGCGACCTTGCCTACGCCGCAGCCCGCCTCGAGTCACCGTTCGACGTCCGCAACCAGGCGCTGCTGTACGTCCCCCGGTCGCTGCCCGACCCCCGGCGGCCGGAGTGGGCCGACGCGGCCGGCGAGGAGCTCTGCGCGCTCGTCACCGCCGCCGGCGGACGAGCCCTCGTGCTCTGCACATCGAGGCGAGCCGTGGAACGACTGGCGGCCCTGCTGCGCGAACGGACGACGCACCCGGTGCTCGCGCAGGGCGACGCCGCCAACGCGCAGCTCCTCGACCGGTTCGCCGCCGAGGAGACCTCCTGTCTCGTCGCGACCCGCGCGTTCTGGCAGGGCATCGACGTGCCCGGCCCGTCGTGCGTCCTCGTCGTCATCGACCGCCTGCCGTTCGCCCGACCCGACGACCCGCTCGAACAAGCCCGCCGGGAGGCGGTCGAGCGCGCCGGTGGGTCACCCTTCCAGGAGGTGGACCTCCCCGGCGCGGCGCTCGTCCTCGCCCAGGGCGCCGGCCGGCTGCTCCGACGAGCATCGGACCGGGGTGTCGTCGCCGTGCTCGATCCACGCTTAGCGACCGCCACCTACCGCCGTGTCCTCCTCGACGCGCTCCCACCACTGCGGCGCACCGTCGAACGGCACGAGGCAGTCGCCGCACTCGAGGCAGCTGGCGGCCAACCCGAGGACGTTCCAACCGCCAGCGTGTCGCGACCTCGTCGACCGCCACTTTAGATCTCGGGAAGTCGGCGACCCGAGATCTCGTCGAGCGGGAGCCGAATCCAGTTCGTCATTGCGCCTTTGACCCAGGGACGGAGCGGGCCTGCCTGCAGCCGTGCGACGGCGGCGCGGTCGGTGACGATCTCGGCGACCCCACGCACGAGGACACTCCAGCCCGAGTGGTGCAAGGGACGATTCGCGTCGACCTCGAATGCCAAGTCGGCGCCACCCAGGATGGCGTCCAGCTTGGTTCCTGCTGCGGTGCAGAAGACAACGGCCTCCTCGTCGATGGTGTAGTTCACCGGGAGGATCACTGGGCGCCCGTCATCCGCCAGGACGGCAACCCGGCCCAGGTACCCGCCGTGTCGGAGGAGCGACACACATTCGTCGTGGTCGAGCATCTCGAGACGCTGTGCGTCGGCGTTGAGCTGGGAGTCGTCGCCGGTACCGGTCACGTCAGCCTCCTGAGATTCCGCTGCGCCGCCGCCCGTCGCTCAGCCTGGTCGCCTGAGCCGACGCTGGGCTTCCCGAGGAGCCGCCTCCAGAGGCGGCGCGAAGCAGCGTGGTGACGGAACAGTACCGCTGCAGGAACGGCGCGGACGCGGGACGGTGGGGGATTGCGCCCACCGGTCTGCAAACCACGACCAGTCCATTCGGAGCGTCGGCGCTTCAAAAAATCGAGCGCTCCGATTCCTGCGTGCTCGTGGCAGCAAAGTGCCCTCGTGAGAAGCCGCTCGGTAGCATGTCGACGATGCTCGCCGAGGCGGACCTTGTCGCGCTGGACGCGTACTGGCGGGCCGCCAACTACCTGACGGTCGGGCAGATCTATCTGCTCGAGAACCCCCTGCTTGCCGAGCCGCTCCGGCCCGAGCACATCAAGCCCCGCCTCCTCGGCCATTGGGGGACGTCGCCCGGTTTGAGCCTCGTCTACGCGCACTTGAACCGCATCATTCGCGAGCGCGCCAGCAACGTCGTCTACATCGCCGGGCCCGGTCACGGCGGCCCGGCAGTGCTGGCGAACGTCTATCTCGAAGGGACCTATTCCGAGGTGTATCCCGACGTCGCGCCCGGCGTTGCGGGCATGCGCCGGCTCTTTCGGCAGTTCTCCACGCCGTCGGGGGTGCCGAGCCACGTCAGCGTCCCGACGCCGGGATCGATCCACGAGGGCGGGGAGCTCGGGTACGCACTCGTCCATGCGTTCGGAGCGGTGTTCGACAACCCGGGGCTGGTGGCTGCGTGCGTCATCGGCGACGGTGAGGCTGAGACCGCGCCGCTCTCTGGTTCGTGGCAGGGCATCAGCTTCGTGAACCCGGTCCGCGACGGCGCGGTGCTCCCGATCCTGCACCTCAACGGGTACAAGATCTCCGGGCCGACCGTGTTCGGCCGGGCGCGCGACGACGCCGTGGGCTCGATCCTCGGCGGCTACGGCTACGACGTGCACTTTGTCGAGGGCGACGACCCGCCGACGGTCCACCGTTCGCTCGCGGACACCCTGGACCGCTGCTTCGACGCCATCGCCGAGATCCAGGATGAGGCCCGGGCTCACGGCGTTGGGGCGCGGCCTCGCTGGCCAGCCATCGTGCTGCGAACCCCGAAGGGGTGGACCGGACCCAAAACGGTCGACGGACTGCCGGTCGAAGGCACCTTCCGGGCCCATCAAGTGCCGATCTCGGCGCCGCGCGAGAACCCCGAGCATCTCCGCCTGCTCGAAGCGTGGATGCGCTCGTACCGTCCGGAGGAGCTCTTCGACGCCGAGGGGCGCCTGGATGCCAACTTGGCCGGTCTCGCTCCGACTGGCGAGCATCGGATGGGCGCGAACCCGCACGCCAACGGTGGTCGGCTCTTAGTGACACTGGATCTGCCCGACTTCACGACCTACGCCATCCCCGTCGCCCATCACGGGGCCGAGCTGCACGAATCCACCCGCCAGCTCGGTGAGGTCCTGCGCGACGTCTACGTGAGAAACAGAGCAACCGCCAATTTTCGGCTGTTCTGCCCTGACGAGACGAACTCAAACCGTCTCGGGGCGGTATTCGAGGTCGAGAACCGCTGCCTCGTCGAGCCGACGATCCCGATCGACGACCACGTCGCCGCCGATGGACGCGTCATGGAGATCCTGAGCGAACACAACTGCCAGGGCTGGCTCGAGGGATACCTGCTCACGGGACGTCACGGCCTGTTCGCCACCTATGAGGCCTTCGCCATGGTGTCGGCGTCGATGCTCGTCCAGTACACCAAATGGCTCGAGGGGGCGGCTGACCTCTCGTGGCGCGAGCCCGTCGCGTCCTTGAACGTCTTGTTGACCTCCACCTGCTGGCGCAACGACCACAACGGCTTCAGCCACCAGGGGCCCGGCCTCATCGACACGATCGTGACCAAGCGCGGCAACGTGGCGCGCGTTTATCTCCCCCCCGACGCCAACTGCCTCCTCGCGGTCGCCGATCACTGCCTTCGCAGCCGCGACTGCGTGAACCTGATCGTGATCGACAAACAGCCCGAGCCCCAGTGGCTCGACATCGACGCCGCCCGCCAGCACTGCCTCCAGGGGGCGTCGGTGTGGACCTGGGCGGGCTCGGCCTCGAACGCCGAGGACCCCGACGTGGTGCTCGCCTCAGCCGGGGACACCCCAACGATGGAGCTGCTCGCCGCCGCCGACCTCCTTCGCACCCACGTCCCCGACCTGGCGTTCCGCGTCGTGAACGTCGTGGACCTCATGACGCTCTTCTCCCCGGAAGCCCACCCGCACGGCATGAGTGACAGTCGATTTATCGACCTGTTCACCGCCGAGCGCGACGTCGTGTTCGCGTTCCACGGCTACCCGAGCGCCATGCACGACGCGCTCCACGGCCGTCCTTCCGCCGCTCGATTTCACGTCCGCGGCTACCAGGAGGAAGGCACGACGACCACACCGTTCGACATGGTCGTGCGCAACGGGATCGACCGCTACCACCTCTGCCTTGAAGCACTCCGACGCGCCCGGCGGCTCCCCGGTGCGGCGGAGAACCTGTTCGAGTTCTGCAATGCGCAGCTCAAGCGCCACCACGGCTACATCGTCCAGCACTTCGAAGACATGCCCGAGGTCTGCGACTGGCGGTGGTCCGCTTCGTGAGCCGACGCGGCACCGACGTCATCCTCTGCGTGAACTGCGGCTCATCGTCAGTGAAGTGCGCCGTCTACCGAGTCGGGGCCACCGGCGAGGAGCGGCTCGCCACGGCAAGCACCGACGGTCCCGGACTGGAGAGCCTCGACTCGACGCTGGCCGAGCTGGGCTTCGACGACGAGTTGACCGCGGCCGGACACCGCCTCGTGCACGGTGGGCCGTACCATTATCAGCCGGCGCGTGTCGACGAGACGCTGCTCGCCGAGCTGCGGGCCGCAGTGCCGTTCGCTCCCGTGCACCTCCCCGTGGCGCTCGCAGCGATCGGCGCCCTGAGTCGACGCCATCCTGAGCTCCCACAGGTCGCCTGCTTCGACACCGCCTTTCACCAAACGATGCCCGAGTCCGCGTGGCATCTACCGCTGCCAGCCGAACTCACCGATCTGGGGATCCGCCGCTATGGCTTCCACGGACTCTCGTACGAGTACGTCGTCGGTGTCCTCGGTCCAACGGTGCTCGGACGCGCGGTGCTCGCGCACCTCGGAAACGGCGCCAGCCTCGCGGCGATCCGCGACGGGCGCTCCGTGCACACGACCATGGGGTTCACGCCGACGGGCGGCGTCGTGATGGGCTGCCGCAGCGGCGACCTCGACCCCGGCGTTCTCGTGTATGCCGCCCGCGAGCTCGGATACGACGCGGAACGCCTCGAGCGGCTCGTCGACCACGAATCGGGGCTCCTCGCGCTCTCTGGCACCAGCTCGGACATGCAGACCCTGGTCCAGCGTCGCGAGGGCGGCGACCATCGAGCAACCCTGGCGATCGACGTCTTCTGCACTCGCATCCGGATGCAGATCGGCGCGTACGCCGCGCTCCTCGGCGGCCTCGACACGATCGTCTTCACCGGCGGGATCGGGGCCCACGCCGCGTCCATACGCGCGAAGTCGTGCCGAGGTCTCGACCATCTCGGCGTGACCGTCGACGAGCGTTCCAACGCCGCCAACGCCCCCGTGATCAGCCCGGATCCCGCCCCGGTGACCGTCCGCGTCGTCGAAACGGACGAAGACCTGATGATCGCCCGCCACACCCACACCCTCCTGGCGACCGAGGCTCAACCGCCCCTCGATCCGTCCTAGCCCAGTCCGCTCCAGCGATCGAGCCGACACGCCTCGCCGGGCTCGCGAGCGAGATCATGGGCACGAGGGGTGGAGCTCGGTTACGGCGCCCGAGCCGGCGCCGCCGTCCCGGGGGTGGGTCGCCAGTGGGCGGGTGCGAACCCGTGCGCGCGGCGGTGGATGCGACCCTCGGCGGGGACTCGGCGCCGGCCCCACAGGGATGGCCAGATGCCGACGAAGGACAAGCCGGCCCCGAGCAGCATGACGCCTTCGAGGCCCTTTGAGAACGAGTCGTTGACGATGGAGGTCACCTGGCTCTGGCCGGGGCTGGCGAGCCGGCGCAGCTCGGCGCGCGCGCCGGTCGATCCGGAGAGCAGGGAACGGATGGCGTGGCGCTCTGCGCTCGTCACTGGTGCAGGGCCGTTGGCGCGGTCGACGCCGCTGATCACGGAGCTGTCCTCGAGGCCTCGGAACAGCGCGACGGACAGCGCAAGCCCGACCACGATCCCCATCAGCCGGGCGGTCTGGAGGACGCCAGACGCGACGCCGGCCTTCTCGTCGGGCATCGCCTCCATCCCGGCCGTGTTCGAGATGTTGTACGCGAAGCCTTGTCCGAGCCCGGCGACGATCAGCCCGAGGACAATGAGGCCGACCCCGGAGCTCGCGGTGAGGAACGCGAAGACCAGCATTCCCAGACCGACGAGCCCCATCCCGATGGCCATCAGGATCTGCGATCCGACCTTGGGGACCAGACGCCCGCCGATGGGCGACATCACGACGAGCGGCACGCTGAAGGTCAAGAAGACCAACCCGGCCTCGATCGGGCTCTTGAGGAGGATCTCTTGCAGGAACAGCGTGAGGAAGAAGAGGATCGCACCGAACTGCCAGTTTCCGAGGAACGCCACCGCCGACGCGCCAGTGAAGCGGGGATCTCGGAAGAGGGAGAACTCGACGAGCGGCGGATGACGTCGCGGCCGCAGCTCGACGACGACGAACACAACAAGCAGCGCGACACCGATCACGATCCCGGCGACGACCTGCGGTGACGACCATCCGGCCTGAGCGCCCTGCTGGAGGCCGTAGATGAGGGGCACGAAGCCCAGGGTGAGCGTGGCGAATCCCAACCAGTCGATGCCGCCCGTGTAGGCCTCGTCGCGCGATTCCTCGACGACGACCAGGCTCAGCAGGATCACCCCGATCCCGATGGGCACGTTCAGGAAGAAGAACCAACGCCACGACGCTTCTTGGGTGAGGACCCCGGCAACCATCGGCCCCACCGCGGAGCCCACCAGGCCGACCCCTGACCAGATCCCCAGCGCCTTGGCCCGCTCCTCGGGTGGGAAGGCGTCGTTGACGATCGACAGCGACGTCGTGAAGATCGTCCCGCCGCCGAGACCCTGGACGAGGCGCGCCACGATGAGGAACGTGGCACTCGACGCGAACCCGCACGCGATCGACCCGGCGACGAACAGCGCCACTCCGATGAGGGCCACTTTGCGGCGCCCGGCGATGTCGGCCAGCCGGCCGACCGCCACCATCGGTGACACGAACGCCAACAAGTACGCGTTGACCGCCCAGGCCAGGGTCTCGGTCGACGCGTGAAGGGACCGGCCGATCTGGGGGAGCGCGACGGTGACGCCGAAGAAGTCGACCGTCAAGATGATCATGATCCCGGACATGGCGACCACGACCCACCACCGACGGTTCTCGTCAGTTACCGCCCACGGCACGGCCCGAACCCTAGCGAGGCGGCGTGGACACCGCCCGGTGCCTGCCGGTCAGCCCGCCGCCGCCGGCGGCGGGTCGTGGCGCGTCCCGCGCCGCTACGCTCGTGAGGTTGTGACGCCTGAGACCTCACCGCGGACGCGCCGGGAGCGTGTCGTCGACGCCGCCAACCGGGTCGGTGAACGGTTCTTGCGCTGGCTGGACCGCTACTTCGGTCGCCACTCGCTGGTCGGAGACCGCACCTTCTTCGACGTTGCCGACTTCCCGTGGGTGGCCCGCCTCGACGCCGGGTTCCCCCAGATCCGCGCCGAGCTCGACGAGGTGCTCCGCTACCACGCCGACCTCCCGAACTTCCAGGACATCTCGACCGACCAGTACCAGCTCACCGACGACGATCGTTGGAAGACCTTCTTCTTCTTTGGCTACGGGTTCCAGGCAGGCAAGAACATCGAACGCTGCCCGAACACGGCGCGGCTCCTGCGTGAGATCCCGGGCATGACGACGGCCATGTTCTCGATCCTGTCGCCCCACAAGAAGATCCCGCCCCACGGCGGTCCCTACAAAGGGGTGTTACGCCACCACCTCGGGCTCCTCATCCCCGAGCCGACCCAGGCGTGCGGCATCCGGGTCGGGGGCGACGTCCGGCACTGGGCCGAGGGTCAGAGCCTCGTCTTCGACGACACCTTCGAGCACGAAGCATGGAACGACACCGACGGCGTCCGAGTCGTGCTCTTCGTCGACTTCAAGCGTCCGCTCTCGGGCCCGGCCCGCTGGCTCAACGAGACCGTCCTGAAGCTCATCGGGTTCTCGCCGTTCATCCAGGACGCAAAGTCTCGGCACAACGCCTGGGAGCGACGCTTCGAGCAGCTCCGCGGGAGCGCCCGCGACTAGCTATAGCTAGAGCTGGTCGTGGGCGGCGATGACCTTGTAAAGGGTCTCGGCCGCCTCCTCGAGCATCGCCGCGTCGTGGTCGACCATGAGGCTGAGCCGGATGAGGCCCGCCTCGCCGGTCACCGCCGGAGGGATGACGGGGTTCACGAACACGCCGGCTTCGAAGAGATCGTGGAACACCGCGGCCACCGACACCTCGTCGGCTCGTCGCAGCGGAATCGTGATGATCGCGCTCTGGGCCGGGTTCGTCGGCACCCCGCGCTCGGCGAGCAGCCCCAAGAAGCTGGTCACGTTGCTGCGCAGCCGGGCCGGGCGTTCCGGTTCCTCGCACAGGACCCGCAACGCCTCGAGCGCCGCCGCGACCGACCCGGGGGTGTTCGACGCGGTGAAGATGAACGGCTCCGAGGTCAGCGTGAGCAGCTCGATCGCGTCGGCGGGACCGAGCAGCGCGCCACCGCAGCTGCCCAGCGACTTCGAGAAGGTCACGGTCACGAGGTCGACGTCGGCGAGCACCCCTTGCTCCTCGGCCGCGCCGCGGCCGCGCGCACCGAGTACGCCGAGGCCGTGCGCCTCGTCGTCGAGGAGGAAGGTGTTCGGGAACCGGCGGCAGATCTCGACCATCTCGGCGAGCGGCGCGGTGTCTCCGCCCATGGAGTAGACGCCGTCGACGATGACACCCTTGCCCACGTCGGCGGGCAGCCGGCCCAGGACCGCCTCGAGCTGAGCGAGGTCGTTGTGGCGGAAGCGGCGCATCGCCGCCCCCGAGAGCCGGATCCCCGAGAGCAGCGAGTTGTGGGCCTCCTTGTCGACGATCGCGACGTCGTGGCGGCCCAAGAACCCCGCGATTGCGCACGAGTTCGCCACGTAGCCGGTGGAGAACACCAGGCACGCGGGGGTGCCGTAGAACTCGGCGAGCTCACCTTCGAGCTCGCGGTGCAGGGTCAAGGTCCCGTTCAACAAGCGGGAGCCGGTGACGCCGGTGCCGAACCGGTTGGTGGCGGCGTTGGCTGCCTCGATGACCCGCGGGTGGTACGAGAGGCTGAGGTAGTTGTTCGAGCCGAAGTTGATGACGTCGCGGCCTTCGACGGTCACCCGGGGGCGGGACGCGCTCTCGACGGAGCGATAGTAGGGGTAGATCCCGGTTTCGACGCCCAGCTGGTAGAGCTCGTAGCGCGGGAACGCGTGCAGCCGATCAGTGAAGAAGCTCATGCCCGGCGTCAGCCTAGGGCGAGGACCGTGCGCTGTCGTCCACGATCTCGCCGACGGGACGGGTCGCGTCGGGGGCGATGGCCTCGACCGCGACGCCGCTCCCCTCGGGATCCTCGAGGACCTGTCGGAAACGGCGCGTCCCGTACCAGGTGGTGAGGCCGTCCTCGACCCGTTCGTCGAAGGTCCACCGCACCGTCATGACGCGGCGCCGGTCCGGACCGCTGGTCGGGCTGCCCGGCTCGGGCGTGGGGCGGCCGAGCGAGCCGAAGATCCCGGCCGTGCCGTACTCGTAGAGATGGTGGTACACGGGCGGCATTCCGAGGCTGGCCATGTTGGCCAGGAAGGCGCTGGCGTACATCGGGTCGTTCTCGATGTAGGAGGGAGGGAGCATGCCGAGACGGTCGCCAAGATCCACCAGGCGCATGAGGATGCGCCGCACAAAGCCGGGGAACGCCAGCAGCAAGCCGAGCTCCTGGTCGACGCGTTTCGCCTTCCCGGCGCGGTAGTCCGCCTCGGTCTCGTGCATCCCGACCACCATCGTGCCGAACGATTCGTCGAGGTCGAACCGGCGTTTCACCACGATGAGGGGCGCGCCAGTCTCGAGCTTGGTCTTGATGGCGTACGAGAACCAGATGCCGTGCCGGTCGTAGAGGCGGCCACCGGCGACGAAGCGGTGGGTGCTCGGGTAGCGCTCGAGACAGCTTCGCAGCGCCCACACCGCGACGTGGAACACGTCGATGCGCAGACCGGGGTTCGCCTGGTTCCAGGCCCGGATGAACGCGTCGGTCCGCGGCAGCGACACCTCGTGCTCGAGGAAGACGGCTGACTCGTTGCGGCCCTGCATCAGGTACGGCATGACCCGCCGGGTCCGGGGTAGGTCCCGTACCAGTGCGCCGTCAGAGCGCCGCCACCACATGCCGCGGAGCCTACCCGCCCCCGCGAACGGCTCGCCGGACGCGGCGTCCCCACCTACCGGTCGTGGCCGCGACGCGCTGCGGTGGCGCCACGCGCCGACGAGCCCCGGGGTGTGAGACCCCGATGGGCGTCAGCGCGCGTACCAGCGGGATGAGCCAGGAGCCAGGTAACGTCGCGTGCAGTGTTCGCCGACCTGCTGTCCCGCCCGGGGGTCGAGGAACACGTGGCGCTGCGCTCCCGGTTTGGGTTCCTCGCCCTGCACGGCGGGCTCGAACAGGGCACCGCCGAGATGGCGCAGGCCGCCGCGCAGGCCAGCGGCGCGTCGCTCTACGCCGTGGTGCAGCCCGACCACCTGCGGTGGCACCTTCCCGCCCATCGCATCTCCGCCCCGGACGCGCCGACGCTGGCCGCATTCCTCGACCATGTCGACGTCGTCGTGTCGCTGCACGGCTATCTGCGCCACGACCTGCCGAGCGCGGTGCTGGTCGGGGGCGCCAACCGGGTGCTGGCCGCGCAGCTCGGCGCGCGGCTTCGACACACGCTGCCCGACTTCGACGTCGTCGATGACCTCCGCCGCATCCCGGCCGAGTTGCGGGGCGTCCACCCGCACAACCCGGTCAACCTGAGCCGGGGAGGGGGAATTCAGCTCGAGTTGCCCCACCGCGTGCGCTTCGCCGGCCGCGACCCGCGCCGGTCTGGGCGCAGCCCGGCGGAGACGCTCGTCGACACGTTGGTGGCGTTCGCCACGACGACGGCGCCCTGATCGGCGTGGGCCGCCTGGCCGTCGTCGGCAAGCACCACACGCTGGGCGACCCGGACGGTGACGCCCGCGCCCCGGGGTTCGAGCCGTTCGGGGTGTTCGACCACGGCAGCTACGTGACGCTGTACCGCCACGGCGTCGACGCGTACCTTCCCCCGCATCGAATCGAGCACGCCGCGCACCTCCGCCTGCTGGATCACCTGGGCTGTGACCGGGTCGTGGGGTTGAGCTCGGTCGGGTCGCTGCGGCGCGACCTGCCCGTGGGGACCTTCGTCGCCCCCCACGATTTCGTCGCGCTCGACCAGGCGCCGCT
Source organism: Actinomycetota bacterium (assembly GCA_003140175.1). Classification (GTDB taxonomy): domain Bacteria; phylum Actinomycetota; class Acidimicrobiia; order IMCC26256; family PALSA-555; genus PALSA-555. Next base: position 16,609 of record PLJD01000094.1, read on the forward strand.
GTCGACGACGCACGACGAACGCCAGCACGTCGTCCCGGGATTCACAGTGGCGTGGCGCGACCGGGTGGTGAGCGCCTGGCGTGACGTTGCCGCGGAGCCCATCGTGGACCGCGGCGTGTACTGGCAGGCGAACGGTCCCCGGTTCGAGACGCCGGCGGAGATCCGCTTCATCGCCCCGTGGGCTGACCTGATCGGCATGACGGTCGCGTCCGAATGCGTGGCCGCGAACCACCGCGGGTTGGACTACGCGGCGATCTGCGTGGTCGACAACCTGGCGAACGGTGTCGGCGACGCGCCGCTCACCGTCGAAGAGTTCCAGCGGGGCGAGGCGGCGAACCGGGCCCGGCTCGCCGTCGCTCTCGAGGCGCTCATCCCCGAGCTCGCGCGATGAGCCTCACCGTGCAGGACGCGGTCCGTCCCGACGGCACCTCGGTCAGCCTGCGGGCCGTCGATGGTCGCATCGTCGCGGTCGGCCCCGACGTGCAGCCCGAGCCGGGCGACGAGCGGCTCGACGCGCGGGGTCGAGTGCTGCTCCCCGGCCTCGTGAATGGCCACACCCACGCCGCCATGACCCTGTTCCGCGGCTTCGCCGGCGACCTCACCCTCATGGACTGGCTCGAGCACCATATCTGGCCGGCCGAGGCGCGCCTCGACGCCGACGACGTGTACTGGGGGACGCGCCTGGCCTGTCTCGAGATGATCCGCACCGGCACCACCCGATTCTGGGACATGTACTGGCAGCCGGCCGCGGTGGCGCGCGCCGTCACCGACGCCGGGTTGCGGGCCACCGTCGGGCTGGCGCTCATCGACGGGCTCGACCCGACCAAGAGCGCGACCCTGCGCGCCGACGCGCGGCGCGCGCTCGACGAGCTCGCCGACGCCGACCCGNNGATCGCCGAGCAGGCCGCGGCCCGCGACCTGGCCGTGCAGCTGCACTTTCTCGAGATCGAGGACGAAGTCACGGGCTGTCTCGACCGGACCGGCCAGCGGCCCGGCCCCTACCTCGACGGCCTCGGACTGCTCGGCCCCCGCACAATCCTCGCCCACGGCGTCTGGATGGAGGAACCCGAGCTCGAGGTCATCGCGGCGCGGGGCTCGATCGTGGTCACCAACCCGGTCTCGAACCTCAAGCTGGCGGTCGGGCGGACCTTCCCCTACCAGGCAGTGCGCGACCGCGGCATTCCCGTCGCGCTCGGCACCGACGGCGCCGCGTCGAACAATGGCCTCGATCTCCTCCAAGACATCAAGGTGCTGTCGCTGCTCCAGAAGCACGCGGCGAACGACCCCCGGATGTTGCCCGCCGACGAGTCGTGGCAGGTCGTCACCGGCGCGCTGGCACCAGGACTCGGCGCCGTCCCCGACCTCGCGCCCGGGGCACCGGCCGACTTCCTCCTCGTGCGCGGCGACGCCCCCGAACTCAGCCCCGGGCACCTCGTCGCCAACCTCGTGTACTCGGCCTCGGGCTCCGTGGTGGACGTCACGGTCGTCGACGGCCGGGTGCTGATGCGCGACGGCGAAGTCGACGGAACTGATGAAGTGCGGGCCAAGGCCCGTGAGCGCGCCGAACGGCTCGGCGTGCGGTGAGCGTCTAGATCGACTTGGGCCGCGCGAACACCTCGCGTACCCGACCTTCGAAGTGCTCCAGCGGCGGCGTGTCGAAGTCGGGGTCGAACGCGATCTGGTCCCAATCGTCGGCGAACCGCTCGGCGATCGCGAACCACGGCGCACCGCGGTACTGCTCACGGGCATCGGGATCGCCGCCGAAATGCGCGTAGTAGTGGCGGCCCTGGAAGTCCTGGTGCACCCGGATCATCTGGCACACGTCGTCGCTCACGTAAGGCTGGAGGATCTCGGCGGCGATCGCGGGATGATTCGAGACGCTCACCGCCTTGCCGATGTCGTGGCACAGCGAAGCCACCACCAGCTCATCGTCGGCGCCGGCCTGCTCGGCCAGCGCCGCGGTCTGCAGACAGTGGGTGAGCTGGTCGACCGCGAAGCCGTCGGTGATATCGGCCAGCGATCGGACCATGGCCAGGACCCGCTCCGCAACGCGGTCCTGGTGCTCGAACGTCTGCTGGCCGATGACCGCCCATTGCTCGGCGGTCGACTCGTCCATACGGGTAAAGGTGGCGGGCGCCTCGGTCTTCGTCATGACTCCATTCTCCCACGTCGAGCCGCCCGCGACTACCGTCAGTCGCCATGGACCGGCAGGCGCTCGCGGACGTCGAGCTCGAAGACGCCGAGGGTGCCCGCCACCGGCTCGGGGACTACTGGGCCGACCGGCCGGTCGCGTTCGTGTTCCTCCGCCACTTCGGCTGACTGCTCTGCCGGGAGCATGTCGCGCAGTTGCGCGACCGCTACACCAGCATCCGGGACGGCGGGGGCGAGGTCGTCGCCGTCGGCACCGGGGATCGCCGCTACGCCGCCGCGTTCGTGGCCGAGGAGCGGATCCCGTTCCCCGTGCTCGTCGACGACCACGCCGACGCCGCCCGAGCGGCGACCGTCCGGCGGGTGTCGTTCATCCGGCTGCTCACCGATCGTCGATCGTGGGCCGGGACCCGCCGGGCCCGCGCCGACGGATTCCGTGTCCATCGCGCGGGCAAGCGGGTGACCCAGCTCGGCGCGACCTTCGTGCTCGGCCCCGGCGACCAGGTCCGCTACGCGCACATCGACGAGCACTCCGCCGACCACGCCTCCCTCGACGAGGTACTCGCGGCGCTCGGCTGACCGGCAGCCCTCAGTGCATGTCGGCCAACGCCCGGGCGAGATCGGCCGAACGTCGAAACGTCACCCCGACCAGCGCGACGTGCTTGTACCGCACGATCCCCTCGGAGTCGACGAGGAACACCGAGCGGCGCACACCGAGCAGGGGCGCCCCGACGCCGTACGCCTCGATGACCGTGCGCTCGGGATCGGCGAGCAGCGGGAATGGCAGGTTCTTGGCCTCGATCCAGCGCTCGTGGCTGTCCACGTCTTGAGGTGAGATGCCCAGCACGACGGCGTCGACGCCCGAGAAGTCGTCGAAGTGGTCCCGGTACGAGCACATCTGGCGCGTGCAGCCCGGCGTGAAGTCGCCCGGATAGAACGCGAGCACAACCCGACGGCCGCGAAACTCCGACAGGGTGTAGTCGCGGCGGTCCGTGCCCTGCACGCCCGGCAGCGTGAACTCCGGTGCCGGGTCTCCGATCTCGATGCCCATGTCCACGCTCCCAACGGCCGACTCGCCGCGGCACTCTAGGGCGTCGAGCCGCGGCGGGCGCCCCGGGTGCGCGCTCTACCTCGACGATCACCGCGGGTGAGCGACGAGCCGCCGGTGGTCACCCGGGCGGCGTCGTGCGTGGGTCGTCGCGGGGCACGGCGTGGTCCACGCTGGTCTCCGTCGGCTCACCCGGGTCGTGGCGCGCCGGCTGGAGCAGCTGCCACGGTCGAGCGTCCACGAGATCGAGCGCTTGTCGTTCGATCGGCAGTCGGTACGGAGTCTCCTCGATCTGCTCCGGGAAGCCTCGAAAGTGATATTGGAGGATGCCCCGATCGGCCAGGGTCTCGGCGTCCGCGACGAGCTGATGGGAATGTATCCTGAGCGACGCCGCCGCTCGGCACCGCTCGAACGTCTTCCACTCGCTGATGAACCGAACCTCGCCGCGCGCGTAGGCGAGCGCGGCGGCACACGCGCGACGCGTACTCATGCTGCCGGCCGAATCACCCCAGGGTCCGTTCGTGGAGACCGCTAGCGTTTCGATGATGCCCGACTCAGCAGGCTCGGTGCCTGGCCTGGACGGCGAGGTGATCCTTCACCGCGACCGGTTCGGGATCCCACACGCGCGTGCCACGAGCGCCCACGATGCGTTCTTCGCTCAGGGCTTCGTGCAGGCCGAGGACCGACTCGGGCAGCTCGAGTACGACCGCCGCCGTGCCTATGGCCGGTGGGCCGAGGTGGTCGGGCGACCCGGACTCGGCTTCGACGTCTTCGCCCGGCGGGCCAACCTGGGTGGCGCGGCCCGCCGCGAGTACGAGCACCTCGACGGGGCGAGCCGCGCCGTGCTGGACGCGTACGCAGCCGGAGTGAACGCCTGGCTGGGCCTGGGCCGCGCCCTTCCGACCGACCTGGCACTCGCCGGGGTGACCCCCGATCCGTGGCAGCCGTGGGACTGCTGCGCCGTATTCCTCGTGCGGCACGTGGCCTTCGCGGGCTGGCAGAAGAAGCTGTGGCGCGGCCGACTCGCGGCCCTGCTCGGCCCGGCGACCGTGGCTCGCCTCGAAGGTCGCGGCGACGCGGAGGTCCCGCTGATCGTGCCGCCGGGAGGGTTCGGCTCGCCGACCCCGCCGGATGCCGAGACCCTCGAGGAGGTGAGCGCCGCGATGGCGTCCCTCGTCGACCTGGCGGGTGGGTCGAACTCGTGGGCGCTGGCCGGCTCGCGTACCAGCTCGGGACACCCGCTCGTCGCCGGCGACCCCCACCGCCTCGTCGAGGTCCCGAACGTCTACTACCAGTGTCATCTCGCCTGCCCCGAGTTCGACGCGGTCGGACTGGCGTTCGTCGGGGTGCCCGGCTTCCCACACTTCGGGCACAACGAGCGCGTCGCGTGGTGCGTGACGAACGCCAACGGGGACTACCAGGATCTGTACGTCGAGCGCCTCGACGACTCGCTCGAGACCCGCCGCGAGCAGATCGCCATTCGCGACGACGATCCGGTCACGGTCGAGTGCCGCTCGACGTCGCACGGCCCGGTGCTCTTCGGCGACCCCGCGTCCGAGTTCGGCCTCGCGCTGCGGACCACCGCGCTGGCCCGGCCGAGTCGCGGCCTGTCGGTCCTCTTGCCGATGCTGCGCGCCCAGACCGTCGATGAGCTCGACGCGGCGGTCCGGGACTGGGTCGACCCGGTCAACAACCTGGTGTCCGCCGACGTCGAGGGCCACGTCCGCTACCGCACGGTGGGGGAGATCCCGACCCGGGCAGCCGCGAACGCCTGGGGTCCAGTTCCCGGCGGGACCGGCGACCACGACTGGACGGGTTACGTGCCCGCCGCCGAGCTCCCGACCGTGCGCGACCCCGACGTCGGCTATCTCGTCACCGCCAACCAGGAGATCGTCGGACCCGAGTACCCGCACTACCTCGGCGTGGACTACAGCCGACCGGACCGCGCGCGGCGGCTGTTCGCACGCGTCGCGCCACTGACCGAAGCGACGGTCAACGACATGGCCGCCATCCACCAGGATCGACGCTCCCTCGGCGCCGATCGGTGGGTCGAGCGCCTCGCCCGGCTAGACCCACGCGACGAGCACGAGCGCGCCGCGCTCGAGCACCTGCAGACGTGGGACCGGATGATGGACGCCTCGTCGATCGGCGCCGCGGTCTACCTCGTGACCCGCGACCGCGTGGGCAAGGCTCTCGCCCACCATCCCGTCCTCGCGTCGCTGCGCGGCCCCCTCCCCGGCGAGCCGCGGGCCCTCTTCGTCCCGCTCGAGCTGCGGCTCTGGTCGCTCGTGCCCGGCCTCCTCGCCGCCGATGACACCACGTTCCTGCCGGAGGGCTCGACGTGGGACGACGTACTCGCCGCGGCCCTGACCGACGCGATCGGGTTGCTCCGCAGCACGCTGGGCGACGATCCCGACCAGTGGCGCTGGGGCGCGCTGCATCGCTGCGCGCCCCGCCACCCGCTCTCGGCGACGCACCCTGAATGGGCGGAGCGGCTCGACCCACCCGCGGTCGAGATCGGCGGCGAGTGGGACACCGTCTGGTCCAGCGCGCACCCGGCGGGCTACGGCTTCGGCGTCACGACCTCGTCGGTGGCCCGCTACGTCTTCGACCTGTCGGACTGGGAACGGTCAGCCTGGGTGGTGCCCCTCGGCGCGTCGGGGGAGCCGTCCAGCCCCCACTTCGCCGACCAACAGACCCGCTGGGCGGCCGGGGAGCTGCTCCCCATGTCGTACAACTGGGACGGCATCGCCGTCGCCGCCGAAGCGACCACCCGGCTCCACCCCGCGTGAGACCGGATCAGCCCACGCCGAGAAGGCACCCGGAACTCGGGCCCAGCTTCACGAACCCGGCTCAGGGACTCGCGAGCCGCTCGCGACCCTCGCGAAAGAACCCCAGTGCCGTCTCGCGTCCGTCCGCCGCGGCCGTCAGCGGCTCGTAGCCCAGGCTCGCGCCGCCGAATCCGGGATCGTTCCAGTAGGGATCGGCGGGCCGGTCGGCCCAATGGGTCACGTACAGATAGGGGAGCGGATGGCCGTCGTCGCCGGGTGAAGCGCCGAAGGTGCCACGCTGCCCGGCCGAGTCGTCGCCGAGGTCGATGGAGCAGTCGAAATGCTCGGGCCAGAGCTGGACCCGGGTCGCGGGCCCGTCCGGTGCGGCGGCCCGCAGCTCCTCGAGCACCGACGCGGCAAAGGCGAACCAGTCCCCGAGCCGCGCCGCGGCGTCGGCGTCCACGACCAGTCGCTCGTCGGCCTCGACGGTCGTCGTCGGCTCGTACACCGCCGGAGGGTCGGCCAGGTTGACCCCGACGGTGCGGGCGACGTCGCCGAGGGTGCTGATGGTCAGCCGCCGCTCGGCGTCACCCCGATCCACGACCACGTCGGTCCCCTCGACCCGCAGCTGCACGTCGGCCCCGTCGCTCCCCACGAAGAACGGGGTCCCGAACCCCTGCCGGGTGCGGCGCAACCCGATCTTCGCGGACGCCTGGTACCGGGCGGGGGCGAGCACATGCTCGGCGAGCGCCTGCCAGGACCGTCGGGTCGCGTGCAGCGTCTCGACGTCGTCGATCGAGGCGAGCGGCGCCCAGGCGCCGAGCCACCGTGCCGCGCACCAGCGGGCCAGCTCGACGTTCTCGCGGGCCAGTCGATCCCAGGTCTCCTCGCCGGTCGAGAGCGGAGACACGACGGTGCGGCCCGCCGGGACGTCCTCGAGCGTGGTGACGACCGGGTCGTCGGCGACCCAGGGCTGATCGTGCACCGCCGGCGGCGACGGCTCGAGCACCCGCGCCCGGTATCGCCCCGCAGCCAGCGCGTCGAGGCGCGCCTGGGCTTCCCGGAGTGCATGCACGAGCTGCGGGGCGGTGGGGCCGCTCAGGCGGACTGGAACGCGCGCAACAGCGTCGCGAGCTCCAGCGGGCGGTCGCCCTGGATGCTGTGCCCGGCCCCCTCGACCATCTCGACGCGAACGTCGGGCTGGCGGCGGCGCAGCTCGGCCTCGTCGCCGTCGTCGACGACGGTCCCCGTCGCCGCGCCCCGCACGAGCAGCAGCGGAACCGCGATGCGCGACACGTCGTCCCACAGCGTCGCGAAGTCCGCGGGGATGTCCATGTCGGTCCCCTCGAGTATCCGGGGCCGCTGGTAGCGCCACACCCAGCGGCCGTCGTCGCGCTCGACCGCGTTGTGGAGGACACCCCGCCGCAGCGAGGACTCCGACCGGGTCGGGTTGAACTCCACGGTGCGGGCCAAGATCTCCTCGAAGCTGGCGAACGTGTCGGGACCAGCGATGAACTGGGCGATCGGGGCCGCCTTGTCCCGGTCGACGCCGGGGGTGACGTCGACGAGCGCCAGCCGGCGGACCAGCTCGGGCGCTTCGCCGGTCAGCGCGATGGCGGTCAGCCCGCCGAGGGACATGCCCACGACCAGCGCCGCGTTCGGAGCGAGCGAGCGCACCGCGACCGCGACGTCGCCCGCGTTCTGACGGGGTCCGAACGGGCCGTCGTCGCGATGGTCGGAGTGGCCGTGCCCGGGAAGGTCGATCGCGACGAGCGGGGTGCCGAGCGCGAGCGCCACCGTGTCCCAGGTGTGGGCGTTCTGCGCACCGCCGTGGAGGAGGACGATCTCCGGGTCGTCGGTGCCCCAGACCAGCGCGCTCAGCTTGCGTCCGTCGGGCGCCACCGGCACCGACTCGCGGCGCACGACCGGGGGCCCGGTCCACGGGAGCCCGAACTCCTGGGCGTTCTCGTGGAAGAGCCCGAACTCGTCGTACGGCGCTGCGTCGGCCATCGCCATCGGACGCTACCGGCTGGCTTCGACCCGGTCGACCGAGCGCCGACCCGGGACCGCGGGGCGTCAGCGCCGGCCCGATCCCGACGACCTCGGGGTCGGGTCCTACGATCACCACGTCGCCATGAGCTCCTCGCCGATCCGGCTGCCGCGACTGTCACCCGCCGCGTACCGACGCATCACCTTCGTCGTCGCGCTGCTCCTCGCCGTCGTCATCGTGACCGGCGGCGCGGTCCGCCTCACCGGGTCGGGGCTCGGCTGCCCCGACTGGCCGAACTGCGACCCGGGACGCCTCACCCCCCGCAACGCGTCGGATCTCAACGCCATGGTCGAGTTCTTGAACCGGGTGTTCACCGCGCTCGTCTCGTTGGCGGTCGGTCTCGCCGTGGTCGGGTCGTGGCTGCGGACCCCGCGACGCCGCGACCTGACCTGGCTCTCGGTCGGACTCATCGCGGGGTTCGTGGCCCAGGCGATCCTCGGCGGGCTCACCGTTCTCTACAAGCTCGCGCCCCAGTTCGTGATGGCGCACTTTCTCCTGTCGCTCGTCCTGCTCACCAACGGCCTCCTGCTGCACCGACGAGCCGGCCAACCCCCCGGAGCCCGGCACCTTCGGGTGGCACCCGCGGTCCGCTACGCCGCCGCGGCATTGCTTGTCTCGATCACCACCGTCGTCGTCGCGGGGACCGTCGTCACCGGCAGCGGCCCCCACGGCGGAGACGCGCACGTCCAGCGGTTCTCGTTCCCGATTCCCGAGGTCGCGAAAGTGCACGGCTCGCTCGTGATGGTGTTCCTCGGGCTCGTGCTGTTCACCTTCTGGCTGCTCTACCGCACCCGTGCCCCGCGCGAGGACCAACGCCGCCTCGGGCTGGTGCTCATCGTGGCCTGCGCCCAAACCGCGATCGGCTACATCCAATACTTCAACGGGATCCCCGCGGTGCTCGTCGGCTTCCACATCGCGGGCGCGACCGCACTGTTCGCGGCGGTGGTGCATTTCTGGCTCCACCTCACCGAGCGAGACCCAGTCCGGCGCGCCGAGCCGGCCCCGGCCGACGTCGCGCTCTCCCGGGCGTGACCCGACGCCCACTCACCTCCGCCGGGTGACGCCCCGCCCGGCTGACTCGGACCGGCGACGCGGGGGCAGGTGCTCCCCGGCCAGGGTCCGCGACCACCAGGCTCCGGTCGCCCGCCGCTCGGCCGGGGTGGTGAACCGGTAGCGGAACAGCCGGGCCCGGACGAACACCGGCGGCTGGTCGCCGAACGGGTTGTGGCGCAGCAGGGCCGACGTGGGCGGGTCCGCGTCGAGCAGTCGCCCGACCAGCGTCTCCAGCCAGGGCTGACGCGCCGGCGCCCCCAGCGCCGCGAACCACAGCAGCCAGTCGAGTCGACGGTGGTACGGCGCGAGCTGGGGTGGTCGGCGCTGCGGGTCGCCCGGCTTGGCCCGGAACTCGTACTCCACCCATCGGGTGTCGGCACCGATGACCGGGTCCCGGGTGCCCTCGAGGATGATCTCGTAGCGCTGCTTCGTGATATGCCCGAACGCCCCGTAGGTGCCCACGAAGTGGAACGGGTTGAAGCTGACGTTCATCTGCTGGCGGCGCGACACCAGATTGCGGACCGGCCAGTAGCTGAGCCAGGTCACCAGCACGGTGAGCGCGACGACCACCCCCTCGTACCATGCCGGGCCGGTCATCAACCGCGGCCCGACGACCAGCCCGTGGCCGACGACACCGGAGCTGATCGCGAAGAACGCCAACGTGATCGTGAGGACGTTGAGCCACGAGAAGTTGCCCGACAGGATCAGCCAGACCTGGGTCGCGATGATGATCGCGGCGGCAATGCTCGCGACCGGCTGGGGCGCGAACAGCCCGAAGGGCACGATCAGCTGCGCGACGTGGTTTCCCAGCACCTCGAGGCGGTGGACCCGTCGCGGGAGATGGTGAAAGAACCAGCTGAGCGGATTCGGGACCGGCTGGGTCTCATAGTGAAAGCACAGGCACGTGAGGTCCCGCCAGCACTGGTCGCCGCGCAGCTTGATGAGCCCGGCGCCGAACTCCAACCGGAACAGCATCCAGCGCATGAGGAACACCACCAAGAGCGAGGGCGCCACGCGTGCCGGGCCGAGGAAGATCGCCAGCGCCCCGACCTCGCAGAGCGCCGATTCCCATCCGAACCCATAGAAGGTCTGCCCGACGTTCACGATCGACAGGTACAGGGCCCACAGGGCGAACCACACGACCATCGAGCTCCACAGCGGACCCGCCTGTGGCAGCCCGGCCACCACGCTCGCCGACAACGCCACCCCGACCCAGGCCACCCCGACGAGGAGCCGGTCCGAGTAGCGCCAGTGGAAGAGGCTCGGCGCGTCGCGGAACCGGACCCGGCGCACGAAGCTCGACACGGGCAGGAGCCCGTGGTCGCCGAGCAGCGGGCGGAACTGGTTGATCGTGACGAGGAACCCGATCCCGTAAATCACCGCCAGTGACCGCTCGAACACGAAGCGACTCAACCAGTACTGCGGCGCGGAGAACCAGCCCATCGCTAGGAGGCCGCTCGTGGTCGGCGATCATCCATCGGGCGCGTCCTCCCGAGACCCAGGTGCAGACCGGGCGGCGCGGTGACCGAACACGCGTCGCAAGACGACCTGCGCGGCCTCATATCCGCAGACCCCGTGAACACCGGGCCCAGGTGGAGTGGACGACGAGCACAAGAAGACGGACGGATGCGGCGTCGCGTACGGAAGCCGCGCGACCACCGGGCGGAACAGGGCTTGCCGGCCGTACACCGCGCCGCCGGCGATGTCTCCACCGACGAGGTTGGCGTTGCGCCGCTCGAGCGCGGCGGGTCCGGTCGCTGCCCGGGCGAGCACCACGTCGCGGAAGCCGGGCGCGAACCGCTCGATCTGACGCTCGATCGCGTCGGTCCGGTCACCGGTCCAACCGTTCGGGACGTGCGCGTAGGCCCAGAAGGTGTGCCGACCCGCGGGCGCGCGCGTCGGATCGACGACGCTCGGCTGGGCGCAGACCACCAACGGGCGGTCAGCGACGTGTCCGCGGTTGACGTCGCGGAGCGCGACCGCGACGTCGTCGGCCGTGCCGCCGAGGTGCAGCGTGCCGGCGCGGCGGCACTCGTCGGCCCGCCACAGGACCGGCTCGCGCAACGCGTAGTCGAGCTTGAACACGCCGGGCCCCCGCCGGTAGCGGGCCAGACGACGCGCGTAGCGGTCCGGCAGGCGACGCCCGGCGAGTGTCAGCAACGCCTCGGGCGACGTGTCCAGCAGATACGCGCGCGCGACCGGGAGGTCATCGAGGCTGGTGACCGGGTGCCCGGTCGTGATCTCGCCACCGTGCGCACCCAGGAGCGAGGCCAGCGCGTCGGCGATCGCCTGCGCGCCGCCAGCGGGGATCGGCCAGCCGACGTCGTGACCCGCGACGGCCAGCATCAAGGCCGGCCCGGCGGTGACGGGCGCGTTCAGCGGGCTGCCGGTGTGGCCGGCCATCCCCGAGAGCAGCGCCCGGGCCGACACGCTTCCCAGCGCCCGGTTCGTGGCCGCGGCCGGCAGCAGGGCCCGGGCGCCGAAGCGGGCCAGGAGGACTGGATGCCGTGGCAACCCCGACGCGATCGGGCGCATGACGTCGGCGGCCAGCGCGGGCCAGCGTCCAACGAACGGCCCGACGAGGGCCCGGTAGCCGCGTCCCCCGCGTCCGAGCCGGGTGGCGGTCTCGCTGACCGAACGGGCGAGGACCGCCGCGGAGCCGTCGTCGAGGGGATGCGCGAGGGGCAACTCCGGTTCGAGCCAGGTGAGCCCGTGCTCGGCCAGTGCCAGCCCAGCGAACACCGGCGACCCCGCCCCGAATGGATGCACCGCCGAGCACAGATCGTGATGAAACCCGGGGAGCGTCAGCTCTCCGGTGCGGGCGCCGCCCCCGACGACGTCAGCCGCCTCATAGACCTGCACGCTCAGACCCGCCGCGGCGAGCGCGACGGCCGCGGAGAGCCCGTTCGGGCCGGCTCCGACTACCACCGCGTCGAGTGACGGCGTCCCCATCGCGCGAGGCTCGCACATCCGAGGCGACGGACGGCTCTGCGGGGCGCTCCCGACGCCCGCGTCAAGCCGCCGCGGCGCCCGGACGTGGCTCGTCGGGCGACGCCCCGGGGACCAACTCGCCGGCGAGGACCCGTGTGGGCAGCGTGTTCTCGGGCGGGGCGAGCGGGCAGACCCACCCCGGGTCGTATGCACACGACGGGTTGTACGCGAAGTTCAGATCCACCACCAGCGTCCCCCGCCCGGTGGCCGGGTCGACATCGCCGCCCAGGTCGGCGCCCTTGGCCGTGTCGAGCACGTAGCGCCCGCCACCGTAGGTCGCGGGGCTGGGATCCCGGGCGGGGAGGAAGAGACCTCCGCCGTAGGACACGAGCCACCACACGTCCAGGCTCCCCACCCCGTCGAGGTGGAGCCGTCCGACGCGCTCGAACGACACGATGCCGTCCGTGCCGGCGGCGACGTCGAGACGCTTCGGCGTGACGTCCGGGTCGACGTCGACCGTGAAGCGCAACCCAGGATCGTAGGGCGCGTACGGCAAGCCCGAGAACCCGGGACGTTGCTCGGGGAGCAGCGGCGACGCGGGATGGTGTCGGAACAGCTCGTCGCGGCCCTGGCGCCATACCGCGTGCGCGGACTGCGGGTCGGCGGTCGCCCGCACCCGTGCGTAGAGGGCGGCGATCTGTCGACGCCAGTCGAGCACCGACAGCGACGCCACTCCCGGCGGCGGGCCGAGTGACGGTCCGGTCATGAGCCCCAGTCGCCAGGCTCGGGGGCGATCTCGCCGCGTCCCGCCTGCTGCAAGTTGCCGGGCAGGTGCACGTGGGTCTGGTGGGCGAGGACCTCGAGCCGGACTCTCCACTCGATGATGGCGGCCCGCTGGTCGTTCTGCGTGTCGGGGAGCGCGGAGAAGTCGCCGTCGGGGAGGGCCGCGACCAAGGCGCTGAGGTACGAGTCCTCGAGGATGTAGGTGTGCGCGTAGGGGGCGTTGATGCGCGCCAACGTCGGATCCGACGGGGTCAATGCGTCGATCTGGACGGTGGACGCCGCGAAGCGCTGCTCCAGGCGTCCCATGGCGTCCGACGCCTGCTGGCCGGTGAGGCGGTGGTCGCGGTACGCGTCGAGGATCGCATCGGCGCCTTCGAGGAGACGGTTCACACCGAGTCGTACCGGTTGGACTGCCGCGACGTAGGAGCGCAGCGTGGCACCCGAGACGCCCTGGCTGCCGCACGCCGCGAGGCCGACGACCGCCACCGCGGCGAGGACCGCGAGTCCCTTGGTCATGCGTCGAGTCTGACCGCGTCCGCCGCGACAGAGCGGGCGGCCTCGGTGATCGTCCGCGGCATCCCGAGCGCGGGTGGCGCCCCGCGCTCAGCGACGCGCGGCGTCGACGGGCGGCGCGCTTGTGGCGGCCACGTGGGGGTGCCGGGCGAGGAACCGTAGTCGGGCGGCACGAGCATCCCACCCGTAGACGACCGTGGTCCCGGCCAGCACGTCGTGGAGTGCACGCCGCTCGCGGCCCACGACGATCCCGAGGAACCCGAAGCCCAGGGTCACGAACGACAGCGCGAGCGCCGGCGGACGGACGAGGGCCTGTCGAAACCCCAGCGGCGCACCATCTCGACGCACAACCCGGAGCCCCACGACCGCCATCCCGAGCGTCTGACCCGACACGATCCAGGAGTACCCGTAATAGAGCCACAGCCACAGGGCGAGCCCCAGGCTCCAGACCAGCGCGGGCACGTCGCCGCGCGTCGCCCCAATCCCGGTGATGAGGTTCACGACGTAGATCCCCAGGCTGACCATTACGGCGTAGGCGCCCACGCTCACCGCAGAATCGAGCGCGTAGGCGAGCGCCCTCGTGACGGGGCCGGCGTAGTGGCCCACCAGGCTCGGTTCGGCGACCCCCCGTGAGGCCGTCATGGGGTGCTGCGCGCGACCAGCAGCGGTGGCCCCTCGGGAAGGGACCCCGCATCGCGACGCAGCACTCGGGTCACCACGCGTTCGAGCACCTGATCGAGCCCCACCGCCTGGCTGCGCAACGAATCGAGCACCCGGGTCCCGAGGCTGCTGCTCGACTCGATGAGCAGGCTCCCCAGATCGCTTCGCTGCACCAGCTCCTCGACGTCGACCCGCTCCAGGACCGCGTTCAGATCAACCCGGGCGAGCAGCGCGTTGACATCCACCCGCTCGAGCAGCGCATTGAGGTCGACCCGCTCGATGAGCGCGTTGACGTCAACGTGCTCGAGGACTCGGTCCAGATCGACCAGGCGCAAGACCGGATCGAGGTTGGGGCGGGGCAGGCGCGGGCTCACCTCGACACCCCGGGGCCAAGCCGGGTCGGCCGCTCCACCATGGTCCCCCGTTCCTCACGTCGTCGCGGGCTCGGCGCTGCACCTTCGCGCGTCGATGGCGGACGTGCTATCCGGCCGCTCCCGGTCCCAGCTGGCGACCGACCCGACTGGAGGTGACCGGAGGCCGCCGCCTCTGTCAGAGTCCCCGGGTCGACGCCCGACCGTAGGGTCGGGCGGAGCGGTTGACGAAAGACTCACAGCATGCAAACGCACCTCGTCGACGGCACCTACGAGCTGTTCCGCCACTACTTCGCGGTGCCCGAACACCGGGCGCCGGACGGGATGGATGTGGGGGCGGTCCGAGGAGTGGTCAGCTCGATCGTGCAGCTCCTCGAGGAGGGAGCAACGCACGTCGGCGTCGCCACCGACCATGTGATCGAGTCGTTCCGAAACGATCTCTGGCCGGGGTACAAGACCGGCGCTGGGATCGACCCCGCCCTGTTCGCGCAGTTCCCCGTCCTCGAGGATGCCTTACGCGCGCTCGGGGTCGCGGTGTGGGCAGAGGTCGAGGTCGAGGCCGACGACGCGTTGGCGTCGGCGGCGGCGGTCGCGAGCGCCGATCCCCGCGTCGACCGAGTCGTGATCTGCACGCCGGACAAGGACCTGGCGCAATGCGTCCGCGACCCTCGGATCGTGCAGCTCGATCGCCGCCAAGGCAAGACACTCGACGAAGCCGCGGTGCGAGCCAAATTCGGCGTGTCGCCGGCTTCGATCCCCGACTGGCTCGCGCTCGTCGGGGACAGCGCGGACGGGTTCCCGGGGCTTCGGGGCTGGGGTGCGAAGTCCGCCGCCACGGTGCTGGCCCGCTTCGAGCACATCGACGCGATCCCTGCCGACCCGGCCGCGTGGGATGTCGACGTGCGGGGGAGCGCCCGCCTCGCGGCGACGCTGGTCGAGCAGCGATCCCAGGCGGACCTGTTCCGGGTGCTCGCGACCTTGCGTACTGACGCCGTGGTCGGTGAGCCTGACGACTGGCACTGGCGGGGGCCGACCGACGACCTCCCCGCGTGGGCCGAACGGCTCGGCGCCACCACCTTGGTGCGCCGCGTGGAGCGACTCGCCGAGGCCCGGGCCTGACCAGCCCGCTGGCGCGACAACCTGAGGGGGATCGATGGGACTCGACGGACGAGTGGCGCTGGTGACCGGTGCGAGCCGCGGGATCGGAGCCGCCATCGCTCGGGGCCTGGCGGCCGACGGCGCGGGCGTCGCAGTCAACTATCGGCGGGACGAAGCCTCGGCGCGAGAGACCGTCCGCGCCATCGAAGCACTGGGCCGCAAGGCGCACGCATACCAAGCGTCAGTCGACGACGCGACCGCCGACCAGGCGATGGTCGAAGCCGTCCTGCACGACTTCGGACACGTCGACATCCTGGTCAACAACGCCGGGATTGCCAGTCGAGGCCAGCGGGTCCTCGACACCGATCCCGCCGAGGTTGAGCGGGTCTGGCGGATCCATGCCCTCGGAGCGTTCCTCCTGAGCCAGCTCGTCCTCCCCAGCATGCGAACCCGTCCCCGGGGTGACATCGTGATGATCTCGAGTGTCGCCACCACCTTTATGGCCGGCTTCTCGCTGCCGTACAACATGGGCAAGGCGTCGCTTGAGGCGCTCGCCCGCACCCTCGCCAAGGAGGAGCGCGGCCACCACGTCCACGTGAACGTCGTGGCGCCCGGTCTCGTCGTCTCGGAGATGGGCCGGCGACTCGTGCGAGCCACCCAAGGTGTCGAGGACATCCATCAGCTCGACGAGACGGCCGCCTTTGGGCACGTGTGCACGCCCGACGAGGTGGCCGATGTCGTCCGCTTCGTCGTCTCCGACGGCGTCCGCTACCTGACCGACCAGCGGCTCACCGTCGACGGCGGCAGCTTCTAGTGCCAAGTGATCTGGCTGGCGAGCTTGCGCGCCGTCTAGTCCCGAACTGGACGGCTCCCCTCGCGCATCCGTTCGGCGGGGGAGCCAACTTCTAGATCGAGGTCTCACCTGTCGACAGCTGCTCGGGGACCGAGGGGCGCCCAAATGACCAGGGGCGGCTCCCCGATCTGACCGTTTCGGGTGATGAAGGGCCGTGAGTTTCGCTAGCCGTTTCGCTCGACCCTCCTAGGCGGCGCTCCCAGGATCACCTAGCGGGTTGGGGGCCCACGGGATGCCGGCGGGCAGGTCACAGGCCATCCGCGGCGGTGTCACACCCCGATGGGACGCTGAACCCATGGAACTTGTCGTCATCGTGGTTGGGGTCCTCGGGCCGGTCGTGGTCGCCGTCGTCGCCTGGCGGGTCCTGCGCCGCCAACAGGTCGACGCCGGCCGCCTCGTGGCGGACGAACGCCGGGCGTTCGAAGCCCAGCGTGACGCGGCCGTCCAAGCCGCCATCGACCACCTGTTGGCCCACAACCGCGAGGCGCTCGTCGCCGAACGCGAGCTCACCGGCCAGGACCTCGAGGGTAAAAAGTCCCTCATCGACCAGCAGCTCGCCACGATGACCGCACGCCTCGAGCAGGTCTCCGAGATGGTCCAGCACGTCGAGGCGGACCGGGCCCGCAGCTTCGGCGAGCTCACCACCCAGCTGTCGCGGAACCAGCAGGGGGTGAGCGACCTGGTCAGCACCACCCAGAGCCTGCGCGAGGCGCTCTCGAGCACGAAGGCCCGCGGTCAGTGGGGTGAGCGCATGGCCGAGGATGTGTTGCAGCTGGCCGGGCTGATCCCCAACGTCAACTACCGCAAGCAGCGCTCTGTGGAACAGGGCCCCGGCATTCCCGACTACACCTTCTTTTTGCCCAACAACCTGCTGCTGCACATGGACGTCAAGTTCCCGCTCGACAACTACCTGCATTACTGCGACGCCGAATCCGAACTCGACCGGAAGCGGTACCGCGACGACTTCCTCAAGGATGTGCGGGCCCGGGTCCGTGACCTGAGCGGCCGCGACTACGTGGACGCGGGGGGCGGCACCGTCGACTTCGTGCTGCTCTTCATCCCGAACGAGCAGCTCTACGCCTTCATTCACGAGTACGACGACACGATCCTCGACGACGCGGTTCGTCAGGGCGTGGTCTTTTGTTCGCCCTTGACGCTCTTCGTCGTCCTCGCACTCATCCGTCAGATGGTCGAGAACTTCCGGTTGGCTCGAACCTCCGACGAGATCGTGAGCCTGCTCGGCCAGTTCGAGGAGCAGTGGGCCAAGTTCAAGGGCCAGATGGAGCGGGTCGGCCAGCGCATCGACTCGGCGAGCAGGGAGTACTCGGCGCTCGTGGGGACGCGCACCAACGCGCTCGAGCGGCCTCTGCGCAAGATCGAGGAGCTGCGGACCCGTGACCGCGACCTCGAGCTCTTCGACGACGCTCCCGACCCTGACCCGTCCCTAGCCCTCGAGGCCTGAGCCGCCCCGGGCGGTCCTACGGCGGGTCGGGCGTCCCTGACTGCGCCGGTACCCTGACCCTCGTGGGCAAAGTCCTGGCCTGGATGGCCGCGATCGCGGTCCTTGAGCTGGTCGTCGTCATCGAGGTCGCCGAGCGCCTCGGTGTCGTGAACACCATCGGGCTGCTGCTCCTCGTCGCCGTCGTCGGTGCCGCGATCGTCAAGGCCCAGGGACTGATCGCGCTGCGGCGCCTGATGGCTGACCTCCAGGAGCGCCGGGTACCCGGGACCACCCTCGCGGACGGGGCGCTGCTGGTCGCGGCCGGCGCGTTCCTCGTGTTCCCTGGCTTCTTGACCGACATTCCGGGGCTGTTGCTGCTCTTCCCGCCGGTACGCACCGGTGTGCGCCGCTGGCTCAGCGCCCGGTGGTCACGACGCTTCGTGATCACCCGCACCCAGGGTGTGCCGCCCGATCGCCCCGAGCTGCCTCAGTAGGGACCGTCGCAGCACGAGTCCCTCCAGCCACACACGGGGCAGCGGTAGTGGGCATGCTCTTCACGCATCGGCGCGCCACACTGCCCGCACATGGTGGAGAGATCCGCTGGGGGGAGCGGCACGTTCGGGGTCGACGGGTTGGGGCTCGAGCCCATCGCGTCACGGTAGCGACGCCGACGGGTGAGTGCGTCGATGCTCAGAGGCGGAGCAGCTCCGGCGCGACGGGGCAGTCGGCGTGGATGCCCAGACGTGCCGGCGCGTCGAGTCCCCACGGGCCGGCGACCTCGTCGGCGGTGCCGACCTCGATCATCTCGACGTCGTCGCGGTCGCCGAGTTGACGTTGGAGGACCTCGAAGAGCCGGTCGGGGAGCAGCCGGCCGGTCGGGACGACAAGCCAGAGCTTCGCTTCGGAGAGCGACCACCGCAGATCGGCGACACCGTCGGGAACTACCGCGCTGGTGGAGCCGGCGGCCAGCACCTCCACGAGGAGGTGACTCGGCGACGCCGCGATCGCCTCGACCAAGTCGAGGACCCGGACCCGCCGCTCCGCGGCCCGCAGGCGGCGGTGACCGGCGCGTACCGACACGACGTCGAGGTCGGGCCGTTCGACCAGCGCGGCGCCGGTGGTGTCAGGCCAGCCCAGGATCGCGATCGCGTCGTCATGGGGGAATGGCAGCAGCGACGCCAGCCGAGTGGCGGTGCGGTCGCGCGCCAGGAGGCGGGTGGCTTCGCGTGCGCCGGTGGCCGGGTCCGACGCGGCCAGCACCTGCGCGCAGGTCCACCAGAGCGGCCCGCTGCTGGGATGGTGCGCGAGGAGCCGCCGACATACGGTGACGAGCTGGGCCGGGTCGGCGGAGAAGTCGGCGAGGCAGTCCGCGGCCTCGGCCACGAGCTCGGCATCGTCGCCCGAGTACCGAGCGAGCGCGCGGAGGCGCTCGAAGGGGAGCACGGCGCTAGCGCCCGGCCGGGCCGGGTGGCTCCTTCGGAAGGCCGAGCACCCGCTCACCAACGATGTTGCGCATCACTTCGTCGGTGCCACCCGCGACGCGAACGCCGGGGATCCCCAGGACGAACTCGGCCCAGGCGAAGGTGCCCCACTCGCCGGTGTCCGCAATCATGCGGGGGCCGAGCAGCTCGCCGAGGGTCTGCGCGGTGCGCTGCATGTTCTGGGTGAGGGCCAGCTTGGCGATGGACATCTCTGGACCGGGGAGCTGGCCGGCCTGGATCTTGGCCATCGCCCGCAAGCTGGTGTAGCGGGCGACGGTGAGCCGGATGTAGATGTCGGCGAGACGCTGACGGACGATCGGGTCCTCGTCCCGTCCGAAATGCAGGGCGATCTCGCGGAGTCGTTGAAGGCCCACCCCGCCGCCGACGCCGAGGCCACCTCCGCCAATCGCGGCCCGCTCGTTCATGAGGGTGGTCAGCGCGACGGTCCAGCCCTCGTCGACGTCGCCCAGCCGGTGCGTGTCGAGGACCCGCACGTCGGTGAAGAACACCTCGTTGAACGACGCCCCGCCGGTCATCTGGCGTAGCGGCCGGACCTCGACGCCGGGCGCCCGCATGTCCACGACGAACATGGTGAGGCCCTTGTGCTTGGGCTTGTCGGTCGACGTGCGGGTGATGATCTCGCCGATGTCGCTGAACTGGGCTCCCGACGTCCAGACCTTCTGGCCGTTCAGGATCCATTCGTCGCCGTCGCGCAGCGCCGCGGTCTGGATCCCCGCCAGGTCGGAACCGGCGACCGGCTCCGAGAACAGCTGACAGCCCACGATCTCACCCCGGTACAAGGGGCGCAGGTAGCGCTCCTTCACCTCGGGGATGCCGTGCGCCAGAATCGTCGGTGCGACCATCCCGAGCCCGATCCCGAACGCGGTCTGCGGGGGAATCGCGTATCGCACGGCCAGCGCCCGATAGGCGCGCTCGTAGTCGGCCGGCAGCGCGCGGCCCCCATACTCCTCGGGGCCGGTGATCCACCCGAACCCGGCGTCGAACTCCAGGGCCTTCCATCCCTGCGCGGCGCGAACCTCGGCCAGCTCCGCCTCGGGCGTCTTCTCCTCGAGCAGACCAACCCGGTCCGAGCCCTTCCCCCATTCGAACTTCTCTTCGACGCGGGGCTCCGAGTGCTCCTCCAGGAACGCCGTGGCTTCGGATCGGAAGTCAGCCTCGGAGATCACGGTGCCCTCCTCCCGATCGAATCTTTGCCCTCATGGTGATGCTAGCGGCGCTCGCCCGCGTCGCCGGCCCGGTCGTCGGGGGCGGTGGTGGCGTCCCGCACGTGCTCGAACACGTCGTGGACGGCGTGGAGCGCCTCACCAGCGGCGCGCAACCGCTCCGCGCGTCCCCTGATTTTCAGGTTCCCCGACACGATCGCCTCCTGCGCGCCGACCGTTCCCGTTCCGAGTCCCCACGCCGTCGCCGCATCGGTGACGAGCGACAGGTCGGCGTGCGACGCGGGACCACGCTCGACTCGGGCGCCGGTCGACTCGAACACGAAGTGGTACACGACGTCGCGGCCCTCGTGCCGCACGCACTCCTCGACGACGAGGCGCGCGGGGGTGCCGAGGGCAGCGAGGCCGGGCGCGGCGCGGGCTGCTCGGTCGAGCTCGGTGATCCACGCGTCGGACAGGAACTCGGCCACGGCTCGCGGAGCGTACCGACGCCGAGGCGTCGGCCGCGCTGGGGGCGTCGGGACGGGGCGAGCGTACGATCTCCCGATGGCTTCGACGGCGCCGGCTCGCCGGACAACCGGCGTCCCCGAGAGTCTCATCGCCGTCGGGGCACGCGCCGAGGCGCGCATCGTGGGACTCCTCGATCAGGAGGCGCCGCGCTGGGCCGAGGTGGACCCCGCGCTGGTCGAGCCGATCGCGGCGTTACGCGCGCTGGTCCTCTCGGGCGGGAAACGGCTCCGGCCGGCGTTCTGCGAGTGGGCGTTCGTCGGCGCCGGGGGGGCGCCCGCGTCGCCGGTCGCGGTCGACGCCGGCGCCGCCCTCGAGCTGCTGCACACTTTCGCGCTCGTCCACGACGACGTGATGGACGGATCCGAGCTCCGCCGGGGGCGGGCGGCGATCCATCGCCAGTTCGTCACCCGCCACGAGCAGGCCGGCTGGCGCGGCGAGGCCCGTCGCTTCGGGGAGGGGGTCGCCATCCTGGTCGGGGATTTCGCGTTCGTGTACGCCGACCTCCTCTTCTCGGAGGTTCCCACCACCGCCCGGTGGGTCTTCGACGAGCTGCGCCTCGAACTCTGCGTCGGCCAGTACCTCGATCTGGTGGGCACGGCCAGCGCGAGCAGCGATCTGTCGCTCGCCGAGCGCATCGAGCGCTACAAGTCCGGGAAGTACACGGTTGAGCGCCCGTTGCACCTCGGGGCGGCGCTCGCCGGCCGCTTCGAGGAGCTCCACGCTCCCCTCAGCGCGATCGGGCTCCCCCTGGGCCAAGCATTCCAGCTGCGTGATGATCTGCTCGGCGTGTTCGGCGACTCCGGGATCACCGGCAAGCCGGTCGGCGACGATCTGCGGGAAGGCAAGCTGACGCCCCTCTTGGCGTTCGCCACCGCGCGGGCGCGCGGCGCGGCCGCCCCTCTCCTCGAGCGCATCGGCGCGCCAAACCTGTCTGACGACGAGGTGCACCGGATGCAGGCGATGCTCGTCGACTGCGGCGCCTGCGAGGAGAGCGAGGCGGCGATCGAGCGGCTCGTCGACGAGGCGCTCGGCGCGATCGAGGTCGCTCCGATCACTGCCGAGGCGCGCCATGCGCTCCGGGAGCTAGCCACGTACGTGGCGTGGCGCGACCGGTAGACACCATGCGCGTCGTGGTCGTGGGGGCCGGACTCGGCGGGTTGGCCGCCGCCTGCCATCTCGTGGGGCGCGGCCATGACGTCGTCGTGCTCGAGCGGGCCGCGACGCCGGGCGGCGTCGCGGGTGTGGTCGAGGAGCACGGCTACCACCTCGACACGGGGCCGGCAGTGCTCACCATGGCGAGCCTGCTGGAGACGACGTTCGCCGCGGCCGGGAGCACCCTCGAGCAGCACCTGCACGTCCATCGCCTGGACCCGATGTACCGGGCTTGCTTCGCGGACGGCACCGAGCTCGCGGTCCGGGCGGGGGTCGACGCCATGGCCGCCGAGATCGACGGGTTCGCGGGCGCTCGCGAGGCAGCCGGGTTCCGACGCTTCGTCGGGTGGCTCCGCGAGCTGTACGAGGCCGAGTTCGGTCCGTTCATCGTCCGCAGCTTCGACAGTCCGGTCGAGCTGCTCCGCCAACCACGGGCGCTGGCCCGCCTCGCCCGTCTTGGTGCGCTCGGACGCCTCGCGCCGCGCGTGGCCTCCTACTTCGCGGACGAGCGTCTGCAACGCGTGTTCTCGTTCCAGGCGCTCTACGCGGGGCTCTCACCGTTCGACGCCCTCGCGGTGTTCAGCATCATCACCTACATGGACACCGTGGAAGGGGTCCTGTTCCCGACCGGCGGGATGCACGAGATCGCGGTGGGCCTCGCCCGCGCCGCCGAGGACGCCGGCGTGACGCTCGCCTACTCGTCGCCCGTGACGCGGATCGAGCGGGGGCCCGACGGCGTGGTCAGCGGGGTGCGGGTGGGGGGCGGGGACCGCGTTGGCGCCGACGCGGTGGTCTGCAACGCCGACGTCGCTGCCACCTACCGGACCTTGCTCGGCATCGCCCCACCCCGAGTCGTGGCCCGCGGCACCTACTCGCCGTCGTGTGCTCTCTGGATCGCGGGGGTGCGGGGGGCGCTCCCCCCGCGCGCCGCGCATCACAATCTGCACTTCGGGCGGGCGTGGCGCGACGCGTTCTCCACGTTGCTCGACGACGGCCGCCGGATGCCCGACCCGTCGATCCTGGTGACCAGCGCGACCGCCACCGACCCTGGCCTCGCTCCCGACGGCGGGACGACGCTGTACGCGCTGGAGCCGGTCCCGAACCTGGCTGGCCCGCTCGACTGGGCGGTCGAGGGCCCCCGGGCCCAGGCCGACCTGCGGGCCCGGGTGGGGGAGCTCGGCTACCCGGTCGACGACGTCGTCGTGGAGCGCTTCCTCGACCCGCCGGCGTGGGCGGCGCAGGGCCTCGAGCGGGGGACCCCGTTCTCGCTCGCCCACCAGTTCTTCCAGAGCGGCCCCTTCCGGACCCGCAACGTCGACGACCGGGTTCCGGGTCTCGTGCTCGTCGGGATGGGTACGGTGCCCGGCGTGGGAATCCCGATGGTGCTCGTGTCCGGCCAGCTCGCCGCGGATCGCGTCGAGGCGTGGGGCCAGCGGTGACGACCCTCGACGAGTCCTACGCCCGCTGCCGAGCGCTGACCAAGGCGTACGGGACCACCTACTACGCGTCGACGTATCTGCTCCCGCGGGTCAAACGTCACCACGTCCACGCCTTGTACGCGTTTTGCCGCTACGCCGACGACATCGTCGACGACCTCGGCCCGGTGTCGGTCGACGACCGCGGACGCGCCCTGACCGAATTCGGAGCTCGCTTCTTCGATGACCTCGAACGCGGCGATTCGGACAACGAGGTCCTCAAAGCGGTCGTGCACACCGTTAACGCCTTCGACCTGAACCCGGATTGCTTCCGACGGTTCCTGCGGTCGATGACGATGGACCTCACCGTCGCGACCTACGACACCTTCGACGACCTGCTCGACTACATGGACGGCTCGGCGGCGGTGATTGGGGAGCTGCTGCTGCCGATCCTCGAACCGACCTCCGCGGCCGCGCTACGCCACGCCCGGGATCTCGGCCTCGCGTTCCAGCTCACGAACTTCCTCCGCGACGTCTCCGAAGACCTTGACCGGGGCCGCGTCTACCTGCCCCAAGAGGACCTGCGTCGCTTCAACGCCGACCCGTCGGCGCGACGGGTCACGCCCGAGTGGCAGGAGCTCATGACGTTCGAGATCGGCCGCACCCGCGAGTACTACACGTCAGCCGACCTCGGGATCCCGCTGCTCCCGGCCTCGTCGGCCCGGTGCGTCAAGACCGCGCGGCGCCTCTACTCAGAGATCCTCGACCGGATCGAAGGCGCCGACGGTGACGTGTTTACGTCGCGGGCACGGGTACCAACCGCCCGCAAGGCGCTCGTCGTGGGCCGCAGCGTGCTCAGGATCGGCGACGGCTGACCCCACGGGGCGTGTCGTCACGCCCGCAGGCTTGCGCCTCGAACCGCAAGGGCCGCGGTACGACGGGGGCGAGGAAGCCGAACGGTGCCCGCCCGAACAGGTGATGGACGTTGTGCGCGGCGCGGAGACGGTGCCCGACCCGGTCCGGCACCCGCAGCCAGGCCACCCGCCGGTGGATGACCAGGTCGTGGACCACGAGGTAGGCGGCGCCGTAGGCGGTGACGCCCACGCCGATGGGTACCAGCACGCTGCCCGCGCCCACCCAGACGCCGATCGACAGCACCGCGATCGTCACCCCCGAGAACACGACGGGGAACAGGTCGTTGGCTTCGAGCACCCCCCGGGGTGCCTGGTGGTGGCTGCGGTGCCAGCCCATCCCGAAGCCGTGGAACACCACCCGGTGCACGAGGGTGGTGATCGGCTCCATGAGCACGAGCGCCCCGACGGCGAGCAGCACCGCGGTCACTGCCGAACTCGTTCCCGTCGCCCGGCTGCGTCCCAGCACAGCATGGCGAGCGTCAACAAGGCGAACGCGAACAGGTAGTCCTCCACCGGGATGTCCCAGGGCACCCGCCATCCGGTCGCGGCGTGCCGGTCGTAGATCACGATCGGGGCGGTGAGCTTGGTGAGCCAGCCGTTCACCCCGATCATGAACCCGTAGCAGATCGCCAACGAGATCCAGTAGGCCCGGGTCTGCAACAGGCCGGTGTGCAGCCCGCCGACCTCGAGGGCGACGACGCCGGCCACGGCCACGAGCGCCAACCCGGTGTACTCAGGCACGGTGGCGTCCTCGCAGGAGGGTGCGGACCGCCTCGAGGGTCACCAGGCCACAGATCGGGATCGCGACGAAGAACACCAGCTCCTCGATCGGTACGTTCCCCGGGAGGGACAGCCCGACGAGGTAGCGATGGTTGAAGGTCCAGTGATGGCGGGCGATGGCGAGCACATCCCACGCGAAGAACACGGCCACGGTCGGGACCAGCGCGAACACCAGCCGGCGCGGTCGCCGCCACACCCGCGCGCCGAGGACCAGCTCCAGTGGCAAGGTCAGGACGAGGCAGGCCGCCATGAGCGCCAGGTACTGATACTCGTCGGCCACGCAGCGATTGTGGCCCGTCGCGACGTGTCGCTGCGAGCAGGCGTGGACACGGTGAGTGTCACACCGGGCCGCCGCGTCGACCCTTGCGAACGCCGTCGCTCCCGTCGGTAGGAGGGGGTGTGAAACTGCTTTCGGGCTGCCGACGTAGAACCGAATGTGCGCGAAGGAAACCGACCCACCAGCCGAGCCGGGGTGCGCTCAGGCCCCGGCAGTAGGCTCGCCGCTCGATGCCCTCGGCGACCCCCGCGATCGAGGTCGCCGAGCTTGAGAAGCGCTACGGCGACGTCCGCGCGGTCGCCGGGCTGTCCCTCACCGTCGACCCGGGCGAGGTGTTCGGGCTTCTCGGCCCCAACGGCGCCGGCAAGACCACCACCGTCGAGATTCTCGAGGGCTACCGCCGCCCCGACGACGGCCAGGTTCGGGTGCTGGGCCTTGACCCGATCCGCGACGGGCGCCGGCTCCGACCCCAGATCGGCGTGATGCTCCAAGAGGGCGGCATCTACCCCGGGGTCCGGCCCCTCGAGGCGCTGCGGCTCTTCGCCGCCTACTACGACGATCCCGCCGACCCCGAGGCGCTGCTCGAACAGGTGGGCCTGTCGGAGTCGCGTGCGACGTTGGTGCGGCGTCTCTCGGGCGGTCAGCAGCAGCGGCTCTCGCTCGCGTTGGCGCTCATCGGCCGTCCGGGGCTGGTGTTCCTCGACGAGCCCACCGCCGGCATGGACCCGCACGCCCGGACTACGACCTGGGGGCTCGTGCGCCAGTTGCGCGACGACGGGGTCACCGTCCTGCTCACCACCCACGCCATGGACGAAGCCGAGCAGCTCTGCGACCGGGTGGGGATCATCGTCGCCGGCCAGCTCGTGACCTGCGGGACACCCGCGGAGCTGACCCTCGATGCGGCGAACGACGAGACCCGCTTCTCCGCCGCGCCGGGCCTGGACCGGCCATCGCTGGCGCGCGCCGTCGGCGTCGACTCCGCCGCAGTGCTCGAGGAACGGCCCGGCGAGTACCTCCTCGCCGTCGAGGCAACCCCCGCGGTGGTTGCCGACCTCGCGGTCTGGTTGCGAGACCACGACGTGCGCCTCGGAGAGCTGCGCGCCGGGCGTCGCACCCTTGAAGAGGTGTTCCTGCGCGTGACCAGCGAAGCCCGCCCATGAGCCGCAGCGCGCTGCGGGCTGTGCTGGCCCAGTCCCGCGTCGAGCTGGTCCTGACGCTGCGGCGTGGCGAGAGCCTCGTCGTGTCGATCCTGATCCCAGTCGGGATCCTCGTGTTCTTCGCGAAGGTCGACGTCGTGCCGACGCTCCGCGACCCCGTCCAGTTCCTCGTCCCCGGCGTCCTCGCCCTCGCCGTCATGTCCACCGCGATGGTCAGCCTCGGCATCGCGACCGGCTACGAGCGCCGCTACGGCGTCCTCAAGCGCCTGGGTTCCACGCCGCTGTCCCGAGCGGGCCTCCTCACCGCCAAGACGGCGAGCGTCCTGGCCCTCGAGGTGGTGCAGGCCGTCGTGCTCCTCGCCGTCGGCGCGGCGCTCGGCTGGCACGCCGAAGGCAGCATCGGCGCCGCGATCGGCCTGTTGTTGCTGGGCACCGTCGCCTTCGCCGGCATCGGCCTGCTCTTCGCGGGCATGCTGCGCGCGGAGGCGAACCTGGCGGTCGCCAACGCCCTGTTCCTCGGACTCCTCTTCCTGGGCGGTATGGCGTATCCGCTCGGGAAGCTGCCCGGGGTGCTCCAGACCTTCGCGCGTGGCCTGCCCGCCGCCGCCCTGTCCGACACGGTGCGCCAGGCGCTCTCCGCGGGGCCGATCTCGATCGGTGCCCTCGCGACGCTGATCGGGTGGGCGATCGGCGCGCCCCTGCTCGCGGCGCGCACCTTCCGCTGGGAGGAATGACCTCGGGTGGTTCCTACGGTGCGAGGATGGCGCGTACGTTGCTGTCGAGCGCCGACCTCGACGGGGCAAACACCCGGCTGGCGATCGTGCCGTCCCGACGCACGAAGAACACCAGGGGAATCTCCCGCACCCCGTAGGTGGCGGCGATGGCCCCGCTGTCGTCTCGAGCGAGGAGCCAGTGGGCGTGCTGCTGGTCGGCGAACGCGCGCGCGTCGCTGGGGATGTCCTGGAAGCTGATCCCGACGATCTGGAGTCCCTGGGATTGGTAGCGGCGCAACGTGGCCGCGAGGAGCGGGAACTCCTGGCGACAGGGATGACACCACGACGCCCAGAAGTTGACGAGCACCGGGCGTCCGGCCAGCTGGGCGAGCGAGACATGTCCGCCGGAGAGGGTGGTGAGCGAGAAGCCCGGCGCGAGCGACCCGCCGGTCGGCGCGTTGGGGGTGGTGATGGCCGGCGGGGGAGCGGACGGGGGCGCGCCGACCGCGGCGTTGCTGGCGCTCGGCCCCGACGAGTTCGACGCGATCGCCCAAGCGGTGATCCCTCCGACCGCGGCGACCGCCACCGCGGCGAGGAGGAGGAGACGCCCGACGCGGGGTCGGGTCGTCGCCGAGTCAGTGGGCGTGGACGAGGACGTCGAGGGCAACGGCGGCGAAGAGCAACGCGAGATAGGTGTTCGAGAGGCCGAAGAAGGCGATGGCCCGCTGGTTCGTCGGGTCGCGGCGCAACCGGACTGCCTGCACGATGAACGCCAGGCCTAGCGCGGCAGCGACGCCGAGGTAGATGGCGCCCACCGCGGTGACGAGGGGCAGGGTGAAGCTGACGGCCACGACCAGCACCGTGTAGCCGAGGATCTGGGTGGCGGCGCCGGCCGGTCCTTTCACGACGGGCAGCATCGGGATGCTCGCCGCCGCGTAGTCCTCCCGGTAACGCAGGGCCAGGGCCCAGAAATGGGCGGGGGTCCAGCAGAACACGATGGCGAACAGGATCCAGGGTCCGACGCCGAGCCCGCCGGTGACGGCCGCCCAGCCCACCAGGGCGGGGACCGCGCCGGCCGCCCCGCCGATCACGATGTTCTGCACCGTGCGGGGCTTGAGCCAGATCGTGTACACGAAGACGTAGAAGACGGCCGCGGCGAGGGCAAGGCCGGCGGCGAGCACGTTGGCGACCGACCACAGCAGCGCCACTGCGAGGACCTCGAGGACCAGTCCGAAGACGAGGGCCCGGCTGGGCTCCACCGTCCCCATCGGCAGGGGCCGGTGGCGGGTCCGTCGCATCAGCTGGTCCCGGTCCCGCTCAACCCAGCAGTTGATGGTGTTGGCGCCTCCCGCGGAGAGGGCGCCGCCGACGAGGACCGCGACGACGAGGCCGAGCGAGGGGAGGCCGCGCGCGGCGAGGATCATCGCGGGCAGCGTCGTGACGAGCAGGAGCTCCACCACCCGGGGCTTGGTGAGTGCCAGGTAGTTCGACGCCGCCCGGCGGATCTGTTTCGCCCACGGCTCACTGACGACGACGGGGCGACTGGGGGCGACGAAGTCCGACACGGCGCTCCAGGGTGGGGGTCGCTGGGATGGTAACCGAGGCCCGGTGAAGCCCACGAAGCAGCCGGCGGTAGCCTCACTCGCAGATGACTGAGGATGTCGACCCGGGCGATTTGAAGCATTCCATCCGCATGACCGCCGACCGGCTGCTCACCCGCCCCTCCGATGAGACGACCGAGCGCAAGTCGCGGGCCGGGATTGTGATCCCCGCCACCGCCAACGTGAGCCGACGCCTGGGGTGGGCGGAGGTGATCGCGGTCGGCCCGACGGTCCGCAACGTCGAGCCGGGCGACCGGGTGCTCTTCGCCCCCGAGGCGGGCTTCGAGGTCGAGATCCGGGGGGACGAGTACCTGATTCTGCGCGAACGCGACGTCCACGCCGCCGCGTCGGCGCGCGAGGATGGCTCCTCGGGCCTCTATCTGTAGCTGAGGGTCGCGCTAGCGGCGACGGTCCCGGCGGGCCAGCAGCTTGACCTCGGCCGGATGGATGACCGGTGCGGGGCGCGCCCCGCGCCGCTCGTCGAGGTACGCCACGACGCGGCGGTACAGCTTCGAGCCGAGCATCTTGTGCAGCTCGACGCCCAGGCTCTCGTAGACCGGCTCGGTGCCGGTGAACGCCTCGGGTGCCTCGGTGCACCACCAGTCGAAGTCGTCGCCGCCCTCGCCCCAGCCGTCGCGTGCGAACTCGGTCAACGTCGACACGACGGTGCCGTCGTCTTGTTCATCGTCGATGCGGCGCAGCGGCAGCTGCCAGCAGACCTCGGGTTTCACGTCGCTGTGGTGCTGACCGGTCCGCATGGCGTGGACGTGGAGCGCGCATCCGACGCCGCCGTCGAAGCCGACGCGGTTCAAGAAGATGCACGCGTCGTCGACGAGGCGGGTGCGCCACTCGGTGCGGCCGTCCTCGTCTTTGCCGGCGCGGGCGTAGATGCCCTTCTTGCGTCCCGCGTCGCGGTACTGCCATTCCTCGTCGGTGAGCTCCTTCGAGACCCGCACGATGTGATCGCGGTCCTTGCGGTCCGAGAAATGCGCGCCGTACGAGCAGCAGCCCTCAACCAGCTCCGGTGCGCGCTCGGTCAGGACACCCTGGCAGCCGCAGCCGAAGATGCAGTGCCACGACGACAACAAGAAGGTCACGTCGATCTGCCAGCGGCGACCGTCTTCCTCCGGGTCGTCGAAACTCACCCACTCGCGGTTCGGGCCTCGCATCCAGCCTCCTGTGGACAGGAGGCCGAGCGTATCGAGGCCGTCGGTAGGCTTCGCGCATCGACGACGATCGCGCGCTCCTCGCTGACCTCCAGGATGCGGTCGGGGCCGATCGGGCGCGGGCCGAGCCGCTCGAGCTCGCGCTCTACGGCCGCGACGCCGGGGTTGCCACCGGCGAGGCGGGCGCGGTGTGCTTCCCGGCCTCCCCCGCGGAGGTGGCCGCCGCGGTGGCGGTCGCGGCCCGCCACGACCGCCCCTTTGTGGCTCGCGGGAGCGGCACCGGCTTGTCCGGTGGCGCGACCCCGGTCGGGCGCCCGGTGGTGATCGTGACCACCCACCTGAACCGCATCCTGGACGTCGACCCCGCGGCGCGGGTCGCCTGGGTGGAGCCCGGCGTCTTGAACCTCGACCTGAGCCGGTCGGTCAGCCACCTCGGCCTGCACTATGCGCCCGACCCGTCCTCGCAGGCGGCGTGCACGATCGGCGGCAACGTGGCGACGAACGCCGGGGGCCCCCATTGCCTCGCCTCCGGCGTCACCGCCGCCCACGTCCTCGCCCTCGACGTCGTGCTGGCCGACGGCAGCATCGCCCAGCTCGGAGGCTTGGAGCCCGACCAGCCTGGCTACGACCTGCGGGGCTGCTTCGTCGGCAGCGAGGGGACGATGGGCATCGCGACCCGGGTGGCGGTGCGCTTGACCCGCGACCCGACCGTGGTGCGCACCCTGCTGCTCGACTTCACCTCCGTCGAGGCCGCCGGCGCCACCGTCAGCGGGATCATCGCCGCGGGCATCGTCCCCGCCGCGCTCGAGATGATGGACGCCGAGATCACCCGGGCGGTCGAGGACTACGTCGGGGCCGGGTACCCGCGGGACGCCGCCGCGGTGCTCCTCGTCGAGCTCGACGGGCTCGAAGCCGGGGTGGCCGCCCAGGTCGAGGAGGTCCGGGCGGTGGGCCGCGAGCACGGCGCCCGCTCGGTGCGGGTCGCGGCCGACGAGCGCGAGCGGGCGCTGCTCTGGAAGGGTCGCAAGTCGGCCTTCGGTGCGATCGCCCGAATCGCTCCCGACTACTACCTCCACGACGTCGTCGTCCCGCGCACCCGCTTGGTCGAGGTGCTCCTCGAGGTGTACGAGATCGCCGAGGAGCAGCGCTTGACGATGATGAACGTCTTCCACGCCGGCGACGGGAACCTGCACCCCCTCATCGTCTTCGACGCCCGCGAGCCGGGCGTGTGGCCTCGGGTCACCGACGCCGGCGACGCGATCCTGCGCGCCTGCGTCGCCGCGGGTGGTGTCCTCTCGGGCGAGCACGGCATCGGCCTGGAGAAGCGCGACGCCATGCCGCTGGTCTTCGGACCCGACGACCTCGACGCGCAAGCCCGCCTCCGCGACGCCTTCGACCCGTGGGGGCGCGCCAACCCCGACAAGGTGCTCCCGCGGGGCAGCCGCTGCGGGGAGCTGGGCGTCGTGCCGGAGGGGGCGTGGGTGTGACGCCCGACGCCGAGCAGGCCGTCGCGGCGGCAGTCGGCGCGGCGAGCACCGTCGTGCCGGTCGGCGCGGGCACCCAGCGCGAGGTCGGAGGCCCGGTGCCCACCGGCACCGAGGTGGGCGCCCCCTCGGGCATCGTCGCGTACGACCCGGCCGAGCTGACGGTGACGGCCGGGGCGGGAACCAGCGTGGACGAGCTAGACGCGGCGCTTGGCGCCCACGCCCAGGAATGCGTCTTGGACCCCCGCGACCGGCGCGCCACCCTCGGCGGGTTGCTCGCGGTCGGCCTGTCGGGTCCCCGCCGCCTCCGCTACGGCCCGCTGCGGGACCGGGTCCTGGAGGTCCGCTTCGCGACCGCCGACGGGCGCCTGGTGCGCGGCGGCGGGCCCACGGTGAAGAACGTGACCGGGTTCGACCTGCCTCGCCTGCTCGTGGGCTCCTTCGGGACGCTCGGGGTGCTCACGCGCGTCATCCTGCGCTGCCAGCCTCGTCCCGCGCTCAGCCGCTGGTACCGCGCGCCGGGCGAGCCCGACGCGGTGCGGGCGGCCTGTCTTGCTCCTTCGACGATCACCTGGGGCCCCGACGGCACCCGGGTGCTGCTCGAGGGCCACCCCGACGACGTGGACGCCCAGGCGGCCGCCGCGGAGCTCGTCGCCCTGCCCGACGACGGGCCGGCCTGGCCCGACGCGCCCCATCGGGGACGAGTCTCGGTTCCCCCGGGACAGGTTCGCCAGGTCGGGGCGGGTCTGGCCGCCCTGGACGGTGTGGTGTGGCTCGCCGAGTGGGGGGTCGGCACCGTGCACGTCGGGGCCGCCACCGAGGACGGCCTCGCCGCCGCCCGCGGCGTCGCGACCGCCGCGGGGGGATGGCTGCTGCGCGAGTCGGGGGCCCCGACGCTGGACGGGTTCGGGGTCGCACTGCCGGCATCCGAGGTCATGGCGCGGGTGAAGGCGGCGTTCGACCCGACCGGCAAGCTCGCGCCAGGCCGCCTGCCGATCCCCGGCGCCGGTGTCGCAGCGCCGGGCGTCGTGAGCGGCGGGCGAATCGGAGGACCGGCTCGTGCCTGATCCCGACGACCAGGGGCTCGCCGATGTCGTCGCGTCGCTGCGCGGAATCGAGGAGCGGCTGCGCGACGCCGCCTACGAGGCGCTCCGCGCCCGGGTCGAGGGCGACGAGGCCGCCGGCGTGACCGAGCGGCGGTTGCTGCAGGCTCGCCGGGCGGTGGAGCGGGCCATCCGGGCCCTCGGCGGCGACCCCGACGACTAACTCGCGGTGGACGGGTTGGCGTTGAGCCGTTCGATGAGTTCGCGCAGGCGGGCCCAGCCGTGACGGTTGAACCAGAACGCGACGCGCTCAGCGTCCAGGGCGTCGTCGTCGTCGCGTTCGGCGGGGGATGGGTCGACCCGTTCGAGACGTCCCCGCCGCACGATGTCGGCGAACTCGTCGGTCAGCGCGGCGAGGGTCTCGTTGTCGGGGGCGTGGTCGAGGCGCAGGACGAGCCGACCGTCGACGAAGCGTTGCGAGCGGTAGTTGCGGAAGAAGTCAGTCACCTGCGCGACGGCCGTGTCGACGTCATCGGTCACCGACAGGAGCCCAAGGTCGTGGTCGGACACGTAGTGGGGGGCGAGCAGCTCTTCGCGCACGAAGGCGAGCCACCGCTCCCAATATGTCCCGCCCGGCGTGTCGAGCAGCACGATCGGTCCCGGCTGCGCCTTGCCGGTCTGGACGAGCGTCAGCAGCTCGAATGCCTCGTCGAGGGTGCCGAAACCCCCCGGGAGGAGCACGAAGGCGTCGGCTTCCTTGACGAAGGTCACCTTGCGGGTGAAGAAGTACCGGAAGTTGACGAGTTTCGGGTCGTCGGCGACCAGCTGGCTGGTCGCCGCTTCGAACGGCAGCCGGATGCTCACACCGAACGCCCGATCGGAACCGGCTCCCTCGATGCCGGCCTCCATGATCCCGGGTCCCGCGCCGGTGATGACCATCCAGTCGCGGGCGGCCACCGCGCGGGCGAGCCGTCGCGCCTGCTGATAGAGCGGGTCGTCGGGCTGGGTGCGCGCCGAGCCGAAGATCGCCACCTTGCGCTGCGCCCGGTAGGGCTCGAAGACATGGAACGCGTACCGCATCTCCTTGAGGGCCGCGTTCGCCATCTTCAGATCGCCTCGGTCGGCGTGGTCGCGGGCCAGCCGCACGGCGGTGACGATGAGCTCGAAGATTAGGTCAGCGTCGCGTTCGCCGGCGGTGCGCTCCACGAGCGCCGCCACCACCTGGTCGAGGGCCGCGTCGCCCGTACGGTAGCGGGGCAGCTTCACGACCCGAGCGACGCGGCGAACTCGGCCAGCGACCGCTCCGGACGCGCACCGAGGTGCGAGATCACTTCCGACGCCGCCACGGCACCGAGCCGACCACACGCGCCCGGCTCCTGCCCATGGGTGAACCCGTACAGGAAGCCGGCCGCGTAGAGATCACCGGCGCCGGTCGTGTCGACGACGCCCCCCGGGACCGGGTGCACGGGGATCTCCGCGACGCCCTCGGGGCTGACGACGAGTGAGCCGTCGGCGCCGAGGGTGATCGCCGCGACCGGGCAGTGCCGACGCGTCAGGTCGAGGGCGTCGCCGAGGCGCTCCACCTCGTACAGCGCGCAGAGCTCGCCGTCGTTGCCGAAGAGCAGGTCGACGTCGTGCTCGACGAGGGCGAGGAAGTCCATCCGGTGCCGCTCGACGCAGAAGGTGTCGGAGAGTGAGAGCGCCACCTGGCGTCCGGCCCGGTGCGCGGCGGCCGCGGCGTGGCGGAACGCCTCCTTGGCGTCGGGCTGGTCGAACAGGTAGCCCTCGAGATAGATGACGGCTGCCGCCTCGACCAGCGAGGCCGTCACGTCGTCGACGCGCAGCTCGGCAGCGGCCCCGAGGAATGTGTTCAGGGTCCGCTCGGCGTCCGGGGTGACGAGGATCAAGCAGCGGCCGGTGGGCTGCCCCGCGGTGGCGGGGGTGGTGTCGAAGCGCACGCCGGCGGCCCGGATGTCGTGCGCGAAGACGTCGCCCAGCGTGTCGTCGCGCACCCGGCCGATGAACGCGCTCGCGCCGCCGAGGGATGCTACGCCGACCACCGTGTTGGCCGCCGAACCTCCTGATTGCTCAGTCGCCGGGCCCATCTCCTCGTAGAGCGAGGTGGCCTGCTGGGCGTCGATCAACGCCATCGAGCCCTTGACGAGCCCG
Source organism: Actinomycetota bacterium (assembly GCA_003140175.1). Lineage (GTDB taxonomy): Bacteria > Actinomycetota > Acidimicrobiia > IMCC26256 > PALSA-555 > PALSA-555. The sequence continues at coordinate 51,372 of PLJD01000094.1, forward strand.
TGCCTGTCGAGGAACTCGTCGGGGGTGGGGCTCAACACGTCGAGCAGGGCGTTGCCGACGCCGAGGACGTCGAGGGGCTCGACGTCGGTCGGCGACCCGCTCACGGCGCGCTGCGTGCGCTGAGCGCCACGGGGACAGCTCCCACCGGCACCGGGCGCAGGAGCCGTCCGACGGTCTGGGTGCGCCCGTAGAGGGTGGTGCGCTGCTCGAGGGGACGCCCGAGCGGCGCCACGATCGTCGCAAAGCCCTCGTCGTCGAGCTCCTGACCGTGGGCTGCGCCCGCAGCGCGCGAGATGTTCTCGTCCATGAGGGTGCCGCCGAGGTCGTTGCAGCCCGCGGTGAGCAGCTGGCGGGCGCCGCGGATGCCGACCTTGACCCACGACGCCTGGATGTTGTCGATCGAGCCCCGGTAGGCGATGCGGCCGACCGCGTGGACGAGCAGCACCTCGCGAAACGTCGGGCCTTGCCGGGCGCGGCCTTGGAGGTAGAGGGGAGCGGCCATGTGCACGAACGGCAGCGGGACGAACTCGGTGAAGCCGCCGGTCTCGGCTTGGAGCGCTCGGGTGCGCACGAGGTGGCGGGCGATGTGGACCGGGTGCTCGACGTGCCCGAACATGATGGTGACGTTCGAACGCAGCCCGACGTTGTGCGCGCTGCGGTGCGCGTCGAGCCATTCGTCGGTGTTGACCTTGTCGGGGCAGATGATGGCGCGCACCTCGTCGTCGAGGATCTCGGCTGCGGTGCCGGGCAGCGTCGAGAGGCCGGCGGCCTTGAGGGTGGCGAGGTAGTCGGGCAATGGGACGTCGAGGCGTCGAGCGCCTTCGGTGACCTCGAGAGCCGTGAACGCGTGGAGGTGGAGGTCTGGTGCGACCTCCTTCACGGCTCGGGTGACGTCGAGGTAGTAGTCGCCGTCGAAGTCGGGGTGGATGCCCCCTTGGAGGCAGACCTCGGTGGCGCCGTGGTCGACGGCCTCGAGGACCCGGCGTTGGATCTCGTCCCGGTCGAGGAGGTAGGGGTCGCCGCGCAGGTTCAGGGAGAGGGGGCCTTTCGAGAAGGCGCAGAACCGGCAGCGGAACGTGCAGATGTTCGTGTAGTTGATGTTGCGGTTCCGTACGAAGGTGACGACCTCCCCGACCGTGTCGCGCCGGAGCTGGTCGGCGACCTCGGCCACGAGCCGCACGTCGGGGCCGCGGGCCTCGAGGAGCGTGGCGAGCTCATCGACATCGGCGGTCTGGCCGGCGAGAATCCCGTCGAGCACCTCGCGCACCGCGCCACCCGGCCACGGGGTCGGGACCGGCCGGGCGAGCACGTCGGGAGGGGGCGCGTCGCCGCCCGACGCCCAGGTGTCGTCGCGCGCGAGTCCCTCCGCGTCGGAGGCGTGCAGGACCGCCGGGCGGACCCGCTCGTCGAGCCACGTCTCAGGGTCGAGGGTGTACTCGGGGTACACCGTGAGTCGGGGGGCGAGCGTCTTGCCCGCCGCTTCCGTCGCGGCGCGCAGCCGCTCGAGCGCCGGCCAGGGCCGCTCGGGGTTCACGTGATCGGGTGTCACGGGCGACACGCCGCCCCAGTCGTCGATCCCGGCCGCGATGATGGGGTCCAGGTCGTCGCTCAGGTTCGGCGGCGCCTGGAGATGCACCGAGGCCGGCAGGACGAGCCGAGCGGTCGCGATGGTGCGCAGGTAGTCGTCCCGATCGCACGATGGGTGGTCGTGCATCCCGGTCCCCGCCTTGGCGAGGAAGTTCTGGACGATGACCTCTTGGACGTGACCGTGGCGGGCGTGCGCGTCGCGGATGGCGAGCAGGGCGTCGACGCGTTCCTCGAAGGTCTCGCCGATCCCGACCAGGATCCCGGTGGTGAANNNNCCGGCGTTGGCGTGGGGGAGCAGGCCGGTCTCGGTCAGGACGGCACCCGCGGCGGCCACGAGGTAGTCGACCGTCGACGCGTACCCGTGCGCGGCGAGCCAGTCGCGGGCGTCGGGGTAGCGGGCCTCGGGGGCCTCGCCGAGCGTGAAGAGCGCCTCGTGGCAGCTCGCGGCGCCGGCGCGCGCGATGGCCAGCACCTCGTCGAGGTCGAGGAACGGCGCGGCGACCCGGGCGGGAGGCTTGGCGAAGGTGCAGTACCCGCACTGGTCGCGACACAGCATGGTGAGCGCGATGAACACTTTGGGCGAGAACGTGAGGCGCGTCCCGTGGGCTGCGTCGCGCACCCGAGCCGCGGCGTCGAGCACCTCGTGGAGGGGCTCGTCACGCAGCGCAACGGCCTCGGCCCGACTCAGCATGCGCGCATGCTAGGCGCCGCCAGCGGCTGCCTCGTCCACGAGCCAGGTGACCCGTGCCGCGCGCACGCGGCCGGCCGGCAGGTCGTCGCCGCGCCGCACCGCGGCGAGCGCGTCGCGCTTGTCGGTGCCCGCCACCGTGAAGACCACGAGCGCCGCCCGAGCGAGGGCCGGGTACGTGAAGGTGAGGCGGGGGTGGGGGTGCTGGTCGTCACCGGCGACGACGACCAGGCGCTCACGCTCGTCGAGCGTGGGGGAGCCGGGGAACAGCGACGCCGTGTGTCCGTCGGGGCCGAGCCCCAGGTGCACGAGGCCGAGCGGGGGTGCGGTGCGGACCAGGGCGTCGTACGCCAGCGCGGCGTCACCCGCGGTGTGGCCGGCGCCGCGCAGCGAGTGGATGGCCCGCGGCTCGACCTCGTCGAGGAACGCCAGGCGGGCCATGCCCTCGTTCGACCCGGGGTCGTGGACCGGCACCCAGCGCTCGTCACCGAAGTAGGCGTCGACACCGGACCAGTCGACGGGCGCGGTCGCCAGCAGCTCGTAGCAGGACCGTGCGGTGTCGCCGCCTGAGAGGGCGATCGAGGCCGGCGCCTCGGCTGCGACGAGTTCGGCGAACGCGGCGGGGACGTGCTCGACGCGTCGCTCGTCGCCGTAGAGACTCATGGTGCCCGCCAGCGATCCTCGGGGGCGAGAAGCAGGCTCTGCGCGGCGGTCGGTCCCCACGACCCGGCTGGGTACTGGGTCAAGGGCAACGTGACCTGGTCGAAGCCGTCGATGAGCGGCTGCACGATCCGCCACGATTGCTCGACCTCATCGCTTCGGATGAAGAGGGTGGCGTCACCGACGAGCGCGTCGTGCAAGACCCGCTCGTACGCCTCGGGCGCGGCCTCTTCGAAGGTCTGGGCGTACGAGAAGTCGAGTCGTACCTGGCGAACCCGGAACGCCTGGCCTGGCACCTTCGCCGCGAACGACGTCTCGATCCCGGCGTCGGGTTGGATGCGGAGCACGAGCTCGTTGGGCTCGACGGTGTCGCGCGCTGACGGCGGCAAGGGAAGGAACGGGACCGCCTTGTAGCGCAGGACGACCTCGGTGACGCGCCGGGCCAGGCGCTTCCCGGTCCGGATGTAGAACGGGACGCCCGCCCACCGCCAGTTGTCGACGTCGAGGCGGAGCGCCAGGTAGGTCTCGACGTGGCTGCGGGGATCGACGCCCTCCTCTTCCCGGTAGCCGGGGACCGGGACGCCGTTGACCTCGCCCGCGGTGTACTGGGCACGCACGACGTGACGCTCGAGTGTGTCGAGGTCGAGGGGGTGCACGGAGCGCAGCAGCTTGACCTTCTCGTCGCGTACCGCGTCGGCCTGGAACGACGCGGGCGGCTCCATCGCGGTCAGCGCGAGGACCTGCATCACGTGGTTCTGCACGATGTCGCGTAAGGCGCCAGCATGTTCGTAGAACGCGCCGCGGTGCTCGACGCCGAGATCCTCCGCGACGGTGATCTGCACGTGGTCCACATAGCGGCGGTTCCATAGCGGCTCGAAGATCGTGTTGGTGAAACGCAAGGCGAGGATGTTCTGCACCGTCTCCTTGGCCAGGTAGTGGTCGATGCGGAAGATCTGGCGCTCGTGGAACCACCGGCACAGGTGTCCCGTGAGCGCCAGCGCGCTGGTGAGGTCGTGACCGAAGGGCTTCTCGACCACGAAACGGCGGAAGCCGTCGTCTTCGTGGGCGAGCCCCGCCATGCCGAGGCCGTCCGCGATGGATTCGAAGAGCGACGGCGCGGTGGAGAGGTAGAAGAGGCAGTTCCCGATCGGGTGGGTCCCGTCGGGGCCGCCGCGCAGCAGGTCGGCCAGGGCCTGGAACGTCGCGGAGTCGTCCGCGCTGCCGGTGAGGTAGCGGAAGCGGACCCCCTGGTCGGCGAAGGCCGCGGCGCCAGTCTCCTGGTCGCCTCCGGTGGCCTTGGCGACCGAGGCGATGACGGTGCGCTCGAACTCGGCGTCGTCCATCTCGGTCCGGGCGACGCCCACGACGCACAGCCGGTCGGGGATCTGCCCCGTGCTGGCCAGCGACGCGAGTGCGGGGTAGAGCTTGCGGTGCGCGAGATCGCCGGTGGCGCCGAACACGACGATCGTGGTGGCGACCTCGGCGGGACGCGGGGTCGTCGCCATCGAGGCGATGATACGGCCGATGGACCACGAGACCGTTGCCGTGTACGAATCGCATGCCCGGGCCTGGCAGGCGCGGCGTCCACCCCGGTTCGTCGACCAGGCGCAGCGCCTCGCCGCTCGCATCCCCGACGGTCAGCCGCGCGTCGATCTAGGCTGCGGCGCGGGCGACTATCTCACCCACTTGGGGCGCCCCGCCGTCGCGCTCGACGCCGCGCTCGCAATGGTGGAGCTGGCCCGCTCGGTCGCTCCCGACGCGTGGGGCGTGCAAGCCGACCTGGAGGCGTTGCCGTTCCGGCGGGGCGGTCTCGCGGGCGGTTGGGCGCGCGCCAGCTATCTGCATCTGGCGAAGGTGCGCCTGCCGGTGGCGCTGGCGGACCTGCACCAGGCCCTCATCGTCGGCGCGCCGGTGACCCTGACCATGCGACGCGGCGACGCCGAAGGGCCACTGGTCGACGACGACTTCCCGGGCCGGTTCTTCGCCGACTGGGATCCCGAGGCGCTCGCCGAGGTGGTCGTCGGCGCCGGGTTCGCGCTCGATGAGCTCGCCAGCCAGACCGAGGGTCGCGAGTGGCTACACGTGCACGCCACCCGAGCGCGGACCCTCCCGGACTTCGTGGGCCCTGATCTGCGCGTCCTGTTCGTCGGACTGAACCCCAGCGAATACGCGGCGGACGTCGGCGTGGGGTTTGCCCGGCCGGGGAATCGGTTCTGGCCCGCGGCGGGCGCGGCGGGGCTGGTGACGGTCGACCGCGATCCCCGCCACGCACTCCGCGTCGACCGGGTCGGGATGACCGACCTCGTGAAGCGCGCGACGCCCAGCGCGGCGAATCTCACCCGGGCGGAATACCGGGCCGGGACGAGTCGGGTGGAGCGGCTGGTGGCCTGGCTGGCGCCGGTCGTGGTGTGTTTCGTTGGCCTCACCGGCTGGCGCGCCGCCGTCGACCGGTCGGCGGGAGCGGGCCTGCAGCCAAACCGGTTCGGTGGACGACCGGCGTACGTGATGCCGAACACCAGCGGCGTCAACGCCCATGCGTCCTTCGACGACTTCGTAGAACACCTCCGCGCGGTGCGACGCCTGGTTGAGCACACCTGACGCCGGCTTCGGGGGCGTCGGCGCGCGGCGCGCACCCCCGGCGTCAGGTCACTTCGGCGCGACGCTTCTCCAGGGTCTTGAACGCGTCGTGGATGCTGGTCGAGAACGACGCCACACCCTCGCGTTCGAGGGTGGCGGTCACGTCGGCGAAGTCGACGTCCGCTCCGGCGAGATCAGCGATCACCGCCCGAGCGCCCGCGACGTCGTCCTCGATCGCGTCAGCCCGAAGGTTCACGTCGCCGCCGTGGAGCGCGTCGATCGACGCTTGGGCGAGGGTGTTCACCGTGTGCTGGCCAATGAGGTCATCGACGTAGAGGGTGGGCGAGTAAGCCGGGTTCTTCGTCGAGGTTGACGCCCAGAGCGGGCGTTGGACCTTGGCTCCCTTGGCGGCCAGCGCGTCCCAGCGATCGCCGGCGAAACGCTCGCGGAACATCTCGTAGGCGAGCTTGGCATTCGCGACTGCTGCCTTGCCGCGCAGCGGATGACCTTCCGGGAGACGACGGTCGGTCTCGGTATCGACCCGGCTGACGAAGAACGACGCGACTGACGCAACCGACGCGAGATCTCCGCCGGCCGCTGCGCAACGCTCGAGGCCCCGCAGGAACGCCTCGATCACCTCACCGTAGCGATCCAACGAAAAGATCAGCGTGATGTTGGTGTTGATGCCGGCGGCGAGGTTCGCCTCGATGGCGGGGATGCCCTCCTTCGTCGCGGGGATCTTGATCATCACGTTCTGGCGGCCGACTTGCCCGTGCAGCACCCCGGCCTGCTTGACGGTGGAATCCGTCTGGTGGGCGAGGTCGGGCGAGACCTCGAGGGACACGAACCCGTCGCCACCACCGGTGGACTGGTAGGTCGGGGCGAGCAGGTCAGCGGCGTGGCCCACGTCGTGGACGACGAGGCGCCAGTACGACTCCTCGATGGTGAGTCCCTCGCCCGCGCACGCCTTGAGCTCCTCGTCGTACGCGTCGCCGGTGCCCATCGCCCGCTCGAAGATGGTCGGGTTCGAGGTCACACCGCGAATCCCGTCGTTGTCGATCAGGGCTTGCAGGCCACCCTCGGTGATGAGCGGCCGGGTGAGGTTGTCGTACCAGGGGCTCTGTCCGAAGTCGTGGAGCCGGGCGATCGAGCTGGTCATGTGCTGCCTCCGGAGGCGTGGGCGAGCAGAGCGCGGGCGCGCTCCGTGACGTGGTCGGGGTTGATGCCGAGCTTGTCGAGTGCGACGGGCCCCGGCGCGGAGGCGCCGAAACGGTCGATGGCGACAACGTCGTCGACCCAGCGATCCCACCCGAACGACGCCGCGGCCTCGACGGCCAGCTTGGGAACCCCCGCGGGCAGGATCTCGGACCGGTACGCGTCGGGCTGCGCCTCGAAGAGCTCCCACGACGGCATCGACACCACGCGCACCGACACGCCCGCGCCGGCGAGCTGCTCGCGGGCGGTGACGCACACGGACACCTCGGAGCCGGTGCCGACCAGGATGAGGTCCAGGCGAGGGCCTTCGTCGACCAGCGTGTACGCGCCGCGGGGCACGCCGGCGGGGGCGCGTTCGGCGGTGCCCTCCAGGACCGGCACCTTCTGGCGGGTCAAGATGAACGCGGTCGGGCCGGCGTCGCTCTCCAGGTGGACCCGCCACGCCTGGGCGACCTCGTTGGGGTCGGCGGGGCGGATGACCCGCATGCCGGGCATGGCCCGGAACGAGGCGAGCTGCTCGATGGGCTGGTGGGTGGGGCCGTCCTCACCGAGCCCGACCGAGTCGTGGGTCCACACGAACGCGGTCCGGTAGCCGGACATCGCGGCGAGCCGCGCCGCGCCGCGCATGTAGTCGGAGAACACGAAGAACGTCCCGCCGATCGGCAGCAGCGCGGAGACCGACATGCCGTTCAGCGCGGCACCCATCCCGAACTCGCGGATGCCGAAGTGAAGCTGACGGCCGCGGAACTGGTGGGTGGAGACGACTTCTGCGCCGGTGAGCTCGGTGCCGGTGTTGCCGGTCAGGTCGGCGCCACCGGCCACGATGCCGGGCACGACGTCGACGATGGCGTCGAGCACCTGGTTGCTCGCCACTCGGGTCGCCAGCTGGTCGCCGGGTGTCCACGACGGGAGCTTCGCCTCCCAGCCGGCGAGGCCGCGCTGGTCGAGGCAGGCGTCGAATTCGGCAGCGAGTTGGGGCTCGCCTGCCCGCAGCTCGACGCGTCGGTGGTCCCACGCCTCGTGCTCCGCGGCGCCGCGCTGGCCGGCGGCGCGGTAGCTCGCCAAGACATCGTCGGGAACCCAGAACGTCTCCTCGACGGGGAGGCCGAGGATCTCCTTGACCGCACGGACCTCGTCGTCGCCGAGCGGGCTGCCGTGCGCGTGGGCCGTGTCGGTGTACTTGGGTGACGGCCAGCCGATGTGGCTGCGCAGGATCACGACACTGGGCTGGTCGGCCGCGCGCATCGCCTCTCGCAGACCCCCTTCGAGCGCGTCGACGTCGTTCGCCTCCTCGCCGAGCGCGACGACGTGCCACCCGTACGCCTCGAAGCGCCGCCGGACGTCGTCGGTGTAGGCGAGTTCGGTGGGGCCATCGATCGTGATGTGGTTGTCGTCGTAGACGCACACCAGGCGGCCCAGTCCGAGATGGCCAGCGAGCGACGCGGCCTCGTGGCTGACGCCCTCCTCGAAGCAGCCATCACCCGCGATGACGAACGTGTGGTGGTCACACACCGCAGGGCCGTAGCGCCCCCGCAGGTTCGCCTCGGCGAAGGCGATCCCGACGCTGTTGGCGAAGCCCTGCCCGAGCGGCCCGGTCGTGACTTCGATCCCGGGGGCGTGGCGGTACTCGGGGTGACCAGGAGTGCGAGAGCCCCACTGGCGGAACTCGCGCAGGTCGTCGAGTTCGAGCCCGAAGCCGGTGAGGTACAGCATCGAGTAGAGCAGCATCGACGCGTGACCGTTGGAGAGCACGAACCGGTCGCGGTCGGGCCAGTCCGGCGCCGACGCGTCGTACCGCATGACACGGGTGAACAGCACGTGCGCGAGTGGCGCCAACGCCATGGGGGTCCCAGGGTGGCCCGAGTTCGCTTTCTGCACCGCATCCATCGCGAGGCCGCGGATGACGTTGATGCCTTGCTGGTCAAGCTCGGTTGCCGGCACGGGCGCCTCCTCGCTTCGGGCCTCGGTCGGCCACCGTGTGCGTGGCGTCGGGTGGAGTCCGCCCCGGACGCGCAGATCCCTCCACTATGGCGCATCGGGCCGTCACCTCCCGACTGTCCGGCGGCGGCGGACGGGGCGCGTCGCGCTCGCGTTCGCGCTCAGGCGAAGAGCGCCACGCTGGCTGTGAAGCCGTGGAGGAAGTTGCGCCCCCCGATCGGGCCCAGCTCTCCAGCGCAGAACGCCCCCGCGACTGGCAGCGGCCCGAGCAGCTGGGCGAGCACGCCCGAGTCGTGATCGGGTGCCCCGAACAGGTGGCTGCCCCGGCCGTTGCAGGTAAAGAGGAGCGCGCCGGCCGCCCGGTGGGGGCCGAGCAGCGCCCGGAGGTCCTCGTCGGCGGCCGTCCCGTCCCGGACCTGGAACTGCAGCGTCTGGCCGACCTCGACCTGGTCGCTGACCGCGAGGGCGCCCGCGTCGGGGTCGGCGCCCAGCACGTTGCGCACGAGGAAGTCGCCCCGGGCAAAGTCGGCTTGGTGCTCGTCGACGACCAACCCGACCTGGAGGCCCCGCCGGAGCAGCTCGCGCTCGGCCTCATCGGCTCCCGCGGCGAGCTCTTGGAGGCGCTGGATGGCCGGCTGACCTCCGAGCTCGATGACCAGGTTGCGCTCAGCGCGGGTCACGGTGAAGGCCCGACCAACGGGGCGGCAGCCCTGTGAGACCACGGCGGTCACGTCGACGCCGTCGAGAAACACACCGACAGCCCCGCCACGGCGGACCTCGGTGTCGAGGACCAGTCGGTTGCCGCCGGGATTCGTGGCCGCGGAGGCCATCCCGCCGATCACGGTGAGCCCAGCCCGGTCCTCGTTCAGGCGCCGCAAGAAGGCGTCAGCGGGGAAGCTGAACGGGTCGGCGAGCAGCACCAGCGTGGCAGCCGATCCGATGTCGGACGGCCACCCGGTGACGGCCGCGCCGTCGGGGGTCTGCTCGAGGTGCAACGCCACGGGGGTCAGCGTCGCGTCGGGCAGGTAGGCGGCGAAGACCGAGAAGGCGGGGCCGTCCTCGACTTCGTGGGCGCCCCCGACGATCCCTCCCGCGGTGGCTCCGATGAGGACCTGAGGGCCCAGCAACTCGCGGAGCGCGTGGGCGGCGTCGTCGAACGTCCCGACGAAATGCGACGAGGCGAAGCACACGACGAGGTGTGGATCCTCGCCGTCGAGCTGTTCGAGGATTTCGCCCGCGGTCTCGCCGACCGCATGGGCGGCAACGGGGTGACAGGACAGCGCGGAGGCGTACCGGCGCACGCCCGCGAACCTAGACGGTCATCCGCGCCCGTCGATCGGCAGCTGCTCGGCGGCCCGGGCGAGGCCCTCGATGCCGTCCAGCAGCTGCGCTCGCCCCGACGGGGACAGCGCACGCAGCCCGGCGGCCAGACGATCTGCGTCGAGCGTCCGATCGGCAACGACTCGCGCTCGTCCGGTGGCGGTGAGCGCGATCTCGAGGCGTCGCTCGTCGTCGGCACGTCGCGTGCGTCGAACGAAGCCCCGTCGCTCGAGGTCCTTCACGAGGACCGACGTCGTGCTCTTGGGCCGGCCGAGATGCGCCGCGAGCCAGGTGAGCGCGACCCCGTCGGGGTCGCTGGCGAGCCGCTGGAGGAGGGTCAGCTCGTCGGGCGCGAGGTCGGGGTCGGCAGGTCGGCGCAGCGCCGCGTCGCAGCGGCGGAAGGCGGTCTCGAAGCGGTCCGCGGCGGACTGGCGGGGGTGGGCACCGCCGATCGGTTCGGTGAGGGAACTGTTCACAACGTGAACGAACGGTACGGGGCCGGGGCTCTGGGGGCGCGGATGGGGGCGGGCGGGGCGGGCCGCTCGGCGACGGCCAGCCGGCGGGCTCGATGCGTGGCAGGGGTCGGAGTCCTCGGCTGTCCCGCCGATGGGCTGGGCTACGAGACGGGTTCGCCGGCTACCCACGTGGCGCGCCGCGCCCCGGTGCGCGGGTCGAGCGCGACGAGGTCGGCGGACGCACCGACCGCGAGCCGGCCCCGGTCGGCGAGGCCGAGCAGGTCGGCGGGGATGGTGCTCGCGGCCCGCACGGCCCGTTCGATGGGGACACCGAGTCCGACGACGTTCGCGACTGCGTCGTCGAGCAGCGCCGTGGCCCCGGCGAGATGGCCGTCGGCGAGGCGCGCCGCGCCCTCGACGGGTCGCATCTCGTCGGTTGTCGCCACCGCGTCGCTCACCAGCGCCACGGAGGGGGCGGCGGCGAACGCGACGCGGATCGCCGTGGGGTGCACGTGGACGAGGTCGGCGATGAGGGTGGGGGTCAAGCGAGCGTCGTCGAGCGCCGCTCCGACGAGGCCCGGCTCCCGATGCCGGAAGGGGCTCATGGCGTTAAAGAGGTGCGTGACGACGCGCGCGCCGGCATCGGCCGCGGCACGCGCCCGGTCCTCGGTGGCGGTCGAGTGCCCGATCGCGACCAGGACCCCCCGCTCGACCAGGGCGGCGGTCGCGGCCAGCCCGGGGTCAGCCTCGGGGGCCAGGGTGATCATCCGTACCAGTCCGGGGTGCGCATCGAGGAGGCGACGCAGCCAGGCGAGGTCGGCGGTGCGGAGCAGCTCGGGTCGGTGCGCGCCGGGCGCGCCCCCGAGGAACGGGCCCTCGAGGTGAGCGCCGAGCGCGGCCGCGCCACCCCTGGCCGCGGCGGTCGCGGTGGCCAGGCGGTCCAGCATCGGGTTGTACGCGTCGAGCGGCGCGGAGACGAACGTGGCGAGGTACGCCGCGACTCCGTGGCGGGCGAGGTGGGCGCCGACCGTCCGCCAGCCCGCCGGGTCGGCCGTGGCGAGGTCGATATCGCCGACGCCGTTCACCTGCAGATCCACGAACGCCGGCGCGAGGACGACGTCTCCGAGGTCCTCGGCTCCGGGAGGCGGAGGGCCAGCACCGACCTCGACCACGAGGCCCTCATCGGCGGCGAGCCAGCCGGGGGCCAGCGGCCCCGGTCGACACAGGCCGCGCGCAGCCAGGACCGTGGTGGTCACCGATCGTTCCGGCCGAGCGTGACGCGCAGGCGAGCCAGGCCGACCACGGTCCGCATCGCCCGCCTCGTGATCGAGGTCCGCGACGGGCGTCGCTCGGACACCGTCACCGCCAGCTCCTCGACCCCCAAGCCGGCCCGCTCGGCGCGCAGGATCAGCTCGGTGTCGAAGAGCTCACCGTCGGACTGGCAGGCCTGCCCGATCGGGAGGACCCGCAACCGGTCGAGTGCCTTCATCCCGTGGGTGTCCGACACTCGGAGTCCGAACCCGAGTCGCAGCACGAGGCTGAAGACCCAGGTCACGAAGCGACGGGGCCAAGACCGCTGGTCGTGCGCGCCGGGAGCCCGTTTCGATCCCACGATGATGGCGGGCGGTTCCGGCTGTCCGAGTCGGACCAACACGGCGTCGAGGAAGCCCAGGTCGATGTAGTCGACATCGAAGTTGATGACCACCTCACCGCGTGCGGCGACCAGCCCCGTGCGCAGCGCGCGGCCGTAGTCGGCGCGCGAGAACGTCTCGACGCGCAGCTCGGGTGCGTCGGCGGTGAGGCGCATCGCCAGCTCGAGCGTGCCGTCCTGGGAGCCGTTCTCGACCACGATCACCTCGAAGGTATGGCCTCGCTCCCGGAGCCCCTCGACGACGTCGTGCACCGACGCCTCGAGCAGGGACGTCTCGTTGTGCGCGGGCATCACCACGGTCAGCCTCACGAGAAACGCGCATCCCGGAATGGCAGGACACTCGACGCGCGAACGAGCGTCGAGCGCGACCCACACCGCACGAGCACCGTGGTGTCCGCATCGGCTGAGAACGTGCCATCCGCGTCGAGGTGGACCACCTCCAGGCCGGCACGGACGTCGAGCCCCGCGTCGGCTTCGCTCACCCAGGCCCGGTACTCACCAAGCGCCACTCGACAGAGCCGATCGATCGCCGAGCAGTCCTCGCGCAGCGCCAGGTCGATATCGAGGGCCGGCTGGCCGCCCGGGAGCTGCACGATCGCGGCGTGGAGCGCGAACCGTGGGCCGGCCACCACGGGTGCTCCGTGCCGGGCGCCCATCCAGGCGAAGAGCAACGCGAAGGCATGGAGCATCGCCGCGTCCGGGTCGGGCGCGACGGCCCGCCCCGCGCCCGACCCGTCGCGAGTCGCGACCGGTCGCACCTGCTGCACCAGGCGCAGCGCGGCGAGACCGGCGTCGGCTTCGCGGGCGGCCTGGTCAAGCCAGGGTCGGATCTCGTCACCGAGCGGCTCGTCGGGCTCAAAGGCGTCGCCGGCGGCGCGCAGCGCGGCCAGCTCCGCGCGAACCCGCGCCACGCCGTCGGGCCAGTCGGGCGTCGGGGCCTCGCGCTCGAGGTCGGCGACGAGCCGGTGCAGGACCAGGTGCTCGGACCGAACGAGCGGTCCGTCAGCGCAGGCCCGGGCCAACGCGCCGAGCGCCTCGGCCCGGACGCCGCCCACGTCGTCGATGGCACGAGCCCACGCCGCGGCGGGCTCGTACGCGGCGGGGTCTCGGAGAAACTCGGCGGCGGTGGCGAGCGCGACCTTCGACGCGTGAGGTTGGAGCATCGGATTGCACAGCACGCCGTCGAGCTCGTCGGTCAGGCCCGCGGCGCGCCCGGTGTAGGGGCCTAGGTGCAGCTCGGCCTCCATGACGGTGTCGTTCACGGGGTAGTTGTCCCACAGCACGAGGGGATGGTCCCCGATCGCGGCGCGCCAGCCCTTCGCCGCGGTGGCGTCGATGACCGGGCTGCAGACGGTCGGGCCGGTCCACATCAACTCGACGGTCGCCGGGACCCCGGCGGCCAGCTCGGCGAGGTACGGGCTCGGATGGGTGCCCACGTACTCGGTCGGGACGAGGGTGAGCCGCACCGCCGGCAGCGTGCTGGCCAACCAGGTGGCCAGCTCGGCCTGCTCAACAGCCAGCCCGGGCCGGTTCGCGATGTCGTCGAGCGCGAGGACAACCCAGTCGACGCCGCCGTCGAGGAGCGGCGCCAGCTTGGCCACCAGGATCTGGCGGTCCCGGGCGTCGCGGTAGTCGACGTCGAGTCCGGGTGAGATCGCGAACCCGAATCGGACGCCGGCGTCGGCGCAGGCCGCGGCCAGCGCCGCCAGCTGCGCGGCTTCAGCGGGCTCGTAGGCGTCGCGCCATCGGTCCCGATGTCGGGGGTCGCTCTTCGGTGCGTAGACGTAGGCGTTCATGGCTCGCTCAGCGACGAACGCCACGAGGTCCAGGCGCGCCGCGTGCGACCAGGGCGGACCGTAGAAGCCTTCGATGACGCCGCGGACGGGAACCGGCCGGGGCACGGCGGTAGGCTACCGGCGCTTTCGGACGCCGTCGCGCCGTGTGAACGCGCCGCGAGGCCAAGGGGGGAGCCTGATGCCTGACGTCCTGGCGACCCACGCGGCCACGCGACCGGACACGCCGGCGGTGATTGTCGACGCCTCGGGTGGCGCCCGCCCGTCCGCCACCTCGTTCGCGGCGCTGAACGCGCTCGTCAACCGCGCCGCGCACGGGTTCGTGACGCTGGGCGCCGAACCGCAGGACCGCATGGTGTGGTGCGGACCGAACTCGCTCGAGGTGCTCACCACGATCCACGCGGCACGGAAGGCATCGCTGACCGCGGTCCCGCTGTCGTACCGGTTCACCGCCGAGGAGATGGCGTACGTCATCGCCAACTCGGACGCGACGCTTGTCGTGATCGACGCCGAGCAGGCCCCCCTGCTCGTCGAGGTCATCCACCGGCTCCCGAGTGTGCGTGCCGTTGTCGTGTTCGGCGGCCCGGTCCCGCCGGGCTTCCACGCCTGGGACGACGTCCTCGCCGACCAGCCCGGCACCGAACCCGAGATCGTCGCCGCCGAGTCCGCCGGCGCCTCGATGATCTACACGTCGGGAACGACCGGGAAGCCCAAGGGCGCGCTGCGCACGACGACCCACCCGCCGACCGTCCTCGCGCTGCTCGGCGAAATCAACCTGCGTCCCGGCGACGAGGTGCATCTCACCACCGGGCCGTTGTACCACTCGGGCCCGTTGGCGTGGGCGTCGATGAACCATTCGTTGGGCTGCCCGGTCGTCGTCCTGCGCCGGTTCGACGCCGCGGCGTGGCTGCGTCTCGTGCACGAGCACCGGGTCACGAACACGTTCTCCGCCCCGACGCAGCTGAAGCGGATCGTGAGCCTCCCGCCCGGCGAGCTGGCCCGCGCCGACGTGTCGTCGATGCGCAGCCTCGTCGCCGACGCCGCCCCCGTGCCATTCGCCTTGAAACAAGAGGTGATCGCCAAGCTGGGGGAGGGCTTCCTCTACGAGGTGTACGGATCCACCGAGCTCGGCGTCGTGACCGTCCTGCACCCTGAAGACCAGTTGCGCAAGCCCGGGTCGTGCGGGAAGCCGTATGCGAACATCGAGGTGCGCATCGTCGCCGACGACGGCACCGACGCGCCCGTCGGCGATCCCGGCGAACTGTTCATCCGCACCGGCCTCGCGATGGACGGCTATCACCGCACCGACGAGCGGCTGACCGAGCTCGATGCCGGCGGCTGGAAGTCGGTCGGCGACGTCGCCTACGTCGACGACGAGGGGTTCGTCTACATCTGCGACCGCAAGAAGGACATGATCATCTCCGGCGGCGTCAACATCTACCCGGCCGAGATCGAAGCGGTGCTCTACGAGCATCCCCAACTCCTCGACGCAGCCGTGTTCGGGGTCCCCGACGAGGACTGGGGCGAGCGGGTGTACGCGGTGGTCCAGGCCAAGTCCGGCGAGACCGTCGACCTCGACGAGATCCGCGACTTCGTCGCCACGCGCGTCGCTCGGTACATGCAGCCCCGCGAGTACGAGCTGCGCGACAGTCTGCCTCGGACCGACGCCGGTAAGCTCCTCAAGCGGGTCCTGCGCGACGAGCACTGGCGCGACCGCGACACCGCCGTCTGAATCGCCACCGATGGGGCGTACGCTCGCCGAACACGAGTCCCTCGCCCTGCTCCGGGAGCGGGGTGTCCCGGTCGTCGAGGAGGCGGTTGTCGACACCCCCGACGCCGCGGCCGCCGCGGCCCGGTCGCTCGGCACCCCCGTCGTCGTGAAGCTCACCGGTCCGGGTGTCGCGCACAAGACCGAGCGGGGCCTGGTCCGCCTCGGCGTGCGCAGCGCGGCGGAAGCCGAATCGGCGGCCACCGAGCTGCTCGCCGCGGCCCGCCCCGACGACGGTGCCGTCCGGCTGGTCGTCGCCCCGATGGTGCGCGGCGCACGTGAGCTCATCGCGGGGGCGCACGACGATCCCCAGTTCGGGCCCTGCGTCATGGTCGGTATCGGCGGCGTCCTCGCCGAAGCGGTCGCGGACGTCGCGGTGCGCCTCGCTCCGCTCGACGAGCGTGACGCCCACGAGATGCTTGACGACCTGCGCGCCGCGGCGATCCTCGGGCCGGTCCGGGGCGAGCCCGCCGTGGACCGCGACCGCCTCGCCGCGATTCTCGTGGCCCTGTCCAACCTGGTCGTCGAGCGCCCCGACCTCGTGTCGATCGACATCAACCCGCTCGTCGTCGTCGACGGGGCACCGCTCGCCGTCGACGCGCTCGTCGAGCTTCGCTCGTGAGCCCCCGGATCCCGCCGGAGCGGTTCCGCGCCCTGTTCGATCCCCGCGGGGTGCTCGTCGCCGGCGTCTCGGCCCATCCGGGCAAGTTCGGGTTCGTCGCCCTCCACAACATCATTACCCAGGGCTATCGGGGTCCGGTCTACGGGACGAACCTCGAGGGCGGCGAGGTGCTGGGCGTGCCGATGCTGCGCTCACCCGACGACCTGCCCCCCGACGCCATTGTCGACCTCGTCTTCGTCTGCACTCCTGCGGCGGCGAACCCCGACCTGCTCCGAGCTTGTGCCCGGCGCGGGATCACGGCCGCCTTCCTCACCTCGGCCGGGTACGGCGAGGCGGGTGAGCGCGGCCGAGCCGCGGAGGCCGAGCTGGTGGCCCTCGCCGACGAGCTCGGGATCCTGCTCGCCGGTCCCAACGGCCAGGGTGTCGTGTCGACACCTGCCCGGCTCTGCGCGCAGATCGTCGCGCCGTACCCACCGGCCGGCGGTGTCGGCATCGTCAGCCAATCGGGCAACTTCGTCTCCTCATTCCAGAACATGGCGCGCGCGTCGGGTGTGGGGGTTAGCCGCGCCGTGTCCGCCGGGAACGCCGCCGCCGTCGCGGTCCCCGACTTCCTCGAGTACTTCGCCGCTGATCCCGAAACTCGCGTCGCGCTCGCCTACGTCGAAGGCGTGGGGGAGGGCCGGACCTTCTTCGAGCGGGTGCGGGACGTCGCCGCCGCGCAGCCCGTCGTCCTCTTGAAGGGTGGCACCACCGCGGGCGGCCAGCGCGCCGCGGCCTCCCACACCGGCGCGCTGGCCAGCGACGATCGGGTCTTCGACGGGATGTGCCGCCAGGCCGGCGTGACGCGTGCTGCGACCGTCGAGGATGCCTTTGAGGCCGCGGCGACGTTCGCGACGCAGCCGCTGCCCCTCGGTCCTCGCGTCGCGGTGGTGACGACCGCGGGCGGCTGGGGTGTCGTGACTGCGGACGCCATCACCCGCTCCGAGCTCGAGCTGCTGGTCCTGCCCGACGATCTGCGAGCTGCGATCGACGAACGGCTTCCCCCCCGCTGGAGCCGCAACAACCCGATCGATCTTGCCGGCGGGGAGACCCGCGACACCGTCCCCGAGGTCCTCGAGCTCGCCGCGCGCCATCCCGAGGTCGACGCCGTCGTGTACCTGGGGATCGGGATCCAGTCGAATGAGGCTCGGCTCATGCGCGAGGGTCAGTTCTGGGGCGACCCCGGGTTGGAGCGCATCGTGGCGTATCACGAACGCCAAGACGCCCGCTTCGCGACCGCGGCCGCCGAGGTGTCCGCCGCGACGGGCAAGCCGGTGCTGACCGCCACCGAGCTGGCGGTCGCCGACCCGGCCAACGCCGGCCCGCGCACCGTGCAAGCGACCGGCCGGCTCTGCTACCCGTCCTCGTACCGGGCGGTGCGGGCACTCGAGCATCTGTGGCGCCGGGCCCGGTTCTGCGAATCTCGGGGCCTGGTGTGATCTGCCCGGTGCGTGTCACGCGATGACCCGCACCCGATGGCGCGCGGTCAGCGGCGCGCTCGCCGCCGCGGCGCTGGTGTGCGCGGGTCTCGCCGTCCTCGACAGCGGCGCCGCGTCGGGCGGCCGCTCGCTCCCGACGCTCGGGACGCCGCTGTGGTCGACCCGGCGGGTCCCGACCCTCCTGGTCGACGCGGTGGGCTCCCAGCGGCTCCAGGCCGCGCTCAATGGAGAGCTCGCCGGCGAGCCGACCTCCTGTTACGTGGTGGCCGAGGGTGCCGAACCCATCGCGACCCACAACCCCGACACGCCACTCGTGCCGGCCAGCACCCAGAAGCTGCTCACGACGACCGCCGCGGTCGCGATCCTCGGACCCAACTTCCGTTACGACACCAAAGCGGTCGCGACCGCCGCGCCCGTGGGCGGGAGCATCGATCATCTCTGGCTGGTCGGGTCGGGCGACCCAGTGCTGTCCACCGACGCGTTCGCCGCGTTCCTCCAGGCGGACCCCACGACGCACGGCGACGTCACGACCAGCCTGTCGGCGCTCGCGAACTCGATCGTGGCTGCCGGGGTGAAGAGCATCCCGGGGGGCGTGATCGGCGACGACTCCCGCTACGACCAGCAGCGGTACGTGCCGAGCTGGCCGGCCAGCTACCGGACCGACCCCGAGATCGGGCCGCTCGGCGCGCTGACCGTCGACGACGGGTACCAGGTGGTCAACGGCACGGTGACGCCGGTCGCCGACCCGGCCCTCTACGCCGCGCAGACCCTCACCGTGCTCCTCGCCGCGCACGGCGTGCAGGTCGGTCCGCCCAGCGCCCACCAGATGGCACCGGCGGGCGCGGCGGCGATCGCGTCGGTCGAATCGCCGACGCTCCACGACATCGCGGTGTCGGTGCTGCGCTCCAGCGACAACCTGGGCGCGGAGCTCTTCGCCAAGGAGATCGGCTACCGCACCGCGGGCCAGGGGACCACCGCCGCCGGGGTGCACGGCGTCCTCACCACGCTCGCCACCCTGGGTGTCCCAACCGCGGGGGTGAGCCTCGTCGACGGGTCCGGCTTGGACCACACCAACCACGTGACGTGCCGGGCCCTCGCCGCGGTGCTGAACCTCGCGGCTACGCCGCGGTTCCAGACCATCCTCGATGGCCTGCCCATCGCCGGCGAGCAGGGCACGCTCGCGTTGCGGCTGCAGAACACCACCCTCGCCGGCAAGCTGCGGGCCAAGACCGGCTCCCTCGACGGCGTGAGCGCACTGGCCGGCCTACTCGACGCCGGACGTCCGCTGCGCTTCGCGCTGATCGCCAACGATCCCAACATTCCGAACGAGGCCGCCGCGGACGGCATCCGCGAGCTCTTCGCCGGGGTGCTCGCCTCCTTCCCCGACGCACCTGCCCCCGACGCGCTGGTCCCCGCCCCCGCACCGACGCGAGGCTGAACGCCGCCGGCGCCGGTGAGCCCGAGGCCGAGCCTGGAGGCCGTCATAGACTCCGGCCGATGTCGGCCCCCTCGTCGTCGGACTCTGGCGCTACCTCGGTGCCGCAGCTCATTCTTGAGCTGCGCGAGCTGGTGGTCGCCTACTTCCGCCAGGAGGCCATCGACCCGATCAAGAGCCTGGGTCGCTACGTCGTCTTCGGCTTGGTCGGCGCGCTCCTCTTGGGGCTCGGCGTGGTGTTGCTCGGTGTCGGCGCGTTGCGGACCCTGCAGGCCGAGACGGGCAGCACGTTCCGCGGCGACTGGTCGTGGGCCCCGTACGGGATCGTGTTCGTCGCGCTGCTCGTCGGCGGCGCGCTCACGTGGAAGGCGCGCGGCTGGCGCCGCGCCCGAGCCTGAGGAGGCTGCTCATGGCCACGGTCGACTCGGGACGGCCGATCACCCGCGACGACATCGAAGCGAAGCTTCGCCAAATCCAGGGGAGCACCGAAGCTGGCGCTGACGCCGCCCGTGGGGCCGGGATGGCGGGCGTGGTCGTCGGAGGCCTCGTGCTCGTCCTCGTCGCGTATCTGCTGGGCCGACGGCGCGGCCGCAAGCGTCGCACCGTCGTCGAGATCCGGCGTATCTGAGCGGGCGTGGCTCGCCTCCTCTCCCGACTGGCCCGCCGCGGGTGGCGCCGCGGTCTCCTGGAGGGTTCGCGCAACTGGCTCATCGTCGGGATCAGCGCGACCGCGCTTCAGTTGCTGCGTCGCCTCCTCACCGAGCCGCGGGTCGAGGCGACGCTTGAGTTGCGCCGTGGCGACGCGGTCGAGATCCGCACGGTCGATCCCCCGGCGCGGTGACGGGTTGGCGGGTCCGCCGGTACCCTTGGCGGTCCGATGAAGGTTCTGTTGCGCAACCCGCGCCGTGAGCTTGAGATCGCCGGACCGATCACGGTCACGGCGCTGCTGCAGCGACTCGAGCTGAATCCCGAATCGGTGCTCGTCATCGCGGGCGACGAGCTCGTCGCCCGCGATGCCCGACTCGACGACGCGACGAACGTCGAGATCCGCCCAGTGATCTCGGGTGGCGAGGGGACGGCGTCGTGAAGTGCCGGGTGTGTCGCGGCCCGGCGGTGATCGACGTCCGCCGACACAATGCGGCGTTCTGCCGCGACCACTTCGTGGTCCACTGCCGAGAGCAGGTCCGGCGGGCCCTGAGTGACCACCACATGCTTGGCCCCGACGACCGGGTCCTGGTCGCCGTGTCGGGCGGCAAGGACTCCCTGGCGCTCTGGGATCTGCTCGTCGAGCTCGGCGCCGCCCCCGACGGCCTGTACCTGGGCCTCGGGATCGGCGAGTACTCCGACGAATCCGGGCAGTACGCCCGCGCCTTCGCCGACGCTCGGGGCCTGACCCTCCACGAGGTCGACCTCGGCGCCGACTGGGGCTTCACCGTCCCCGACGCCGCTGCCGCCACCCGACGGGTCCCGTGCAGCGCGTGCGGCCTGTCGAAACGGCACCTGTTCAACACGTTCGCGCTCGAGCACGGCTACGACGTGGTTGCCACCGGTCACAACCTCGACGACGAAGCCGCCGTCCTGCTCGGGAACGTGTTGCGCTGGGATGTCGAGTACCTCCGGCGTCAGGCGCCGGTCCTTCCCACCGCGCCGGGGTTCGTCCGCAAGGTGAAACCCCTGGTGCGCCTTGGTGAGCGCGAGATGGCCGCGTACTGCGTGCTGCAACGCATCGACTACCAGGTCGAGGAGTGCCCGATGGCTGCCGGCAACCGGCACCTTCGATTCAAAGATGTCCTCAACTCCCTCGAGGACTCGTCTCCGGGCACGAAGGCCGCGTTCGTGCAGGGCTTCATCGAACGCGGCCATGCCTACTTCGACGACGACCAGACCGACGCGTCCCCGGACCTGCGCCGCTGCGCCGAGTGCGGCGCCCCGACCACCGCCGAGGTGTGCGCCTTCTGTCGGCTCCGGGTGCGGGCAACCCGTTCATGACCGGGCCCTTCGCGGCGGGGGAACGGGTCTTGCTCCTCGACGCCAAGCGGCGCCGCTACCTCGTGGTCCTCGAGGCCGGCGGGGAGTTCCACTCCCACGCTGGCGTGCTCCGCCACGACGACATCATCGGCGCCGACGAGGGCGTCACCCTGCGGACCACGCTCGGCGCCCGGCTGGTCGCGGTCCGCCCCACCCTCGCCGAGTACGTGCTCGAGATGCCGCGGGGAGCCCAAGTCATCTATCCGAAGGACCTCGGACCGATCCTGGTGCTTGCCGATATCTTCCCCGGCGCGCAGATCCTCGAGTCGGGCATTGGGTCGGGCGCGCTCACCATGACGCTGCTGCGCGCGGTCGGCCCGACCGGGCACGTCACCGGCTACGAGCTCCGCGACGACTTCGCGATCCGCGCGCAACGCAACGTCGAAGGGCTACTCGGAACAGACCTGCCACTGCGGGTCGAGGTCCGCGACGTCTACGACGGCATCGACGAGGAACGGCTCGACCGGGTGATCCTGGACCTGCCGGAACCGTGGCAGGTCGTGAAGCACGCCGAGGCCGCGCTCCGCCCCGGCGGCATCCTCCTCGCTTACCTGCCCACGATCGGTCAGGTGGCCCGCCTCCGCGAGGAGCTCGCCGGGTCCGCGTTCGGGATGGCCGAATCGCTCGAAGTGATGCAGCGCGGCTGGCATGTCGACGGCCAGTCGGTCCGTCCCGACCACCGGATGGTGGCCCACACCGGGTTCTTGACCCACGCGCGGCTGCTGGGCCCGACCGGGTGAACCTGCTCGACGGCATCGTCGTCGTCGCCGTCCTCGTGGCGGGCTACACCGGGTACCGCTGCGGACTCGTCGCCCGGGCCCTGTCCTGGGCCGGCCTCGCGCTCGGAATCCTCGTCGGGATCGAGTTCGTCAACGACCTCGCACGCGCGTTGCAAAGCTCGACGCCCCGCACCCGCCTGCTGGCCTGTCTCGCCTTCTTGGTGCTCGTCGCGATCGTCGGGCAAAGCCTGGGGATCGCCCTGGGCTCGTTCGTGCGGAAGCATGTGCCGTGGTTCGGTGGCATCCGGCTCGCTGATCGCGTCGCCGGCGGCGCGGTTGGCGTGCTCGGCGTCCTCCTCGTCGTCTGGCTCCTCGTCCCCGGGCTCGCCAACGTGCCNNCGGCCATCGTGCGCGAGATCGACGACGTCGCGCCAGCTCCGCCGTCGTCGCTGTCGTCACTCGGTCGCCTGGTCGGTGATACGTCGTTCGCCGAGGTGTTCAACGAACTGACCAACTCCAACGTTGGCGCGCCCCCCGGCCAGGGCATCCCCGCCCCCGTCTCCGCACGCGTCGCGCTCTCGGTCNNACCCCCGGCGGCGCCGACCTCGACGCCACCGTCGTGGCCTTCGACCCGGTCCGGGACGTCGCGGTGCTACGGGTGTCGGGCCTCGGCGCGGACGCGCTGCCCATCGTGGACGCCCAGATCGGCGAGACCGGCGGCGTCTTCGGATACCCCGGCGGCGGTCCCGAGACCGAGTCGCCCGCCGCGGTCGCTCAGCGGATCGACGCGCAGGGCACCGACATCTACGGGTCGGGGCCGACGCATCGCGACGTGTTGGTCCTGGCGGCCAAGCTGCATCCTGGGAACTCCGGCGGGCCCCTCGTCGACGATCAGGGCCGCGTCGCGGGCCTCGCGTTCGCGG
>PLJD01000119.1 GCA_003140175.1 Actinomycetota bacterium
ATGCCTGACCACTGTCGGCCTTCGCGGCCCAACGCACGAAAGGGAACACGGCGGCGGCCATCAGCGCGTCGTAGAACGAGGCGACGATCAGCACCTGGATGTTGTGGAGCGCGAACAGCTCGTCGTGGCCGGCGAGGCCGCCCACGACGAGGAAGATCAGGTTGCCGATCAGGGCGCCGACTCCGCCGAGGACGAACGCGATCCCTTTGCTCTCGCGGATCAGGCCGCTCTGGAACAGGCCGACCCCGTAGCCGGTGAGGGCGAACGCGAGCGCGGAGAGGCCCACTGGTGTCGAGAGGAACAAATCGGTCGCGAGTCCGCTCGCGAAGCCGAAGAGCGCGCCGGGGATCGGCCCCTCTTCGTAGGCCATGGCGATCGTCCCCACGAGGCATAGGTCGGGGGCCGCGTCGAAGACCCGCAGATGCGTGAAGACGGTCGTCTGGAGCACGACGAGGCTGAGGACGACGAGCGCGAGTCGAATTCGGCGGAGGGCCACGGGCCGATGATCACCCGCCGTTCGGTGCGGCGGTGGGCGTGGCGGTGGGATCGGGGTAGCGCAGGACCTTCACGTAGTCCAGGTTGTCGAGGTCGACCACGGGGGCGACGGTGATGGTCGGCTCGAGGTCCTGGACGCCCTTCGAGTAGCTCGCGACCGTCCCCACGGCCAGACCGGGGGGGAACACCGCGTTCGGCACCGCGGCCGTCACCACCAGCTCGCCTTTGGTGGCCTTCACGGCGCTGGAGAGGAAGCTGAGGGTCAGGTCGCGGTCGCCGGCGGTGGCCGACGTGATCGCGAGCGCACCACTCGATTCGAGTCGTACGCCGAGGCCGAAGGTGGGGCTGTCGAGGAGCGTCACCGTGGCCTGGGAGCTCGAGACCTGCGTGACATTGCCGACGACCCCGTCGCCGGTGACGACGGGGTCGTGGAGCCGGATGCCCTGGCCGGTGCCCTTGTTCAGCGTCACCGTGCGTTCGAAGTTCCCGGGTCCAGTGCCGGTGACCTCGGCCACGATGCCGGTCGCGTCCTCGACCGTCGGGAGGTCGAGGAGCTTCTCGAGCTGGCTGACCTGGGGCCCGGCGGTTTGGTCGACGCGGAGCTGGCCGCGCAGGTCGGCGATCTCGCGCTGGAGGCGGGCGTTCTCGCTCTTGACTGCCCCGTAGTGGGTGACACCGCCGGCGAGGTTCCGGACCGGCTGGAACGCGCTGTTCACCACGGACTGGACGGGCTGGATCACGTTGTGGGCGGTCGACCGTACCGAGTCCACGACGCCGTTGCCGTTGGCGTCGACCGTGATGAGCACGAGGGACACGACGATGAGGATCAGGAGCGTCGACCGGCCTCGCGTGTCTCGCCGATAGACGACCATGAGCGCCTCGCCTTAGAGCCGGAGGGCTCAGTTCAGTCTTCAGGTCCGCTGATCAGCACCTGCCTCAGTACGTCGAACTGTTCGAGGCACTGCCCGGAGCCCAACACGACCGAGAACAAGGCGTTCTTGGCGCTTCGCACCGGCATCCCCGTCTCGGCCTGCACCGCCGCGTCGAGGCCCAGCAACAGGGAGCCGCCACCGGCGAGCATGATCCCGCGCTCCATGACGTCGGCCGCCAGCTCGGGGGGCGTCTTGTCGAGGGTCACCTTGATCGCGTCGATGATCGCCGCGACGGGCTCCTCGATCGCCTCGCGCATCTCCTGGGTCGACACGGTGACGGTCTTGGGCAGGCCGGTGACCAGGTCTCGGCCCCGGATCTCGGCGTAGAACTCCTCTTCGAGGGGGTAGGCGCTCGCCAGCTGAACCTTGACGTCCTCGGCGGTGCGTTCGCCGAGCGCCAGCGAGTACTGCCGCTTCATGAACGAGACGATCGATTCGTCGAACTCGTCGCCGGCGACGTGACTGGATTCGCTCGTGACGATCCCGCCGAGCGAGATCACCGCGACTTCGGTGGTGCCGCCGCCGATNNGATGTCGACGACCATGTTGCCGGTCGGTTCGTGGATGGGCAGGCCGGCGCCGATGGCGGCCGCGATCGGCTCTTCGATCACCATGACGGGTTTGCGGGCCCCGGCGAACTCGGCGGCTTCTTGGACCGCTCGGCGCTCCACCCCGGTGATCCCCGACGGGATGCAGATCACCATGCGGGGCTTCGCCCACCGGTTGCGCTGATGGACCCGCTGGATGAAGTAGCGCAGCATCTTCTCGCAGACGTCGAAGTCGGCGATGACCCCGTCCTTGAGGGGCCGGATGGCTTCCACGTGCCCCGGGGTGCGTCCGAGCATCCGCTTGGCTTGGGTTCCGACGGCCAAGATCTTGCCGTTGCGGGTGTCGAGCGCGACGATCGAGGGCTCGTTCAGCACGATGCCCTGCCCGCGCACGTACACCACGGTGTTGGCCGTGCCGAGGTCGACCGCCATATCGCGACCGATGACATTGGTGTACCAGGGGGCGTTCACAGACCGTCCAGCGCGTCCACGAGGTCCGGGAGTGGGCAAGGCTAGGGCCTCCGGGGAGGGCGGTCCAGCCGTCCCCCATCGGTGTCAGGCGGGCCCTCGAGCGGCCCGGTGCGCCGATTCAACCAGGGTCGGCGGCCGCTACCGCGCATCTGGGCCGATCTCGGGGAAGAACAGGGCGATCTCACGGGCCGCGGAGTCGGCGCTGTCGGAGCCGTGCACCAGATTCTCGGTCATCTCGAGCGCCAGGTCGCCGCGGATGGTGCCCGGGTCGGCGTCTCGGGGGTTGGTCGCACCCATTGCCCGCCGCACGACCGCCCACGTGTCGGGACCGCCCTCCACGACGCTGGCGACCAGCGGCCCGCGGGTGATGAAGGCCACGAGATCATCGAAGAAGGGTTTGCCTCGATGCTCCTCGTAGTGGCGCCCGGCGAACTCGGCGTCGATGCGGCGCAGCTCCATCGCCACGATCCGCAGGCCCTTGCGCTCCAGCCGGCCGAAGATCTCACCGACCAGGCGCCGTTCAACCGCGTCCGGCTTGCAGAGGAACAAGGTCCGTGAGCTCACCCAGCGACCCTAGTGGTCCGTCCCAGAAGCGCCGCTGGCGCTGATCCGTCGGGCGGCGGCGCGGGCCGCCCCGACCACGTACAGCGACCCGGCCACCACAATCTGCCCGTCGGGGGGGGTGTGAGCGCGGGCGGCGTCGAGGGCCCGGCTGATGTCGGGGAACGCCTCGACTCGGTCGGCCGGCAACCCCAGTCCCCGGGCGGCCTTGGCCACCTCGGCGGCGGCGAGCGCCCGGGGGCTGGGCGCCTCACAGGCGATGACCCGCGTCGCGGCGGGCGCGCCGAGGGCCTCGAGCATCTCCGAGGGATCCTTTTCTCGCAGGATGCCCACGACCAGGGTGCGAGCCGAGGCGGGGAACTCCTCGGCCAGCGCCTCGCGCAGCGCGTGGGCGCCGGCCACGTTGTGCGCGCCGTCGAGGAGGACCAGCGGGCGGTGACCGACGACTTCGAGCCGGCCCGGCGAGCGGGCCTGGCCGAGGACCTCGGCGAGCAGGTCCGGGTCGAGGGGCCGATCGAGGAGCGCCTCGGCCGCCGCGACCGCCACCGCCGCGTTGTCCGCTTGGTGGGCGCCGTGCAGCGAGAGGAACACCTCGTCGTAGCGGGCGCGGGGCGTGAACAGCCCGATCAGGCGTCCCCCGTGCGCCACCCGGTTGGCGCTGACCCCGAAGTCGCGGTCGCGCACGACGATCTCGGCGGCGTCGCGTTCGAGAAACGGCGCCCGGACGTCGGGGTCGGTCTCACCGAGGACGAGGGTCGATCCCGGCTTGACGATTCCGGCCTTCTCCCGGGCGATATCGAGTCGGGTGCGGCCGAGGAACTCGGCGTGGTCGATGCTGACGTTCGTGATCACCGCCACCCGCCCGTCGGCGATGTTCGTCGCGTCCCAGCGTCCCCCGAGCCCGACCTCGACGACGGCCGCTTCGACCGCGACGTCCGCGAACCAGCGGTAGGCGACGCCGGTCAGGATCTCGAAGTAGCTGGGCACCTCGGGGAGGTGCGGCTCGATGCTGGCGACCAGAGCCAAGAGCTCATCGAGGCTCAGGTCGTCAATCGGGTGGCCGTTCCACGCGATCCGCTCGTTGACGCGCTCGAGGTCGGGGCTCGTGTAGGCACCGACGGAGAGCCCGCTCTCCACGAGCAGCGCGGCCGCGAGGCGAACGGCGGACGTCTTGCCGTTGGTTCCGGTCACGTGCACGACCGGGTATTCGAGCTGCGGCGAGCCGAGCAGCGCGCCGAGCGACGCCATGCGATCCAGGGTCGGGTGCGCGGCGCGCCGGGGGGTGCCGATCGGCACGCCCAGCGCTTCGAGGTTGACGTGGGCCTCGAGCCAGGCGCGCGCTTCGTCCGGTCGCACAGCTCAGCTCGGGTCGGGCTCGGCCAGCTCGACCTCGATCAAGGGCGGTTGGCCTTCGACCAGGTCGACCACCCGGGCGCGGGCAGCTTCTCGCACGTCGTCGAGCGCGGCGCGCAGCAGCGCGAGACGGGCCGGGTCGTCGCGCACCACGACCCGTTCCGCCTCCGTGCGAAGGGAGCGCTGCTGCTCGGTCTTCTTCTTGCGCACCGCGCCGAGCACGGCGGCGGCGACTTCGAAGACGGCGGGGACACCGTCGGCGGCGGCTCGCCCGAGCGCGTTTTCGTCGGGCCATGCCGCCTGGTGAACCGAGCCGTCGTGCCACCACGACCAGACCTCCTCGGTCACGAACGGGAGGTGCGGCGCGAAGAGGCGCAGCAGCGTGTCGAGGGCGAGCAGAAGGGCGGCTCGCGCGGAGGCGGCCCGCGCGTCGCCCATCGAGCCGTAGGCGCGCTGTTTGGCGAGCTCCACGTAGTCGTCACAGAAGCCCCAGAAGAAACGCTCGGTTTGGTCGAGTGCTCGGGCGTAGTCGTAGGACTCGAATGCGACGGTGGTGTCCGCGACGAGGGTGGCGAGACCGGCGAGCAGTGCGCGGTCGAGCGGCTCGGTGACTGCGTCCGGGTCGGGTTTGGCGATGTCGTGTTCGTCGTCGTCGGCCACGCCGAGGGTGAACTTCGAGGCGTTCAGGATCTTGATCGCCAGCCGACGGCCGATCTTCATCTGGCCCTCGTCGAAGGTGGTGTCCGTCCCCGGATGACCCCGCGCCGCCCAGTACCGCACCGCGTCGGAGCCGTACTGCTCGAGGAAATGCATTGGCGTGACGACGTTGCCCTTCGACTTCGACATCTTCTTGCGGTCGGGGTCGAGCACCCATCCGGAGATGGCGACGTTCGTCCACGGCAGCCCGCCGAACTCCAGGTGCGCGCGCACCACGCTCGAGAACAGCCACGTGCGGATGATCTCGTGCGCCTGGGGTCGCAGATCCATCGGATAGGTGCGCTCGAAGAAGTCAGGATCTTCGTGCCACCGGCACGCGATCTGCGGGGTGAGCGACGAGGTCGCCCAGGTGTCCATCACGTCCTGGTCGCCGACGAAGCCGCCGGGCTGGCCTCGATGCTCCGGGGCGTAGCCGTCGGGCACGTCGCTCGAGGGATCCACCGGGAGCCGGTCCTCGTCGGCCAGCAGCGGATGCTCGTGATCGGGGGCGCCGTCCGCGTCGAGCGGATACCAGATGGGGAACGGAACGCCGAAGAAGCGTTGGCGGCTGATCAGCCAGTCTCCGTTCAGCCCCTCGACCCAGGACTCGTAGCGGGCCCGCATGTAGTCGGGGTGCCAGGCCAGCTCGCGCCCCCGCGCGAGCAGCTCGGCGCGTAGGGCTGGCTCGCGCCCGCCGTTGCGGAGATACCACTGGCGGGTGGTGACGATCTCGAGCGGTCGCTCGCCGCGCTCGTAGAACTTCACCGCGTGCCGGATGGGGCGAGGCTCGCCCACCAGCTCGCTTGATTCGTGCAGCAGCTCGGCGGTTCGGCGCTGGGCCTGGCGCACGGTCTTGCCGGCGAGCTCCGCGTAAGCGGCGCGGCCCTCGTCGCTGGTGATCGCGTCGGGCGGCTCGACTCGGAGTCGCCCGTTCCAGTCGATGATGGCCCGGGTCGGCAGATCGAGCTCGCGCCACCAGACGACGTCGGCTGTGTCGCCGAACGTGCAGATCATCGCGATGCCCGACCCCTTCTCGGGGTCGGCGAGCGGGTGGGTGACCACGGGAACCTCGACGCCGAAGAGCGGGCTGCGCACGCTCGACCCGACGAGATCCGCGTAGCGCCCGTCGTCGGGATGCGCGACCAGCGCGACGCAGGCAGCGAGAAGCTCGGGGCGCGTCGTCTCGATCACGACCGGGGCCCCGTCGAGGCGATGAAACTGCACCGCGTGATAGGCGCCCGCTAGGTCGCGGTCCTCGAGCTCGGCTTGGGCGACCGCAGTGCGAAAGTCGATGTCCCACAGGGTGGGCGCCTCGGCTTGGTACGCCTCGTCGCGGGCCAACATGCGCAGGAAGGCCCGCTGGGAGATGCGGCGGGCGGCGGTGCCCACGGTGGTGTACGTCAGCGTCCAGTCGACGGAGAGGCCGAGATGACGCCACAGCTCCTCGAACTTCTCTTCGTCGGCGACGACGAGCGTGTCGCAGAGCTCGACGAAGTTGCGCCGCGACACCGCCCGGGGCGGGTCGAACGGCTCGGGGGGTGGGTCGAAGTCGGCGTCGTAGGCCAGGGTCGGGTCGCAGCGCACCCCGAACCAGTTCTGGACCCGGCGCTCGGTGGGTAGGCCGTTGTCGTCCCAGCCCATCGGGTAGAAGACCTCGCGGCCCCGCATGCGCTGGAACCGGGCGATGGTGTCGGTGTGCGTGTAGGAGAAGACGTGCCCGACGTGCAGCGACCCGGACACGGTGGGTGGGGGCGTGTCGATCGAGAAGATCGCGCTGCGAGGCTTCGACCGGTCGAACCGGTAGGTGCCGTCGAGCTCCCAGCGCTTGCTCCAGGTGTCCTCGAGGCCGTCGAGGCGGGGCTTGTCGGGGGCCGGCATGACGCGAGTCTAGAGAAACAGGTCGCGATCACCCGGTGGTGTTCGGGCGGACCGGCTCGCGGCGCGGCCGCGACCCCCCACCTAGGCGGAGCGGCGGTCGGGCGTTGAGGTGATCAGCGTCGGCGTCATGTGCTCGAGCACGACGCTGCGATCGATGATGCAGCGAGCGACGTCGGTGCGGCTCGGCAGGTCGTACATGACGTCGAGGAGCACCTCCTCGAGGATGGCCCGCAGCCCGCGGGCACCCGTCCCCCGCTTGAGGGCTTCCTCGGAGACGGCTTCCAGCGCGTCGTCGGTCAGCACGAGGTCGACGTCGTCGAACTGGAAGAACTTCTGGTACTGGCGAAGCAGGGCGTTCTTGGGCTCGATCAGGATCCGCATGAGCGCGTCCTGGTCCAGGTTGTGCACGGCGCCCACGACCGGGAGACGGCCGACGAACTCGGGGATGAGCCCGAACTTCAAGAGGTCCTCGGGGAGCACGCCGACCAGGAGGGCGCCGAGATCCTTCTCTTGGGGGCGACGAACGTCGGCGCCGAAGCCGACACCGCGCTTGCCAATCCTGCTCTCGATGATCTTGTCGATCCCGGCGAAGGCACCGCCGCAGATGAAGAGGACGTTCGTCGTATCAATCTGGATGAACTCCTGGTGGGGGTGCTTGCGGCCCCCTTGGGGAGGCACCGACGCCGTCGTCCCCTCGAGAATCTTCAGGAGCGCTTGCTGGACGCCTTCGCCCGACACGTCGCGGGTGATCGACGGGTTCTCAGCCTTCCGGGCGATCTTGTCGATCTCGTCGATGTAGATGATCCCGGTCTCGGCCTTCTTGACGTCGTAGTCAGCCGCCTGGATCAGCTTGAGCAAGATGTTCTCGACGTCCTCACCCACGTAGCCGGCCTCGGTGAGCGCCGTCGCGTCCGCGATCGCGAACGGCACCTTCAGCAGTCGGGCCAGGGTCTGGGCGAGCAGCGTCTTGCCGCACCCGGTCGGACCGATCAGCAAGATGTTCGACTTTTGGAGCTCGACCTCAGGGTCGCCGTACGCGCCCGCCTGGACCCGCTTGTAGTGGTTGTA
>PLJD01000101.1 GCA_003140175.1 Actinomycetota bacterium
CCACTCAACGGGGCCCCCTCACGTCGATCTGGACCTGGTGACCCGGTAGCGGCTTCTCGTAGCGCTTCCAGCGCCGGTCGTGGGGCTTGTGGCGCTGGGACGCCGACAGGCGATTCATGTCGACGCGCTTCAGGATCCGCCAGACACCTGAGTTGGAGATCTCAACGTCGTGGTAGCGGGCCAGGTACATGGCGATCTTCTGCGGCCCGAAGTGGTAGTTGCTCCGCAGATAGAGGATCTTGCCGACGACCTCAGTATGGGTGGCCCGCGGGCTCGTCTTCGGTCGCTTCGAGCGGTCCCGGAGACCGTCAGCCCCCTCCGCCTCGTAACGGCGCTTCCAGGTGTAGAAGGCCTGGCGGGTGATCCCGTAATAGCGACAGGTGCGGGCGACGCTGCCGGTCACCTCTTCGGCGTGGCGCAAGATCGCCAGTCGCTTCGCCGCCGCCTTCGCCAGCTCTCGTTCGGTCATCCGGTCTCCTCACCTCACGGAGACCCCATATGTAACCGATGTCCGTCAGTTCTAGAGCGGTGTCGGAGGGGGGAAACGAGCATCCAAGGGCGGGTAAGAACCCAGGGCCTCGGTGTTTCATTGGAACGGGTCCTCCCCCATCGTCGCTTTGAGCAAAGCGATTTCCGCCGCCTCGGACGTCGGTAGCCTTATTTCACGTCAACGGTGCAAGCCGGTGAGCTGCTCAGCCGGTAAACGTCGGTACCGCCGGAACCGCCGGAGCCGCCGGAGCCGCCGGACCGCCGCCACCACCGCCGCCGCCACCACTACTGGCGCAGGTCGGGCCGGTGATTGTGTTGTTATTCAATGTGAGTGTCCCAGCAGCTCCCACCAAGACCCGACCGTTCAAGGTTGCGCCGGTATTCAGGGCGGTGACATCCGCGGCATCCCGCGTCAAAATATTCCCGATGAACGAAGTGGTCGTACCGAGAGTCGCGGCGCTACCAATCCTCCACCACACGTTGCAAGGGTCGCCACCGGTCACCGATGAACCAGACGATGTGATCAGTGTTGACACCGTTTTGAAAATCCAGACGCCCGGTGCTGGAGCGAGGTATAGATGTCCAGTCAGCAAGAAGCTGCCAACGGAGCAGTAGACACCGGGCAGGAGAGGCGAAGAAGGAGAAGAGAGGCCGGAAAGTTCCTGCGCGTCCGGGTAGCTGTGATCGCAGGGCTGGTCGAGAGTGCCGAACGCATTGAGGTTGCCAGCCTGAGCCGCGTTAGCGCTCGCATTGGTGATGTTTGTCCCGCCTCCGAAAGTACATACAGGAACGATAGTGATTGAGCTGCCTGGACTGACACCGACAGCCCCGGTGGTGGTGGTCGGACCAGTACAAGTCACTGCCGCGCCACCCAGAGCGGAGTAACCCGCCGCCCCAGCCAGTACGGGCGACGTGGCGGCATTGGCGACAGATACCGGCATCACGACAACGGAGGCGGCCAGCAAGACAAGGGTCAGTAGCAAACTATGCAAGACACGAGGACCAAGAGCCGT
Source organism: Actinomycetota bacterium (assembly GCA_003140175.1). Classification (GTDB taxonomy): domain Bacteria; phylum Actinomycetota; class Acidimicrobiia; order IMCC26256; family PALSA-555; genus PALSA-555. Next base: position 1,503 of record PLJD01000101.1, read on the forward strand.
GTTCAAGCGGCCCACACCTCTCACCGCTTTTCTCACAGGACCCCCCTGTGCTCGTAATCCGGCATTGCAAAGCTATAGCGAAGAGCCCCTTGGGGCAACTGTTCTCGCCGGGGAGGCCCCCTTACCTTGTTCGTCCCCCGCCGCCGTGGTCCGGGGTGCTACTCGACATGCTCGATGGTCCACAGGTCCCAGATCTCGAGCTGGGTCAGATCGTCGTCCGCCGGAACTCGGTGCCGATCGACGGTGGTGGGCGGGGAGGTCGGCATGAACGTGCGCACCAGCCCCGGGGCGCCGTCGCTCTGGACGATGTAGGCCAACCCGGGTGGAGATGGCGGCAACAGGGCTGCCTCGTGGTGGCCAGCGCCCAGGGCTGCTTCGCTCGCATCCCGGTCGCCGGCGCATTGAAACGCAGCCCGAAGCGCTAGTTGTTGCCGCAATGCTGTCGTCAGTGCTGCGCATGCCGTGGCACGCTGGATTGTCCAAACGTGGGCAATCGAAGATGACCGTGCGAGCGCAGCCAGTCGGTGGAACCGAGTCCGGACCGCCGAGGTGTCGGGGGCTCCAGCTAGCTCCTCACACACGAAGAGCACTGGTGTCCAGGCGCCGAGCGGTACATGCGGAGCGTGCGCCCGGCGCTCGACAATGCCGAGCACTTGGTCCAGCACCGCCAGGGTTTCGCTCTCGGTCGGGGAGCACGCCAGGAGCCCGAACGCCGAAGACCACGGCAGCAAGGTTTCGCCGTGTTTGTAGTCGAGGCCGATCATCGTCACGGGTCCGTGGTAATGGTCGAGTAGCAGTGTCAGCAGGCTCCTCTTTCCGCTTCCGGGACTCCCGCTAATGAGGAGGCCCCAGCCTCCTCGTTCGGTGAAGAGCGACATGCCTACTGGCGAACCGTCAAGGCGTACACCGATAGGTGCTGCTGTGGCCGGGTTCGGTGGGACTACGCCCCGTGCTTGGTGCGGTGCCAGCACGGACTTTGGGGCTACCCGCCAAGCAGTGAGGTAAACGAGGTGCGGTTGATAGGGGTCCGGCTGTTCCAACACGACCGGGCTCCGAACTGCCACAGCCAACCGCGCGATCGGCAGATCGAAGGGAGCGATTCCGGTAAGCCGCATCGTGTACGTCGTCGTCGTTTCGTCAGGTGAGCGCACCCCGGTACAGCGCACCCGGTCATCGAGGCGCAACTCACGAAGAGCCCGGGCAATGTCGAGACGTCTCAGCGGGCTGGGAGCCGGGAAAGGGACTCGAACCCTTGACCTGCTCATTACGAGCAATCTCAGCCCCAGCGCTGTGCTCACCCGACCGATCGCTGGCGGTACACCAAACACGCTGGAGCGGCGGGCGCCGAGTTATCTGCTGTAACGCAGCGCCGTTTCCCACAGGCCGCACGAGTCCGGTGCGTCATCTTGACGCACCCGGGGAGGGGCGTGCGCAGCCGCCGACCGACTCGAGCTCCGGGGTGTGGGCCGACGAGGCCCGTCTCGGTCGGATGGACACAGTCCGCTGAGATCCGAGTCAGTGCATGTCGGTCTCTGCGCCGCAGGTTGGGCAGTGGAACGGCCGGCCGCGAGCCACGAGGCGCCGGACCCCAAAGACGATGAACGGGAACTGGAGCTTCGGGACCTCCCGGGTGGCCTCGACCCTGCCGTGGGACGGGCAGGTCCCCGTTCGGGTCTGCGTGCGGGTCGCCATGGGTGCACTTCCTTTGGTCGGGTCGACCGGTAATGCGTCGTTCAGTGTCCCAGCGGCAGCCAGCTGAACCGGCGCAGGGCGACAATGAAGCCTGCCGCGCCCCAGGCCGCCACGATGAGCAGGTCGGTGCCGGAAAACCCGGAGCCCGTGGTGTGCGGGTTGTACGCCACGAGTAGCGCCGCGGCGAGATGACGAACGGGAAACACGTTCGCCACGTCGACGAGCCAATGCGGCAGGACGCTGACGGCCACGAACACGCCCGAGATGAAGTAGAGGGGCAGCATGATCGCCTGGGTGATGGGTTGGGCCGCGTCCTCGTTGCGGATCACGGACGACACGGCGTAGCCGAGGCAGCAGAACGAGATGGCCCCGACGACCACCGTCACGGTCAGCGCCGCGGCGGTGTGGGCTGGAACGTGGGCCCCGTAGAACGCCCAGCCGATGGCGAGGAGTACGCCCGTAATGCCCAGCGCGACGACTACGGCGGTGAGTGCTCGTCCGCCGATGAGGGCCGTCGCTGATACTGGTGTCGCGCGCCGTCGTTTCAGTACGCCGGTTTCGCGCTGGGCTGTGACGGAGATCACGAGGTTGACGAAGGCCGCGGCGATGATCCCGAGGGCGATGATGCCCGGGACGTAATACACCGAGGTGTCGATTCGACCGCCCGCCACCTTCACTTGATGACCTCCGCTGAAGACCGACGCGAAGATGACGAGGAACAGGACCGGCAACGCCAGCGTGAAGAAGCGTGACTGGCCATTACGCAGGAAAGCACGCAGGTCGTAGCGGAATTGGTGGAGGATCAGTCGCGTCAGTGACGCACGCTCGGTGTCTGACGCGGGGGACGAAGACGTGGGCGCGGGTGCCATCAGACGGTGTGCGCGTCGGGATTGGTGAGGGCGAGGTAGACATCCTCGAGGCTGGATCGATGCACTTCGAGGTCGGGCAGGTCGACGTGGCGGCCCTCGGCCCACCGGATCAGTGGCCCCAAGATGTGCAGTGTCGATTCGGCGTGGACGAGGACACGGCCGCTGGTGGACTCTGCGACCGCGGCGCGCACAGGGTCGGGGAGATCGTCGACTGTGGTGTCGGCTGGCATGGTGAAGGCGATCTCGGCCGGGGCGTGCTCGCGTCCCGCGAGCGTGCCGGGTGGGCCCTCCGCGACGATTCGCCCCTGGGTGATCACGGCGACGCGGTCCGCGAGGTACTCCGCCTCGTCCATGTAGTGCGTCGTGAGGAACACGGTGACGCCCAGCGAACGGAGACCCGAGACCATGTCCCAGGCCGCCCGACGAGCCGAGGGGTCGAAGCCGGTGGTGGGCTCGTCGAGAAACAGCAGCTCCGGGTCGCCGATCAGGGCGAGCGCCACATCCAAGCGTCGGCGCTGACCGCCGGACAGCCGCGTCGCGGTGACGTTGGCCTGCTCCGCGAGCCCCACGAGTGCCAGTGTCTGGTGGACGTCTCGGGGAGCCGGGTAATAGCCGGCGTAGAGCTGCAGGCACTCTTCCGCGGTGAGGTCTCGTTCGGGCTCGGTCTCCTGGAGCACGACACCGATCCGGGCTCGCCAGGACGCGTCCGCGTGCTCGGGGTCTTCGCCGAGGACCGTGACCTGGCCGCCGCTTCGTCGCCGATAGCCTTCGAGGATCTCCGCGGTCGTCGTCTTCCCGGCACCGTTCGGACCGAGGAACGCGAACACCTCGCCTCGCGTGATGTGCAAGTCGATGCCGCGCACGGCCTCGTACGGGCCGTAGCGCATGTGAAGACCGGCCACGTCGATGACGGTGTCACTGCCATCACTGGCGGGGACGCCTACCCGATCCGGGCTGGTCGACACCGTGGCCCCTCCGCACGAAGCCCGAGCACACCGGTCTCGGGTCAAGGACGACGATCGTTCGAGCAGCGAGGATAGCCAACCGACGGGTGGTGATGGACCAAGCAGAAGGGATGCGCCGCACGCACGTGTGGCGCTGGGCCGTTGTGCCCGAGGTATCCGCTCAACGAGCGCTGCGCTACTAAACGCGCCCCAGACACGCGTGAACCAGCGGCGCGAAGCAGCTGGTCAGCGCGCTTGGAGCCGGAAAGGGACTCGAACCCTTGACCTGCTCATTACGAGCAATCCGACGCCTAGCGCTGTGCTCACCAGCGCAACCGTTCATGGCACGCGGATCACCCGGGAGCGGAAACGCCAGAGTTATCAGCTGAGTCGGCGCGCCGCGCGCGTCGACGTTGTCCACAGCCGTCAGCTCACCAGGGGCGGATCCCACCAGCAGGCCCTGGAGCCGCCCTATAGAGCGCTGTCGTTCCGGTCGGTGCCCGGAAGCGTTGTGGCACAACAGCATGCCCGTGCCATTGTGAAACCACGCCACCCCAGAGTGCTGAAGTCAATGCGATCACCATGACGGGCCATCCCGCGGGCTCTGAGGACCACGCTCGACGCACCCCCAACGCGCGTTGCTCGGTGAGGCGGTCCGGTGCCGCCGGCGGGGGTCGACCTGCTCGCCGACGCGATTGAATGCGCCGAAGACGAGAGCGGCGGGTAGTGGTCTACCCGGTGAACTGGGGTGCCGCGACGATGGCCGCGGCCGGGAAGACGTTGGTGATCGTGATCGTGATCGTCGCACTCGCGCCGGAGGCGTCGGCGTTGTAGCTGACCGACTGCTGGGTCGGACAGGTCGTGGTCACGGTGTTCCCCGATCCGACGGTACAGGTGTACGACGTTGACTGGGCTCCGCCATTGGCCGTCTCCGTGACGGTGCAGGTCGACGGCACGGTGGGTGGGCTCACCACGTTGCTGCCCGGCGTCGTGGGGTCGCCCTGCGCGTTGAAGGTGATCGTCGGGTTGGCCGGGATCGTCGTCGTCTGGACGGCGAGGGTGGTGGAGGTCGTCGAGCTCGTCGAGCTTGTCCCGGTGGCATGGGTCGACGCGGGAGCGCCGGAGGCCGAGCACACCACGCCGACGGCCCGCCGCCCCGGCCGGCTTGAGGCCCCGCCGGGAGGATCGGCCTCGCCGGTGACGGTGCCCACCAGCTGGCTGGAGCCGATTAGCCGGTGAAGCTCGGGGTGACCACCAGCGGGGTCGCTGCCACGACGACCTCCACGGCGCCGATGTCGCAGCCCGGGCCCTGCGGACGCGTGATCCCGCGCTGATCGGTCGTGATCGTGGTCGGGGACTCGGGGCATCCGCCGCCCGGGTCGGGAATGGCGTTGATGAGTGGGCTGCCGATGAGGGGCAGCTCGGTTTGGGTCGATCCACCGTTGGCGCCCAGCGCCCCCAAGTTGGGGTTGTTGGTGGTGGCCTGACTGTCAGTGCTCGCAGTCAGATCGCAGGTTGTGTCGGAGGCGTAGTTGTAACCCTGCGATGCGCTGGAACCGCTGATGTCGCAGTTCACCGGTGTGTCGGTCGTGTTGGCAACCATGGGGTTCGCGATGACGGTCCCAAACGCCCGGAACGTCTCGCCCTCCGAGGTGAAGAGGTTGGCATCCACGGTGCCGGCCTGCGCGCGGACCTTCGGCGGTGGTGACGGCTTCCCAGACGCCTGCGAAGTCGATCCGCCGTCATCGCACGACACGGTCGGGTCGACGGTGTTGCCGGTCAAGGTCGTATACACCAACGTCACGCCCTGGGAGGCGTCACTGTCGATGCCCCCCTCGCCTCTCGGCGCCGTATTCCCGGTGATCGTCGAGTTCGTCACCGTGAGCTGGCCCTCGTCCACGTCGACCGCGCCTCCATCGTCACCCGTGGTGTTGCCCGAGATCGTTGAGTTCGTGATCGTCACCGTCCCGGAGGTGTCATGGGCGATACCCCCGCCGACGCCGCACGCCTGGTTTCCAGCGATGGTGGAGTTGATGACCGTGAGGCTGGGAGTGTCCGGCTCCTCCATGTTCAGCCCACCGCCGTCTCCATTGGTCTGTCCACCCGTGATGGTCAGGTTCTGCAGCGTCACGTCCCCCTCGCCCAACTGGTTGAGCACCCCGTTGTTCGAGCCGACGCGACACGTCTGGGTGATCGTGTGCCCGTGCCCGTCGACCACGATCGGCGTCCCGAGATCGCGCACCGAGACCCCCGCGCCGGCCACACCGGTGCAACCGAGGACGATGTCGTTAGCGAGATCGATCGTGCCGGTGGCTTGGGTCGTCCACGCGGTGCGAAACCCGGCGTCGTCGGTCACGGTCGCACCTGCGGGCCCGCTGGTTGCCACGGCCGCCGCCAGCGGCGCCGCGACCAGACCCCCGAGTGCCAAGAGCCGCACCATCAACCGGACCGACCGACTACCGCCCATACGGGTTCCTCCCCAGACCTCCAAGCCTGCGTGAGCCTAACCACCGCCGGACCGAGCCGGGAGCCCCGAAGCAAAGTCCCCGCACCGTGCGGCGCCGCTCGGGGTGCCTATGCCGCCAGGACGCCCGGAGGGCCGCCAGGGACGGCCCCGCAACGTGGGTTCGGGTACTCCCCCGCACCTGGGGCGCCGACAATCCTCCGACATCGGGACCCGCTCGGACCCTCGGAACGTCCGGGGACCGTTGAGCTTGTTGGTCGGGCTGCCGGGACTCGAACCCGGGACCTTCGGTCCCCCAGACCGAGCACGGCGCTTTCAGTGGCGACTCGCTGACCAGCACTCCGACCGAAACCCGTTGCGCCACAAGGGCACGCCCGTCCGTGTCGTCCGAGTCGAAACTGCCCCGTCCGGGCTGTCCGAATTGCGGTGCAGCGACGATGGCGGCCGCCGGGAACACATTGTGACGGTGATCGTCGCGCTGGCTCCGGAGGCATCGGCGGTGTAGCTGACCGACTGCTGGGTCGGACCGGTGGTTGTGACAGTGCTTCCGGAGCCGACCGTGCACGCATACGAAACCGACTGGGCTCCGCCGTCGGCGGTCTCGGTGACGGTGCAGGTCGACATGTGCGTTCGGGTTGGACATCTGGTCCGCGAGGACGGTGCGGGGATCGCAACACGTCGCGCGCAGCGTGCGCGGAGGGCCGCGCGGCGTGGCAGAGGGCGCAGTTGTTGTCGTCTCGGCCGCCGTTTGTTTCGCGCGCAGAGAGTCGACTCCTTGCGCAGTCGTCCCCGGCGCAGACGCCAGCGCGCGCGTCTAGTGTCACGATCCTGGACTTGAGGACTTCCCTCAAGAGAAGGGAGCCGACCATGAAGAGATTCATTGTCGCAAGCATCTTTGGTGCCACCATGTTGGCAGCAACCCTGATGGGGATGGGTACCGCGCACGCCGCGAGTGACGACTACTGCGGGTCATCCGCGAACGGCTGTGCCGCAGCGATTGCCGCGGGGGCTCAGTGTGGAACGGGTGCTGCTTCAGGCTCGTTCGGTGCCTTCGGGAAGGGCAACAACTTCGCCGGGGGTGCCGATGGCCAGCAAACCGGCCTGAACAACAGTGGCGTGTGTGGGAACCGCAAGGGGAACCTGCCGTAGACAACGCACGGGAGGTCGTGCTGAGTCGGGGATCAGCACGACCTCCAGCAATCGAGGCGTTGCTCAATAGCCGCATCGGTGACCCGTGACGAAGGTCTCTCGATGACGAACTCCGGACCGGGCCGGTCGCACTCGAAGGCTGCAAGTCCAGCCGCACTGCATTCCCGAAGGACGGATCTCATCGTGTGCACCTGCCGCCAGGCGATACCCCCCGGTCGCAGCGCCGTTCATTGCCCTTGACGCATCTGAGATACGACAGACCGCGGGCATGGGCTGGCGGATGGGCTGCTCAGCTGTTCTTGCCGCTGCCCTTGCCCTTGCCCTTGCCGTTGCCCTTGCCGGGTTTAGTGGGGGTGGTCGAGGTGGTCGAGGTGGTCGGCGCTTGCGTCGGCGAGCTCCGCGCGCTCGACGAGGGGACCGACGGCGAATGGCCATCACCGCTACCGCCGACGCTTGCGATCGTGACCGCGAGCAGGGCGGCCACGACCACGGCGACCCCAAACGCCATGAGCGTGCGCAGGCGCGGTCGGCTGATACGTGACGGGCGCCCACGCAGCTGACGTCTAGGAGCCGATCCAAGGGTCTGGGTGGCACCGTCGTGCGAAACCGTCTCGACCCCTACCGTCTCCGCGGTCGAGCCGACTGGCTCCGGGTCGGAACCGACGGGCTCGATCGCGGCGGTCATCGCAGCGGCGCTCGCGAAACGCTGCAACGGATCTCGTGCCATCGCCCGCTTGACCACCGCGACCAGGCGCGGCGGAAGTCCCGGGCGCATTTGTTCGAGCGGCACGGGACAGGCCTCTTCGACGGCGCGTAGCACCGCGAGAGGGGTTTCACCCGAGAACGGACGTCGGCCGCTCAACGCCTCGTAGAGCACGACACCGAGCGCGTAGAGATCACTTCTCGGCGATGCCGCCTCGCCAGCTACCTGCTCGGGAGCAAGATAGGCGGGTGTCGCGACAAGCTGGCCCGTGAGCGTCTGATCGGCCGCCTCAGCGGTCTTGGCGATACCGAAGTCGGCGACCTTGGCGTGTCCGTCGTCGGTCAGTAGCACGTTGGCGGGTTTGATGTCACGATGGACAATCCCCGTGTGATGCGCGGCCGCGAGCGCACCAAGAATCTCCAGCGCGAGCTCGCGGGAACGCTCAACCGGAAGCGGGCCGTGGGCGAACTCGTCGGCAAGGGTTCGTCCCGGGAGCTGCTCCATCACCAGATACGGAACGTCGTCGTCTTCGCCGCTGTCGTACACCGCGACCACGTTGGGATGCGTCAGCCGGGCGGCCGCCCGCGCCTCGGTCTCAAATCGTCGGCGCACGGCCGGTTGCCCGGCCAAATCGTGACGCAACACCTTCACCGCCACCGGTCGTCCCAGGCGACGATCGGTTGCCGCATACACCTGCCCCATCCCGCCGCGCCCCAGCAGCACACCGACCTCGTAACGGCCACCAAACAACCTGGCCTGGTGATCCTCCCCCACACTCACACTGAAGCACATTCCCCACGGCACCACGTCCCCAACCTGTACCGCTGGATACCATCCCGCAGGGCGGGACGCGGTCCGTTGGCATGTCTTGGCCGAACTGGCTCTCCCCTTGAGGCTCGGCACTCGGTCACGACCGGGCGCGTGTCTACCTCAGCTCGAGTCGAGATCACCGCCAACACCTCGAGATTCTCGGATCGATTAAGAAAGCCGCTGCTACCAGCGACCATGTACGACTCGCCCGTGTCGACGATCCAGTTGGCCTCGTGGAGTCCGTACCGGTCGCTCCAGTAAGGACCAAAGTCGATTTCTTCTGAAAAGCGCCGCAGGGGATTCTCGTCATAGAAGCGGTCGACGCTGACAATCCCCTCGGGAGCAGCTCGGGCACTCTCCGAGAACGGCCCAGGCGTCTCCGACGGCCCCGCAGAGGCTGAGCACATGCCGCCTCGAGTACTGCTCGTAGCTCCGCGCGACCGCGCTCCCCCGCCCCGATTCCGTACACGGAATCGTGTTCACCATCGAAGAACGACTCGATGCGACGCGGCGAACGCGCAGGTCTGTGACCTGCGCCTTTGGTGGGCGCTGCAGGTTTCTCGAACTCGCGAATGCGATCTTCGAATACCTCGAGACCTTCCACAACCCACCTCCAGCTCCCTGAGCCGGCGCGCCTCGTTGACCTTCATGGCCCCGTACCGGGCCCGCCAACGATTCCAGCTGCTCTCCGAGACCTCGAGGTGACGCAACACCTCCGCGAAGTCCCTGCCCTCGTTCAACAGCCGATCGCCCTCCCGCAGCTTGCGGACGAACTGCTCAGGCGTGTGCCGATGTCGCTTCATCGTGGTGTCCTCCATCCCAGCATGCTGGGCGACGGACTCCCACAACGGGTGGACCACTATCCGGGGGCCGGATCACGCCCAACAGCGCCTGTGCACCAAGTTCCAACGCCTCGCGCATCGCAAGAACGTCGCCAAGCTCGGCGCGGTCGCCGTCGCCCGAGAACTCGCCGGGTTTTGCCCAGATCGACTCGCTGTCTAGGCAAGCCGCGAGTCAGCCGGGGCCAGGCTTGTCAGCAGCCTGGCGAGGTCAGCCGCCGGTCGAAGCTGCGCTAGAGAGGAGTTTCGCCCATTCATCGACGCCCAGGATGGTGGCCTGCCGGGGAAACACCTTGTCGAGCAACACGCGGTGTACCTCGTCATCGTTGTCGGCACACCCGTCGCGCAAGACCGTGAGATCGAAATCGAGGTCGGCCGCCTCTCGGAGGGTAGACAACACGACTCCACTGGTCGCGATCCCGGTCAGCACGAGCGAATCCACGTTCAGCGCCCTGAGCACGACGTCGAGGTCACTACCGGTAAACGCACTCACGCGCTTCTTGACGACGACGATGTCCTCCGGGTGTGGCGCTATCGCCGGGTGGATCTGCGTGCCTGCGTCATCGTCACCCAAACCTCCCGAGTCAACGATCGCGGAGAAGCTGCGGTTCCGGGGACTGATCTCCGGCACACCATCTCGGAACGCCACCCGCACGTACACCACCGGAAGCCCGGCCGACCGGGCTGCGCTCGCTGCTTGATCCAGCGCGCGAAGCATCGGTCCGGAGGTGTCGGGAAAGCGGGCAACGATCCCCCGTTGGACGTCCATGATGAGCAGCGCGGCCTCTGGCATCCCACCATCATTGCTGGTCCCGCGTGATCTCACACGAGCACGAGCTTCCCGCGACCTTCAATGCCTTGCTCTGGTAGCGCCGTGGATTCGACTCGCGATGCTCAACACGCGCGAGTCCGGCGGTACCTGCCTCAGGGCGGTAGCAGATGGGCGCCGGCGTCAGGTTCCAGACGCCGCGGGCTGATGGGCGCGGGCTTGCGCCTCATCGAGGGACAAGCGCAACCGAGGTTCCTCACTGGGCGGAACGGTGAAAGTGACTGCGCCGTTGCGGGTGATCTCGGTGTTATAAAACCCGTCGCTTCCCCTGGCGCCGATCGTCACCTTGATCTGGCCGCCTGGACCTAGAAGCTGCACGTCAGCCCCGGCCCAGATGAGAGGGGTCCGCTGCGAGCCGGTGACCAGCCGCCGGAAGACCTCGATCACCGCTCGGTCCAGCCGAACCACCGTGTCCTCAAGCGCATAGATCATCTCTTCCATTGGACCTCCGGTCTGTGCTCGTCCACCCCGATGGCGTCGGCGTAGCGAAGCCTCCTTGAGCAGCCGCCTCGTTCTGTGGCTCGCGGTCGAGCGCGTTCAGTTCGCTCGGTTCGATGATCGCTTACGTCGGTCTCATGAGTTCCATACAGTCCCCGACGATCATGATGAGCGGACCGACCACATCGGAGGGACGGTAGTGATGAAGAAGGTGCCGACGCTCAGCCTGGCCTTAGTCGTAGCCGGGGCCATGCTCGTAGGTCTCGGAGTCACAACGTCGGGCACGGCAAGCGCGACCGAACCGAGATCATCCAGTCCCGTGCCCCCGCCGTACCAGGACCGCTACAACGCGCTACGAAGCCAGCTCTCCAACTTCGCGGCCCTCCTGGGTCGTATTGTCCCACACAGCCCCACGATCATCGCGTCGGGCCTGGAACCGGCGAACGGGAACCTGATGCGTCCCGGCGTGCTCAACACCAACCTTCTCAGCACCGCGACGACCCTGGCGCACCGGATGAAGACGCTCGGCGAAACGGGGGTAACCATTCAGGTCAACTTCCCGCTCCTCCTCTCGAGCTTCCCCGACAGTGCCGAGTACACAACCTTCTATCGGGACATCGCCCGGGTAGTGCACCAAGAGGGCCTGACCCTGGCCGTGGAGCAGAACCCCCTCTTCGGGAACATCTCGACGCTTCCGGTCGCCAGCTTCTACGCCGGCCTGACCCTGCAGAGCTACGCGGCGACCGACCATCAGATGGCGCAAACAGTCATCGATGTCATGCACCCGACGTACCTCTCGATCCTCACCGAGCCCGACACGTATACGGCCGTCATCCACCGGCCCGACATCAACCTCAACTCCCCCACCATCGGTGCACAGTTCGTGAACCTGGTCATGGACGGACTGCAGAAGGACGGCACCCTCGTTGGAGGCGGAACCGGCAGCTGGATCAACCCGAGCTACGACCAGCTCCTCCTGGCCCAAACCCCGATCGACTACCTCGACATGCACGTGTTCCCGATCGCCCAGTCGGACCTCAGCAACATGACCAGCCAGGTGTCCTCCGCCGCGGCGGCACACAAGACGATCGTGGTGACCGAGTGCTGGCTGTACAAGCAGAGCGCGGGCGGCACTCCGCTCGACAACGTCCAGGCAGCACCCGACGAACAGAAGATCGAGACCTACAGCTTCTGGGAGCCGCTGGATCAGCAGTTCCTCACCACCATGGTGCGCTACGCGCGCAGCAAGAAGTTCGCGTTCGTCTCACCGTTCAGCACGTTGAATTTCTTCGCCTACCAGACATGGACATCCGCACTCGATGCCCAGTCCTCCCAGCTAGTGCGCGCCGCCTTCAACCAGAAGGTTCAGGCCGCACTCTCATCCGGTGGACTGTCGGCGGTCGGCAAGACGTACCAACACCTCGCCGTCTGAGGGAGCAAGAGCCCGCCGCGGCCGGCATCGCGTGTCGTTTGCAGAGCGCGCGGTGACGACGGGAGCGGCTCGCAGTCCTGGAGCTTCCGAGTCCGGAGCGCGGCACCCTCGGGGTAGTGGTACATCCCGAGCTCGGCGTCCCCGTCCTGACTCGACCGACTGGCGGCTCGTGCGGGCAGCGATCACCCACCGGAGCACGAGCAGGTACGAACCGCTGACGGGCCAAGGCACGTCACCTCAGATGCTCATCCCTGGGTAGCCACTCTCAAATGCAGTCGACTCTCGTCCGTACGCGTCATGGCCCGCCAAGCGGAAACGGGGGCGATTCCACGGGGGGCACCGACGATCAGTCCGGGCCTGGCGTTGCAGCGCGGCGAACGCGATCGAATGATCTGCTCAACGAGCGCTGTGCTAACGACGCGAGGGACATCCGCGTCGCAGTTCGTTGCGTCGTCGCTGGTCACACTGCTGGGAGCCGGGACGGGGACTCAAACCCCGGACCTGCTCATTACGAGCAATCTTGGGGTCAGCGGTGTGCTCGTCCGCGCTGTCGCTTGCGCGGCACCGAGGCGCGCGGAGCGGAAGTCGCCGAGTTATCAGCTGAGTTCGAGCGCCGCGCGCGTCGAAGTTGTCCACAGCCGTCCGCTCACCAGCCGCCGATCTCATCAGCAGGCCCTGGAGCCGCCCTATAGAGAGGTGCCGCTCCGCGTGGTGTCCGAAGGCGTTGGGGCGCAAGGGCGTGACGGTGTCAATTGTGAAATGCCGCCCCCGAGAGTGCTGGAAGCAAGTTGATCGCCGTAACGGGCCACACGGGGGCTCTGGTGGACCGTGGCGACGCATTCGTACGTGGTCGAAGTCCATGTCGGCGACCCGGAGGCCAGCAAGTTCCGCCCGACGCATGCCGGTGTCGATGAAAAGGCGGATCATCGCGGCGTCACGGCGCTCGTCGAACCCTTTGCCTGCGCACGTGTCGAGGAGACGCTTCAGCTGCGGCTCGCTGAGCACGGGCACCGGCGTCTCGGGGATCCGGGCTGGTATCCAGATCCTGCCAGTAGCAGCTCCGAATTTGTTGGGGCGCGAGGGCTCGAACTCGGGCCACGTGCGCGCTACCGATGCTGGGACAGCAGCCCGGGTTGGACGAGATACGTGGCATTCCGAGCCGGTCTCTCGCCAGATGATCGCCACATGGCACGAGACCTCAAGAGCAAGAGTCGGCTCCGCGGGTACCCGCCACCGATCGAAGCTGAGCGCATAACGGTCGAATTGGGTCCCGTTTTCGGGTCGCGCCTCTCACCTCATTGGGAGGAAGCGATGGGACAGCATCCAACCGTCGCGTCCATGAACCGCGGCACGACGATGGACGTAGCGACCAGTCGTCAGCTCCTCCAGGGGATACAGCCATTCGACGACGCGGAAGTGCTCATTGATGCCACTCCGGGCCAGATTCGAGAGGTCGACAAGGAACTCGAACGTGTCGCAGACCAACAGGGCCACGACTCCCGTTCGACTAGGAAGCCTGGCGACACCATCTTCCTCGCGACCACCCATGGGCTCTACTACGTGACCCCGAGCCTCGGCGCCGTGACGCGTTGGCCGTGGAGCGAGTGCAGCGCCCGCCTGGTGCGACGCGGGCGAGCCGTGACCGACGTCGAGTACAAGGCCATCCTCCCCGCCTCGTCCGATCGCTGATTCGCCTCCGGCCAGCGCTTATGGAACAGAGCGGGTGACGGGAATCGAACCCGCGTTCTCAGCTTGGGAACCAAGGGGTTGCACAGTCCAACCATCTGCATCACGTCGGCTCCTCAACGCTGACATCGCTCGCCGTTTGCCGATGATGCTCGTTGGTTGGCGTTCGTTCCAGCGCGCTTTGGCACGCGGCTGGCAAGTCGTTCGCAGGACTTCCCGATCGTTGGGCCGTGCCTACAGACCAACCCTGTGCAAGTGGAACGAATCCAGCCCGAAGTTGTTCTTGAGGTGGCGATCACCCATCGGGGTCCCCTCGCATCACCGGGCGCGGCGAAGTCAACGTCCCTCGATCTCGCGAACTACGAACCCGCGGCTTGACGAGCTCGGCGCCTAATCACGACCGCGGCGATAACACCGACCAAAAACACCACGACAGGCAGGGGCAGCGGCCCAATGCCTGCGACAAACATGAACAGTCCAAGAACGGCTACTGCCACCGCGAGCCAGAACCGCGCCATGACTTCCCCTTCGGAGCTGGCCCGACGGCCCCACACCGCGGCGCCAGTCGGACACTACTGCATCGCCTCCGGATGCTCCTCTCACAGACGCGTCGAACTCTCAACATCGGTGAACAAGAACGTCAGCGTCCTCGGCAGCTCAGCCACCTCGACCCCAGGGCCGCCACCCGCACAGCACCCGCGCCCAAACCGCAGTATCGAGAGACACCGACACCGCGCGACTCCCACATCGCCCAATGCACATCGAGAGCGAGCAACTCAATGCTAGAGACCGTTCCCAGCCTCGCCAACCCGACTACAAGGATCGATACCCCTTTGCAGCTCATGCCCTACCGGGCGTGAGCCGCGCTACCTGGTAGCGCGCACACGTTGTCGGTGGGAGCCATCCTCACCTCGATCTGATCACTCAGCGCCGCCGCGATTGCCTCGTCGCGCGCCATGGTCGCGTGCTGGTAGATCAACGCCGCCCGCGCCGACGCGTGCCCCATCCGAGCCATGACCGGTCGACCTCAGACTCCTCCAACGCCCCAATGGGCGCGCGCAACTGAGTGATCTCCTCTACCCGGACCTAGCCGCTCGACACCAACACGCCGCTCGACACCCCACCGCCGCGCCGGCGTGCGCTCACAAAGCTCGGCGCGGCTCACCTCGATCGCCTCGACGTCGATCCGTGCCTGGAGCGCCAGCCCACGTCCCGCATGCTGACGATCGAGATGAGCCAATGATCTGCTCTGCGAGCGCTGTGCTACCCGTCGCCGGCGCATCGGAATGATCAAGTCGCGCGACGTCGCTGGTCAGCGGCGTGGGAGCCGGGAAGGAGATTCGAACTCCTGACCTGCTCATTACGAGCAATCCCAGCCCCAGCGCTGTGCTCACCGGCCGTGTCGCTCGTGATACACCGAAGGCGCGCGAGCGGGCGGCGCCGAGTTATCAGCTGAACGAAAGCGCACGCGGTACCGAGGTTCTCCACAGCCCATGACGCCCGACAAGTGCCGACCTCACCAGCGGCCCCGCACCGGCTCCCACTAGGAACCGGGGTTTCTGGTGACGCCACCGGCACTTGGGCGCAATGGGTTGATGGTGGCTCCGTGGAACTTCGTCACCCCCCAGCGTGCTCGAGAAGAGTCGAATGCAGCCATCGGCTCCACAACGGTTCTCGTGGCCCTGTCGACACATTGGTAAGTGGGGAGGCCCTCAACATGGGGACCGGGCTGCGCGCCGCTGAGCTTCATGGCGTACCAGCTCACGGCGTCGGCGACCACTCCCCGATCGACCAAGCGGACGTGCTATTTCCCTGGTGGTTCAACGTCACCAATGTCTGCATTCCGTGGGTACAGAGGTGACGACGACCCGCGCCCGCTCTACGCCGCGACGTTCTGGCTCGAAGACTGACAATGTCGCCCCTGTTGGCGTGCTGGACCCGGCGATCGTCGTGGTCGGCGTCGGACCGGCAACGAGGCATCTCTCGGTCCTCACCAACAGTCGGTGCTTATACCTGAGGTCGTCACGGACACGGGCACCTGACGGTTCTGGACCGACCGTTGCGCGTCATCCAGTAAACGTCGGGGTCACTACCACCGCCGCAGGCGCAGGCGCAGGCCCGGTAAAGACAGGCGTGACACAACCCGCGCCGATCTTGGCGACGTTGTTCGCGTTGAGCTCTGTGAACCACATGTTGTTGTCCGGTCCGGCCGCGACCCCAGTCGGCTCGCTGCTCGCGGTGGGGATCGGGAACTCGGTGATCGTGCCTGCGGTAGTGATCCGGCCCATGTTGTTCGCCGAGGTGGACTCCTCGGCGAACCAGAGGTTGCCGTCGCACCCGGCCGCGATCTGGGCCGGCGTGCTATCGGAGGTGGGGATCGGGAACTCGGTGAACGTGCCGCTCGGGGTGATCCGGCCGATGTTGTTCCCCGCGTTGGCGGACTCGGTGAACCACAGGTTGCCGTCAGATCCCTTCGCGATCCCGGTCGGGTCGCTGAGCGCGGTGGGGATCGTGAACTCGGTGAACGTTCCGCTCGGGGTGATCCGGCCGATGTTGTTCCCGATGTGCTCGACGAACCAGAGGTTGCCGTCAGGTCCCGCCGCGATCCCGGCCGGGTCGCTGTCGGGGGTGGGGATCGTGAACTCGGTGAACGTTCCGCTCGGGGTGATCCGGCCGATCTTGTTCGCCG
>PLJD01000018.1 GCA_003140175.1 Actinomycetota bacterium
TGTCGCTCGCCAAGCCCCAGACCGACTGACCTCGATCCCGTGGCTGTCCCGGTCCGCAACCGCCGCTACCTGCAAGCCCAGGCCTACGCGCGACCCAAACGCCGACGGGTTCTGCTCGACCCCGAGTTCGTCGCCCGGCTCGACTGGCTGCTGATCGGCGCGTGCGCGGCGATCGTCGCGATGGGCCTGCTCATGGTCTACTCGTCGTCGCGCAACCTCGTCGCGGGCGACCCGGCGTACTTCCTGAAGCGTCAGCTGATCTCGCTCGCCTTGGGTGTTGTCGTGGCGATCGTGTTGTTGAAGATCGACTACCGCAAGCTGCTCGACTACTCGCTGCTCGCCTACTGCGCCACCGTGGCGATGCTCTTCTTTGTCATCTCGCCCATCGGATCGAAGTCGGGCGGCCACCAGGCATGGTTCCAGCTGCCCTTCGGATTTCAGTTCCAGCCCTCCGAGTTGGCCAAGTTCGGGTTGATCGTTGCCTTGGCCGGCTACGTCAACGAGCACCGCGACGACATCGACCCGTGGCGCCTCAGCATCATCGTCGGTCTCGCCCTGGTGCCGATCGGCCTCGTGCAGCTCCAGCCCGACCTCGGCACGAACATGGTGCTGATCTTCGCGGTGATCGGGCTGCTCGCGGTGGCCGGCGTCCCCGGCCGGTACCTCCTCATGCTCGCCCTGCTCGGCGCCACGCTGGTCCTCGCCGTGATCAACCTCGGGATCCTCAAGCAGTATCAGATCGATCGCCTCACCACCGTGTTCAACAGCAGCGGCAGCGCGCAACAGGGCGCGGCCTATAACCAGACGCAATCCAAAGCGACGATCGCCACTGGTGGATTCACGGGTAAAGGGATTCTCAAAGGGCCCCAGACTGAGCTGGGATTCGTGCCCGAGCAGCAGACCGACTTCATCTTCACCGCGGTCGGTGAGGAGCTCGGGTTCGTGGGGGCCGCGACCCTCCTGGCGCTCTTCGGCATCGTCATGTGGCGCACCTGGCGAGCCGCGCGCCTCGCCGCCGACTTCTACGGGATGCTGGTCTGCACCGGTGTGCTGGCGATCTTCGCCTTCCAGGCCTTCGAGAACATCGGTATGACCATGGGGATCATGCCCGTCACCGGCATCCCGTTACCGTTCATGAGCTACGGCGGGTCCAGCCTCATCACCAGCTGCGCCTGCATCGCCCTGGTGTCCAACGTCTACGCCCGCCGCTTCCGCTAGGGGGCCGGGGCGCCTCGGCGCCTCGCGGGTAGACTGGAATTGTCCATGACCACCCTGTGGCCGAGGATCGAGCCTCTGCTAGCCCGGGTCGAGAAGCCCGCCCGTTACATCGGGATGGAGCTGGGCAGCGTGGCGCCGGAGTATCGCCCGGGCCAAGTTTCCTGGCTTCTTGTCTATCCCGACACTTATGAGATCGGGCTACCCAACCAGGGGCTCCAGATCCTCTACGAGATCCTGAATGAACGCCCCGACGCGGTGGCCGAACGCGCCTACGCGCCGTGGGTGGACCTCGAGGCGCTCCTGCGTTCCGAGGGCCTGCCGCTGTTCTCGCTCGAGACGCACCGTCCGGCCGGCTCGTTCGACGTGGTGGCGTTCAACCTGTCCGCCGAGCTCGTCTACACGAACCTGTTGAACTGCCTGGACCTGGGCGGAATCCCGGTCCGGGCCGAGCATCGCCGCGACGACGACCCGCTCGTGGTCGCCGGCGGCCACTGCGCCTACAACCCCGAACCCCTGGCCGACTTCGTCGACGCCTTCGTGATCGGTGACGGCGAAGAGGCGGTGGGGGAGATCAACGCGGTGCTCGCCGCCCACCGGGAGACCCCCCGCGGCCACGTGCTGCGCGAGCTCGCCCAGCTCCCCGGGGTGTACATCCCCTCCTTGTACGACGTCGACTACGACGGGCCCGTCCTGGCGTCGGTGCGTCCCCGCTATCCCGACGTGCCCGAGCGGGTGGAGAAGCGCACGGTCGCCGACCTCGCCGACTGGCCCTATCCCAAGCATCAGCTCGTGCCGCTGGTCGAGGTCGTGCACGACCGCCTCAACGTCGAGGTGTTCCGCGGCTGCACCCGGGGGTGCCGGTTCTGCCAGGCCGGCATGATCACCCGCCCGGTCCGCGAGCGGCCCGCTGACCAGGTCCGCACCATGGTCCGCGACGGCCTGCGCCGCACCGGCTACGACGAGGTCGCGCTCACCTCGCTGTCCAGCGCCGACTTCTCCGGTATCGAGGGTGTCGTCACCGACGTGCTGCGCGACCAGGAGGGCACCGGGTGTGTGAGCCTCTCGCTCCCGTCGTTGCGGGTCGACGCGTTCACGGTGGGGCTGGCGAGCGAGATCCAACAGGTTCGCCGCACCGGGCTCACCTTCGCGCCCGAAGCGGGCTCGTGGCGGCTCCGCCAGGTCATCAACAAGCTGATCACCGAAGACGACCTGTACGCATCGGTCGACGCCGCGTACTCCCAGGGATGGCGGCGCGTGAAGCTCTACTTCATGGTCGGGCTCCCCACCGAGCTCGACGAGGACACGCTCGGCATCGCCGAGCTGGCCCGCAACGTGGTCGCGATCGGGCGGCGCTCGACTCGCGGCGCGAGCGCCACCGTCTCCGTCGGCGGGTTCGTCCCCAAGCCTCACACCCCGTTTCAGTGGTTCGGTCAGAACGACGTCCCCGAGCTCCAACGCAAGGTGAACCTGGTGCGCGACGGGCTGCGCCGCTCCGGCGCCCAGGTGCGCTGGCACGACCCGGGCGCGACCTTCGCCGAAGGAATCGCCAGCCGAGGCGACCGGCGCATCGGACGGGTCCTCGAGCGGGTGTGGCGGGCGGGCGGCACGTTTCAGGAATGGAGCGAACGTTTCGACCTGGGCCGCTGGCTCGACGCCATGGCCGCCGAGGGTCTCGACCCGCAGTGGTACGTCACCCGGCACCGCCACCGCGACGAGCTGCTCCCGTGGGCGCACGTCGCCGCCGGCCTCCACGAGGATTTCCTCTGGGGCGACTGGCAGTCGGCGCTGGCCGAGCATGGGCTCCCCGACTGTCGCTGGACACCCTGCTACGACTGCGGGGTGTGCACCGACTACGCCCTCGAGCATGTCGTCGGATCCCCGGTCCCGCCCGCCGGCGGCAGCCAGGGCACCGGCCAGGATCTCGCGCGGGGCGGCGCCGTCCCGGTCCGGTTCCTGGAGGCGACCCGTGCGCGGTGACACCGGCCACCCGGTCCGCCTCCGCTTCGCGAAGGCCGGCAAGGTTCGTTTCGTGTCGCACCGCGACGTGGCCCGGGCGTTCGAGCGGGCGCTGCGCATCGCCGAAGTTCCCGTGGCGTTCACCCAGGGCTTCTCGCCCCGACCCAAGGTGAGCTTCGGCCTGGCCCTGGCGGTCGGCTACGAGAGCCGAGCCGAGTACCTCGACGTCGACCTGCGCGACCCGTGGGATCCCGACGAGCTCGGCGGCGCCCTGAGTGCCGGCCTGCCCGAGGGAATGGTCGTCACGGGCGCGGCGCCGCTCGCACCCCGGGCGGCGGCCCTCCAAGAAGCGGTCAGCGCCGTCGCCTACGAGCTGG
>PLJD01000004.1 GCA_003140175.1 Actinomycetota bacterium
CAGCGGCGGCTTCTCGGGCGGCGCCGGGTCCTCAGGCAACTCGGGGGCGACCACGACCACGACCAAGTCGGGGACGACCACGACCACGACCAAGACCTTCAAGCCACCGATCGTGAGCATCTGCGTCAAAGATCCCTCCGCCTGCAAATTCAGGGCCAACGGGTAGCGCCGTAACCCGACCCGCCTGACGGCCGGGGGATCGGACCCGGCGCCCGCGGACCCAACATCACCGGCCCGGGAGANNTCGATCAGGCCCTTGACCAGCGCTTTCTTGCTGGCTCGTGAAAGGCCGGATCGTCGCCGTGCCGGAGGGTCGTGGATGTGGAACGAGCGCTCGCCCCACGGTGTGTTCGCAGGTGAGGCTTCCGGATCGAACCCGCTCGCGAGAGCGCGTCGGTATATCGCGTCCACGTCGTCGACCCACAACACGACTCGACCCCAGAGGACCTTGGGGGCGAGCCGACCGTGTCGAGCTGCACGTTGAGGTAGCCGGCACCGACCCGGAAGCTCGTGAAAGGCGCCTCCGGTCCTCCGTAGAGCAGATGGAAGCCGAGCGCTTGGTAGAACCCGCACGGCCTCAACCATGTCGACCGTCAGCAGCGTCACAGCGCTGATGCTCTCAACCGGCCCTCGTTGCGCCTCCACGCCGGCCAGCCTTGCAGGAAGACGACAAGGCCAGCGTGCCGGCGAGACCGCGCATTCGCTCGCAACCAAAGGCAACGGCTCATCGTGGCGAGATGTCCCCGATCGCCGGGAACCAGACGCAGTCGTAGGTATCCCAGACCGCCGGCTAGGTGAGACGTCGATGTCATTGTCATAGATGCCAGATGGCGAGTGGCGGTAGATCCTGCCGGAGAGCCAATCCTCAGAAATGGCCGTTTGGCTGTGGTGGGTGAACCTAACCAACAATCCTGTGGCGCGCGATCACCGCCCTTCGGCTATCCGTCCGAACATTCGGGCGTCCGCTGGAGTGAGCTGACACCGCTCAGCACGACCCCGCGACTCAGACCCAGGATCTGCCACCGTGTCCCGCGGTCGCATCGCGGAGGCGCCCGGTGTGTCACGTCGACAGCGATCATCCAAGTCCTGCCCTTCTCGCTCCGCGGTCGCGTCGTTCAATGGCGTGGCCCCCTCATTCCCGTTGGAACGTTCCTCGGCTCTGGGTCTCGCTCACGGAGGCCGGAGCCGGCCATTGCGACACCATCCTCCCCACGGCGCTCTTCGCCAGGCTCAGCTAGATTTCCTCCTTGCAGCAGGCGTTGGAACCAGCTCCGGGCGGAGGCACCAATGTCACGGATGGGTGAGCGCTACCAGCAGAACCTGGAGAAGGCCGTTGGGCGGCGGATCGACGGCCCACTGGTGGTGGCCACGATCGGGAGTCCAGTCGGCTCCATGTCCAACCTCTTCAAGGCTGAGGCCTTCAATGTGGGCGCCTCGCTCGGAGACAGCAGCATGCTCGCTGCTTCGGGCTCGACCCATGGGCGGGTACATCAGCGCGATGCGAAAGACATCCGTCTTCCCACGAGTTTCGCCGTGGCGCTCACCGAGACCTCGGTGTACTTCTTCAAGTGGAAGCCGTTCTGGGGTCGGGTGAAGATCAAGAAGGAGCTGGCGCACCTGCCCCGCGAGGGGCTCCGGGTGAAGATCTCCCTTGGCAAGGCGACAGCCACCGTGTTCCTCCTCGCCTCGGACAGCACGGGGATCAGGGTGGCGTTCGAGATGGCCACGCTGGGCATGGCCAAGGCGAAAGCGAAGGTCGAAGAGGTCGTCGCCGCCTTCGGTCCCGAACTGTCCTAAGCGCGCACCAAAAGATGACCGGTCACGGCGGTCGAGATTCGAGCGGCGTGCCGCGCTCGACGCGCTCGGCCGCCAGAGCCCTGACCTTCGTCCAACGCCACCTCCCCACCACAACTCCGCGAACACCACCACGCCCAGACCAGACGGGCTCTTCGCGTTTCACCGGGGTGTGAGGGTGGCGAGTAAGTCCCAGTTGGGTCTGCCGGCGTAGAGCAGGGCCCGGACGCGGTAGTTGCGGAAGTTGGTGAACCCGAACGCGACGCGCTTCACCCGTTTGATCAGGTTGTTCGCCGCTTCGGTCGGGCCGTTGCTGACGTGCGCGTGATGCCACGCGGCGATCTGGTCTTTCCAGCGTCGCAAGGCCCGGCCGAGGGAACGGACCTCGATCGGGCAGC
Organism: Actinomycetota bacterium; assembly: GCA_003140175.1. GTDB lineage: Bacteria > Actinomycetota > Acidimicrobiia > IMCC26256 > PALSA-555 > PALSA-555. Next base: position 2,193 of record PLJD01000004.1, read on the forward strand.
TCTCGTCTTGGAGATCGTGACCGAGTCGTGCAACGAACTCGTCCGCGAGCTCAGCATCGGTGTGCGTGTAGATCTGACGGACGACTTCCTTCGCGTGCCAGGCCATGCGGACCTCGCCGCGAGGGTCGCCTGCGTCGAGGAGACCGAGCAGCCTCGTGCGGCCCTTCTCGTCGAGGCGTTCGTCGGCCTTCGTCAATAACCGGCGACACCGATACAACGGGTCGTCTTTGCGGCCACGATGTCCCATGGTGTCGTTCTGCACGCGGCGGCGGCACTCATCGAGCTTGTGGTTCGCGAGCTTCACGACATGGAACGAATCCGCGACCTGGACCGCGTCGGGAAGCATCGTGTCGAATACCGCCCGATACGGGCCTGACAGATCGAGCGTCGCGTATTCGATGTTCGCCCGCCACTGGTCATCTCGGGCGGCGAGCCACTCGCACGGCGTCACACCGGAACGACCCTCAACGACATCAAGGAGCTTCCCGGCGCGCACATCCACGATCGAGGTCGAGAAGTACTGACGACCGAAACTCACCGAGCCGCACGAACAACGTCTCGTCCAACCCGAGCGCCGTTGGCTCCCCAAGGCGGGCGGGGTCGTCGTCAACGAGTGCTTCGCCATAGGCGATCACCGCGTCGTTGACCGTGTGCCACGCACACTCGAGTTCGACCGCGAGTTCGTTCACCGTGCGGCCATGCTCCCCGACCTGGCGGGTCACCCACCGTCCCGCCCGATCCGTCATCGCTGCACGCGCCGACGCGATCCGCACGTCTGCACCCGTCCACGACCCCAGCAGACACGTCTTCATTCGCGCACTCCCACCGATGCTTGCGCCACACGAGGCGGACCGGCCTGCCGGACGCGGCGAGATCCACGAGCTCGACCACCGGCCGGTCCTTGATCTGCGCCGCCCCAGCGCAGCCCGCACATGCCGGTCGCGGTTCACGCGTCTCGATCACGACCCGCAACGCGCCACCAGGGTCGTCGATCACACCAAGCACGTTCACGTCAGGCAGACCTACCAACAGCTCACAGACCCGCGTCGGGTCAACTTCCACAGGGGCTCTCCCGAATCGACGACATCAAGCACCGTCAGATTCACAGGGCCCCCGTGCCGCGCCAAGGACCGACCCCGGCCAGGCTTCCGCCAGCGAGAACTACCAAGGAACCGCGCATCGGTGACAGCCGAGTCGCGGCGCGTTCTGGGCGTGGCGTTCTGCTCGGATGTGCGAGTCCTCGGCGAGTGCCGAACGGCAGTTATGGCGCGGCTTCGGCCTACGGCTGGGTCGGCCAGCTCGCGTTGGAGGATCGCGCGCCGTCGCGTGGGCGCGTGCCGCTCGCGTCCCGTTTCGTTCCCACGATGCAGCGCGCCACGCCCGGAACCCGGACCTTGCGGTCCTTCTCGAACGCGCTCACCTTCGCAATGGCGTTTGCTCGAATCCGCTCCCGCGCCAGTTCGTCGACCTGCTGAAGCGCCGCAACTGCGAGCGAGACGTGCTCGCTGATCATCTCCCAATACTGCGCGGGCGATCGCGTCACGAGTTCGACGTCGACGTCCCACTCGGCAACGTCGCGCAGCCCCGCCCTCGTACAGGGCACTCACATATCCCGGGGCAGCGCACCGAAACATATTCGGCCCGTCCGGGTCGGGTGGCGCCACCACCGCCTCGGTCGCGACTGCCTGCATGGCGATCGTCGTCCACGGGTTTTCCTCGGGCTTGACCCATACCGACGAGCAGAGACGTCCGCCCGGCTTGAGCACGCGCGCGAACTCGGCCGTCGCCTTGCCCATGTCGGGGAAGAACATGTACCCAAAACGCACCGAGACGCTGTCGAATGTGGCGTCGTTGAACGGCAGATCATCGGCGCTGCACACCTTCGTCTCGATATTGGCGACTCCTTGCGCCCTGGCTCGTCGCGCGGCTACGTCCAGCATCTCCGCTACGAGGTCGGTCAGCACGACGCGTCCCTTCGGCGACAGTCTCGCGATGCTCAAACCCGGCTCACCCGTGCCCGCGGCAATGTCGAGATGCTGATGATCTTCAGCGATGTCGAGACGCTCGATCATCGCTGCGCCGACCGGGCCCAGCTGCTCCATGATGACCAAGTCCCACTTCTCCCAGCCCGCAGAGAGCCCGGCCCACGTCGCTCGCTGAACGTCTCGGATCTCATCGGCGCTCGGCATCGGCCCTCCCGCTATCGATGCATCCACCGAACACGAAGGCACTCCTTGGTGGCAGT
>PLJD01000025.1 GCA_003140175.1 Actinomycetota bacterium
CACAGAGATTCCGACACCCTCCGTGCCCGCCGAGCCGCTCCCCGCCACCGGCCGCCAGGTCGGCATCGACCTGGGGGTCAACGTCTTGGTGGCGACCAGCGACGGGGCGCTGCTCAGCAACGACCGGTTCGGTGCCCGCGCCGCGGGGCGCCTCGCCGCCGCCCAGCGTGACGTGGCGCACAAGCAGCGGGGATCCCAGCACCGGCGCCGGGCGGTGGAACGAGTCGCCGCCGCGCATCGCCACGCCCGCAACGGTCGAGCCAACGCCCTACACCAGCTGTCGCGCCGCCTCGTCGACGACCATGACCTCATCGTCCACGAGCAACTCCAGGTGGTGAACCTGGTTCGTCGCCCCCGACCCCGACCGGATGGCACCGGCGGCTTCGAGCCCAATGGAGCCGCCGCCAAGACCGGGCTGAATCGTTGTATCCACGACGCCGGGTGGGGTCGCCTGCTCGCGATGATCTCCTACAAGGCTGAAAGCGCCGGTCGGAGCGTCATCGCAGTAGACCCCCGCAACACCAGCCGAACCTGTGCCCACTGCGGGCACATCTCGGTTGGGAACCGGCACGCAACGGTGTTCAAGTGTCTTGCGTGCGGCCACGGGGCCCACGCCGACACCAACGCCGCCATCAACATCCTTCGGGCCGGTAGAGCCCAGCAGCACACCGCTGCGCAGGGCCGAAACTGACCCACTACCCAATTTCGACGTCGAGCTCGTCGGCGCGACCATCGGCGGCCACGTGTCGGGCGTCGACCTCACTCGAGACCTGCCCGACGAGGTCATCGCCGAGCTACGCCAGGCACTCCTCGACTACAAGGTCCTGTTCTTCCGCGACCAGCCCCTGACACCGGCCCAGCACGTGAGCTTCGCGCGTCGCGGAGAGCTCGAGATCCATCCGTTCATCCCGTCGAACACCGCTCAGCCCGAGCTGGCCCGCTTCGCAAAGTCGGCCGACGTCGGCGGCTACGAGAACGGCTGGCACCACGACGTCACGTGGCGAGCGAGCCCGTCGTCGGGCGCCGTCCTCCACGCCGTCGAGGTGCCCCCGGCCGGGGTTGACACGCTCGTCGCCGACATGTACGCCGCGTACGACGGACTCGACGACGCGCTCCGGGCACGCGTCGACGGGATGGTTGCCGTGCACGACTACGCCAAGACGTCGGACACCTGGTCCCCGAATCCGAACGAGACGCGATGCGGGCCGAGTACCCGCCCTGGAGCATCCCGTCGTGCGGACCCATCCCGAGACCGGCCGCAAGCTGCTCTTCGTCAACCGGTTCTTCGTCAGCCACCTCGTCGGGCTCGAGGCCGCCGAGAGCACCGCGCTGATCGACCGCCTCTCCCATCAGGCCGACACGATCGAGTACCAATGCCGGTTTCGGTGGGCGCCGCACCCGGTCGCGTTCTGGGACAACCGGGCCGTGCAGCACTACACGGTGTCGGACTACTGGCCCGACGTGCGAGTCCTCGAGCGGGCGAGCATCGTCGGCGACCGGCCCCAGTAGCGGCGCCTACGGGGCGGGCGGCCCCAGGTACCGGCCCGGGAAGTACTCGGCGGCCGGCTCCACGAGCGCGTTGACGATGGACGGAGTCGACGCGGCCAGCGCCCGCTCGAGCGCGGGGCGGATCTGGTCGGGGCGCTCGATGAGCTCGCCCTCGGCGTCGAAGCCGGGCGCGAGGCGTTCGTAGTGGCGGACGCCGAGCGGCACCCAGTCCGCGGCCCACCCGCGGTTGTTCATCACGACGGTGACGATGGGGAGCCCGAAGCGGGCTGCGGTGTCGAGCTCCATGGCGTTGAATCCGAAGGACCCGTCGCCGGTGATCCAGACGACTTGGGAGCCGGGCCGGGCGAGTGCGGCGGCGAGCGCGTATCCGATGCCGTAGCCGATGTTGCCGAAGTTGCTCATGCTCGGGGTACGTCCAGGCTGGTAGGCGCGGAACGCGGCGCGGGCCCAGATCATGCTGTTCGCGCCGTCGGCGACGACGGTGGCGTCGCGGTCGAGGAGCGCTTGGAGCTCGAGGCATAGGCGCATCGGGTGCATGGGGACCTGCTCGGAGCTCGCCATCGCGGCCTGGCCGGCGGCGATGGTCTCGGTTTGGTCCCGCAGCTGTGCGCGCCAGTCGCCGACGTCCAACGGCTGGATGGCGTCGGTGAGCTGGCGCAGGGCGGTCTGGGCGTCGGCGACGATCCCGACGCTCACCGGTACCCGGTTGCGGCCGATCTCGAGCGGGTTGACGTCGACCTGGAGAAAGTGCTCGAGGTTCGGGAATCGTCCGTAGCCGAAGAAGTAGTCGAGCTGCTTGCCGACGCAGAGGAGCACGTCGGCTTGGTAGCAGACGTTCTGCCAGTCCTGACCGAAGCAGAGCGGGTGGTCGTCGGGGACGATGCCTCGGGCGGCCTGGCGGGTGATGACCGGGATGCCGGCGCGCTCGACGAAGGCGCGCAGCTCCTCGTCGGCGTCCGCCCACCACACGCCGCTTCCCACGACGAGCGCCGGGCGTCGCGCGCGCTGGAGCAGGTCGACGGCCCGCTCGATGAGCTCGGGGGCCGCGCCGCCGGCACCGGGCTGCGGCTCGAGCTGCGTAGGAAGCTCGATCTGAGCGTCGTCGATCTGGGCGTGGATGAGATCGATCGCGACCTCGAGGTACACCGGACCGGGCTTGCCGGTTCGCGCCTCGCGAAACGCCCAGTCGACGTACTCGGGGATCCGATCGAGGTGGTAGACGCGCCGGGCCCACTTGGTGAGCGGTCGGACCAGCTCAAGCTGGTCGAGCGATTCGACCTCGCCGGTGTCCTGGCCTCGAAGGGTCGACGCGCCGGCGATACACACCAGCGGAGCCCCGTTGGCGCGGGCGTTGGCCAGACCGGTCATGGCGTTGGTGACCCCAGGTGCTGCGGTGACGAGGCAGACGCCGGGCTGACGAGTGGCGAGCGCCCAACCCTCGGCTGCGTAGACCGCCGCGCCTTCGTGTCGGACGTCGACGAGCGTCATGTCGGGGTCGTCGCGCACCGCCCACCAGGTGGGGTTGATGTGGCCCCCGCCGAGCCCGAAGACGTGGGTGACGCCCTCCCGCCGAAGGGCGCGGCGCATGAGCTCGCCGCCGTCGACGAGTGTCACGGCTCGACGGTCCGGATCAGCTCGTCGAGGCGGACGGCCACTGCGGCGACCCGTTGCGCGCTCGGGGTTCGATCGTTCAGCTGCGCGAGGGCCTCGACGTCGGCCTGGGCCAGGCCGTAGGTGCGCGCCACGACGTCGGTCGCGGGGCCGCCCGACTCGGGGTCCACGACGCCGATCGTGTTGCCGTAGAAGGTGATGTGGTGGAGCCCGGCCGAGAACAGCATCCATCCCAGGATGCAGAATCCTCCTTCGCCGAAGAGCATGCCGGCGTTGAGGTGGGGCGGCAGGCCGTCGCGAGCTTGACGGAGCAGGTCGAGACGGGCCGGCGGGGGTCCGCTCATCGGCCCCCGGTCCGGCTCGGGTGGTACCCGGTGCGCAGACGCCCGAGGCGGGGGTGCCGGGAACGGCTCATCGCCGCTAACCGCGGGGCGCGGCGAACCCCGGCACCGCCGGGGGACCGCCGACGTAGATGGTCTGGCCGGACAGGAAGCTCGCCGCCGGCGAGGCAAGAAAGAGGATCGGCCACGCGATCTCCTCGGGGAGCCCCGCTCGCCCGAAGCCGTTCGAGCGGCCACCCACCTCGTCGGGATCCTGGCCGATGCGCTGCATGGCGCGCAGGAACCCCTCGGACTTGATCGCGCCCACGCCGACGCAGTTGACCCGCACCCCGTAGGGCGCCAGGCCGGCCGCGAATGATGCGGTGAGGTTCTCGACCCCAGCCTTCGCGGCGCCGTACGGCGCGACGAAGGGAAGTCCGTGCTCGGCGGCGCCCGAGGAGATGTTGACGATGACACCCCGACGGCGGCTCATCATGTGACGCGCCGCGGCCTGGGAGAGCAGAAACACGCTGCGCAAGTTCAGGTCGATCGACTGTTGCCAGCTGTCGACATCCCAATCCTCGAGTGTGCGTGATTGGGAGCCGCCCGAGTTGTTCACGAGGATGTCGAGATGACCGAACGCGTCGAGTGTCGACGCGACGAGGCGCGCGCAGGCGTCGGCGTCCCGGACGTCAGTTGGGACGACGAGCGCCTGGCGCTTCCGGTCGCGCACCTCGAGCGCCACGCGTTCGAGGTTCTCTTGCTTGCGGCTGGCGAGGACGACGTCCGCGCCGTGCTCCGCGAGGACGAGCGCGGTGGCTCGGCCGATCCCGGTTCCGCCGCCGGTGACGATCGCTGTCTGGCCGTCCAGGCTGAACATCGGCTCCGGCACGGCGCCGGTGGGGTCTGGCACGGAGTTCGTCAGCTCCCGCTCCCGAGCAGATCGAGCTTGATCGTATGGAGGTTCAACGGGTTGCAGTCGAAGGTCCCCGCCTTCTTCGGGTAGACACGGACGAACTTGGCGTGCTGCACTTGGAGCAGTGCATAGCACGGCGTGGGCAGGTGCTTCCCGACGTCGGTCTTGCCGAGCATCCCGTCCGCGGTGAAGCCGTTGATGGTCGGGGCGGTCGCCAGCACCGCGGCCCGGGTCAGGGCGTTCTCGCCTCCCTTGCCCACGATGGTGTTCACGACGTCTTGGAAGAAGATACCGGCGGCCCACGCATTCGCACCGAAGGCGTCGGCCTTGTCGCGGCCGGTGAACTTGAGGAACGTCGCGGTCATCTTGTTGGCGCTTGCTTCCTCGAAGGGTACGAAGGTCGTGTACAGGTACTGACCCTCGACGCTCGATCCTCCCTGCTGGATGAAGCGCTGGTCGTAGCACTGGATCGAGCAGTCCCACACCTTCACCGAGGTCAGGCCCTGCAGCACCGCCTCCTTGCGCAACTCAACCATGCTGCTGTACGCGAGGCCCGCGTGCACGTAGGTCGATCCGTGCTGCTTGGCGGCTTGCACGACCGGCGTGAACGCGCTCTGGGGCGCCACGCCAGAGATGTCGAACTCCTGATCGGACTTGATACCGAGCTGCTGTTGCAATCGGAACAGCGGTACCTGCGCGTTCTTCGATGCCTGCAGGTCCGATGGGTAGATGTAGACGCCGTGCAGATCCTTGAACGTGCTGAGGAAGTAGCGGGTCGGCCCGACCGTCGCGACATAGGTCTGGGGGTGATCATTCTTGGTGGCGCAGTCCAGGGTCTCACCTTCCACCGAGAACGACACCGGCGAGCACTGATGCACGGGATCCGTCTGGACCACGGGAAAGTCCGGCAGTCCGACCGCTTTGCCGGCCGCGTTCTGGCAGTCCACCAAGTCGGTGATGTTGTCGACGAAGAGGGCGCTGGTGCCGACCAGAGCGAAGTCGCGCGCGCACGCGGTGATGATCGCCTCGCGCGCGTCGTCGGCGTTCAGGTGGGTGTCAATGAAGTCGACGACGACCTTGCGCCCGGCTAGGCCGCCGATGCTGTTCATGTATCTGGCCCAGCCCTCGACTGCGCTCACGGACCCCTGGAAGAGTCCCGGCGCCGATGGGGTGTCCACGTCGGCCAAGACACCGACCCGGATCGTCGTGGCCGTGATGCCGACGTCGGTCGCCCGGCGCGGGGAGGGGCGCGTCGCTGCGCCCGGGCCCGCCGTTGCTCCCGTCCAGGCGGCGCCGCTGGCAAGCACCACCGCGCTCAGCAGCCCGATCGCGCGACTCCACCGCATTGTGTCCCCCCGGTTCGATGTCGAGCCGCCCTCGCCCGGCGGAACTCGCTTCTCGTAGACGAGAAGGAGTTTCTCTCTCCGGGGTGGGGACTGTCAAGAACGAGGACGGCGCACCCCGGCCAGCGTGAAGGCCACGATGTCCTCGACGTCCGCTCCGCTGAGCGGGTCGCGCTGAATGAGGCTCCACGTCATGTGACCCAGGGTCAGCTGGACGATGTGCGAGACGTCGCGTTCCACGTCGAGCGCCCGAAGCTCTCCCGCCTCGTGCGCCGCGACGAGCGCTTCGCGCAACGGGGCGCGCAGTGCCTCGTCGGCGGCCAGCGACTCCTCGGGGAACTCGTAGGCGAGTCGCATGCCGTTGAGGATGAACGGGCGCGTGTCCGTGGCCTGGCTCGGGTTCTGAGCCCGCGCCAACATGCCGCGGATCCAGCACTCGACCGCCGCCACGCGCGTGTCGCAGGCTGCCATGCGACGCTCGAGGTGCTCCATGTACTGGCGGTTGCCGTCCTCGAGCACGGTCATGAGCAGCTCGGCCTTCCCACTGAAGTGGCGATAGAAGGCACGGTTCGAGACCCCGGCCGCGGCGATGACATCGGTGACGCGCAGGTCCAGCGTCTCGGTCTCGCGGATGAGATCCACTGCAGCACGCATGATCTGCTCGACCTGCTCCGATGACCGTTCGAACCGCGGCTGGAGCGCACGCTCGACCGAACGGCTGCGCAGCGAGTCGGAGTTCGGCTGCTCCACGCTCAGCACCGTAGAACGAACTCGACCCCTCGGGGCTCGCCCCTGCCGGCGTTGGCCCCCAAATGCGAGACTGCGCCTCGGAGCACCACCAGAAGGAGCTGTACATGAACGAGATCCTCTCGGGAGTTCGGGTTCTCGAGGTCGCCTCCTGGACGTTCGTGCCGGCGGCGGGCGCGATCCTCGCCGACTGGGGCGCGGACGTCATCAAGATCGAGCATCCCGTCAGCGGCGACCCCCAGCGGGGCCTGGTGAGCTCGGGGCTGGTGCCGGGCGCGGTCGGTGGGTTCAACTACATGATGGAGCAGCCCAACCGCGGCAAGCGCAGCGTCGGCTTGAACCTGTCCAGCGACGAAGGCCGCGACCTGCTCTACCGGCTCGCCGAGTCCAGCGACGTCTTCCTCACCAACTTTCTGCCCGCGGCCCGGACCCGCTTGCAGATCGACGTCGAGCACATCCGAGCTCACAACCCCGCCATCGTCTACGTGCGCGGGACCGGGCAGGGCACGCGAGGGCCCGACGCGGCCAAGGGCGGCTACGACGGTGCCTCCTACTGGGCGCGCGGAGGAATAGCGAACGCGCTGACCCCTCGCGGTGTCGAGCCGCCGATCGGGCAACGCCCGGCGTTAGGCGACGTCATGGGGGGTCTCGCCATCGCGGGGGGGATCGCGGCGGCGCTCCTCCGCCGAGAGCGCACCGGAACCCCATCGGTCGTTGACGTCTCGCTGCTCGCGACCGCGCTGTGGAACATCGCGCCCGACGTGGTGGCATCCAAGCTCTACGAGGGCGTCGAGATGCCGACGTTCGACGCCGACGCCCCACCTAACCCGCTCGTCGGGCTCTACCGAACCGGGGACGGGCGGTACCTGAGCCTGGTGATGCTGGAATCGGATCGGTTCTGGCCCGATCTGTGCCGCCATCTCGGTCGACCCGAGCTCATCGACGACCCCCGGTACTCGAACGCGGCCGCCCGTTTCGAGCACCGCCGGGAGTGCCGACAGCAACTCGTCGAGATCTTCGCCACCGCGCCGCTCGACGAGTGGCGCACCCGGCTCGCGACCCTCGAGGGCGTGTGGGCACCGGTCCAGACGGCTCGGGAGCTCCACGACGACGTCCAGGTGGTGGCCAACGGCTACCTGCCGACCGTGTCCGCCGACGATGGGACACCGGTGGAGCTGGTGGCCAACCCGGTCCAGTTCGACGAGACCCCGGCCGTGCTGCGGCGCGCTCCCGACCACGGTCAGCACACCGAGGAAGTACTCCTCGAGCTCGGGCTGTCGTGGGACGAGCTCATCGTGCACAAGGAGTCGGGGGCGATCCTCTGAGCGGATCAGGGCGCGCCGGAGGTCACGCCGACCGCGGCGCATCGGTCCGGGCCAGGGCGGCGGCAACCCCGCGCCACCGGTCGAGGGTGCCGCCACCGTCGGGGGACCAGCCCGACGTCGCGCCGTACATGACGATCCGGTCGGCGACGCCCCGGTAGCGGGCCGCGAGCACGCCGGGGAGCTGCTCCCACGTCGCGGTCACGATGTAGACGTCGAGCATCTCGTCGGTGATGGTGGCGGCCATGCCGGCCAGGTCGCCGGCGGCTTGCAGCTCGTGGAGCCGATCGCTGGTGCCCTCCCAGCCGTGGCAGTCAAAGACGCCGCGGTAGGTCCGGGTCGAGCCGTAGAAGGCGACGCGGAGCCGCAGTTCCTCGCGTCCGGCGGCCAGTTCGGCTTCGGTGTCGCCCACGCTCACCATCACGGGACAGACCACCGCGACCTCACCCTGGTCACGTCCGGCGGCGACCGCACCGTCGCGTACCGACGCCAGCACGACGTCTTCGAGGTACTGGCGCGAGTGGAACGGGTGCACGTGGATCCCGTCGGCGATCTCTCCCGCCATGTGCGCCATCCACGGCCGCACCGCGGCAACATAGATCGGCACGTCTGGATGCTCGATGGGCCCGGGGCTCCACATCGCGGGGAGGAGATCGAGCGACCAGTACTGGCCGTGGAAGTCCAGCGGCGCTTCACGCTGGAAAGCGGCGAAAATCGCCCGCAACGCCAGCACGTACTCGCGCAGCCGCGAACCGGGGTGGTCGAACGTCATGCCGTAGCGGCGTTCGATGTGCGCCTTCACCTGCGTGCCAAGCCCAAGCACGAACCGCCCGCCGGTGAGCTCGGCCAGCTCCCAGGCCAGCTGCGCGGTGACCATGGGGCTGCGCGGAAAAGCCAGCGCCACCGCGGTGCCGATCTCGAGCCCGGGTGCGCTCAGCGCCGCGGCGGTGCAGCCGAGGTAGGCGCTGCGCCCGCTCTCGGTGAACCACAGACCGTCGAAGCCGGCCGTCTCGACCGCGTCGGCGAGCGCTCCGACGCCAGCGATCGGCTGGCTCATCGCGATCGCGTCCAGCTTCATGGTCCCTCCGCGGCTCGAGTGACGAGCACCGCCAGGTCGTGACGCGCCGCGTCGAGCACGGCGCCCAGGTCGGTGAGCGCGTCCAGGATCGCGCGTCGTGGACGCTCGGGCAGGGCCGGGAGGCGACCACCGAGCTCGTTGATCGAGTCCGCCAGGCTCGGCGCGCCAGGCGGCCGACCCGCCGGGCGTACTGGACGCGGCGCCTATCGGCCCGTTCAGCTCGAGATACCTGACCAGTAGGGTTCTCTCCCGAGCGTCGGTCGGGGTGGCGGGTACGAGGGAGACGCGGTGGCTGAGGACACGCCGGGCGCGCCGGACGTACTGAATCTCGTCGCGGGTGGGGTCCGCCCCTCGGAGGCGGCGGCCGCGGTCCGGCGACCCGACGTCGTCCCGCTCGAAGTCTGTCCGCGAGCGTTCATCATCCAGCCCTCGCTGGTGAACATTTACGTCCTCGAGACCGACGACGGCCTGGTGATGATCGACTCCGGTCTCGCCACCGACGCCGATGCCGTCTTCGCGGCCGTGCGCGGCCGCTTCGACGCTCCCCTGCACACAGTCGTGTTCACCCACGGTCACCTCGATCACGCCTTCGGGCTCCGACGCTTCCTCGACGCCGGCGAGCGACCACGCATCGTCGCCCACGAGAACGTGACCCGACGTTTCGACACCTACATGCGGACGGCGCGGCTGAACTCGCTCGTCAACAAGCGTCAGTGGCAGCTCCCGTTCCTCCCCTGGGCGCCCAGCACTCCGGGTGACTTCATCTGGCCCGACGTCACATACCGCGACGCGCTCGATCTTCGGATCGGCGGTGAGCGTTTCGCACTGCGCCACGCCAAGGGTGAAACCGATGACCACACCTGGGTCTGGGTCCCGGGGCGAAAGCTGTTGGCGTCCGGAGACTTCTTCTGCATGACGATGCCGAACTGCGGGAACCCCAACAAGGTGCTGCGCTATCCCGAAGAGTGGGCGGACGCCGACGAGGAGATGGCGGCACTCGGGGCCGAGATCATGCTCCCCGGCCACGGTCAGCCGATCCTGGGCTCCGAGCGGATACGTAGCGGGCTGCTCGAACAGGCCGAGTTTCTGCGCTCCATCGTCGCCCAGACCCTGGCTGGTTTGAACGCCGGGCTCCGCCACGACGAGATCGCACGCTCGATCCGGATTCCCGAGCACCTGGCGGACTTGGATCATCTCCAGCCGACCTACGACCGACCGGAGTTCATCGCCCGCAACGTGATCCGACGCTACGGCGGATGGTTCGACGGCTATGCCGCCGATCTTCTCCCCGCGGCCGGCGAGGAGATCGCGGCCGAGGTTGTCGGGTTGGCGGGCGGCACGGACCAGCTCGTCGCGCGCGCCCGCGAGCTCGCCGAGACGAACTTGGCCCTGGCCTGCCACCTGGCCGAATGGGCGTATCTCGCCAACCCCGACGACCCGCACGCCCGCGCCTGCGTCGTCGAGGTCTTCACCCGGCGGGCCGACGCCGACCCGTCGCTGATGTCCAAAGGGGTGTACATGCGCTTGGTGCGAACCGCCGACGGGTCCTACGAACCCGAGAGCGAGGACGCTCCGAGTCAGCCCGGGCCTGGCGCCCCGTAGCCGTCCGAGATCCAGCGAGCTTCGAAACCCGGCACCGGAGAGTCAACGAGACGGTGGCTGATCTCGGCACGACGACAGGCTGGTTCTTCGGCTGCTCTCATCCTCCTTCCTGCAGAGTGGAGGGCCCACCACCCTCGAAAGGAACGGGATGTTCCACCACCAAGCTCGCTCCGGTCGCGTCGGCCAAGACGACCCATCCGAAGCAACCGGGCCTGCACTTGACCGCCGCACAGAAGAAATGCCTCACGGCGCACGGCGTGCAGGTTCCGACCGCCGCGAACCGCTCGGCGCTGAGCCCCCAGCAGCGCCAGGCCCTGGCCACGGCGATGCAGGCGTGTGCCGTCCGGCGGTCCGGACCCGGTGGTAGATACCGGGGAACGGGGCTCACCAGTGCGCAGCGAACCTGCCTCACCCAGCATGGCGTGCAGCTCCCCGCGAGTGGGAGCGGCCAAGGCGGGGCGGGTGGCCAGCGCCAAGCGATTGCGGCCGCCGCGCAGGCTTGTGGCATCCACCTCGGGCGTGGTGCACCACCGACGACCTAACCGCCCGGCCCGCTCGGCGCGCCCGGACTCGTTAGGCCCTGCCCCAGGCCGCTTCGAACTCGTGCATGCTGCCCGGGTGCTCGGTCCACCGGGCGATCTTGGCGTCTCGGAACTCGACGAGATGCGTGGTCTGGTACTCGTGGTGTTGACCCTCGCGGTCGAAGGTGTCGACGAGCAGGACGACGCCGTGCTCGTCGTTCGCGACGATGTCGAGGACATCTTCGCGGAACGTGCCGCCGGTCCGGGCGATCACCCCGCCGATCCATTCCTCGAACTCGTTGCGACGATAGGTGCCACTGACCGACGCGTAGCCCGGCACGGCGAAAATCACGTCCTCGGTGCAGCCGTCCAAGAAGCCCGCCAGGTCGCCGGACGCGAACCCGGCGTACAGGTCCCGGAGCCGGGTTTCGTTCTCGTGCGCCATGACCCCGCCTTTCGCCGCGACGATGCCGCGTGACGGCAGCAAGATAGGCCAGTGACCGATCCGGCGTCGGCCGCCGGCGATCGGGACGGAGACTTTGCCCCTCGGCGCTCGTCGTGGTGACCGGTCAGGTGGCGCGCCCGAGTCGGAAGGGCTTGATCGGGCCGCTGCGCGGCGGCTCGTGACAGGCCAGCTCGAGGATCGAGAGCTCGCTCGCGTCGACGAGCTGCTCCGCGTCGCGGGTGAGGTGACAGCCGCCCGCCACACGCTTCCACACCGGTTCGAGGCGGCGCTGCCACCGGGCAAGCCGGGGATCATGCGTTCCGCCGTGTTCCAGGAAGAGGTAGTGGCCGCCGGGGCGTAACACCCGGCGGATCTCCGCGAGCACCCGGGGCGGACTGGCGACGCTGCACAACACGAGCGTCGACACGACCGTGTCGAACGCGTGGTCGGGGAACGGCAGCGCCTCGCCGCGCGCTTCTTCGACGAGCACCGGCACGCGAGCCTGCTCGGCGCGCCGCTGGAGGTGACGGAGCATGCTCGGCTCGGGTTCGGTGACCACCACGCGCACCGGTGTGCGATACCGAGGCAGGTTGAGGCCAGTCCCGGCGCCGACCTCGAGCGTCTCCCCCTCGGCGTGTCCCACGAGCTCGTCGCGGAGTTCGCCGAGCCAGCTGCGCTCGGCCTGCGCCATCAGCGGGTCATAGAGCGCGGCTTGGAGGCGACCGAACCCTGACACGAGGCCCAGCGTAGGACCCAGCGGCGGCGGTGCGCCGCGGACCGCGTGTTCTCGACGGCCCGACACCCGGCCCCGGATCGGGGACCGGTGAGTGTCGAACCCACGCGAGGGCTTACGCTGGCGGCGCCTATGGAGTCCCAGAACGGTCATCGCTCGGTCCCGGATCCGTCGTCGGGCTCCGCCACCGCGACGCCCGATCCCGGTGCGCCGTCGGTATCGGACCCCAACTCGCCAGCGAGCTCCCAGTTCGGGCGGGCCGCCCACAGCGCGCTACTCGTGTTCGTGGCGGGGCTGGGCTTCTTCGCGTTCGTGATCGGCTCGGGTCTGTTCGGGACGATCGGTCAGGTCGTGATCTCGCTCACCTTCTTCGGCACCGCCCTGAGCTACGTGTGGTGGGTCCGGCTCGACCAGACCCAGCGGGACCATGTGGTGCGCGAGGTCCGCGAGTACGTGCGGCGTAAGCCGTCCCACTCCTGAGCCGGGGGCCTCGACCGGCCCCCAGGATCACGCGACCGCTTCGATCGCACCGGCGCGCCCCGCCGGAGGGTCCGCGGCGCTCGCCGGGACATCCCGACGGGCGTCGCAGACCCGACTGCGGTTGAATGACGCCCGAGATCCAGCGGCGGCCCCTCGAGGAGGTCCATGGTGACCACGACCACCCTCACCCGCGCGGCGACGGTGCGCGAGACGGTCCGGCATCCGATCGTCGACGCCGACGGGCACTTCGTCGAGATCGGCCCGCTGCTCGACGACGAGCTGCTCGCCTACCTCGAGGAGTTCGGCGGCGCGGGTCTGCGCGACCGGTTCCTGCGGGGCCGTGTCGCGCCGACCGACACTGCCTCCAACCTTGCCGACCGCACCGACCCGTCGGTTCGCGGGGAGTGGCGGGCGATGCCCTCCTGGTGGGGCTGGCCGACCGAGGGGGTCCGGGACCGGGCCACGTCACACTTGCCGGCACTGCTCTATGAGCGACTCGACGAGCTCGGGATCGACTTCACGATCCTGTACCCGTCGATGAGCCTCGCCTTCTTCGAGGAGACCGACGAAGAGCTGTCGTCAGGCCTGTGCCGGGCGGTGAACCGTTACCACGCTCGCCTCTTCGAGCCCTACCGCGACCGCTGCACTGTCGGGGCGCTGATCCCGATGAACTCGCCGGACCAAGCCGCGACCGAGCTGCGCTACGCGGTCGAGGAGCTCGGGATGAAGTCGGCGCTGATCGCCGGGTACGCGCGCCGCCCGGTGGGGCGCGACGCCTACCGGCTCGACATGTTCGGCCTCGACAGCGAGTACGACTACGACCCGTTCTGGGGGGCCTGCGTCGACCTCGGGGTGGCGCCCGTGGTTCACAGCGCGCTGCAACACCATCGCGTCACTCGGTCGATCTCGAACTATGTGTACAACCACATCAATGGGCTGGCGGCCGCGCACGAGTCGTTGTGCAAGTCGCTGTTCCTCGGTGGCGTGACCCGACGGTTCCCGGAGCTGCGGGTCGGGTTCCTCGAGGGTGGGGTGGCGTGGGCGTGCAGCCTGTTCGCGGGGCTGGTCGGTCACTGGGAGAAGCGCAACGGGCGCGCCATCGTCGGCCTGGACCCGGATCGCCTCGATGTCGATGAGCTGATGCGTTACTTCCGCGAGTACGGCGACGAGACCGTGGTCGCCCGGATCGAGGAGCTCCGGCGCTACTACGCCCGTCCCGCGGCGCGCCCGGCGGTCGTCGACGAGTTCGCCGCCTGCGAGATCACCACGCGCGACGACCTGCGGGATCTCTTCGAGTCGCATTTCTACTTCGGCTGCGAAGCCGACGATCCGCTGCTCGTGTGGGCCTTCCGCGAGGACGTCAACCCGCTCGGCGCCCGGTTCCGTCCGGTACTCGGCTCGGACATCTCGCACTGGGACGTGACCGACATGACCGAGCCGATCGCCGAGGCCTTCGAGCTCGTCGAGCATGGCTTGATGAGCGAGGACGAGTTCCGGGAGCTGACGTTCCTCAACCCGGTCCGGCTCCACGCCGCCTCGAATCCCGACTTCTTCACCGGCACCGTGTGCGAACAGGCGGTCGCCGACGTGCTCGCCGGCGAGACCGGCTCCGGATGCTGATCGCCAGGAGGGTGACATGAACAAGGAGACGGCGCGGCCGCTGCGATCGCTGCTCTTTGTCCCCGGCGATCAACGATCCGGCGTGGAGCAGGCCCTGTCGTCGGGAGCCGACGCGGTAATGATCGACCTCGAGGAGCCGCGAACCCCCTTCCCCGAGTCGGCCCGCCAGGCGGCGCGCACCGAGATGCGGGCGTTCTTCGATTCGCTGCCCGCCGAGCGCGACGGCCCGGTGCTCTTCGCCCGGGTGCAGCCCCCCGCGTCGGGTCAGACGCTCAAGGACCTGCGCGCGGTGCTCGGCCCGTCGCTCACCGGGATCCTGCTCCCCAAGGTCCACGGCCCCGAAGACGTCCACGCGGCGCAGGGGCTGCTGTCGTGCGCGGAGGTCGACGCGGGCCTCCCCATGGGCTCGACCGCGATCTATCCGATCCTCGAGACCGCGCCGGCGCTCCGATCCGCCTACGAGATCGCGATGGCCTCCCCCCGGGTCGCCTACATGGGCGGAGCCGTCTCGCGGTTCGGGGACATCCACCAGGCGCTCGGCTATCGCTGGACCCCGGAAGGTCGCGAGACCCTCTACCTGCGTTCCAAGGTGCTCATCGACGCCCGAGCGGCGGGGATCCGCTACCCGATCAGCGGCATGTGGGGCGGCGACCGCGACGACCTCGACGGACTCCGGGCGTGGGCCGAGCAGCTCCGAGATCTGGGCTACTACGGGATGATGCTCGGCGACCCAGCCCACCTGCCCCTCGTCCACGAGGTGTTCACGCCCACCGCCGCCGAGGTGGCGTACTGGACGGATCTTGATCGGCTCGCCGCCGACGCGGAGGCGTCGGGGACCGGGCCGATCACCTACGGCGACGCCAACCAGGGTGAAGGACACGTCGTGCACATCGCGCACGTCGGGTCCGCCCGGCAGAACCTGCGCTGGGCCCGAGCGCTGGGCGTGGCACCCGGAGGCTGACCGAAGCCCTGGTCGTGCCTCGGTGACCGCCACGGACAGAGTCCAGGAGGGGGCAGATCGTGACGGCCCCCGGGGCACCCCGCGATCGTGGTCCGGCGCGGCTGTGACCGGGCTGAGAGGTGCCTCGGTCGGCCCCGTCCCCGCGGCCCGGATCCCGGTCCCTCCGTGGAAGGCTGCCGCGGTGGCGCCGAACCGATCCTCGGAGTCCGCACCGCGGCGTCGGGGGCGTCTGCGGGCCGACGAGCTCGCCGAGGCGGTCGTGATGGCGGACCTGACGCTGGCGTTGTGCCTCGTCGGTCACCTGCTGCCGATCGCGTCGGTGCTGTTCGCGGCGGCCGTGGTGCCGATGGCGGCCATCGTGGTGCGTCACCGGCTCCGGGCGCTGCTCGCCGGCACGGTGGCCGCCTGCGCGGTCGGATTCCTGATCGCGGGGCTTGGGCTGCTCATCTCGCTCGTGGTGTGCGCCGGGCTCGGAGCGGTCGTGGGCTGGTCCACTCGTCGCGCCTGGGGGGTTCGCAAGACCGTGGTCGTGGGCACGCTGGTGCTGTGGCCACCCCTGGCTGCGGTGGCGGTCGCCGGGCTCGCCGTGCTCGCCGAGCTGCGTCGCTTGACCCTCGTGCAGATCACGAACTCCTGGCGGGGAGCGAGCCGGATCTTGCGCCACGTCGGCCTGGGGGTCGTCGCCAACGTCGGTGATCCGATCGTGCGGTCAGCGACGCGGGACTGGTGGGCCACCATCCCCCTCGGGTTGCTGGTCGCGGCGATGGTCTGCCTGGCGGTGAGCTGGATCATCGCCCGGCCCACGCTGCGCCGCGTGCAGGACGCGCTGGGTCCACCCCGACCCGACGATCCCCTCGATCGGCTCGACGACGTCGAACCGTCAGATCCGGTCCCGGTCGAGCTCTCCGGCGTCGCGTACCGCTACCCCAGCGGCCCGCTGGTCCTTCGGGACGTCAGCTTGCGCATCGATCCGGGTGAGCTGGTCGCGGTGGTGGGCCCGAACGGGTCGGGCAAGTCCACCCTGGCGAGCATCCTCGTCGGGCGGACCCCGACCGGCGGGACCGTGACCCGACCGGGCGGACCCGGCCTGGGCCGCCGGCACGGCAGCGCGATCGTGTTCCAACGCCCCGAGGCCCAGGTCCTGGGCGTGCGGGTCCGCGACGACGTCGTGTGGGGCCTGAACTCGGCGACCGTCGACGTCGACGGCATCCTCGACCAGGTCGGTCTGCGCGACCTCGCCGACCGCGAGACCTCGACGCTCTCAGGCGGGGAGCTCCAACGACTCGCGGTCGGGGCGGCGCTCGCCCGGGCCCCCCGACTCCTCGTCTCGGACGAATCCACGTCGATGGTCGATCCCGACGGGCGACACGCCCTGATCGAGCTGTTGCACGAGATCCCCGCGTCGGGAGACGTCGCGGTCGTTCATGTCACGCACCGACGCGCCGAGTGCACGAGCGCGGATCGCGTCGTAGCCCTCGACGCCGGTCGGCTCGTGGCACCCCCGGGACCGCCACCGGTTCGAAGCCCGACCCGGCCCGCCGCGCACCCACGCGGCGCACCGTCCCTCCTGACGTTGCGCGACGTCGGCCACGAGTACATGCGCGAGACCCCGTGGGCAGGGCGGGCACTCACCGACGTGAACCTCGACCTCGACGCCGGGGAGGGCCTGCTCGTGCTCGGCCGCAACGGCTCGGGGAAGTCGACCTTGGCCTGGATCCTCGCCGGCGTGCTCACGCCCACTGAGGGCACCGCGCGGTTGGCGGGCCGGCCGCTCGAGCGCTGCGTCGGCCAGGTCGGACTCGCCGTCCAGCACGCGCGACTCCAGCTCCTGCGCTCCACCGCCGGTGCCGACGTGGCCGCCGCCGCCGGCGTCGATCGCGCCGCCGCAGCGTCGGCGCTGGCCTCGGTCGGCCTCGACCCGGCGGTGTTCGCCGCCCGTCGGGTCGACGAGCTGAGCGGCGGCGAGATGCGACGAGTCGCGCTCGCCGGGATCCTCGCCGGTCGGCCCCAGGCGATCGTGCTCGACGAGCCGTTCGCGGGCCTCGACGACCCCGGACGCGACGCGCTCGTCGAGCTGCTGGTGGAGCTGCGCGAGTCGGCCGGGATCACCCTCGTGGTGGTGTCCCACGACGACGAGCTCCCCGATGGCCTCGTCGACCGCGTCGTGCGGCTCGAGCGCGGGCGGATGGTCGAGGACTCCGACGCCGATCGTCCCGCGAACCGGACCGGCCGACGATGATCCCGGCACCGGCGGAGACGACGACGTCGAGACGGCCGCGGCGACGTCCCGAAATCACCGTCTTGCGCTTGCTTCCCCGACCGTCGCCGCTGCACCGGCTGTGGGCGGGCACGAAGCTGCTGGTCGTCGCCGCCCTGGCGCTCATGGTGTCCGTTCGCCCCACGTGGCCCGCGCTGGGCGTCGCGGCCGCGATCGTCGCGCTCGGCGCCGTCGTCGCCCACGTCCCGCGAGGCGCGGTGCCCCGCCTGCCGCGCTGGATCTGGATGGCGCTAGCCCTGGGAGCAGTGCTGGCCGCCCAGTCGGGGACTGCGCCGCTGACGCACGTCGCCGGCGTCGAACTCAGCCTCGGCGGTCTCGGAGATTGGGGGCTCTTGACGCTGCTCACCGTGGTGCTCCTCGCCGCCGCGCTGCTCGTGGGCTGGACCACGCCACTCGGCGAGGTGGCGCCCGCGCTGGCGCGCCTCGCCACGCCGGCCCGGTGGGTGCGTCTCCCCGTCGACGAGTGGGTCGTGGCAGTGGGGCTCGCGATCCGCTGCCTGCCGTTGCTGATCGACGAAACCCGCACGCTGGTCGCGGTCCGTCGCGTCCGGCGCCGACGCGTCACGATCCGGCGGTCACCGGTGCGGACGACGCTGCGCATGGTGGGCTTCGAGGCCCACGATCTCCTGGCGACGGCGGTGGTCGCCGCGCTGCGCCGAGCCCGAGACCTGGCCGACGCCATCGAGGCCCGCGGCGGGATCAAGGCCACCACCGGCGAAGCCTCCGCGCCGGGGATGGCCGACCTCGTGGTACTGGGAACGATCATCGTCGTCGTAGCGGCAACCCTGCTCCTCTGAGCTGCCCTCACCGCAGCCGGGCCCGGCCCGGGGCCGCCTACGATCAGGCCGCCATGCCACCCAGCACCATGCCTGCTGCGGTCTACGTGGGTTCGGGGATGCTCGAGGTACGCGAGCTGAGCGTCCCCGAGATCAGTGCGACCGACGTCTTGGTGGAGGTGTCGCACTGCGGGATCTGCGGCACCGATCTCCACCTCGTGCTCGAGCAGTACGCCCGCCCCGGATCGGTGCTCGGCCACGAATGGGCCGGCACCATCGCCGCACTCGGCTCGGCGGTGTCGGGCTGGGAGCTGGGCGCCGCGGTCGTGTGGAACTCCCAGCCGGGATGCGGCCGCTGCCGCGCCTGCCGCCAGGGTCGACCGTCGGTCTGCCTCGAGCGACCCGCCCCCGACTACCTGGACTTCAGCGGGGCCTTCTGCCGCTACCTCAAGGTGCCCGCCGCGCGGCTGCTACGAATCCCCGAGGGCCTCCCAGTACGGGCGGCGGCGCTCACTGAGCCGACCGCGATCGCGCTGCACGCGGTGCGGCTCGCCGGCGTCTCGGCCGACGATCGGGTGCTGGTCACCGGCGCGGGCCCGATGGGCCTCCTGATCGTCGCGGTGCTGCGAACGCTCGGGGTCGAGAACATCACGGTGTCCGAGCCGGCACCGGCCCGTCGAGCGCGGGCGCGGGCGGTGGGGGCGTCGCGAGCATTGGCACCCGACGAGCTCCCGGCGGTGCCGATCGGGCGGACCGCCGACATCACCTACACGGTGGCCTTCGAGTGCTCGGGGCGGGCCGCGGCGGTCGCGTCGGCGCTCGACCAGCTCGACTACGCGGGCACGCTCGTCTTCGTCGGCACGGGCAGCGAGACGCCTCGCATCAACCACAATCGGATGATCGTGCTCGAGCTGACCGCGATCGGCGCCTACAACTACGACGCCGAAGGATTCGGGCCAGCGCTCGAGCTGCTCGCCTCGGGCCGCATGCCCGTGGACCTGCTCATCGAGCCGACCGATGTTGGCCTCGACGGGTTGCTCCCCGCGCTGGAGCGCCTCGGTCGGGGTGAACTGCCCGGCAAAGTCCTCGTCCGACCGGAGGTGTCCCCGTGAACGAACCCGGCCTGCGCCCACAGCTGAACCACGTGGCGTTGAGCATGGACCCTGCCGCGCTCGACGAGCATGGGCGCGCCGAGATTCTCGACTTCTACGGCGACGTGTTCGGCTGGACCGAAGGCGACAACACCGGAGAGTCTGGCAACCCGCTCATCCTCTACACCGGGACCTTCGCCCAGTTCATCTACCTGCTGCCCGCCGAGCCGTTCGTGGTCGCCCCGGCGCTCGATCACTTCGGCATCCAGGTCGGGACCGGGGCCGAACTCGAGGAGATCGTCGCTCGGGCCGAGGCGCGCCAGGCGCGCGATTCGCGGGTTCGGATCATCGGGATCAAGTCGCGCACAACGCCCGGCCCGACCCACGACTACACGCTGACCAGCGCGTACGTCGGCTTTCTGCTTCCCCTCATGGTCGAGATCCAGCACCTCGTGCGCCACGAAGCCCGGGTGACCTGAGCAACGCTCCACCGCGCCCGGATCTCAGGCGAAGGGCTCTGGTGTCACGTCGAAGTACTCCTGGTAGCGGCGCGATCGCTCTCGGATCTCACCGGGGTCGAGGCCGGTGTCCGCAACCGAGTACCGGTGGGGGCCGTGCTTGTTCTGGGCGTTCTCGGCGAGAAAGGCTCGCATCCGCGCCTCGACGTCGGGCGTGAGCTCGACGTCCCAGCGGTCGTAGATCGCACGCACCGTCTGGATCGGATCGGCGACGAACCCGTCGTAGGGGACGTCGATGACACGCCCGGGCGCGATCGTCCCGTCCTCGCGAGCCGTCACCGAGCGGTCGAGCGCGTCGAGGATCGGGTCCGCCCAGTCCCCCGCGACCTGTTCGATCGACACGTCGTCGCTGGCGACCTGACGCACCGTGGCGAACAGCGACGAGAGCGACGAGATCACCCGCCCCGGGTCACGGTGGGTCTGGATCAGGGTCGCATTCGGGTACTCCGCCAGCAGCGCCGGCAGAGCCCACAGATGCGCGCCTGACTTCAGCACCCAACGATCGCCGCCGTGATGCCACTGCAACAGCTGCAGGAAGTGACGGTGCCAGCGATAGGCGGGGGCGAGGTCGGCGTCCTGGGTGAGCCACCGCATATAGGAGGGGAGCCGGAACTGGCTCAAGAAGATGACGCTCGCGAACTCTCCGCCCGTGATGCGGATGCACTCTTGACCCAGGCGAGCTCCGGTGGGGTGCATGGTCTTGAACTCGGGGTGCAGCTGGTCCATCATCCCGGCCTGGGCGTCGGCCTCCTCAATTCGAGGATCCGTCTCGTAGGTGTCGGTCTCGGGTGGTGGACAGGGCCGGTCGACCTCCCACGTCAGGGGGACCCGGTTCGCCGGGTCCTGACCGAGCAGGTCGTGGAGGATCGTCGTGCCGGTGCGTCCCATGCCGATCATCACCACCGGCGGGGTCACGTCCGCCGTGGCCATCTCGGGCTGGCGGCGGTGCCAGTCGAGGACCTGGAGGCGGTTCACGAGGTACGTCACGACCCCCTCGGGGGCCATGACCTGGCCCACCTCGTTCAGCTGCGCCTCGTGGGCGAAGCCATCGAGCAGCCGGTCGAGTCCCACCCGGAAGGTCGGGGAGCCGAAGTCGTCGAGACCCGCTCGGTCGCTGGCCGTCGCCATCAGGTCCTCGGCCCGCAGTTCGCTCGCCATCCCGTCTCCCCCGTCGAAGCGTCGCCGGGGACACTAGGCGGGCCGGCGCCGAGCCCGGCGGGGAGGTCGGAACCCATCCACCCGGATCCGACGAATGACGCCATTCCCGGGGCGGGTGAGGCCTTCTGGGGCCCCGGTTGCCCCCGATTGGCCAGGCCGTTAGCCTCCAGACTCATGTCTGGCCACACCCGCCGCTCTGGCCTCATCCTCCTCGCCATCACCGTGACTTGCGGCAGCCTCGCCGGCGCTGGACTCCAATCGGCTGGGGCCGACCCCATCAGCAACGACCAGGCCCAGGCCCAGGCGCTCCAGTCCCAGATCGCGGCCAACAACGAGAAGATCGACGCGCTCGGACAGCAGGTCGACGGCGCGCAGCTGCGCTTTCAGCAAGCCCAACAGACGCTCGCGACCACCCAGGCGCACCTCGCGACCACCCAGAGCGCGCTCGCCCGGCTCCGCACCCTGGTGAGCCAGCGAGCCGTGTCCGCCTACCAGGGCGCCCTCTCGGGTGAGGAGTTCCAGGGCCTCGACCTCGGCGACGCCCAGCGGCTCCTGATCGCCCAGAAATACACCGCCACCCAGGCGGCCCAGGACGACGCGCTCTTCCGGTCGCTGAGCGCCACCGAGCAGCAACTCGGTCAGCAAAAGACGGCCGCCGAGCGCGCCACCGCCCAGGCGGACGCCGACCGCCAGCAGATCCAGAGCACCCGGGCCAGCCTCCAGGCGGTGACGGCCCAACAGCAACAGACCCTCAGCCAGGTTCAGGGTCAGCTCATCGCGCTGGTGCAACAGCAACAGGCTTTGGCGGACCAAGCGAACCTGGCGTCGTCGATCAACGAGTTCGGGGGATCCGACGGCGGCGACCCCAGCGCCTACCCGAACCTGCCGCCGGTCAGCCCGCAGGCCGCGCAGGCGCTGGCCTACGCCCGGGCGCAGCTCGGCAAGCCGTACCTGTACGCCGCGGCGGGACCGAACAGCTTCGACTGCTCAGGCCTCGTGATGGCGGCCTACGCGTCGGCGGGCGTGCAGCTGCCGCACTACTCGGGAGCGCAGTACGCGATGCTCCCCCACATCCCGTTCAGCCAGCTCCAGCCCGGCGACCTGCTGTTCTGGGGCGTCAACGCCAGCGAACACGTCGCCTTCTACGTCGGCGACGGCAAGCTCCTCGAAGCCGGCGGCGACACCAACGAGGTGCACATCGGCCCGATCTGGGGCTCACCGATGGGAGCCGCCCGCGTCCCCTAACAGGACGCGGCGACACCCGCCGTGCGCGCCTCGCGGGCGAACACCGGACCGCCCGCTGCTGGGCAGCGGGTCAGAACCGACACCGGCGCGTCGGCGCGAACGGCGACGAGACGCGGGCTTCGAGAACCTGCCGCGTCCCAGCGCGGGTCGCTGCAGCGCTCCTCGCGCCGATGCCCGGGCTGACCTGCTCCAACGCCGCCGGGTCCAGCGGATCGGCCGACGCGACCGCGCGACTCGACATTTCGATTCGCATCACCGCCGCTCGGAACTCCCGTTGCTGCTGTCACGCACGCGGCCGAGACCGCGACCTCACCGCCGCCCGGCGGACCGGGCGACGCGGTCGGGCTACTCGAGGATGCCGTACACGTCGGCCGACGCACTGCGCCCCTTCACCTGCACGGTTACGGGACCTTCGTACGTGTAGCTGTCTGGGAGCGCGTCCCGGATCGCGTCGGTGACCAGGACGCGGGGAAGCCCATCTCGGCCCGCGACCCCCGAGAGTCGAAACGCCAGGTTGGTCGTGTCACCGATCACCGCGGGCTGGGACTGCGTGAGCGTGCTGACCGCGACCGGGCCGACGACGACCGCCCACCCCATCTGGACCGGGCTTCCGTCGATGTTGCGTAACGCCAGCGCCGGCGCGCGCTCGAGGACGTAACGGTCCGCGGCCCGCGCGAACGCGACCGCGAGTGCCGGTCCCTCGGTGGGCGGGTCCGCGTCCCAGACTGCGAAGAGCGCATCGCCCGCGTAGGCGTTCAGCGTCCCCTGGTGCTCGACCAGCAGGCCACGCAGCCCCTCCCACAGGCCTTCGAGGGCGTCGAGCACCACGGAGCTGTCGGCATGCTCCGAAATCGTCGAGTAGCCGATGATGTCGCCGACCACCAGCGCCATGGACGGAGTGCTGACGAAACGGCTCGTGCGTCGGCGGTCGGTCGCGCCGCCGCTCAAGAAGCGGTCGGAGCGGAACTCGAGCTGGGTTGTACCGACCAGGATCCGATCGCCGGTCCGCAGCGGGATGGGGACCGCCCGCTCGATGCGGACCCCGTTGACGCGGGTCCCGTTCGTGCTCAGGTCGATCAGCACCGCCCGGTCCTCGGCCAGATCGAGACGGATCTCGAAGTGATGGCGCGACACCGTCTCGTCCAGGACCAGCAGCCGCCGGTTCTCCTCGATCCCGGAGCACTCACGCCCCACCACGAGGCGGTCGATGACCGGAACCACGCGCTCCTGCTCCGTGCCGGGCTCCACGACGACAACGGCGGGTGCTTCGGCCTGGGTCATGACATGGTCACTTTTCGGCCAGGGGCCTGGGTGGACTCAGAAATCGGCCGGCGTCATGGTGACGAAGCCCGACGGCGCAGAGCCTAATGGGGGTCCATCCCGTTGCTTCCTCGACGAGTGCGGCTGGGGGAGTCGCGCGCCGGTGAGCACTGACGTGTCGCGGCGCGCCGCGTGGCCCGGGGACCCGACTCGAGCGGGCCGACGGCTCGGGGCGTCCGCCTCGCGGGTTCCTCGGCCACTTGCTGGAGCGTCGCGCCGCTCAGTACGGTGCCCCACGGTGCGGGTCGTCGTCGACGACATCCAGGCCTCCCAACGACGCCGCGGTCCTGAGGTGACGTGATGCCAGAGACGTTGGGCCTGGCGGGGTTCGACGAGGTCGCGGTCATCGGGCGCGGCGGATTCGGGGTCGTCTATCGCGCCCGTCAGATGGACTTCGACCGGCTGGTCGCCGTGAAGGTCCTCCCCGGCGTCTTCGACGATCGGGCCCGCTCTCGCTTCGATCGCGAGCGTCGGGCGCTCGGTGCGCTGTCGTCGCACCCGAACATCGTCCAGGTCCACTCGTCTGGCCTCACCGATGACGGATACCCGTACCTCGTGATGGAGTTCGCGCCCGGAGGGTCACTCGGGGAGCGGATCGGCCGCGACGGGCATCTGCCGTGGGCCGAGGGAGCCACGGTCGGCGCCAAGCTCGCCGATGCACTCGGCGTCGCGCACGACCGCGGGGTGCTGCATCGAGACGTCAAGCCCGAGAACGTCCTGTTCTCCGAGTTCGGAGAGCCGATGCTGGCCGACTTCGGGATCGCCCAGATCGCCGGGCAGACCGCGACGCGCACGGGGATCGTCACCGCGACGCTCGAGCACGCGGCGCCCGAGGTGCTTCAGGGTGGACGCCCGGGGCAAGCATCGGACCAGTACGCGCTGGCGTCCACCTTGTTCGCGGCCATCGCCGGCCGGGCGCCATTCGTTCGTGAGGACGACGAGTCGTTCATCCCGCTCATCACGCGCACCGCGACCGAGCCGCCGCCGGACCTCCGAAGCCGGGGGGTGCCCGACGGGGTCTGTGCGACCCTCGAACGTGGGTTGGCGAAGGACCCCGACGAGCGGTATCCGTCCGTCCGCGACTTCGGCGCGGCGCTCCGCGACGCAGTCAGTGAGCAGTCCGGCCCGCCGGTCGCGTCGCCGCCTCCGCCGCCCGTGTCCGCCGCGTCCCGGGTGGTGCCGACCCCTCCCCCGCCGCCGAACTCCCCGCCGCCCCCGAGCCCGCCGGACGCGACCCGTCGTGTCGACGCGCCGGTCCCGCCGGAGCCCGGTTCGTCGGCTCGGCGCCGCATCCCGCCTCGGATCCTGGTCGCGGCGCTCGGCGGGGTGGTGGTGGTCGTGGCGGTCGTGGTGGGGATCTTCGTGTTCAGCTCGGGCTCGTCGTCCGGGCCAGCTCCGGTGTCCGGAACGCTGCTCTTCGACAGCTCCCTCGCCAAGTCCTCCGGGGTCAGGTTCACGTCGCCGCAGTTCAACGGTTCGGGGAGCGTTTCGTTCACCGGCAGCCAGGTCACGATCACCAGCCACGACCCCAACGGGATCTACGAGGCCCTTCCCGACTTCCACGCGTCGGGCAGCCAGCTCGCCTCGATCCGAGCCGCGGTCGACATCTCCATCCCCGACGGTCAGACCCAGGCTGGGCTGGCGTGGCGTAACCAGAGCGACGGTTCACGGTACGTGTTTCTCATCGACCGCGGCGGTTCGTTCCAGATCTTCAAGGACAGCGGCGGGACGGGCACGCAGCTGCTGACGGGCAGCGTCGACGCCAGTGATCACTACCGGCTGCAGATTGAGGGCTCAGGCCCCGACACACCCGGCGCCAACGACACCGTCAACTTGGTGTTTCAGATCGACACCAACAGCATGGCGGTGACGGACCAGAGCGGGGCGCTCCCCACCGGGCCGGTCGGGATGGAGGTCGATGGGGCCGGCTCTGCGGCGTTCTCCAACCTGTCCGTCGCGCACAAGTAGCTGCGCCTCGCCATTCGGGGACGGCCGGCGACGACGGGTCGAGGCGTCGGCGTCGTCGATCCGGTTGACCGCGGACACGCTCACGCCGCCTCGTCGCACGATCCCTGCCGGCACCGGGACGTCGAGATCAGCCCGGCGTCCCACTGAGCCGCCGGACGCGCTCGACGGCATCGTCGCCGGCGAGCGTCGGCTTCGCTCGTACGACGAGGGCGGGAGCCGACCGCCGCTCGACGAGTCCCGCGAGCTCCGCGCCCGCGTCCGGCGCCGGGTACACCAGCAGTCCGGCCGGTTCGGCCACGCCGTCCTGGCTGGCCCGGACTCCCCCGCGCACGAGGTCGCGGCGCAGCGACCCGACGTAGCGGGCGCTCCGTCGACCGCGGGCAGCGCCGTCCACCAGCGTCAGCTCGACATTTCGAGCCCGGGCGCAGCGAGCAGCGAGCTCGAGTGCTCCGCCGTCGTTGATTCCACCGACGAGCGTCACCGCGACTGGCTCGTCAGCTGTCCCGGGCTGAGGGGCTGGGCCGATCACCAGCCCGACGTCGCACGACAACGCGTCGCGCAGCACCGCGGCAGCCTCTGGAGAGACATCGGCGGCGGCGTCCAACCCGAGCAGCACGACGTCGCTCTCGGTGCTCTCGATCTGGGCGACGAGGTCCCGACTGATGTCGTCGGAGAATCGAGACATCGCAGCGCACCGCACGCCGTGCGCCTCAACCCGAGCGGTCAGCTGATGCAGCTCGGCCATGGACGCGGTCATCCGGCTCAGATCGCCACTGATGCCGCTGGCGATCTCGAGGGGTGGACTCGAGGGGAGGAACCTCGTCAGCACGACCGCGGCCTGCGCTTCGCCGCTGGTGAGCTCGGCCGCCAGGTCTGCCAACCCGTCCGCCCGACTCGGATCCTCGACGACGACCAGCACGCGGAACGCGTCGGCCTCGCCCAGGGCCAGCCGTTCCGCGTCCGCGATGTCTCGCTCCAACAGCTTGTCGGGATAGACGAGGCGGAGGGCCGGCTCGGTGATCACCGTCGTCACGATCGCCATGATGACGAGCAGCGTGAACAACGACGGATCGAGCACCCCCTTGGCGAGGCCGACGTTCAAGATCACGAGCTCCGTCAAGCCTCTCGTGTTCATCAGCACACCGATCGCCGAGGCTTCCCGCGGCGCGAGGCCCTGAGCCCGGGCTGAGACGGTGGCACCGACGAACTTTCCTACGCAGGCCACGAACAGGATCAGGCTCAGCTGCCAGATCCCTTGGACGCCGATGTCACGGATGTTCGTGCTGAGACCGGTCACGATGAAGAACACGGGAAGGAACAACAGCAGCGTCAGGCTCTCGATCCGTTCGAGGATCTCGTGCACCATCTCCGCGGTGTCGTCGCGCGGCATGATCGCCCCGAAGAGGAACGCACCGAAGATCTGGTGGATCCCGATCTTCTGGGTGATGTACGCGGACAAGAAGACCCCAACGAGCACGACGGCGAGTAGCTCCGGGGTCAGGCCTCGCTGTCGATACCACGTACCAAGCCGTTTCAGCTGCGGTCGAACCACGAGGATCATCACAGTCGCGAAGAGGACTGCTTCCACGATGATCCGCGGGAAGTCCAACGCACCGCTGGCGTCGACGACCGCGACCGCGATGGCCAGCAGCGACCACGCCAGCACGTCGTCGACCGCCGCGCAAGCGAGCGCGAGCGTCCCGATCGAGGTCCGATACATCCCGCGCTCGCTGAGGATTCGGGCCAACACCGGGAACGCGGTGACGGACATCGACGCGCCGAGGAAGACCGCGAAGGGCAAGTAGTCGATCTTCTTCCCGGCGACCGTCATGTGCGTCGAGTACAGGATGCTGGCCAGCACGAAGCCCAAACCGAACGGCAGCGCGATCGACGACACGGATATGCCAGCCGCGGTTCGCTCCTTGCCGCGGATCAGCTTGAGGTCGAGCTCGAGACCGACGATGAACATGAAGATCACCAAACCGACCTGCGCAATGATGTTCAGGAACGGCTGCACCTCCATCGGGAACAGGTGCCGGTCGAGATGGCCGGGCAGCGCGCCGAGCAACGTCGGGCCGAGGATGATCCCGGCGATGATCTCGCCGACGACCGCGGGTTGGCCGAGTCGGCGAAACAGCAGGCCCATGAGGCGAGCCACCACGACGATGACCGCGATGTCGATGAACACCAACCCCGCGATGGTGTCAAGGTTCAGGGCTGCGAGCACGGAACCGCCCTCGGGTCTGGACCACCGTGATCGGCGGCGGTCGGTGTCGGATCACCCATCGCTACTGATCTCGGTGCTCGAAGGGCGATTCGAAGAGAAACGTCCGACGGCCGACGCCAGCTCGGGCGCCGGGCTTCAACACGGTCGGCTGATCCGGCGCCAACAAGGTCCACGAACCGGCCGGCTCGTCCCAAATGAAGGTGCCGTTCGTCGAGCCGCGGTCGACGAGCATGACGTGCCATCCGACGAGGCGAAGCTCGGCATGCACCCGTGACACGGTGCGCTGGTCCGCGTCGTCCAGGACGAGGGGTCGCGCCTCACCGGAGCGGACGCGTGGATCCTCGCTCGGGTCGCGTCCAATGACGTAGTCAGTGTCGAGGCTGTACGTACTCGAGTCCTCAAAGACCACGAAGCCCAGCGGCGGCCGGGGACCGTTGACCAGGTTGTGAGTCTGTTGGACGAGGCTGATCCCGTCCACCCCGCAGAACAGGTTGTCGGGGTCGTTGAAATGGCCGTGTGAGCAGTAGATGCCTTCGACGATGGCCCGTGCCGAGGCCGGTTCGGGGACAGCGGGTTCGCCGAGCGGCAGCGGATCGCGCGCTGGCTCGGGCGGCGTGTCGACCAGGACGACGGACTCGAAGTCGATGTGCTGGCGAGCTGAGCTGGGCGGGCGGGTGGCGGGCGGGCGGGTGGCGGGCGCGGCCGGTACGTCGGCGGGCGGGGAGCTCGGCCCGCCATCCGCCGGCGGCTCGGGTTGCGGGGGTGCAGCATCGGTATGGTCTCCGTCCGGCCCGGTGCTGGGGCGACGCTCCGGGCCGAGGAGAAATCCACTCGCGGGCACGATCCCCGACTGGAGGTCGAGCAGCGGGCCGGCCGTCGTGGGCACCGCTCCGCTGGTACTCGCGCGCGCCTCGCTGAACCCGCCAGCGAAGAGACGATCGACCCACGTGGCCGAGTCGCGCCCCGACAGCGCCACCTCCTGGCTGTCACTCCGGCACGTCGCGTCGACCGCGCCGTGCAGGATCACGGCCGCGCCGTCGTCGGTGCCTCCGATGGCGCAGAACGGGGGGTAGTCCTCGTCGCCCGCACCGAGCAGCGCGGCAAAGCGCCGTGCCATCATCCGCCCCGGCCGCGGTCCGGATGCGACGACGCTTCGACACAGGTCGAGCAGCTCGCCCACGGTTGGAGCCGTGGCGTCCGGTGTGAAGAACACGACGCCGGGAAGCCGGGCCAGGAGCCCGTCCCCGGGCACGGCAGCGAGCCGGAGCTCGTCGATCGTCACGACGCAGCCCCCAGCCCCTCGATCTCGCTCGCGACCTCAGCGGCCGAGATCGGCCGCTTCGACGAGTCCGCCTCGAGACAATGGCGGATCACGGCCGCCTCGTCGGGCGACAGCGATGGCGCCAGGAGCGGCTCGGACGACAACACGACCCGCAGGGCGAGCAGCGGGGCGTCCGGCAGCTCGCCGTAGATGCCCTCACCGGTCAGCGCCCGGTGCAACGTGGCGCCGAGCGACCAGATGTCGCACGCCCGCGACGGGCGAGCACCGCGCACCACGACAGGATCCATGAACTCCATCGAGCCCAGGCTGCCAATTCCAGTCACGGTCTGACCCGGATTCAGGATCTGCGCTAAACCCAGGTCTGACAGCACCGCACCTTGCTCGTGGAGCAAGACGTTCGCGGGCTTGATGTCGCGATGGACGCAGCCCACCTCGTGCAGGTCGTGAGCAGCGCGCGCGGCGTGCGTCATCGCCCGCAACACCTCGGCCCGGTTCAGTGGACGCCCCGGCGTCGCCAACGACCCGAGCGGGTGATACTCCATCGCGTAGTAGAAGGTGCCGCCTTCCTGACCCGCGTCGAACAGGCGCACGAGGTACGGGGACTGGATGGAGGCAAACAGCTGGAGCTCGCGAGTCGAGCGCCGGAACGTTTCGTCGGTCGTCCCGCCCGCCAGCACCTTGACCGCCACGAACTCGCTCTCGACTGGGAGCCGCGGGGGTGTCTTGGCGAGATGGAAGGTTCCGTAGTTCCCGTCACCGAGGTCTCGGACGAACTCGTAGTCAGCGATCCCGCTGCGCGCCACGGATCGGCCTACAGGACTCGTCCACCGCGGAAGCGCCAGCGGATGAACGGGACACGCATGGGACCGTTGAGGAAGACGAACGCGCTGAGCCACACGAACGCGAAGTCGACCGCGAAACCGCCGGCCCCGACCTGGACGCCACTGGGCGTCGGCCCGATCGCCTTCAGGAGCACGTAGGTCAGGATTCCCTCGTTGATCCCGGTGATCAGGCCGAAGAGTGTCGGCCAGTCCTTCTCCCATCGGAACTGCTGCAGGGAGTGGTAGATGGGCTCCCACACGACGACGCCGACGATCAAGACGATGGCGAGGGCGGTGAACGTGATCGCGTAGAGGCCACCGAGCGCGGCACCCCGCGACTTCCCGGTCGCGAGGGTGGCCGGGATGACGAGCGTGATCAGGAGCGTGGCCGGCACGCCGATCACGATCAGTGCGAAGATCCGGGTCTGGATCCGACCGATGAACGTTGGGGTCATCTGGCTCCTACGAGAGCTTGGTGTTCAGAGCCCATTTCCACCACTGCGAGATGGAACGCCCGAACCCAATCCGACGACAAAAGGACTGACGCGCGAGGTCGTCGCACACCTGCTGCGCCGCGTACTGCAGGCCGAGGAAGGTGTCCACGCCGGCGAAGTAGCCGCCCAGCGCGGCGGAGCCCACCGCGTACAGGCGCCCGGGATCGTTGCGGGTGCCCCGCACCTCGAACGTGCGCTCGACGTCTAGACGGCCCAGCGGGTTGCGTCCCGCGCCGGCGTGGTCCAGCAGATCCGCGAGGACCCGGTGCTCACGAATGTCGGACTCCAGCCCGGTGGCGTCGATGACGAAGTCGGCGCTGAGTTCGAGGTTGGCCCCATCCTTGGTGCGGATCGCGGTCACGACCTGGTCGTGGTCACCGGGCTTGACCTGCATGACCTGGCCGACGTACGTCTTGTAGAAGCCCTCCCGGCGGCCGCGCGCCAACTGACGCAGCCACAGCTTGCGGTGCGGCGTGTTCGTCCCTCCGAGGACGTCGTAGTACGCCTTGCGCTCGTCGCCTTCGAGTTTGAGGAACCGCTCTTTGGCCTGTCCACCCCACGCCGACTTGGGCCAGTTGAAACCCTGGTATGCCCAGCCGTCGCCGCCGCGTCGGCGCATGAAGATCGACGGTCCCTGCGAGGAGTCCACGTACGTTCGGAACAGGTGGATGATCTGGGTCTGGGCGCCGGCCGAGTCGCGGTCGTCGATGAGGCGCTGCAGGAGCCGGGAGGCGACGATGCCGCTGCCTCGGATCATGACGACGCCGGGTCGGCGGCGGAGCTGCTGATAGACGTGCTCGTGGGGCTCGTAGGCGTTCACGATCCGCCCCGCGTCGGGATAGCGCTGCCGGTAGTCCTGGAGATCGGGGAGGAACTTGAGCCCCGGGTACCCGACCGCGAGGTGAACGTACGTGCTGCGGTACGCGACCCGCTTCGTCGACGCCGTGCCCGACGGCGGCGTGAACAGGGTGAAGTAGCCCCCGCCCGCGCGCTTGCGCACCATCCGCACCTGGCCCTTGACGGCGCCGTCCCACCACGAGATCCGATCGGCCTCGCGCTGGATGTCGGCGAAGACTCGACCGGCCTTGGGGGTCCAGTAGTCGGTGAGGATCGGCTCGGTGACGGCACTGAAGAGCGGGGCAAGGGTCTTTTCGGCCCAGGCCTCGCGCATCCCGTACGACGGGAAGCCCCAGATGCAGCCCGGGCACGACGCCGAGTCCGACCGCAGGCGCTCGCCTGCGGGGACCTGGGAGACCCGGGTCAGGTACTGGTAGGTCTGCCAGGGCTGGTCAAGCGCGGTCAGCGCCCGGATGTTCGAGATCGGCACGCCCGCGATCCGGAGATAGTCGGTGAAGACGAACGAGCCCATGCCTCCGCCCACGGTGACCATCGGTGCGTCGACCACCGGGATCCCCGCGTCGGCCAGCAGCGCCTCGGACCAGACGTCGGTGTCGATGAGTTGGGGCGTCAGATCGCCACGTCCAGGCGCGGAGCCGGAAGCGTCGTCGTCCTCGACGGCTCCGACACCCAGCCTGATGGTCTCGTTCGGTGCCACGTCTCGCCCCCCGGCAACGCTCGCCCGGTCCCCCGAGCGGGGAAGCATAGAGTGTCGGCGCGAGGTCGCGTCCGGCGGTCGGGCGACGAGGCCGGGCTGACTCGCGCCGGACCCTGGTTCGACGCGACACTCTGAGATACAAAGGGCCCGACGGCCGCGCTCGCGACCGCTGCCGCTCAGCAACTGGACCCACAAGGACCGAGCGATGCCTGACCCGAAGGAACCACCCGACGCTGGGTCGACCCGCCGCGTTCCAGCCCCCGGCGCCCTGCTGGTAGTCGGGTACGTGGGGCTCGTCGAGATCGGGCGCGGCGGGTTCGGGGTCGTGTACCAGGGATCGCAGGTCGAGTTCAACCGCACCGTCGCGTTGAAGGTCCTCACCGGCGTCTTCGACGACTCGGCTCGGTCGCGTTTCGAGCGGGAGTGTCAGGCTCTCGGTTCTCTGTCGGGCCATCCGAACATCGTCACGGTGTACGCGGCGGGGTTCACCCAGGACGGCCGCCCATTCCTCGCGATGGAATATCTCCCCGGAGGGTCGCTCGGGCAGCGGCTCGGTGGTCACGATCTCTCGTGGACCCAAGCCGCGTCGGTCGGCATTCGAATCGCCGGGGCGCTGCAGCGAGCGCACGACCTCGGCGTGCTGCACCGGGACGTGAAGCCGGACAACATCCTCATGTCCGCATACGGCGAGCCCAAGCTCGCCGACTTCGGGATCGCGCGGTTCCACGGAGGTTACGAGACCCGCACGGGTGTCATCACCGCGACGTTCGCGCATGCCGCGCCGGAACTCTTGGAGGGCAAACATCCCTCGCCGGCGTCGGACGTCTACGCGCTCGGCTCGACCGTCTACGAGCTCATTACCGGGCGCGCTCCGTTCGTGACCGACGACGAAGACACGCTGCCGGTCCTCTTGGCCCGCATCGCGAGCCAGCCTCCCCCCGACCTGCGGCCCCTGGGGCTGCCCGACGGGGTGTGCGCCGTGCTCGAGCGAGCCCTCGACAAGAACCCCGAGACGCGCGTCGCGTCCGCCGCGGAGTTCGGTCGCCAGCTCCAAGCCGCGGTTCGCGACGCGGGTGAGACTCCCACCGACCTGATCGTGCTGCCGCCGGCCCCCGACGCGGACACCGAGCCCCTCCGGCCGGATCCGCCCGGCGCACCCCCAACGAGCCGCGCCGGCGCGCCCGCCCCGCCGCCGGGGACGCCCGCTCCGCCGCCCGGGGCCCCGCCGACCGGCCCGTCGGGCGCGTCCCGTCGGGGCTGGGTTCTCGCCGGGATCGCGGCGGTCGTGCTCGCGGTCGCGGGCGTGGGCACGTACCTGCTCGTCGCCGGGGGCAACGGCACCCATACTCCGACGACGACGACCACCAGCGCGGTGGCCTCCGGTACCCAGATTCCGTCCCACCTCGCCGGGTTCCAGAAGGACGGAGCGGCCGTGTCCACGGCACCCTTGCGGGTCTTCTCGAGCCAGCCGAACTACATCTCGAACTTCCCCTGGACCATGAACGGCTGTTCGGATGGGGAGATCACGACGGTGTGGCGCTCGCTCACCCCGGGCGACACCGTCTCGGCGGGCCCGACCGACGTGCACGGCTCGACCACCTTGACCGCCCAGGACGTCACGGGCGTCACGACCGGCCAGCAGGGCCTCGTCACCGGCAACAACTGTCAGGAGCCGGTCTTCTTCTTTGCCGGCAGTACCGGCCAGGACAATCTCACCGATGTCGCGATCACCTACCAGCGCTGGACCGCCACCGGGTAGAGATGGGCGCCGTTTCACCCGGCACCGATGGGCAGGAGCGAACGTGAGGCGTCGACGCCGGGCGCCGGACTCGCGCTCGTATGGCACACTGGCGCGCCAGCGAGGGGGTTGTCGATGAGCGCGGTCACCGATTGCGACCAGCATCTCTACGAGACCCGCACGTTGTGGGCCGATCACATCGCGCCGGCCTGGCGGGACGAGGCGCTGCGCATCGAGGATGACGATCTGGGCTACGCGTGGCTGTGGTGGCGCGACCGTCGCCTCGGCATGGCCGACGTGCAGATCCCGGGCCGCACCGCCGAGCTGGGCGAGCATCGCCAGCGCTGGCGCCAGGGCCTGGCGGCGACCTACCAGTACGACGAGGCGCTCCCGGCCGACTACTGGGATCCGTCCGCACGCGTCGGGCGACTGGACCACTTGGGCCTCGACGCCGCGGTGCTCTTCCCGAACTTCGGGCTGCTCTGGGAACGGACGCTCTCGGAGTCGTTGCCGGCCCTCACCGCGAACATGTCGGCCTGGAATCGGTGGTGCGAGACGGTGGTCGCGGATGGCCGCGGCCGGCTCCAGCCGGTTGCGCACTTGAGCCTGCGTGACCCGGCGTGGCTCGAGCACGAACTCGACCGGCTGGGCCGGGCCGGGGTGCGACTCGGCATGGTCGCGCCCGCCACCGTCGACGGGAGGCCCCTGTCCCATCCGGACCACGAGCGCCTCTGGGCCTCGTTCGTGGAACACGGCGTCACGCCCGTGTTCCACGTCGCCGATCAGGCCCGGGTGTTCGAGGATGCGTGGTACACCGATCCCGCCGATTCCTTCGTTCCCACGGTGGAATCGGTGTTCTTGTGGACGCCCGCCGCGCTCGCCGTCACCGACCTCATCGTGAACGGCGTGCTGGCCCGCCACCCCCAGCTGCGCCTCGGGATCGTGGAACTCAGCGCGATCTGGGTCCCCATGTACCTGCTGATGCTGGACGGCGCCGTGTCCTTCACCGCCCGGCTGAACGGCCGTCCACTGTGCGAACTCGAGCTGCGCCCGAGTGAGTACTTCCGTCGCCAGGTGCGGGTGGCGGCGTTCTCCTACGAACAGCCGGATCGGCTCCGGGCACGGTCAGACGCCATCTTCATGTGCTGCAGCGACTACCCACACTCGGAGGGAACCGCGTCGATCCTGGCGGACTACCGCGCCATCGGCGCGGAGCCCGACCACGACCGCGCGTTGTTCCACGACAACGTCGCCTTCCTGCTCGGCCAGCACGGGCAACCGACCTGAGCGGAGCGACCAGGGTGGCGTCGCACCACCGCCGATCAGGGTGAGCCGGTCCGAACGTCAGCCCATCGCGGCGTGTCGGCCGCGCGAGTCCACGACGATCGTGCCCGCCGCCCGATCGTGGAGCCCCCGAAACCACCGGTCGCGCAGCGCAGGCATGTAGACGAGTAGACCGGTTCCCGGCAGCGGAACCGCGCCGCTCATCTGCGGGATCAGCCACCGCAGCGCGGCTTTGGCGAGCGATGGCGTCGCGGTCGGGTTGGTCGCGTCGACGACGCGCAGACCCAGGCACCACTTCCCGGGTGTGCGCCCGAAGCGAGCGGTCGCGACGATCCGCGTCGCGACCCAGGCCGCGCCGAATACGACCACGACGCCGACTAGCAACAGGATCTCGCTCAACGCGGTGTGGGCACCGACGAGGTTGGAGCCAGGCAGCGCCGCCGCGCTGGACACCACGCCGAGCTCCCTCCCCGCGATCTCCCGCACCACACGCAGCATCAGCGCCAGGCCACCGGTCACGTAGATCACCGCCGCGGCGGGGACGACGAAGAGCACCACGTCGAGCACCCAGGCCAGGAGTCGGCGTCGCACCGGAGCGACACGGAGCCCGGCGCGGCGCAGGACCATCTCGAGGTCGGGTCGAAGCGACGACGTCGGGTCGGCCGTTCGGCGGCGCCTGAGCGTGGCAGTCAGCATCCTGACGCTCCTGGGAGGTGAGCCATGTCCGTCACCCCATACCCCGTAGGCATCGTAGGCATGCGCCGGGCGGGCCACCAAGCCGACCCGGTCATCGTCGGGACGCGGGCGGCATGGAAGGATCACGCCATGGCCAGTGCGAGGAGGGCCCGCGTCGGGGACCACACCGGGGCGCCGGCCCTCGGTCACCCCGCCAGGACCGGGGTGGTCAGCGCCCGTGCCTGAGCGGCTCGCCGCGCTGGGACCGGACACGGTCTCGGCGATCGCGAGGCTGTGCGACGAGAGCCTCGACGACCCACCGACCGAAGCGGACCTGCGGGCGTCGCTGTTCACCCCCGGCTTCCCCGTCATGGTTCGAGGCGACCCCGCCCAGGGTGTCGTGGCGTCGTGCGTCCGCGAGGACCAGGCGTACCTCCGGCTGCTGGTCGTCCATCCCCGCGCTCGGGGCCAGGGTCTGGGGAGCGCGCTGCTCGACGCGGCGGAGGAGGACCTCGCCCCGGCACCGTCGATCATGGTCGGCGCCGACGCCCCGGACTACCTCTACCCCGGTGTGGAAACCACCCAGGTGGCCTTGCATTGCCTGCTCGAACGCCGGCACTACTCCCGTGGTGAGGCCAACTTCAACATGGCGGTCGACCTGCGCGACCTTCCCGCGGTTCCGGGCGAGGACGCCGTGACGTTGGCGCGCGTCGAAGACCGCGACGAGGTCGCACCGTGGGTGGCCGCCAACTGGCCGAACTGGGAGATCGAGGTCCTGCGCTGCCTCGACCGCGGTCGACTCATGGTGGCCCGCGACCGTGCCGGCATCGTCGCCGTTTGCTGCTGGGACGGGGCTCGCACCGGCTGGGTCGGCCCGGTCGCGGTGCGCCCGGCGGCCATCGGCCAGGGCAGGGGACGCTCGGTGCTCATCGCGGCCCTGCACCAGCTCCGAGACAGCGGGCGGACCCGAGCCGAGATCGGCTGGGTCGGACCGATCCGGCCGTATGCGCAGACCGTGTCGGCGGTCGTGCACCGCGTGTTCTACGTGTACCGACGCCAAACAGCCAGGTGACACGCGACCCCCCGGGGCCCGGAGCCGCCCAACGCGGCGGCCCCTCCCCGCCCGGCCGGTTGCATCTGGTCCCCCGGCGCCACCATCACCACACCCAAGGAGTCGACCTGTTGACCTCACCGGGACGCGCCGCGGCCGAGACCTATCTCGCCGCGGTCAACGCCAAGGATCGCACCGCACTCGCGGCCCGGTTCGCCGCGGACGCCGTCGCGCTCAATCCGTTCGGAGCGTTCCTCGGCCTCGACGCGGTCCTCGGCTTCTACGACGAGTACGTCGTTGCCCATGACGTCACGGTGCGAGCGGCCGCCGTCATCGAAGCCGACGACACCTGCGTCGTCGAGCTCGACGGCTCGACCCCCTCGACGCCCGAGGTTCAGCGGATGGTCGACATCTTCACCGTCGGCGAGCGGAGCCAGGTCACCCGCCTTTCCATCTACCGCCGTTAGCGGCCGGAGCGTCAATAGCCGAGCAACGGTCGACCCTCGTGACGGGCCAAGTCGCGCATGCGACGCCCGACGACGGCGAGCAGCTTGGGGGCGATCGCCGGCATGGCGGCCTCGAGCATGATGTTGAAGTCCTCGCGGTTGAGGACGAGCAACGCCATCGGCGTCGTCGCGGTGACGGTCGCGAGACGTTCGCCACCGTCGAGGAGGGCCATCTCACCGAAGAACGAGCCCGACGTGAGCTCCCCGACCTGGTCACCGTCCACGGTGGGAGTCGCCGACCCAGACACGATGACGAAGAAGTCGTCTCCGGGCTCGCCCTCCCGCACAACGGCAGTGCCCGCTTCGATGGAGCGGGGAGTCACGAGCGACGCGATGTAGCCGAGCTCGGCGTCGCTGCATCCCGAGAAGAGCCACACCTTGCGCAGGAGCTCTTGGGGGTTCTCACTGGGCTCGCTCATCTCGGTCCCCTCTCGTCCGTGATGCTCGGACGCTACCGTCGCCGACGCGCGCCGGGGGCGCTGCTCGAGCACCGTCTGCTCGCGGCCGGTGCACGCCACTGTGTGAGACTGGGACCAGCATCGGTCGCGCCCACGAGCGACGCTCGAGCCTCACGACCGCTGACCATGGGAAAAGGGGATCGGCAATGCTCCTCACCGACCTTGCGGTCGACCCGGCGGACTTCGAAGCGCGGACCGGCTGGGCACTCAAGCCTGAAGG
The DNA here is from genome assembly GCA_003140175.1 of Actinomycetota bacterium. Taxonomy (GTDB): domain Bacteria; phylum Actinomycetota; class Acidimicrobiia; order IMCC26256; family PALSA-555; genus PALSA-555. The sequence continues at coordinate 37,874 of PLJD01000025.1, forward strand.
GGCTTGCAAGGCGGAGGTCTGCGTACCGCTCCCCCCGGCGGCGCGTACCGCCACCGGACAGCTTGACGTCAGTGTCGTCGCGCAGCGGCTCGGGATGCCCATCGCGCGCGACGCCGGGCACGGGCTCTGGGCGCTGGGGCCCGAGACCTCGGTCAGCGGCCGGGTGTTGACCACGGCTCAGGCCCCCGACCTCGAGCTTCCCGCCGCGGATGGCACACCGTTTCGACTCTCGAACCTGCGCGGCCAGAAGGTGATGCTCGTCGCCTGGGCTTCGTGGTGAGGCTGCCGCTTCGACCTGCCCGTGTGGCAGGAACTGCGGACCCGGTTCCACCCGCAGGGTCTTGAGGTCGTCACGGTCGCGCTCGATGTCGATCCCGACGCGGCACGCCCATTTATCGAGGCCGCGAAGCCTGAGCATCCGTCGCTCATCGATCAGGCGCACGTCGTCGATGAGCTCTTCGGGATCGTCAACGTTCCCAACGGCGTGTGGATCGACGAGCAGGGCACGATCGTGCGACCCGCGGAGCCAGCCTTCCCCGGCGCCAACCCGGTCATCGACGCGCTCCGAGAAGTTGATGTCTCCAAGCTGCCGCCCGAAACCGCCGAGATGCTCGTCGAAGCCCGCAAGATCAAGGCCGATCCTGAGGGCTATCTCGACATGCTGGTGGACTGGGTGGAACACGGGACGGCGAGTCGGCACGCATTGACACCGGACGAGGTGATCCGGCGCTCGCAACCCCGCTCCACCAATGAGGCGCTTGCCGCGGCGCAGTTTGAGCTCGGCCAGCACCTCCACCGGAGCGGCGATCACGATGCTGCGATCCCACACTGGCGCGAAGCCCATCGTCTCTTTCCTGACAACTGGACTTACAAGCGACAAGCGTGGGAGTTCGAGGACCCGATGCGACAAGGCCGAACCGACGCCTACGACAGTTCGTGGTTCGACGACATCAAGCGGCTGGGGGCCGAGAACTACTACCCGCCGATCGTGCCCTAGCCGTCCCGACGCTCACCACCAACCGCTGCTGAACCGTCGGGGAACGGCCAACGACTGCACCGCGTGAGGAGTGACGACGCCGGGCCGGCCCGAGGCGCTGCTCGTCAAGAACGCCGCGCTGGCCGCGGCGGCGAGGCAGACAACGATCACGACGGCCGCCGCGACCATGAACCACCGCCGAGCGGGTCGCCGCCGAGCCGCACCGTCGGGCGACGCCGCGTGCTCGGCTCCCTCCGAGTCCGGTTCGGCGACGCTCAGGTCGGCGGGGCGCGACTCGATGCGCAGGGGTGGAGCAACCGCGACCCGCAGGACTGGCATCCCCCAGCGAATGGGGGGCGGGAGCTCGCCGAGCGCGGGCTGCCAGGCGATCGAGGGAGTCTCGACGGGTGACGCCACGACCCATGCGGTCCAGTGGTCTCCCGCCCACCAGCGCAGATGCGGCGGCCCGACGAACGGGTCGGTGTGCCACGACGCCGGCTGAGGGCTCGGTGCGTCGTGCATCCGTGCCTGCCTTGCTCGTCGTCACCACCACAGCCGCCGAGCCCAGCGCTGTCAAGTGTGTACGCAGAACCGCGGCGAGGGTCCCGGTGACGGCCATCGCCGGGGGGCGCGCCCGCCCCCGGGCACCACGGGGACCAGGGCAGGATATGGTCACGCGGCGCGGCGCGAACCAGAGGGGTGGTCCCCGATGACCCTGTTCACGATCTCCGCCGACTCTCACGTCACGGAGCCGGGCGACTGTTACCTCGATCGGATTGATCCGCGCTTTCGCGACCGGGCGCCGCGTGCGATCACCGACGACACGATGGGCGCGGTCATGGACATCGACCAGGGACGGGCCCGGGTGCCCTACGGGATGATCGCTGCCGCCGGACGTCCAGTGGAGAGCATCCATCCGTTCAACTTCGTCAACTGGGACGAGCTCCACGCGGGAGGCTGGGATCCGGCGGCTCGGATCGCCGAGCAGGATCTCGATGGCGTCGCGGCCGAGATCCTGTACCCGTCAGTGGGCATGCTGCTCTGCAATCATCCCGACGTCGACTACAAGAAGGCCTGTTTCGACGCGTACAACCTCTGGATCACCGAGTTTCAGAGCCACGCTCCGGATCGGCTGATCGGGCTCGGCCAGACCGCGCTGCGCTCCGTCGAGGAGGGGATCGAGGATCTCGAGCGCATCCACAACCTTGGCCTCCGGGGCGTGATGATGCCCGGGTTCGCCGGATGTCACGCCGACGGGGACTACGACGATCACCGCTGGGATCCGTTCTGGGAGGCGGCGATCGAGCTCGATCTGCCCTTGTCGTTCCATATCCTCACCAACAACGACAACTTGGCCAGTCCGGGCTACCGCGGTCCGAGGATGAACAGCTTCCTCGGGATCATCCGCGGTTGTCAGGACATCGTCGGGACGCTGATCTTCGGCGGCGTCTTCGAGCGCCACCCCGACCTGCGGGTGGTCTGCGTCGAAGCGGACGCGGGGTGGGCGCCCCATTGGATGTACCGGGCCGATCACGCGTTCAAGCGCCACCGCAACTGGCTGACCGCCGACGCCCTGTCGAGGCTTCCCAGCGAGTACTTCCGGGACAATGTCTCCCTCACCTTCCAGGACGACTGGGTGGTGTTCCGGATGACGGACCTGTTGAACCACCGCCGGCTCATGTGGGCCAACGACTATCCCCACAGTGACGCGACGTGGCCCGAGTCGCAGGCTGTCCTCGCCGAGCACACCCGGGACCTGGATCCCGAGGTGCGTGACGACATCGTCTGGCGTAACTGCGCGCGGCTCTACCACCTCCAAGTGCCGGTGGGTGTCTGACCACTTGCGTCGGGCTCGCACGGCCGACTCCTCGAGCCCATCGATCGCTGGCGCCGCACGGTCGGCGAGACGCGGCGCTGGCCCGGGGTGCCGTTAGCCGTCGAGCGCGTCGAGACGCTCCAGGAGACTCCGGGCGCCGTGCACGGAGACGCCGAGCTGTTGCACCCGAGCCGCCAGTCCCCGATCCGACGTCACGACCGATACTCCGGATTGGTCCCGCAGCGCGCGGAGGACCTCGACGAGACGGTCGTCGCCCGCGTCGCGACCGGCGCGGCGCGCGTACGTCACCTCGACGCCGTCGTACTGGCCGGCGGGGAGATCGCTGAGGGGTCGACCGTCGAGCACCAGCGTGACTTGGGGTCCCCGGTCGCGGGCCAGGTGCTGGAGGCGAGCCAGGAGTCGGCGGGCTGCCCCGTCGCGGTCCCGCCACCATCCGTCGGGTCGGGAGCCGATGACGTTCATGCCGTCGACGATGATGTGCTCGGACCCGGACCTCACGATCAGAACGCCGGACCAAAGCCGCGGCGATGCTCACCGACGCGGCGGCCGACGGGCCACCGGCGGATCGCCGTGGTGGCGCCGAAGCGTTCCGTCACCTGGTGACGGCGTCGAAGATTTGGAACCCGCCGTAGATGCCGGCCAGGATCGCCGCGATGTGCAGGCTGATCAAGAAGAGTCGGGTCGACATGGGCTAGGTGCTCCTCGGGGTCTCGAGGGTTTTGCGTTTCGCTTCGTCGTATTCGGTATCGGACAGTTCGCCGCGCGCATGCAGCGACGCGAGCCGTTCAAGGTCCGCCGCGACGTCGCCGGTCGCGGATGGCGATGACGCCGCCGGGGGCGCGGTTGGCGGGGCTGGGGTGACGACGGGCCACGCGGTGGGCGTCATCGTGGGCGGGGTCGTCATGCCGCTCCAGGGGGTCGGCTGGCTGAACTGGACGCGCGTGCTGGCGAACGGCCGAGGCGTGCTGGTCGACGTCGAGTCGTCGCGGCCCCGGAGCGCCTGGAAGAGCTGCGGGATGATGTAGAGCAACGGCAGCCCGCCCATGGCGATGAAGGTCACCGCACAGACCAGGAAGCCGACGCTGGTCCCTCCGGTGGCGGGGTGAAGTCCGGAGTCGAGGAAGTTCCACCCCAGCGTCAAGAACAGGGCCGGCCAGGCGAGCAGCACGACGGGACGCCCCCGCTCGCCGACGCAGACGACGAAGAGTGCCAGGAACGCCAACCCGGCGAAGATCCCACCGGTGAGGAGACCGGGGACAGCCGCCGGGCATGCGTGTGCGGTCACAGAGGATTGGGCGCCCGACTGGCACGCGCCGCCAATTTTTTCGACCGAGCGCATCCCTTGCGAGACGATCGTGATACAGAGCGCCACGCCTCCGATGCCGATGATGCTCCCGGCCCAGCGCAGTATGGATCGAACGCTCATGATGTGGTCCCTCCCCGCCAAGGGGCAGTGTCTGCTGACGATCCAGTGGCCGCCTGAGTAACCACTACTCAATCTGTGCGGCGACCGAGCGGTGATTTACCCTCTCGTCGTGTCAGCGCGCCTCGACAAGTCTTGGACAGTGCTCGCGAGCCATCAGACGCCCGGTGCCGACCGCTGCGTCGACATCTTCTCCCGGCCCGACGGAACCTTCGGGTTCGAGGAATTCCGCAGAGAGCCCGAGGACATGGGGGCATGGACGCCGGTTGCCTACTTCTCGGTTCGTGAATACGCGACCATCGAGGCTGCGATCGCGGCGGCACGAGACTCGGTGCGCTGGCTGGGCGGCATCCTCGACGGCTGAACCGAAGCCACCGGGGGTGGACCGTCCCCAAATCAGGGCGGGCTCGGCGGGCTGGCCCTCCCCTCGGCGATCGGCCCGTGCCCGACCCGCTCGTAGACGGTGACACCCTCGATGGTGGCGATCGGCCGGTAGTGCTGCTGGACGAACGCGGCCACAGCCGGGATCAGCGTGATCGGGTAGTACTGGTACTTGCGAACACCACCGGTGGAGGTGTCGAGAAACAGTTTCGGCGGGTGTTCGTGCAGGCTCGTCAAGAACGTGTGGAGCGCCCCGGGGGTGGCGTCCTTGAGCCGCTGCGGCCCGTCCGATCGACCGGCGGTCCGTCCAACGAGGAAGTCGCTCAACACCAAGGCTCCACCGGGTGCCCGTCCCGAGAGCCAGTAGATCTCCGGGAACGACCCCCACACGGTGATCAGGTCGCTTTGTCGTGTGGTCCGGCGGACTTCCGCGACGAGTGGGAAGGCTCGCTGATCGATGTTGCTGGCCCCGTGGATGGGCCGCCACGCTTGCTGCCAGAACAGGAACGTGGGGACGAGCACGATCGCGGCGAGACCCACCTTGATGTAGGTCAGGCACGACGTGATCGCGGGAGCCGCCAGCAGACACAACGGCGGGAGCACCTGATACCAGTAATGGCCGAAGTACCGGAAGCCAGCGAAGAAGGCGATGAGCCCGGTCAAGAGCCAGAGCCACAGGTCGAAGTCCTCGCGTTTCCAGCCGCGACGGATCGCGAGCGCGATGAGCACGGCGTGGCCGATCACGAAAAACTCGACCGCGACCAGCGCGCGCTGGAACGGGTCTTGGCTCGATCCGAAGAGCAGCGACCCGTTGCCCGAGAACGTCCAATGCACGAAGGGTCCGAAGGGGACGAACAATCCGATGCTCGCGACGGTCGCGGCCGTGACGGCGACCACGACGACCGCGCGACTGACCCGTCGACCGCTGTGCCACCACGCGGCGAGCGCGGCCGGCATGACGCCGATGAGCCAGGTCTGGCGGGTCAGGGTGGCGACGCCGAGCAGGAACCCGGCGAGCACTGCGGCGCGGAGCGAGTCGCGTCGTGCCGCGACGATGGCCCCGCACGCGGGGAGCAGCGCAAGCTGCGAGTAGTTCGCCGCCTGTGCGTCGTTGGGTCGCAAGGCGATCGCACCGGCGATCAAGAGCCCGGCGGCCCACCAGGCCGCCTGTGACCCCGCACGGCGGCGCACCTCATGGGCGATCACCAACGCCGCCCCCGCGAGCTCGGCGGCAGTCAGCAGGTGCAGCGGCTCGAGGCGTCGGCTTCCCGTCACGAGGAACGAGAGGGCGTAGAGCAGCGGCGCGAGCGGCGGCTTGCGGTCGATGACGTCTCGGTACAGGACCCCGCCCCGAGCAACCACCATTCCCATCGTGGCGATGGCGGCCTCGTCGGGGTCGAAGAGACCACGCGACAGTCCGGGGGCGTGGGCGAGCAGCGCGCCGGCGAAGACGATCAGCCCGAAGGAGATCTTGGCCGTCCAACCGGAGCGCCGCGAGGGCGGCGGCGTCGCTTCCTCGTTGGGCGCGGTCTCGCTGGTGATCACCGATCGACGCCGGTCATGTCGTCGGGCATCGTCGAGGTCGGGTCACGCGTACCAGCGTGCCAGGCAAGCCCGGCCGCCTGGCGGCGCGGAGTCCAGGCGCTGCGGCGGAAGCTGTCGAAGCGAGCCCGGGGTACGGAAACCCAGCGGGGACTACTTCAGGATGTTCACGGCCCGGGCGACGACGAGCACGACCACGCGCGAGATCACGCCCCCGGTTTGGCGGGCCCGGGTAGGCGCGGCCGAATGTCATCTTCGAGGAAGGCGACCACCGCGTGCGAAAAGACATCGTTTTGGTCCCCGGCAACCATGTGGGCTGCGCCCCCGACGTCGACCAGCCTCGCTCCGGGGATCTGGTCGAGGAAGTCCTGGACACCCTCCTCGGTGACGACGTCACTGAGCAGACCGCGCACCAGCAACGTCGGCACGCGGATTCCGCGCAGGGCCGCCTCGAACAAGGCCTGGAAGTCCTCCCGCGGGACCTCGGTTCGGCCATGCTCGAGGAACTTCGGGTCCCAGTGCCAGTACCACCGACCGTCGCCGCGTTGGCGGAGGACCTTCATCAGCCCGGCCGGGTTCATCCGCTTGGGTCGGTTGGGCGTGTAGCCCGCGATGGCCTGCGCGGCATCGTCCAGGGTCGCGAACCCGCCGAGGCCGGAGCTCATGAAGTCGCGGATTCGCTGGATTCCCTCCGGGTTGCTGCGGTGCGTGATGTCGACGACGACCAAGCCGCTCGACACGACGCGGTCGCTGCCGCCCTCGGCGAGCATCGCGGCGACGCCACCGAGGGAGGCACCGACCAGCACCGGGGGTCGGCCCAGCTGGTCAGCGACTGCCACACAGTCGGCGGCGTACACGGTGAAGGAATAGTCGCCGTTGAGCGCCCACTCGCTGTCGCCGTGCCCCCGCAGGTCGAGTGACACCGCCTTCCAGCCCGCCTCGGCGAGGACCCGGGCCGTGTCACCCCACGCGTGACGGGTCTGGCCTCCTCCGTGCATGAGCAGCACCGGCCAGGCGCCCTCGTCACCCCAGACATCCGCGACGAGGTGGATGCCCTCGAAACCCTCGAAGCGAGCAGCTCTCGAATCCATTGAGGCATCCTCGCACGCCCCGGAACGCGGCTCGGACGCACGGGCTTGCGGGCGACCGGGCCCGGCCGCGGCGGGCACACGGCGAGGTACGGTGACTGCGATCAGTCGCGGAGGGAGTAGTCACGTGGACCACGTCAAGTTCTACTTCGATCCACGCTGCCCGTGGTGTTACCAGACCTCGCGGTGGGCCAACCGGCTGGAGCAGCTCGGCGAGATCGAGCTCGACTGGGGAGTGTTTTCCCTCGAGGTCGCGAATCTGCCCGAAGGGGAGGATCCTCGACAGCTGGAGGCGGTCTCCGGGCCGGCCCTGCGAACCGCGGTCACGATCCGCGACCGGGTGGGCTCGCCCGCGATCGGGCCGTTTTACGCGGCACTCGGCGCGCGGATCTGGGAGCAGCCGCCTCCACCGGAGGACATGGTCGTCGCCGTCCGTTCGGCCCTCGAGGAGGGACAGCTCGACCCGTCCCTCGTCGACGCCGCTCTCGCCGACCGGTCGTCGTGGGATGCGGTACTCGCGGAGCACGACGCGCTGGTCACCCGCACGGGTGCGTTCGGAGTCCCGACGCTCGTGGTCGATGGCGACGCCGGGCCCGCGATGTTCGGCCCGGTCATCAGCACGCTGCCCAACGACGAGGACGCGGTGGAGCTGTGGCGCCACACCCGGTGGCTCGTCCGCGACGGCAACTTCGCGGAGCTCAAGCGGGGCCGCGGGAACCCACCCGATCTCCCCACCGCGGCGTGGTTTCGCCGCGAGCGCGAGAAGGCCTCGGCGGCCGCCGCCACCTGAGCGCCGACGGCCACCGGGCCGACGACTGCCCCGCACCGCCGACGCGCCCGAGAACGCACCGACCGGGCGATTCAGCGTTACCGGACCCGGATCTCGGCCACGTCCAGCTTGCCGGACGGCGGCAGATACGTGATCCACACCAAGACGACCCGCGCTCGGGTCTTGGGCCGGAGCGTGAACTGGGTCTGGGTTCCCAGATTGGTCCCGGCGGCGACTGGCCGTCCCCATCCGGCCAGGGTGGGCGATGGGGTGGCCGCCGCGTAGATGGCGGCGTTCCAACCGGGTTCCTCGGTCAACACTGAGACCTGGGTGACCACGGCGGGGGTGGCGAGCGTCACGTAGATCCCGACTCCGGGCTTGGCGTGCCCGAAGTCGCGGCTGTCATAGATCTCGGTCGGCCAGGCGGTGAGCGGGTTCCCGTCGATGGCGAGCCCGACCAGCGCGTGGTTCTCGTGGCCGTCACCGAGCGGGTCGAAATCCTGAGCCGAGACCAGGGGGAGCAACGCCGGCGCGACTCCGGCCTTCGTGGTCCCCCCGGGTCCGCCCGACCCGTGCAGGGCGAGCGCCGTGCCCCCAGCCGCGAGCACCACGATGACGGCGACCGTGATCCACCAGCGAGCCCGTCGCCGGGGAGGGCCCGGCTCGCTCCGAGACGGCCCGCGAATCGGGTCGGGAAACGACGTCGGGGCCGGACGCGAGGCGGGCAGCGTGGCGGTGATCTCGTTCGGTGCGGTCGCGTCATGGTCGTGCAGCGCGGCGAGCGCCGCGGCGAGCGCGTGGGCGCTCGGGTATCGGCGGGCGGGGTCGAGGGCGAGGCATCGCTCGACGATCGCGGCGAGCGCGGTCGGCGTGCTCGGTGGAAGCGGCGCGGGTGGCGTGCTCAGCCGCGCCAGCGCCGTTTGTAGGTCGGTGTCACCGCGGAAGGGCAAGCGCGTGGTGAGCATCTCGTAGAGGAGGAGACCGGTGGCATAGATATCGGCTCGTGCATCGGTGGGTTCCCCGCGTACCTGCTCGGGCGCGAGGTACCGGGCGGTGCCGAGGATGGCGCCCGTGCCCGTCAGATCAGGGTCATCACGATTCGCCTTCGCGATTCCGAAGTCGGTGACCTTGACGCGGCCGTCGGTCGCCATGAGGACGTTCGCCGGCTTGATGTCGCGGTGGACCACGCCACATCGGTGCGCGTGGTCGAGCGCGGTTGCCACCCGCCCGGCGATGCGAGCCGCGGTCATCGGCGGCAGGGGACCTTCCTCGTCGAGGAGGTGGCGCAGGTCTTGGCCCTCGACGAACTCCATGACGATGTACGCGACGCCGTCGTCGTCACCAGTGTCGTACACCGCAACAATTCCCGGGTCCTCGACGCTGGCGGAGGAGATCGCTTCGTTCCGGAAGCGAGTGCGCAGCGACGCGTCGGGCGAGAGCTGAGCGTGGAGCGTCTTGACGGCTACGCGTCGAGCCAGCAGCGTGTCCTCACCGATCCACACCGATGCCATGCCGCCGTGCGCGAGATGCTCGAGCAGTCGGTACCGTCGACCGAGGATTCGGCCGGGGGCCGCGGGCTGCATCAACTGCACGCTACCGAGAGGCGGCGCTCAAGGTCAGGTCGTGGCGCAATGTGCAGCGACGAGAGCGCGAGTCGCCGCTCACATCTGGGCGCCGGGCGATCCGCGTGTCGATTCGGTGATCACGCAGGGCTGAATCGATCGGGCGCGAATGGCTCGAGATCGGTGGACGGTCCACGACCGAGCAGCAACTCCGCGACCAACCGGGCCGAGTACGGGCCGAGGAGCAGACCGTTCGCTCCGTGACCGGTCGCGACGTACACGTTGTCGGTGCCAGCCACACGACCGAGGATCGGAACGTCGTCGGCGCTGACTGGGCGAAGCCCGGTTCGAACCTCCACGAACGTCGCGTCGCCGAGTCCCGGAGCGAGGTGCAGCACCTCCGAGAGCAGCTGGCGAATCCCCGCAGCCGTGGGACGGGCATCGAATCCGGCGTCGGGCTCCACCGTCGCGCCGACTGCGATCCGCCCGCCGGGCCACGACACGACGTAGTGGCTGAGGACGGGCTGCAGGATCGGCCAGCTTCGGGTGTCGGCTCCCTCCACCAGGAGGTGGACGATTTGGCCCCGCACGGGGACGATCGGCAACTCGATGCCGAGTTGCGCGCCGAGCTCCGGCGTCCAGGCCCCGCCGGCGATCACCGCCGCCCCGCACGCCAGCGTGGCGGCGTCGGTCTCGACGGCGACTACCTCGCTCCCGACCCGCTGGAACCCGGTCACCGACGCCGCGAGCTCGGTCAGACCTCGGAGCCGGGCGCCGTGCAGGAGCGCGGCGGTCGCGAGCCGGCCGTCGACCCGCGCCGCCTGCGGGTTGTGCAGCGCGGCGCGCACCGTTCCCAGCGGTGGACACATCGCTCGAGCTTCCGCGGGGTCGAGGTCGTGGACGGTGCCCACCGACCGGGCGAGGATCTGCTGGCGCGTGGTCGCGAAGAGCTCGTCGTCCCACTCACGAATGGCGAGTCGCAGCGACCCACACTGCGCGTACCCGGTGTCGGGCGCGCCCAGCTCGGCCAGCTCCGGAACGAGGTGACGGTAGTGATCGGCTGAGGCCATCGCGAGTCCGGACCACGGATCGCTCTTGGTGACGATCGTCTCGGGGGAGAGGATCCCCGCTCCGGCGTCGGTTGCTCGACCGCGATCGTGGCGGTCGACGAGCGCGGTGTGCAGGCCTTCCCCACAGAGTTCGTAGGCGAGGGCGGCGCCGACCAGGCCGCCGCCGACGACCACCGCGTCGACCGGTGTGCTCACGGGCGCCAGCGTGCCAGAGCCAGTCGAGGGTGGGCGCGAGCCGCTTTGTGCGTTCGGGAGCGAAACGATGAGCGGAAGATGGCCTGCGGGGCCGGACGCAGCTCACGCATGATCGCGTCCATCAGCCGGGGTGCGACCCACGCCGGGCCGTCACCGGCGAAGTGACCGCCGTCGTTGGGTCGCAGGTCGACGCCGTCGACATCTTCGGGACACGGTGGGCCGCTGGGGCACACGATCTTGGCGAGGTCGACCACGGTCACCGAGTCGGTGTGCTGCGCAGCGAACGTCCGGAGCAGCTCGTCGAGGTGGAGGTACTGCTGGTCCTCGGCCGGGTTGTCGTTGGGCACCGTGGCGCTGTGCTGGGCGCGCGGCGCGATGGTCACGAGGACGAGGCGGGCGCCGCCCGCGGTGAGAATCTCGCGGGACTGCTCGAACTCCTCCAGCAGCATCGCGTCGGCCGCCGGGGTCCCGAACGTATAGAACTGCCCGTTGATCAGCTGGTCGGCGTTCTCCCAGGTGCTGAGCCAGACCACGACCTGCGGGTTCGCCTGGCGGACGGCATCGCTCAGATAGGAGACCGTGCCGCTCGCACACCCCGGCCCCCACGGGATGGCGGTGCCATTGGGATAGGCGGGGATCCCGGTGACGAGGCCGCAGCCGTCCCGAACCTGGGCGGTGAACCTGATCCCCCGAATGGCCGCCTGGGCGGCCAGGGCCGGGCTCAACGAGTCAGCCACCGAGTCGCCCACCAGGAGCATGGTCGGAGGTGGCGCGGGCGCGGTCGCGGGAGGGGGCGCCACGGTCGAGGTGGTCGTTGACGTCGCGGGGTGCCCGGGGCGAGCGGCGGTGGGGACCGCGGTGGCGCTGAGCAACCCGCCCACCAGGGCGAGCACTGCTAGCAGTCGGGCGCCCGGACCTTTCGCCAGTCGGTGTGGTGGCACCACGAACCTTCGCGCTGCCGTGTCCCTGAGTCCGCATCGTATGCCGCGGGGCGCCGAGGCGGGACGGGGGAGGGCTTCGCCGGTCGTGCCGCAAGGGACCCGGAGCTCGGATCCCGGTTCGCGCCCGGTGGGTTACGCGGGCACCGGCGATTCGCGGGACAACCCGACCGTCGCCTGGCACCTCTCAACCGCGCGAGCCAGGGTGTGCGAAAGCAAGACGAGCACGGCCCCACCAATCGCGTCGAGCACCCAGTGGTTCGCGGTCACGAGCACCGCCAGCACCATCAGGGTGGGATAGAGCAGGAGGGCAGCCTTCGCCCAGCGCCGGCGGAGCAGCGGCCACAGCGCGATGGCTGCCCAGATCGCCCATCCGACGTGCAGGCTGGGCATGGCGGCGTACGGATTGGTGGAACCGGTCACCGATGGACCTGAGCTGGCGGTGGCGCTGACGAGGCTGGCGAGCGGCGTCTTGGTGAGGCTGAAGTACACCGTCGAGGTGTCGAGGAGGTGGCCCGTTCCCGTCACGAGTCGAGGTGGCATCACGGGGTAGAGCCAGAAGCACAACGCGGCAAGGCCGAGCATGATCACGAAGACGTTGCGCCAGTGGCGGTAGCGCTGCGGAGCTCGGCGATACAGCATCACGAGCACGATCGGGGGGGCGACCAGGTGCAGGGAGTTGTACGAGACGTTGCACGCCGCCACGAGCCACGGAAGGTGCAGCGCCGCCGATTGGATGCCTCGTTCCAGGTTGAGGCCGAGCGTCCGCTCGACGCCGAACAGCGCCCGAGCGTGCTGGGACGCCTTGGCCGTGGCACCAGCCACGTGGGACCGCAGCTCGTCATAGAGCGCATAGACCCATAACAGGGCGACGATCTGCACCAGGCCGTGATGAGCACGGAAGAGCGCCTGGTCAGTGTCCGGCGCGGACGGGTTCGCGGTGAGCGTCGTCATCCGACGGCGCCGCGGCGCGGGAACGACGCCCAGACCGGGCCGGCGGATCGGCAGCGGGCGGCGATCGGCGCCACCTCACCCTGGCGTGCGGGGGGCATGGGGATGGGTCGGCAATCCGGGCGCCGAACCTGAGCCGAGCGAGCCGGGCCGGTGCGCTGCCGCCGGGTTCGCGCCCCTCGCGCCGCTGGGCTCGGGGCCGATCCGCCGGCCCGGCCTGGACCCGGGGGCGCGAATACTTTTATTATCGCCGGGTGGCGACCGTGGAAATTCAGGTCCAGGCGTCAGTGCGGGATCGGCTGCTCGAGGCGGCCGCCTCGGTGTTCGTGGAGCGGGGCTTTTGGGGGACCCGGGTTCAAGACATCGCCCGCGCGGCCGGGCTCAGCACCGGCGCGCTCTACTCGCAGTTCGACAGCAAGAGCGCGCTGCTGGCAGAGGCGGTGGCGACCCACGGAGAGTTCGCGCTCGCTGCGCTCGTGCGGGCGGCCGGCGCGCAGGATCAGTCTGGTGTCGCTCGGGCGGCCCGGCTCGGGAGCATGTTGAGTGGATCGGCCACCCCGCTCGACACGCTGTTGCTCGACGCGTTCGCGGCGGCCAGCCACGACGCCGAGGCGGCGCGGCGGCTCGGCCCGGGCCTCGACGAACTCCACGCCGCGGTCAGGGAGCGGATCGCGGCGATGCGCGCCAGCGGCGAGCTCTCCGACGAGGTCGCCGACGCTGCGGTCGTCGCGCTCGTCGAAGCGGTGATCCTGGGCACGGTGGTGATGCGCGCGACTCGGATGCCCTTGTCGGGTCTCGACGAGGCTTCGCAGCTGATGCGCCACCTCGTCCGGGCCCTGAGCGACGAACCCGGCACCGAAGAGGCCTGATGGGTCGAAACATCTTGTTCATCACGACGGACCAGCAGCGCTACGACTCGCTGGGCTGCAACGGGGGGACGATCGCGCGAACCCCGGTCGTCGATGGCCTGGCCAGCGAGGGGATCAACTTCCGCGGTGCGTACTGCAACTCGACCGTGTGCACCCCGGCCCGTTCCACGATTCTGACCGGGCAGTACATCCGGACCCACGGCGCCATTGCGAACGGCGTCCCGCTACCCGTCGACGCTCCCAGCGTGGCGGCGTACCTGGGCGAGCGAGCCGGCTACCGAACCGCGCTGCTCGGCAAGGCGCACTTCGAGCCCGGCCTCGACCTTCAGGCGGACTACCAAGAGACCCAGCTCGGTCGGAGTGGCGAGACCGGACCCATGCGCGGATTCGAGCACGTCGAACTCGTGATGCACGGCGCCCTTCCCCCACTCCACTACTCGCGGTGGCTTCAGGAGCACCATCCCGAGCACATGGGCAGCTACGTGCGTGTCCTCAGCGCGGAGCGTGGCGGCGACACCGGGATGATCGAGACCAAGAACAACCCGATCCCGCGAGCCTGGTACCACACCGACTGGGTCGCCGATCGGACCGTCGCCTACCTCGACGGCCTCGCCGCCGACGACGACTGGTTCGTCTGGATGAGCTTCCCGGATCCCCACCATCCATGGGACCCACCCGCCGAGGAGCTGCACCGGGTCGACTGGCACGACCTGCCCCTGCCGGCGGGCCACCCGGGCTCGGACGAAGCCGTGCGCAGCGTGCTCGAGCGCAAGCCCGCGCACTGGCTCGCGTGCTGGGAGGGCCGCTTTATCAATCAGGAAGGCGGACCCGCCAGCTACCGACCGGCCCGCGTCACCGACGACCAGTTCCGAGAAATCAACGCCAAGACCCACGTCATGAACGAGCTCATCGACGAGGCCTGCGGACGAGTCCTGGACCGGGTCGCGGCCCGTGGCTGGACCGACCGCACCGACGTCTTCTTCACGACCGACCACGGCGAGCTGCAGGGAGACCTCGGCCTGCTCTTCAAGGGTCCCTTCCACGTCGAGTCGCTCATGCACATCCCGCTCGTGTGGCGTCCCGCCCCCGGGGCGGCCGTCTCCGCCGACGAGGTAAACGAGCCGGTCGGACAGGTCGATCTCGCCCCGACGTTCTGTCAGATCGCGGGCGTTTCCCCCCCAGACTGGATGCAGGGCGCGGCCCTGCCCCGCGCCGGCGGATCCGACCGGGAACGGGCACTGTGCGAATGGGACAGCCAGTTCCCCGGATACGGCATGCATCTCCGATCGATCGTGCGCGACGGCTGGCTCTGCACCGCCTACGAGCCGACGACCAGGAACCAACCCAACGGGCTCGAGCGATGGTTTGCGAACCTCCCGCCCCAGGTCCGCGAGCTGCTCGGCGTCGACGACAACCCGATGGGTCCCCAGAGCCCGATCGACTACGACGGAACCGAAGGCGAGCTGTACAACCTCGCCGACGACCCGCACCAGTTCGAGAACCTCTGGGACGACCCGAACCACCGATCGACGCGCCGTGACCTGGTCGCGGATCTCTATGACAGCTTGCCCGAGCCGCGCCCCGAGCCGCTGCTCGTGGCCCGGCCGGCATAACCGACGATCACGCCGCGAGGAGCACGACATGCCGATCCAGCCGACCCGGGAGCAGATCCAGGATCTGGTGTCGAGCGACCACGAGGGCCCGGTCGTCATGCTCAACCTGCTGCGCTTCCGCGACCAGTCCAACGACGGTGCTGGCAGCGGGCGGGACTCCTACGGCCGTTACGGCGACTCGGTCCGTTCGCTCCTCGAGGCCGCGGGCGGCCGCGTGCTCTGGCAGGGCCGGGCGGATTCGGTGGTGATCGGAGACGAGGCCGACGCCTGGGACGCGGTGATCCTCGTGGAGTATCCATCCCGAGCCCGGTTCCTCGACATGGTGTCCAAGCCCGACTACCAAGAAGTGTCGTCGCATCGGACCAACGCCCTGGTCGACTCGCGACTGATCGCGTGCACGGAGGTCTTCCGCTCCACCTGAGCGGGGCGCCACTCGGGTTGCGAGTCGCGTGACCATCGGCACATTTCGTACCGACGCGCGGATCCGGTAATAGCCACACCGCCGAGACTTCCTAGAGTGTGCGACGAGCGCGCTCCCTCGTGACGGCCGACCCGGCCACGGACGCGCCGAGAGGAGCCCAATCGTGCGAGCGGCGCGCTGTGTCGCCTACGGGCCGCCGGAGAACATCGTCGTCGAGGACCTTCCTGACCCTTCGGTGAGCGCCGGCCAGGCGCTCGTGCAGATCCGCGCCGCGGCGGTCAACTTCCCCGACGTGCTGATGGTCGCCGACCAGTACCAGATCTCGCTGCCCGTTCCGTTCATCCCGGGCAGCGAGTTCGCGGGCGTCGTGACCGCGGTCGGCGACGACGTCACCGAGGTCAGCGTCGGCGAGCGCGTCTTCGGGAGCGGCTTCGCCGGCGCCTTCGCCGAGCAGGTCGCCTTGCCGGCCACGATGCTGCGCCAAGTCCCCGATTCGATCCGTTTCGACGAGGCAGCGGCGTTCGGCGTCGCTCACACCACCGCGTACCACGCCCTGCGCAGCGTCGCCGAGGTCACCCCGGGAGAGTGGGTCGTGGTCCTGGGGGCCGCCGGCGGCGTCGGTCTCGCCGCGGTGGACGTCGCCCGGGCGTTCGGGGCGCGGGTCCTCGCGGCGGCGTCCAGCGCCGAGAAATTGGCGCTGTGCACCCAGCGGGGCGCCGAGGCGGTCGTGAACTACGACACCGAGAACCTCAAGGAGCGGATCAAGGAGCTCACCGACGGCGGGGCCGACGTCGTCATCGACCCGGTCGGTGGCCCGTACTCTGAAGCGGCCCTCCGGGCGACCCGATGGGGTGGACGCTTCGTGGTCGTCGGCTTCGCCTCCGGCGAGATTCCCCGCATCCCCTTGAACCTGGTGCTCCTCAAGGGAGTCATCATCAAGGGGTTCGAGGTCCGCACCTTCGCGCAGCACGCACCCGACGCGGCGCGTCGCGACCACGACGAGCTCCACGCGCGGTTCCAGAGCGGACAGCTGCGGCCCTACGTGTCCGCGACGTTCCCGTTGGCCGAAGTCGGCGCTGCGCTCCGCTCGGTCGCGGACCGGCGAGCCCTCGGCAAGGTGATCGTGGACCCCACCCGATGACCGCGGCGGCCCGCCGGGTCTGAACCCGTGAAGCTCGGATCATCAGCGCCGGGTGTCGCCGCGCGGCTCCCGTCGCGCTCGACGGCTGCCGCGTAATCTGGGCGCATGAATCGGGCGCAGCGGGTCGCCGCCGCCGCGGTCCTCCTCGGCGTGCTGGGAATGTGGACCGCAGGTTCGGCCGCGGCGGTGCAGCCGCCGACCGCCGCGACATCGCTGGTCGCCGTGAACGTCGTCTCGTGCCAGGTCCAGTTCGGTGCGCCCGGCACGGCCCCCGCGTGGTCGCCGTCGAGTCTTGCGGTCACCCTCCCGGCACGCACCGCGGCCCGGGTCAGCTTCTATTCGGACGGGTTCGTGACGGTGCTCGGACCGAAAGGATGGGACTGTTCAGGACTCGAGGCCGCCGACGGAGGCCAGAGCCTCAGCGTGTTCCCCGCCGCTCAGCGCAATCCACTCAGCGCCGAGAACCTGCCGGCCAGCGCAGCCGGGGTCACCGTCAGGCTCGACTACACGGGCCACGGTCCTGGCGCCGGGCTGGTGTGCGCGCTGTTCCCCGGGACCCAAGCCGCCTCCATCGCCGACTCGACCGGCGGCTGCGCCGCGGTGCCTCGGGCCGAACTGGTGCAGCATCTCAGCGCCGACGTCGCCAGGTTCGTCGACGCCCCGAGGGTGAAGGGATCCGGCGAGCCGTCCGGGGGCCGGAACGCCTCCACGGGTGTCGTGATCTTCCCGCAGCTCCACCCCGAGCCGGGCTCGGTGAACGTCGCCAAGGCCAGCTGCACGCTGCCGACCACGTCGAGCTCCCTCTGCGGACCCATCATCGGCGACTTCGTCGCGCGCGACCTCCCCCGCGAGCCGGCGAGCTGAGCGGTCACCGGCGTCGGCGACGACGCGCTGACCGCCCGCGATGCCCCGCCTCGAGGTCCTCGTACCGGCAGTGATCGACGGGTCGGCCAGAGGAAGTCCCGGCCGCGACGATGGGCCCGTCGCTACGCTCGAACCAGTAGGAGCCGAGGAGACCAATGACCACGCTCATCTTGCTGCGCCACGGTGAGAGCACGTGGAACCTCGAGAATCGCTTCACCGGCTGGGTCGACGTCGACCTTTCCACGGCGGGTGAGCGCGAGGCGGTCGACGGCGGCCGGCTGCTGCAGGCCCGTGACTGTCTCCCCGACGTGGTCCACACCTCGCTGCAGCTCCGCGCGATCCGCACCGCGGAGCTCGCGCTGCGGGCGTGTGATCGGCTGTGGATCCCGGTTCGCCGGTCGTGGCGGCTCAACGAGCGCCACTACGGCGCGCTGCAAGGCTTGAACAAGAGGGAGACCGCGGAGAAGTTCGGCCCGGAGAAGGTGAAGACCTGGCGGCGCTCGTACACGACGCGACCACCACCACTCGCGGCCGACGACCCGTCGCATCCCCGCTTCGACCCGCGATACGGGTCGCTTCCCGCCGATGCGCTGCCGGCGGCGGAGTGCCTCGCGGATGTGGTGGTGCGCATGCTGCCGTACTGGTATGACGGGATCGTGCCGGATCTCGTCGCCGGGCGCGTCGTGCTGGTGGCCGCCCACGGCAACTCGCTCCGCGCGTTGATCAAGCACCTCGATGACCTGTCCGACGACGAGGTGGTCGAGCTCAACGTGCCGACCGGGCAGCCGCTGGTCTACGAGCTCGACGACCGTCTCGAGGTCGCGTCCCGCGGCTACCTCGACCCGGAGGCGGCCGCGGCTGCGGCGGCGCTGGTCGCCAAGCAAGCCGGCTAAGACGCCCGGGTCGCCCCAACCCGGCGACAACCCCGACCGTGGGCGATGGGTACGACCTCGCCGCTAGCCGGGGATCAAGACGAGCTTGCCGCGCATGTGGTCACCCTCGACGATCTCGTGCGCACGGGCTGCCTCGTCGAGCGGGATCCGCTCCTGGATCTCGACCCGGACGCTGCCTTCGTCGATGAGCCGAGCCGCCGCCGCGAGGCGCTCGGCGGTGATCGACGCCGAGAAGCTGCTGACCGTCACGGCGTCTCGGCCGGACGGTGGGCCCGGGGACGTGATGATGGTCACGGCCCGACCGCCGTCGCGTACCGCTTGGAGGCACCCGTCCCAGGTGGGACCGCCGACGCAGTCGAACGCCGCGTCGACGCCCCGGGCGCGCTCGACCCAGTCGCCGTGGTAGTCGAGGACCTCGTTCGCGCCGAGGTTGCGGAGGAACTCGTCGTTGCCGGGGCTCGCCGTCGCGACGACGCGCGCGCCTCGCGCCTTGGCGATCTGCACCACGAAGAGGCCGACGCCGCCTGCGGCACCGGCCACGAGCACCGAGTCGCCCGCGGCGACATGCAGGTGGTCGTCGAGCCCCTCGATCGCGGTGCCCGCACCGATCGGGACCGCACCGGCTGCCTCGAGGTCGAGCCCGCCGGGTGCCTGGGTGAGGCCGTCGGCACCAACGACCGCGTACTCGGCGTAGCCGCCGAAGAATCCGGTTCTTCCGAACACCGGCTCACCGATCGTGAAGGTCGTGCTGGCGTCGCCGAGCGCGGTGACCAGGCCGGACACCTCGGCGCCGGGAACGTAGGGGAAGTCTTGGGGCCCGAACAGTCCCTGGCGCATCTTGGTGTCCCAGGGGCCGACCCCGGCTCCGGTGACCTCGATCAGCACCTGCCCCGGACCCGGGCTGGGGGTCGCCACCTCGGCGGGCACGAGGACCGATGGCGGACCGAACTCCGAGACGGTGATGGCTCGCATGGCTTGAACCTACCCAACTGGCACGGCGTTTCGTGACATCAGCGAACAAATTCGCTGGCGGCTGCGGTGTCGCGTGCCGTCGGGTCCGCCCTCGCGGCGTGGCGACTGAGCCGCGCTACGAAGCGGGGGCTCCGGCGTCAGCCACGAAGTGGCCGAGCCCGTCGGGTGTCGTCGAGCGTGGGGGATGCCACGCCGTGCCCATGTGTCCGCCTCCGTCGGCGAACAGCGTGTGACCGGTGATATAGCCCCCGTCGTCGCTGGCCAGGAACAATGCGACGCCTCCGAGGTCCTGTTCGGGGTCGCCCATCCGTCGCAGCGGGATCGTCGCTTCCGCGCCTCGGGCCTGGTCGGGGTTCTGCTCAGCCCAGGCGCGGTAACCCTCGGATGCCGCGCCGGGTGCGATGGCGTTGACCGTGATGTTGTGCTCTCCCCACTCCCGGGCCGCGCTGCGCGTGAGCCCTCGGATGCCCTCTTTCGTGGCGTTGTAGTCGACCGAGTACCACGCGCCGGTCACCCCGTTCAACGAGCAGAAATTGATGATGCGACCGAAGTGCTGCTCGCGCATGTGGGGAAACACGGCCTGCATGGACCAGAAGCTGGCCCACAGCCCCGTCTCCAGCGAGCGGGCCATCATGTCGTCGGTTTTCTCCTCGAGTGGCACGAGCGGCGTGTATCCCTGCGCGTTGTTGACCAGGATGTCCACTCGGCCCTCGGACTCCACCGTCTCGCGAACCATCCGCTCGACGTCGGGTCGGCGTCCGACGTCGACGTGGGAGAATCGCGCCGCGGCACCGAACTCAGTGGACAGCTCGTTCGCGGTGCGCTCGCCGAAGTCCTCGCGGACGTCGACGACGACGACGTGGCAACCCTCGCGGGCGAACCGGCGTGCGATGCCACGGCCGATCCCCATCCCAGCGCCGGTCACGATCGCGATCCGACCGCTGAGTCGGTCCCCCATGGCACGCTCCCATCGCCGCTGCTGGGTCGAACTTACGAGCGCGGCGAGCAGGTTGCCAGCCTGCGCACCGTCCGACGCGTGCGTCGCACACGCACGCGTCGGCCGGGAACGTTCGAGCGGAGCGTACGACGGGCCGACGGGGCGCCGTTCGAGAAGACCGGCTCCGTCGCCGAGGTTCCGCTGGGCGTCGACCTCGTCGAGGGCGAGACGCCGCGGGTCAGGCTGCTCAGCCGACTGGCTTGCCGCCGTGGTGTTGACTCCACGGGTGCTCACTCGGGTAGGGCTGCTCCGGTAGCTGCCAGACGAGCCGACGGGCCCACCGGCACAGGCGTTCCGTGAGGTGCTGTGGCTGCTCCTTCATTGCTGACCCCTTCTTCCCCATCCTGACTATCTGTCCGTAGTCCAAGGAACGCCGCGGAGGGCCCCGACGTTCCTGGGCGGGCCCCGGGCCCCGGCGCGCCGCTTGACCGGCGGGCGTTCGAGGCCCACCATGCGCCTCGTGGAACCCGTCATCGACGCCGACGGCCACGTGCTCGAGCCGATGTCGGCGTGGGACGGCCTGGCGGCTGACCACCAGGTCCGCAGCGAGCGCGACGCCGGGGGGCTGGACCATGTCTACGTCGGGGCCCAAGAGATCGTGACCGTCTCCCTGGGTCTGCTCGGCTCGCCGGGATCTCACATGGAGGACTTCGCGCAGTCACGCACCTACGAGGAAGCCCAGCCGGGAGGGTTCGACCCCCGGGTGCGGCTCGCCGACATGGACACCGAAGGCATCGACGCCGCGGTGCTCTACCCGTCGGTCGGGCTGAACTTCTGGGCCGTGGAGGACCCGCCCGCGGCGGTCGCCCTGGCTCGCGCGTACAACGACTGGCTGGCCGGGTACTGCGCCGCCGACCCGAATCGCCTCTTCGGCGCCGCGATGCTGCCCTTCCAGGACCCGGAGGCATCGGTCCAGGAGCTTCGACGCGCGCATCACGAGCTCGGGTTCCCCGCCGCGTTCGTGAGACCCAACCCGTGTCGGGGACGCGCGATCTCGCACCCGGCCTACGAGCCGGTCTGGGCCACCGCGGACGAGCTCGGCGTCACGATCGGGATCCACGAAGGCTCGTCGAACACCATCCGCACCCTGGGCATGGATCGACCCTTCAACCCGCTGATCCTCCATGCCGTCTCGCACGCCTTCGAGCAGATGCTGGCGTGCGCGCAGCTGATGGTGTTCGGGGTCCTCGAGCGTCACCCCGAGCTGCGTTTCGTCTTCCTCGAGGCGGGAGGCGGCTGGGCGCCCTACTGGCTCTACCGCCTCGACGAGCAGATGCACGGCTTCGGAGGCTTCTGCCCTGAGCTGCGCCGATCGCCCAGCGAATACTTCGCCCGCCAATGCTGGGTGAGTTTCGAGGTGGACGAGCCGACCCTGGCGGCGCTCGCCCCGTTCGTCGGCGTGGACCGCATCGTGTGGGGATCTGACTACCCGCACCACGACGCCACCTTCCCGGGAGCGGTGAAGGCGCTCCGCGAAGTGATCGAGCCCCTGTCCACGTCCGCGCAAGCCCTGGTCCTGGGCGGGAACGCGGCGGCGCTCTACCGGCTCTCGTGAGCGATCCCGCGGCGGTTGCGACCGCCTACTTCGCGGCGATCACCGCCCACGACGCCGACGCCGTCGCGGCGTGCTTCACCGCCGACGCCGAGCTGATCACCGCCGCGGGCATCTTCCGAGGCCCCGCCGAGATCGGCGACTTCTACCGCCAGAACGCCTTTCAGTTCGAGGACCTCCGCCCCACCCCCGGCCCCCTGCTCGTCGACGGCGACCGCGTCGCGGTGGAGATCGACCTCTTCATGGCGGGGGCGACCACGCCCGTCGCCGACTTCTTCACCGTCGAGGGCGATCGGATCCGCCGCCTCGTCATCTATATGGCGCCGCTCCCCCGCTAACCCCTGGCCGAGCGACAGGGGATGGGTTGAACCTGGTCGTCTGGGCGGTCGGGGGCCGCTCGCTCCCGGCCGGGGATTCGGGGCGAGGAACCGCTCCAGGCTGGGCGGTGCCCGACGGGGTTCGCGCGCTCCACGCGGCCGGGCTTTCCCGGTACACGGCGAGCTTCGGCGTCATCGAAGCTGACCCGAACGGAAGCCTCACCTCGCCCGCGTCGGCGGCCGGCGGCGGCAAGCGCGGCGGAACCGATCGGCGGGGAGCGATCGGTCGGGTTCGGTAGGTTCCGGGGTCGGGTGGACCTCGGAACCTCCGGGGCGGCCTGGCGCGGAGGTGGCGGTGTCCGATCGCGGAGCCCCGGTCGATCCCCGGCCGGTGGTGCTGGTCGGACTGATGGGC
Source organism: Actinomycetota bacterium (assembly GCA_003140175.1). Lineage (GTDB taxonomy): Bacteria > Actinomycetota > Acidimicrobiia > IMCC26256 > PALSA-555 > PALSA-555. The sequence continues at coordinate 60,660 of PLJD01000025.1, forward strand.
TCGGGCAAAACGACGGTGGGGCAGCGTCTGGCCGCCTCGCTCGGCCGGCGGTTCATCGACAACGACGAGGCGCTCCGCGCCGAGACCGGCCGCACGACCGCGCAGATCGCCGCCGAGGAGAGCGTCGACACGTTGCACCGTCGTGAGGCCGAGACGCTGCTCTCGGCCCTCGCGCGGCCGGGCCCGACGGTCATCGCCGCCGCCGCGTCGGTGGTGCTGAACGCCGACGTGCGCCGGCGGCTCCAACGGGACGCGGTGGTGGTCTGGCTCCAGGCGAGCGACGTCACGTTGCGGGAACGTCTCGCCGCCCCGGGGGTGCGTCCCGATCTGGGCGGGCAGCCGGCCAGCGTCGTCGCCGAGCAGCGTGAGGCTCGCGCCGCCTGGTACCGCGAGGTAGCCGACTACTCGGTCGAGACGACCGGCCGGGCGCCCGCCGACGTGGTCCGCGAGGTGGGCGCGTTCCTGCGCCACGCCCGCGACGGTTAAGGGCTAGTCGGGCTCGTCGAGACCGGCCATCGCTCGGAAATCGCTCGTGGTGTTGACGTGTGGGAACGGCTCGTCGGGCTCCGCCAGGTCGAGGGCGTTGCAGAGGGGTCTCCACCCGTCCCCGGCCCGCCACTCCACGCGCCGACCCGGCTCGACGCTCGCCCGCACCGTGTCGTTGTGCTGTTCGTAGGCGGCCTTCGCGGCGGCCTCGTCGGCCCATTCCGGCGTGAAGCGCCGCTCGAACATCGTGTTGACCATCTGGAGCTGGTCCCGGAACATCGGGTCGGATGGCGGCGTGCGGCGCGACACGTCGAAGATCGTCTGCTTGGCGCTTTGCCACCACCCGTCGGTGTCGCGGACCGAGAGCAGCACGATCGCGCCGGGGAACGCGCCGCTCAGCTCGGCCCAGAACGCCGCGACGGGCCAGTCGACCGCGGCTGCATAGTCAGCGAAGAACTCGTCCCAGCGGGGCGGGTCGCCGTCGATGGCCCGCTGCCACACCTCGATGTGGTCGGGGTGTTGGAGCACCTCGATCATGTGGTAGCAGGGCCCGCCGAGGAGCTGTTCGAGCGCAAGCTTCAACGAATGCGTGCCGGTGCGTCCCAGGCCGGCACCGACGACCCGAAGCGTCACGTCGGCTGCTGCTGGTCGTCGGCCTGCGCCCGGGAGAGCAGGGAGAGCACGCCGACGGGGACGTCGACCCGAACCCATCCGAGCCCCGAGGGTCCGACGATGATCCCGAGCACGATCTTGAGCACCACCGGCGGGCGTCGCAGCCGCGCCACGAGGGTGACGAGGAGGGGGGCGGCCAGCGCGATCGCCGCCACCGCGAGCAGCGACACGTACGACTCGGACGGCACAGGGTCCGTCTACCACGCGACGTCGACGTCGGCCACCGTGCGCCGGGCTCAGCCGAGGCGGTCGGCGGCCCAGCGCCCACCATCCCGTCGGGGTCCGCGTACAGTGACCGGGCGTCACAGCACCGAGTACGGGAGGCGGCATGGACGTGCGCTCGATCGAGGATGTCGAGCCGGTCGTCGAGCACAACGGGACCGTTCCGGTCTGGTGGCTGGTCAACCCTCGGGAGATGAAAGAGATCACCGACGGCGGGTACCTCGAGCTCGCCAACGAGTTCGAGGTCAAGGGTGGCGACATGGTGTTCCCCCACACCCATCCGACGCACGAGTTCTATTACGTGACCTCCGGGCGGGGGATCATGACGATCGACGGTGAAGACCGCCCGGTCGTGCAGGGCGATCTCGTCTACATCCCGCCCGACAAGGTGCACAGCCTCCGTCCAGTCAGCGATCATGCGCCGATCCACTGCTTTTGCTTCGCGGTCGGCGTCAAGGGCGCCGGGCCGATCGACTACACGACGCACTGACCGTCCGCGGCAGCCGGGCCGGACCGGGCCTCGGTGCGGGCCGACGACGCGTGCCAGGATGCGGCGTGCGGGAGCATCAGTACACCCTGGACCTGCCCCATTCCGCCGCTCGGCTCTGGGCCCTGTTCCAGGACTACGACCACTGGGCCGACTACGCGCCAATGGTCAAACGCGTCGACGTCCTCTGGGCGGGCGACGAGCACCACAACGGGCGCCTGCGTCGCGTGATCTACAAGATGCCGCTGGGCCGTGAGGGTTCGGCCCTCGAGCTCGTCCATGACGTCGACCCGGGCGTGGGTTACACGTACACGATGATCAGCCGCGAGCCCGGCAACGACCAGACGGGCCGGGTGCGCCTCGAGCCGGTCGACGCCGGCCACACCCGGATGCATTTCGAGGAGCGGTACCACCTCACCAAGGCCCCGTGGCGCTGGTTCGAAGGACCGATCTACCACTTCATCAACCGGCAGAACGAGGCCAGCATGCGAGCCGCCTCCGACTGGCTCGACCAGCACGCCGAGTACCGCTCCGACCTCGGCACGTAACCGGCCCGACCGGCGGGCGCCGGACGCTCAGCTCGACAGGTGGGTCCCGAACCAGCTCCACACCCGCTGCCAGCCGTCGAGCGCAGCCTCGACCGAGTAGCTCGGACGATCAACCGAGAAGAAGGCGTGCCCGGCGTCGGGATAGCTGTGGAACTCGAACGTCTTGTGGTGAGCGCCGAGCGCCTCCTCGATGATGGCGACGTGGGCCGGTGACGGGTTGCGGTCCTGGCCGCCGAAGAGCCCGAGCAGCGGGCACGACAACCCCGGGGTGAGGTCGATCGGCGCGACCGGCTGACGTTCGGTGAGCTCGTCGGGCGCAGCGACGACGCGACCCCCGTAGCAGTCGACCGCGGCATCGAGCGGGAGCTGACACGCCACGACGTAAGCCTGGCGACCACCCGAGCAGTAGCCGATCACCCCCACCTTTCCGTTGCCGGTGACCAGAGAGCGAAGCTGATGCGCGGCCCCGGCGACGTCGCCGACGCAGCGCTCGTCGGGCACGCCGCCCGCCGCCCGGACCGCGGCGGCCGCGTCGTGCGGTTCGGCGTCTGGTCCCTCGCGGTAGTGCAGGTTCGGGCAGAGGGCCGCGTAGCCGTTCACGGCGAAGGTGCGCGTGATCTCCTTCGTCGAGGCGTCGTAGCCCGGCATGTGGTGGATCACCACGACCCCGGGATACGGCCCGTCGCCGAGCGGCCGCGCCAGATAGCCGGGGATCTCGTCACCCCCGTGGCCCTCGAATCGGATCGTCTCCGCCATGATCCCGTCGTACACAGCACCCCTTCCGACACGCCCGGCGGTCCGGGCCTTCGACGATACGGGCCGGCGCCGGGGAGTGGCCGAACCGGCCGGAGAGCCGGCATTCCCGGCCGGTTCGGCGGAGTCGGGCGCCCCCGCTGCCCCATCCACCCCGCCGAGCGGTCAGAATGCAGGGACCTCTCGGAAGGAAGCGGCCATGGCGCTCGACGCGGCGACCCAACCGGGTCGCCTCGCCCGGTCGGGGGCTTCGCGCGCTCCCGCCCCGCCGCCCCGTCGGCCCCGCAATCCTCGCCCGGCGAGCGCACGGCTCGACACGGTGCCGGCGTTCCCGACGCCCACTCCGACGCTGACCCGACCGCGACCGGCCCCGGTACCAGACCCGCCGCAAGTTGATCGGCCACGGCGGACGTGGATCGGCTGGCTCGCGGGGGCGCTCACCGCGGGGCTGGTGACCGGCGGGACCGTCGCCGCGCTCGGCGTCAACATCTTGTCGTCAAGCTCCGATCCCGACACGGCCGCGATCGTCGCCACCGTCCAGCATCTCGGAACGGTCGGACTCCCGACGCACGAAGTCACCACGACGTTCACGGTGGACGACGGCTCGAGCCTGCCCGGCCTCGCCAACCAGGCCACCTACCGAGCGGTCGGCACCGACGGGGCGAGCGTCGACCTCACCACGGTGCGCGCCGACGACATCCAGATCATCGGGGGCGTCCCGCACCTCACCATCCCGGCCGCACAGCTCGCCACCCCGGTGCTGGACGAACGCCTCAGCTCCGTCGCCGGCCGCCACGAGGGCTTCCTGACCAAGAACCTGCTCAACGACGGCGTCAGCCTCGACGAACTGCGCACCCAGGCCCGCTCCGAGCTCACGACCGCGGCGACCACGCAAGGAATTCCCGCAGCCGCGGAGCAGCTCGCCGAGGCCGACGTGCGCAGCGCCCTGCGCCGCGCCGGGATCACCGACGTGACCGTGACCTCCGCCACGGGGTCCTAGGCCACCGGCACCGAACCGACCGGCGGGTCAGGCCGACCGATTCGAGTACACGCGAGTCGGCGTCACGAGCACCCCGGCGCGGGCGTCCTCCACCATGGCCCGGTCGTAGGCCGCCCAGTCGTCGTGGTCACCCCCCGCCGCGCGAAAGACATCTCGGAGCAGGCCCGGCACCGCGGCCGCGTCGAACCCGTCCAAGCGGTCGTCCGGACCGGCGAGCTCGACGGTCCCTTCGACGGCGACCCACTGCCACCCCGAGCGTGCGACGATCGTGGCTCTCGGGACACGACGCAGGTTCGCGAGCTTGACCGTGCCACCGCGAGCAACGAACGCGACGACGGCGTCGCCCCGGACGGGATGATCCAGCACACCGACGTTGACGACCGATCCCTGCACCGAGGTGTCGGTGCGGGTCGTGCAGACGACCGCCAGCCCGTGTTCAGACTCCAGCAACGGCCCAAGGTCCGCCAACGACGCCATCCGCGGCAGTGTAGGAGCCGGCCGTGCCGGCGGACGCCGCGCCGGTTGAACCGGTCGGGGCCCGGTGGAGGCCCGACCGTCGCGTCGCGGAAACCTGCCGCGTCGCTCGGCTCGGTGACACGGTGCGGTGCCGGGCCGCGGTCGGCAGGCCGCGTCTCGGTCGCTACAGTCGGCTCATGCTCTTGCGTGCGGCCCTGCGAATCGGCAGTGCCCGATGATCGAACGCCCGGCGTTCGACGCCAACCGACCGACGGACGACGAAGACGCGGCCGGACGGCCACCCGAGCGCCCAGTCGACCGGTTCCGCCGGGGAGCGCTGGGCAGCGTCGTCGCCGCCGGTCTGCTGGGCCTCCGAGACGCCCTCGAGGGTCGCCCCGAGCGTGAAGACGTGACGATCGTCTCCGAGGCGCCCGAGGGCGAGGACGGCCCGACCCTCGACGTGCACCTCGACCCCGATCATCCCGAACGGTCGGTGGCCGTCCTGCGCAAACCCGCGCCCGCGCCCGACGCGGCCCGACCCGGCGACGTCACCTCCGCGTAGCCCCAGGGGCTGCGAGTCGCTTCGCATCGCCTGAGACGCCCCGGCGGTACCGTCCTCGCCGTGGAATCCCTCTCGGTCGACGAAGTCCTCACCACCACGCGGGCGGTCCGTCGCCGTCTCGATCTGAGCCGCCCGGTCGAACGCTCGCTGCTGCGGGAGTGCCTCGCCATCGCGTTGCAGGCGCCGAGCGGCGGCAACGACCAGGGCTGGCACTTCGTCGTCGTGACCGACCCGTCGATCCGCGCCGCGCTGGCCGACCGGTTCCGGCGCGGCGCGGTCGAGTACGCGCAGCGGACGGTGCGGCCCCCGCGGCCCTCCCGCCCCCGCAGCGACGCGGAACGGGCGGCCCGGCGGCGGGTGATGGGTTCCGCCGGGTACCTCTTCGAGCATCTCCACGAGGTGCCCGCGCTCGTCGTGGCCTGCGTCGACGGTCGAGTCGAGAACCTCGAGCTCGTCGACCAGGCGACCGCCTTTGGATCGATCCTCCCCGCGGTGTGGAGCTTCATGCTCGCCGCCCGAGCTCGCGGGCTCGGGTCGTCGTGGACCACGGTCCATCTGATGGTCGAGGAGGAGGTTGCGCAGCTGCTCGGGATCCCGGTCTCGGAGGTGACGCAGGTCGCCCTCGTGCCCGTCGCGCACACGGTCGGCGCCGATTTCAAGCCTGCTGCGCGTCGGGACGTCGACGACGTCGTGCACTGGGACCATTGGTAGGCGGACGAAACGCGCGGCTCGACGGGCGGGGATCGCCCTACCGTCGCGGACGTGACCGCGGCCCCGTTCGACTATGACGCCGACCCGGCCCGGGTGCGGAGCTGCGATCGGTCGTGACAGACGCGCGGCGACGTGCACGAGCCGGTCGCGGATCGGATCGTCGCCGAGCGCCTGAGCCCCGTCCTCGACGTCGGTGGTGGCACGGGTCGGCTCCTCGAGCTGCTTCCCACCAGCCGGCCCGCCGTGGTCGTGGACCGGTCGCTGACCCAGCTCGCTGACGCGCCCCGAGCGCGGGTGTGCGCCGACGCGGCGCGGCTCCCGGTCGGGCCGGGGCTGGCCGGCGCGGTGACGATGCTCTGGGTGCTCTACCACTGCGACGATCCCCGAGTCGCGGTCGCCGAGGCGTGGCGCACGTTGCGTCCCGGGGGTCTGTTCGTCGCGTCCACAGCCAGCCGACGCAACGACCCCGAGCTCACCGACGGGTACCCGTCGACGCCGTTCGACGCCGAGGAGGCATCCACCCTCGTCGCCGACGTCTTCGGCGACGTCGAGGTCACCGCCTGGGACGCGCCGATGGCCTACTTGCCGGATCAGGCCGCGGTCGAGCGTTACTGCCGCGGCCATTGGCTCCCGCGGTCGGCCGCCGACCGGGTGGACCCCCCGGTGTGGCTCACCAAGCGCGGCTGTCTCGTGTACGCCCGCCGGTAGCCAGCGGCGCCGCGACGCTCGACCCCACGGGCCCCGGCTACCTTGTCCGACCCGCGCGACAGGGACGGGGGATCGCTCCCGTCATGGAAGGAGCCGACGTGGAACTGCGACCGTTGGGGCGAACCGGGATCCGGGTGTCGGAGCTGTGCCTCGGTGCCATGACCTTCGGGCGGGAGGCGGACGAGCCGACCAGCCAGGCGATCCTGGATCGCTTCCTCGACGCCGGCGGCAACTTCGTCGACACGGCTGACGTGTACTCCGACGGTGTGTCGGAGGAGATCACCGGCCGGGCGCTCGGAGCCAAGCGCGACGCGATCGTGCTCGCCACGAAGGTGCGGTTCCCGACCGGGCCGGGCCCCAACGACGTGGGCAGCTCGCGTCGTCATATCCGCCTGGGCGTCGAAGCCTCGCTGCGGCGGCTCAACACCGAGTGGATCGATCTGTACCAGGTGCACTGCTGGGATGCGCGCACGCCGCTGGAGGAGACGATCTCGACGCTGGACGACCTCGTCCACGAAGGCAAGGTCCGCTACGTCGGTGCGAGCAACTTCGCCGCGTGGCATCTCGCCACCGCGCTGGGCACGGCGGAGCTGCACGGGTGGGAGCCGTTCGTGTCGCTCCAGCCGGAGTATTCGCTGATCACCCGGGACATCGAGCGCGAGCTCCTGCCGCTGTGCCGGGCGCGGGGGCTGGCCGTCTTGCCGTGGAGTCCGCTGGGGGGCGGGATCCTCACCGGCAAGTACCGGCGCAACGAGGATCTGCCGACTGGGACCCGGGGCGGCGACAGCGACGAGCCGATCACCTTCACGTACCGCCTCGACGACCGGGCGTGGCGGATCGTCGACGCAGTCGGCAAGGTCGCCGCCGACACTGGCAAGACGGCGGCGCAGGTCGCGCTGAACTGGGTCGCGTGCCGCTCCGGGATCACCGCGCCGATCCTCGGGGTTCGCAGCCTCGACCAGCTCGAAGACAACCTGGCCGCCGTCGGCTGGGAACTCGACGAGGATCACCGCAACGCCCTGTTCTGGGCGAGCGCCTTCCCGCGCGGCTATCCGTACGACTTCATCGAGTACGCCAACCACTGAGCTCGGTGCCCGCACCGCGCCGTGGCGGGATCGGGGTGACGAGTGCCGGTCAGGCACCGTCGCCCGCTTGGGGCTGCTGCAACGGGCTCTGCGCTCTGGGGCGGCCGCGCCGGGGCGGGTGTAGCTGATCGCGCTGGGCACTGGGCCGAGATGGGGTCGGCGCTTATGCCTCGACCTCCACCTGGTAGATGCCGCTGGTGATCACCGCAGGGCCACCAGGAGGGGTCAGGGGAGTGACCGCCGCCTGCGCGTGTTCTTCGGTGTCGAACACGACGATGCACAGGCCAGTGCCCACGCCGTCGTTCATCCACGTGGCCTTCTGAAAGCCCGGCAGCTCCTTCACTTCAGGAATGACGTAGTCGTCAAGAATCTTGGCGCGGTGCGCGAGGTCGGAGCCAGCTTCGATCTTCACCGTGACGGCAACGGCATGGGTCATCTCAGTTCCTTCCCGCTCGTGTCCAGATCGTGCGATTCCCGGGTTTGACGCCGTAGCGACGAAGGACTCATCGGTCGCAGGTCATCTTGGAGGCGAGCGGTGGAGGCATGGCACCCGTTGGCTGAGGCCGCATCAGGTCGGGGTGACGAGCGCGGGCGGCTCGTGGGCTTGGCGTTCGAACTGGGTTCGGTACAGGTCGGAGTAGAGGCCGCCGGCGGCGAGCAGCTCGTCGTGGGTGCCGCGTTCGACGATGTGTCCGGCGTCGACGACCAGGATCTGATCGGCGTCGCGCACGGTTGACAGGCGGTGGGCGATCACGAGCGACGTTCGGCCCTCGAGCGCGATTTTCAGTGCCCGCTGGACGGCGAGCTCGGACTCGGAGTCCAGGTGGGCGGTGGCCTCGTCCAGTACGACGACGTCGGGCGCCTTGAGCAAGAGGCGGGCGATCGCGAGCCGCTGCTTCTCGCCGCCGGAGAGGCGATAGCCGCGGTCGCCGACGACGGTGTCGAGGCCGTCGGGGAGGCTTTCGATGAGCGGCCAGATCTGGGCCGCGTGCAGTGATTCGACGAGCTCCTCGTCGGTTGCCTCGGGCTTGGCGTAGATCAGGTTCGATCGAATCGTCTCGTGGAACATGTGTGCATCCTGGGTGACCATCCCGACGCTGTGCGCGAGCGAGTCGAGCTTCACGTCGCGCACGTCGAACCCGTTGATCCGCACCGAGCCGCTGCGCACGTCGTAGAGGCGGGGCACCAGGTTGCAGACCGTGGTCTTGCCGGCACCCGAGGGACCAACGAGCGCGGCCATCGTCCCCGGCTCGACGTCGAAGGTGACGTTGTAGAGAACCTGGTCGGATGGCGTCTGGTCGAGACTGGCGACGGATTCGAGCGAGGCGAGGGACACCTCCTGCGCGGTCGGGTAGGAGAACTCGACGTGGTCGAACTGGACCCGGGCCCGTCCGCGCGGGATGCTCACCGCGTCGGGCTTCTCGGCGATCATCGGCGGCAGGTCGAGCACCTCGAACACCCGCTCGAACGACACGAGGGTCGTCATGTAGTCGACGTTGATGTTGGACAGCTGGGTGAGGGGCCCATAGAGCCGGGCCAGGTAGGCGGTCAACGCGACCACAGTGCCGATGTTCAGCGCCCCGTGGACGGCCAGGACGCCACCCCAGCCGTAGACCAGGGCGGTCGCCATCGAGGCAGTGAGCGTGAGGGCGACGAAGAAGAACCGGGCGTACATGGCCTGGGTCACGCCGATGTCCCGCACCCGCCCGGCGCGACCTTCGAAGGTCCGGGTCTCCTCGTGGGGGCGTCCGAAGAGCTTGACGAGCAGCGCACCAGACACGTTGAACCGCTCAGTCATCGTGGTGTTCATCTCCGCGTTCAGCGCGTACGCCTCGCGTGTGATCGCCTGGAGGCGCCGACCGAGAAAACGGGCGGGGATGACGAACAACGGCAGGAGCAGCAGCGCGACGAGGGTCAGCTCCCACGACAGGAGGAACATGACGACGAGGATGAACGCGACGCCGATCAGGTTGCCGACCACGGTGGACAACACGTCGGTGAACGCCTCTTGGGCGCCGAGGACGTCATTGTTGAGCCGGGTCACCAACGCACCGGTCTGGGTACGCGTGAAGAAGGCGAGCGGCATGCGCCCGACGTGTTCGAACACCTTGGTGCGCATGTCGTAGATCAGGCCCTCGCCGATCCGCGCCGAGACGAACCGCTGGCCGAGCGACAGCAACGCGTCCGCGACGGCGAGGCCCGCCACGAGGAACGCCAGGCTCACGATCAGGTTGGTGTTGTGACGCAGGATGCCCTCGTTGATGATCTGGCGCAGGATCAGCGGGTTGGCCGCGCCGATCACCGCGTCGATCACCACGAGCACAAGGAAGAAGATGAGGGCCCGCTTGTAGGGCGAGGCGAACCGCAGGATTCGCCGGCCGGTCCCGGGGGCGACCTTCGCGTCGGTCACCGACTGGTCGCGCCGCATCGAACGCATCGCGCCCCACATCGGCGCGCCGTGGCCCATTACCGGCCTCCGGCGTGGGCGACGGCCCCGTCGGCGTCGAGCGCGGCGAGGAGGGCGAGGAGCGTCGCTCGCTGCGGAGCGGTGAGGCGACCGAAGAGCTCCTCGGCGCCCGCCCGCCGCGCCCGATCGAGACGCTCGAGCACCGCGTGACCGGCGGGTGTCGGCGCGACGAGCACCGAGCGCCGGTCGTGGAGGTCCGCCTCGCGACACACCAGGCCGGCTTCCTCGAGGGTGTCGATCATCGTGGTGACCGACCGGGGCACGATCTCGAGCGTCGCGGCGAGGTCGGCCATCCGCAGGGGCTCGCCCGCCCGGGCCAAGACCCGCATGACTCGGGCCTGCCCGAAGGTGACCCCGAGCGGCGCCAGCTCCTTCGCCGCACCGCGGCGCAGCCGCCACGAGGCTCGAACGACCAGCTCGGTGAGCTGGCCCACCACGTCCCCGCCCACCGCGTCGCTCCGGGCCGCTCCGGGGTGTCCCACCCGTCCTCCTTTCACGCGCTCACCGTCCGGTGGCGCCAAAACAAAAAGTGAGCGTATCGCATAGTGAGACACCCTCTCTACCGGGGGCGGCCCGGTGGAGGCCGGACCGGGCCCGGACCCGAGCGTCATCGAACGAACCGCCCCGGACCCCGCCCCCCCGGGGTGGCATCGCCGCGCCGCGACGGCGTCCTGGTCGACCCCGATGCGTCCCAGGATCGGCGACGACGCGACGATCGGGCGAGTCGCATGGTCGGGCCCGCGAGCTTTCCTCGGCGCGGCATGGGCGTCACCGTGCCGCGGTGGTGGGAGACGCTCGAGCGCTCCGGAGCGGTCGCGCTCGGCCGGCCGTGGCTTCCCCCAAGATTTGGGCAAGCGCCTCGCCGATCGGGGCCAGCGATGCGAAGGTGGTGGCGTGCTGGTCCTCATCGTGGAAGACGACGACTCGATCGGCGCGCCGCTGGCGAAGGGGCTGGCCCGGGAAGGCTTCGAGGTCGAGCGCCTGACTCGCGGCGAGGGGGTGGTGCGGCGACTGACCGACGGAGCCTCGCCGCCCAGCGTCGTCTTGTTGGATCTCGGGTTGCCCGACGTCGACGGCTTCGAGGTCTGCCGGCGGCTGCGCAGCGAGTCGGACGTGCCGATCATCGTCGTCACGGCCCGTTCGGAGGAGGTCGACCGAGTCATCGGACTCGAGCTGGGTGCGGACGACTACATCGTGAAGCCCTTCGGCTTCCGAGAGCTCCTGGCTCGCATCCGGGCCGTCACCCGCCGCACCGCGGCGCGGGCGCCCGACCGGCTCCCGATCCGAGTCGACGCGCTCACCGTCGACCCCCGCACCCGCGAGGTCACCGTCGACGAGCGCGCCGTCACGCTCACCCCGAAGGAGTTCGACCTCCTGGCGCTGCTCGCCGAGGACCCCGGCGCGGTCTTCAGCCGGGGTCAGATCCTGGAGTCGGTCTGGGACCCCCACTGGTACGGCCCGACGAAAACGCTCGACGTGCACGTGGCGTCGCTGCGCAAGAAGCTGGGCGACCCGGCCTGGATCGAAACCGCGCGCGGCGTCGGGTTTCGCCTGCGCGCCCGCCAGTAGGACCAACTGGTGCGCCGCCGCTTGCTGCTCAGCTACTTGACGATCACCGTGCTGGTGCTCGTCGGCCTCGAGGTACCACTCGGGTTCTCCTTCGCGCGGTCGGAACACCGTCGCCTCGAGGAGTCCGTCCAGCAGGACGCGGTGACGCTGGCCGTCCGATCCGAGGAGTCGCTCGAGACGCCACCCGAGGCGGGCGGCCCGGCGGAGCTCCAGGCGCTCCTGGCCCGCTACGAGCACGTGTCCGATGACCGCGTGGTGATCGTGGACGCGGCGGGTCGCCTCGTCGCGAGCTCCGAGCCCCGTGGCGAACCGACCCGCGACCGCGACGAGCTCGGCCCGCCGGAGATCGCCCGCGCCTTGGGCGGCCACCAGTCCGCCGGCAGCCGCTACTCGCCCGAACTGGGTGGCGATGTGTGGTTCTCGGCCGTGCCGATCGAGTCGGGCAGCATCATTCTCGGCGCGGTGCGCGTCACGCACCCGCTGGCGCCAGTCGAGAATCGAATTCGAGACAACTGGTTGCTCCTCGCCCTCATCGGCGGCAGCGTGTTGGCGGTCGTCTCGCTCGTGAGCCTGCTAGTTGCCCGCTCGGTCACCCGGCCACTCGCCGACCTCTCGCGTACCGCGGCGCGGCTCGGCGGGGGCGCCCTGGACGCTCGCGCACCACTCCCGACCGGTCCCGCGGAGGTGCGACTCCTGGCGCAGGAGTTCAACACCACCGCGGCGCGCCTCGAGGAGCTGGTCGGCGCCCAGCGGACCTTCGTGGCCGACGCGTCGCACCAGCTCCGAACTCCACTCGCCGCGCTGCGGCTCCGCCTCGAGAACTTGGAGACCGAGGTCGACGCGAGCGCGACCGACGACGTGGACGGCGCCCGGGCCGAGGTCGAGCGCCTGACCCGCCTCGTCGACGGGCTCTTGGCCCTCGCCCGAGCCGAGCGCGGGGCCGCGGCACCGACCGACGTCGACGTCGCGGCGGTGGTCGCCGGACGCCGCGACGCGTGGCTGGCTTTCGCCGCCGAGCGAGACGTCGAACTCGAAGCCCGCGTGGAGCCCGGCCTCTGGGCCCGAGCGCGGCCCGAGCACCTCGAACAGGTCCTCGACAATCTCCTGAACAACGCCCTCGACGTGGCGCCGTCGGGCAGCACGGTCACCTTGACCGCCGCCCGCCGCCGCGACCGGGTGGAGATTCGGGTGCTGGACGCGGGGCCCGGCATGACGGCCGAGGAACGGGCCCGAGCCTTCGACCGATTCTGGCGGTCGCCGGGATCCCCGAGCGACAACGGCGGCTTCGGGCTCGGCTTGGCGATCGTCCGCCAGCTCCTCAACGCGGATGGCGGGACGATCCAGCTGCAGTCGCCCCCGTCGGGCGGCCTGGAGGCGGTGATCGAATTGCGGGCGGGCCGACCGGTCCCCGGGGCCCGCCCGCCCTCCCCGGCGTCCACCCCAGCCCAGACCTGAGGGCCCGACCGTCTCGGGAGGGGCGCCGCCCCGGGGGAACTGGCGACTCGGTTTGGCCGTTTCTTTGCTGTTTGCTGGTCAGAGTGAGGAAGGCGGTCTGGAACCCTGGGGAAGGACCACCACCCCCCCCCGGATCCGGTCCATGAGCCAGTGAGGAAGGGTGCGCCATGCGATTGGGACCCGCCGATCGAGATGTCGAGCTGAGTCGAGTATCCCGGTTGACTCGCTGGTTGGTCGCCGGTGCCGTCGGCCTCGCCGGCGTGCTCTCCGCCGTGGTCGCGCAGGCTCTGCCCGGCAGCTCGGCGAGCAGCGCCCCGTCGTCGGGGAGCACCATCCAGACCGTCCCGTCGGCCAGCCCGAGCGGCCCCGCCGCGACGACACCCTCGAACAGCCCCAGCGCGACCGACCCCTCGGGCGGCGGCTCGAACCTGACCCCCATCACCTCGCCGCCGGTGCAAACCCAACAGCGCAGCGTCGCCCGCTCCGGAGCGTCGTGACCCACGACCTCGATCTCGACGTCGCCTCGGTGACCTTCCCGGCCCTCGGGACGACGGCGACGCTCGCCGTCACCAGCCCCGCCACCCTCCCCGCAGCGCGAGCCGAGCTCGACGACGTGCTGGCCGAGGTCGACGTCGCCTGCAGCCGCTTCCGAGACGACTCGGAGCTCATGAAGGTCAACCGAGCGGGCGGGCGCCCAGTGGCGGTCAGCGAGCGGCTGCTCGCCGCGCTCGAGGTCGCGTTGCGCGCCGCCCAGCTCACCGACGGCGACGTCGACCCGACGGTCGGGACCGCCGTGCGCATGCTCGGCTACGACCGTGACTTCGGCACGGTCGCCAAGACCGGCGAGTCACTCACGTGTGTCGTCCAGCGCGTGCCGGGCTGGCGCCAGGTCAGGGTCGATCACCGGCGCGGGACCATCGAGGTGCCGGCGGGCGTCGAGCTCGATCTCGGCGCGACCGCGAAGGCCTTCGCCGCCGACCAGGGCGCGACCCGCGCCGCGGCGGCGGTCGGGGATGGAGTCCTCGTCAGCCTCGGCGGGGACGTCGCGGTCGCCGGACCCGCACCGAAGCTCGGATGGCCGGTGCTGGTGACCGACGATCACGCCGCCGGGCCCGACGCGCCAGGCGAGACGGTCGCGATCGCCACCGGCGGGCTGGCCACCTCGAGCACCACCGTCCGCCGCTGGCGTCGCGGCGACGAGGTCGTCCATCACATCGTCGACCCCGCCGTGGGCCGGTCGGCGGCGACCTGCTGGCGGACGGTGACCGTCGCCGCCGCCAGCTGCGTCGACGCCAACATCGCCAGCACGGCGTCCATCATCCGGGGGGAAGCCGCACCACGCTGGCTCGCTGAGCGCGGCCTGTCCGCGCGCCTCGTCCGCGGCGACGGCGAGGTCGTGCGAGTGGGGGATTGGCCGGCGTCAGAGCAGCCATGACCGTGCTCGCCGTGACGAGCGGTCCCACCGTCTTGTGGTACCTGGCGCGTGGCAGCGGGCTCGCCGCCCTCGTGGTGCTCACGCTCAGCATGGTCCTCGGGATCGTCACGTCGGTCCGCTGGACGAATCCTCGCTGGCCCCGCTTCGTCATCGAGCTGCTCCACCGCAACAGCTCGCTGGTGGCCTTCGCGCTCATCCTCGTGCACATCGCGACGGTCATCCTCGACGGCTTCGCGCCCATCGGCTGGAAAGACGCGGTGATCCCGTTCGCGTCTCCGTATCGGACGCTGTGGCTCGGCCTGGGTTCGGTCGCCTTCGATGTGCTGGTGGCGCTCCTCGTGACCAGCCTGCTGCGCCACCGCGTGGGTCACCGGACGTGGAAGTTCATCCACTGGTTCGCGTACCTGTGCTGGCCGCTGGTCGTCGTCCACGGGCTCGCCACGGGCAGCGACACCCACGTCGGCCTGGTGCTCCTGCTGACGCTGGCGTGCGTCGCCGCGGTGATCCTGGCGCTGTGGTGGCGCTTGTCGGTGGGCTGGCCCGACCACGTCGGGGTGCGCAGCGCGGGGATCGTGGCCAGCCTCGTGGCACCGATCGTGCTGATCGCATGGCTCGCCGGCGGCCCCCTCGCCGCGGGCTGGAGCCGACGGTCCGGGACGCCCGCCAGTGTCCTCGCTCGGATATCTGCCGCGACCTCGGCGGCCGGGTCGACCCCGTCGTCGAGCCCCGCTGCGACGGCCTCCGGTGCGGGCACGTTGCCTGCGGCGCCGTTCAGCGCCCAAGTCACCGGGACGTTCAGCGACTCACCCACCGGCGGCGGCGGACAGGTCACGGTACGGCTCATCCTGACGTTGACCGGTGCGGCGACCGGGTCGCTCGAGGTCGACCTGGTCGGTCAGCCGGTCGAGGGAGGTGGCGTGCTCCTCAACACAAGCGCAGTGCGCTTCGGTCCCGCCAGCCAACCCAGCCTGTACACGGGGGCGGTGGCGGGCCTGCGGGGGCAGCAAATCGACGCCAGGGTGACCAGCGCGGGCCATTCCACGCTCGAGCTCGTGCTCAACGTCCAGATCGAAGGCAGCCGGGTCGCCGGCACATTGCAGGCTCAGACTGCTAGCTCGACTGGCGATGGCGGCGGCGAGGGGGGTGGGCAGTGACCTCCTCCTCTCGGACGGCGACCCTCGAGCGGGCGGCACCGAGCGGCCTGCCGCGGCTGTTGGCCGGGTACCGGCCCGACGAATCGATGAGCCTGCGGGAGCACCTCCAGCTCAATCGACCTCCCCCCCGCCGGGGCGCCACGCGCCGCGGTGGTCCGCTGATCGCCACGATCGAAGCTGCCGGTTTGCGGGGACGCGGCGGCGCCGCGTTCCCGACCGCGACCAAGATGCGCGCCGTGGTCCAACAGCGGGGCCGGCCGATCGTGGTCGTCAACGGCTCGGAGGGCGAGGCCCTCAGCGTGAAGGACCAAATGCTGCTCACCTCACTCCCCCATCTCGTCCTCGACGGTGCGGTCCTCGCCGCCGAGGCGGTCGGTGCCGACGAGGTCGTCGTCGCCGTCGATCGGGACACGCGGGGAGCGCTCGCCAGCGTGAGCCGGGCCCTCGCCGAGCGGCGCGCCGCGCAGCTCGACCCCGAGGTCCTGCGCCTCGTCCAGTTGCCGACCCGCTACGTCGCCGGTGAGGAAACCGCGCTGGTGCAGTTCATCAACGGGGGCCCCGCCAAGCCGACGTTCACGCCGCCCCGACCCTTCGAACGGGGCGTCGGCGGCCGGCCGACGCTGATCCAGAACGTCGAGACCCTCGCCCACGTCGCGCTCATCGCCCGCTTCGGACCGGACTGGTACCGGGAGATGGGCACCGCGGACGAGCCGGGCTCGACGCTGCTCACCGTGGGCGGCGCGGTCCACCACGCCAGCGTCTGCGAGGTCGCGCTCGGCACACCGATCAGCGACGCGGTGCACGCCGCCGGCGGCCTGACCAGCGAGGTGTCGGCGTTCCTCGTCGGCGGCTACTACGGCAGCTGGCTGAAGGCCGGCGTCGCATGGGAGCTGCCCCTCACCAATGCCGCGCTGCGGGCGGAGGGCGCCGCGCTCGGGACTGGCGTCGTCTACGCGTTCCCAGCCGGTCGGTGCGGCCTCGTCGCCGCCGCGCGCGTCACCCGGTACCTGGCCGGTGAGAGCGCTGGCCAATGCGGGCCCTGCCTCTATGGGCTCCAAGCGATCTCCGACGCCATGGCCAGCATCGCCGACGGGCGACAACCGGCGGTGATGGCCCAGCGCCTCCATCAGCTCTTCGACGAGGTTCGCGGGCGTGGCGCATGTCGCTACCCCGACGGCGTGGTCCGGTTCGTCGCGACCGCCCTGGAAGTGTTCGAGGACGAGATCTGGCGCCACGATTCCAACGGCCGCTGCCTTGCCGGGGAACCGCCTCTGTTGCCGATCCCCGCCTACGACGGGAGATGGCAATGAAGACCTACCGCCTGCGCGTGAACATGATCGAGTGCGAGGCCCACGGGGTCTGCGCCGAGCTGTTCCCGGAGCGGGTGCGCCTCGATGAGTGGGGCTACCCGATCATCGATTCCGAACCGATCCCCAAGGCGTTGCTGCAGCACGCGCGCCGAGCCGTCCAGAACTGTCCGAAGCTCGCCCTGATCCTGACCGAAGAATAAAACCACCGCCGACCGGCCACGTAAGGAGACACTGATGAACTTGGGCCGTGTGCTCACCGACGACCGCTCTCGGGGCTCGGACGGACCCGGATCCAGCGACCCCGCCGGGCCCGGCGGGGGCGTCGAGGGAAACGCTCGCCTGACCGGCGCCGCGGGGGCCGTGCTGTTCTTCATCCTGGCCGTCGAAGGGCTCACGGTGCTCCAGATCAAGCAGCTGATCTCGTGGCACGTGTTCCTCGGCCTGCTCCTCGTCCCGCTCGTCATGCTGAAGACCGCCACCACCGGCTACCGCTTCACCCACTACTACAACGGCGACCCGCCGTACCGTCGCAAGGGACCGCCGATCGCGATCCTGCGCATCACCGGTCCGCTGCTGGTGCTGTCAACCTTCATGTTGCTCGGCACCGGGATCGCGCTCGTGGCGCTCGGACGTACCGTGGGCCACCAATACCTGTGGCTGCACAAGGCGACCTTCTTCTTGTGGGCCGCGCTGATCGCCATCCACGTCCTCGGCCACCTGCGCGAGACCCGGACCCTCGCCCTCGCCGACTGGCGCGACCGCTGGCGCGGCGCCCGAGAACACCGGGTGGCGGTGGCGGGGGCGGGTACCCGCCTCACCGTGCTGGTCGTCACACTCGCCGTCGGCGTGGCGCTCGGGATCGTGTCGCTGAGCTGGGTCGGCAGCTGGCATCACTTCCCCCACCACCTGTTCGGTGGCGGCTAAGGCGGCGCTCGGGGGTCCCTCGGTAGCCTCACCGCCGTGGCGTACGACCCGTCGTCGATCCTGCTCACCGACCGGGTGGCGTTCGTCACCGGCGTCGGACAAGGGATCGGACGGGCCACCGCGCTGATGCTCGCTCGCTTCGGCGCCACGGTCGCGATGTGCGACAAGAACCGCGACGCGCTCGACGACACCGCGGCGGCCGTCGCCTCGACCGGCCGGCCCGCCCTGGCCCGGCACCTCGACGTCCGCGACCGGACCGCCGTCGCGTCCTTCGTCGCCGACGCCGTCGACGCGCACGGACGGATCGACACGCTGGTGAACAACGCCGGCGGGACCTTCTTCGCGCCCTTCCTGGACGTGAGCACGAAGGGCGAGGACACCCTGGTGCTCGAGAACTTCACCCAGGTCACGACGCTCGTGCGCCTCGTCGTCCCGCACATGCCCGCCGGCGGCAGCATCGTGAACCTGACCTCGATCGAAGCCCACCAGGCCGCGCCCGGCTTCGCGGTCTACGGGGCGATGAAAGCGGCGCTCGCGCACTTGACCCGCACCCTCGCCCTCGAGCTGGCCCCGCGTCACCTGCGCGTCAACGCCGTCGCCCCCGACGCCATCCCGACCGAGGGCGACCGCGACGTCCGGTCCGAGATGCTGGGCGGCGACGCCGGCTACGAGCCGGCGGTCGTGCCGCCCCTCGGCGCCGTCGGCCACCCCGACGACGCGGCGGCGGTGGTGGTGTTCCTCGCCAGCGACCTGGCCCGCTTTGTCACCGGCACCACCATCCACGTCGACGGCGGGAACTGGGCTGCCGGCGGCTGGCGGCGTGTGAGCGGCGCCAGCTTCCCGAGCGAAGACCGCACCGGCTGAGACGGCCTCGGGGCGCGCCCGCCGCGGGGTCGTCTCAGCCCGGAACGCTCACCTGGCGTCGAACCCGTAGAGGCGGCGGGCGTTGTCGCGCAGGACCCGCCGCACGGCGGGTGCGTCCAGCTCCTCGGACTCGAGCAGGGACCGGGTCGAGCCGGGGAACGTGCCGTCGGCGTGGGGGTAGTCCGAGGCGAACACGACGGACTCCGGGTAGACCTCCAGGAGGCTGGCGAGGCCGGGCTCGGCGTCCTCGACCGACACGAAGCACTGCCGGCGGAAGTACTCCGAGGGTCACAGCGAGAGGGCGCCGCGGTCGAATCCGAACAGCTCGTGGTGCTCGTCGAGGCGGTGGACGTATCCGAGGGCCCACACCGCGCCCGACTCGAGGAACGCCACCCGCAAGCCGGGGTGACGTTCGAGGATCCCGTACGCGACGAAGGTGGTGATGGCCAAGAGATGCTCGAGGACGAAATGCGTCGCGTGCAACGGCGTGAAGTAGTCGTCGTAGTGGGCGCGCAGCTGGTCGTAGGGGACGAGCCCGCTGATGCCCGGGTGCACCGCGAACGCGACGTTGGCCTCGTCGAGGTACGACCACAGCGGCTCGTAGGCGTCGTCGTGGAGGTGGGGCAGCGACCCGAAATGTTCGGGGCGTCGCCACACGCCACGGAAGCCGAGCTGCTCGACGCAGCGGCGGGCCTCGGCGAGCGCGTCGCCGGCGTCGGTCATGGGGAGCGTCCCGATGCCGAGGAGACGGGCCGGGTCGTGGGCGCAGTACTCGGCGAGCCAGTCGTTCACCGCCCGACAGAGCGCGAGCGCAGGCTCGCGCTCGGTCACACCTTGGATCATCAGCCCGTAGGTCGGGTAGAGCGCCGCGGTGGCGATGGCGTCGAGCGCCATGTCCTCGAGGCGCGGCCCGGGCTCGGAGCCGCCCCGCGCCGCGACCGGCGAGTCGGATTGGTGTGGGGTCTGGCCCGGCGCGCCGACCGCTTCGCTGTGCCCGTCGATCCGGAACCCGCGGCGATCGTGGCACACGAAGTAGAACTGGTCGCCGTCCTGCACGACCCGGGGCGCGTAGTCGCGGAACCGGGCCGGGAGGTAGCGCTCCCAGGTCACCTCGGGCTCCACGACGTGCCCGTCGGCGTCGAAGACCCAGGGTGCCTCCCCGACGCCCGGCTCGCTCGACGCGGTGTCGGTGATGCTCACGGGCGTCCGGGGCGCACAACCTGGCCCGGCAGCGCGCCGGTCAGCGCACCGTCGCGCACGATCGGCGTCCCGTTGACGATGGTGGCCGCCACCCCGCGGCCCCACGCCTTGAACCGTCCGACGCCGCCGGGCAGGTCGTGGACGAACTCCTTGCGCCAGGGGCCGATCGTCTCGGGGTCGAACACCATGAGGTCGGCCCATCCGCCCGGGCGCAGCACGCCCCGGTCGGTGAGGCCGAGCGCGGCGGCGGGGACCTGGGTCATCTGGCGGATGCCGTCCTCGAGGGTCCAGACCTGCCGGTCGAGGACCCAGCACCGAAGGAAGTACGAGCTCCAGTCGGCGCCGTCGTCGCGGGCGAGGTGGGCGCCGCCGTCCGAGGTGCCGACGAGCATGCGGGGGTCGCGTTGGGCTTCACCGACCGCGGCGGTCCACTCGGGGCTTTCGGTTCGCCACCGGAACCGGGTGGCGAGGTCTTCGGCGAGGGCGAGGTCGAGCAGCGCGTCGGCGGGCGCGACACCGTGCTCGTCGGCGAGCTCCTGAATCGAGCGGCCCTGGAGCGGCTGGTGCTCGGGCTTCGTCACCTCGTCGACGAAGACCGCGTTCCACAGCGGCGGGGGGACGGTGGTGCCCTGGCTCGGGTCGCGGTTGTAGTGCTCGACGGCGTCGCGCAGCTCGGCGCGCGTCGAGGGGTCGTGGAGGGCTCGGATCCGGTCGGCGTGGCTGAGCTTGAGCAGGTGGTCCCAGGCCGGGACGGCGAGGTAGTGGAAGTTGGATTCGTCGACGACGATCGGCCGGTCGAACGGCCGGGCGATGAGCATCGAGTACACGGGCGTACCCGCCTCGGTGGCGCGGTCGAGGAACGCCTGGGCCGCGTCCCACGTCGCGGTGGGCGCATCGACCTTGTTGCGGCCCCCGAGGCCCTGGATGATCACCGGCAGCCCGCTGGCCGCGGCGAGTCGCATCAGGTACCGCTCGTCTTCGGCATCGAGGCCACCGATCGCGCTGGCGGGCAGAAACGCGATCGATCCGCCCCCGCAACGGCCCGCGGCCTCGGCGAGGGCGACGAGCTCGTCGCGCGCCGCGACCCGGGACGGGACCGGGCGGTCCTCGAGGTCGAAGTGCGAGGGTGCGGCGGACGACGACAGCCCGGCCGCGCCGGCCGCGGCGGCCTCCTCGACGATGGCCTGCATGGCGACGATCTCCTCGGGGGTCGCAGCCCGGTTCGACGCGTCGGGGCCCATCACCCAGCGCCGGACGTTCGAGTGGCCCACGTAGCAGGCGAGGTTCACCCCGAGGCGACCGCGCCGGCTCTCGAGAAACTCGGGGAACGTCTCGAACTGCTCCCAGGTCACCGCGCTGAGCGCGACGGGGTCCATGTTCTCGACCCGGGCGAAGATCCCCGAGAGGAAGGGCCGGTCCTGGGGCCGGCACGGCGCGACTGAGAAGCCGCAGTTCCCGGCGACGACGGTCGTGACCCCGTGGAAGCACGACACGGTCGCGTACGGGTCGAAGGTGATCTGGGGGTCGTAGTGGGTGTGCGCGTCGACGATGCCGGGCGCCACGATGAGACCGGTCGCGTCGATCTCGTCGGTCGCGCGGGCGCCGTCGAGGTGGGCGAGCCGGGCGACGCGCCCGTCGCGGATTCCCACGTCGATGCGCCGTCGGGGCAGGCCGTAGCCGTCCACGACCTGGCCGTGGCGGACGATGAGGTCGAAGTCGGCGGGCGCGCTCACGGTGCGACTTGGGGTGCGAGCGCCTCGTGGAGGGCGGGGACGACCGCGTCGCCGAGCCCGACGATCTGGTCGCGGGCCATGGCGGGGGTCACCCCCGGGACGTGGACGCGCAGGTTCAGGGCGTCGGCCCCCACGGCCCAGGCCACCGCGGCGAGCTGGTCGGCGACCGCGCCGGCGTCCGACGCGTCGACGAGCTGGTCGCCGTCACCCCAGTGGGTCTGCGCGGCGGCCGGCGTATAGCTGCGGTAGCGGTCGAGCTGGGCCTCGACCCGGTCGGCGGGGGGCTCCCCGAGCCAGGCTCGCCGGATCAGGATGCAGGGCCCGGAGCCGCCGGCGTCGCGATAGGCGTCGATCAGGGTCCGGCAGCGCTCGGGGATCGACAGGGAGTCGAAGAGGATGCCGGCGCCGAGGCGCGCGGCGCGCCGGACCGCGGTCAACCCCATCGCCGCGCTGACGATCGGGACCGGCGTGTCGGCGCACGCGGCGAGCGCGGGGTCGCCGGCGAGGACGCCGCGGGCTTCGCCGCGTAACAGTGTCGTCACGAGCTCCAGCGCGGTGGTGAACCGGCCGGCGAGGTCCGACATGTCGAGGCCCATGACCTCGAAGTCGGCGGGTAGGGCGCCGGCGGCCACGCCGAGGCCGACCCGGCCGGGGAACCGCGCGGCGAGCCAGGCAACTTCCTCGGCGACGAGGGCGGGTGGGCGCAGCGGCAGGAGCAGCGGGCAGGCGGCGGCCCAGCCGCGCGGCATCGCCTCGAGGCACCAGCCCGCGAGCTGGAGCGGGTTCGGGAGGTAGCCGGCGAATCCGCCGTGGTGCTCGCTCGTCATGACGCCGTCGAAGCCGTGCTCGGCACCGAGCGTGGCTTGCGCGCGCAGCTCCGCCACGATTCCGGGGGCGTCGAGGTCCTGGTGCGGGTAGAGGCGCAGCGAGACCGAGCCGGCCGCGAACGGGGCGTCCACGCCTAGCTCCGCGCGTCCTGGATCCATGCCGGCATGTCGATCGGAGGGTTGTCGAGCTGGCGCACCCCGCGCGCGTCGAGCATCGACTCGTAGCCGGCCGGGTCGGCCGGAAACGACCGCGGGTCGCCCATCATCACCTCGAAGAGCACGACGCCGTGCGGACCGGCGACGAACGGGCCGAAGGTGTCGCCGCGGTCGAGCGCGATGTGCGTCCCAGCCGGGCAGTGCACAGCACCACAAGTCATGTCGCCCTCGACGACGAACACGACATGGTCGCTGTGATGGCCGTGCGCGTGCACGATCATGCCGGGGTCCCAGCGGGCGTAGAGCGACAGGTAGCGGGGCGAGAACTCGAGCCACCGTTCACGGACCGAGGCGGGATGGTCGCCGTGCTGCTGGCGGCGCACCTCTTGCCACGGACCCTCGTCGAGGTGGGTGAAGCGCGGACCGCCGGCCATGCAATCCCCCTTGCCTAAGTTTCTTAGGGACGAGAGACTATCGGTTCCGGCCGTCGGCGGGTCGGGGCTGGCGAAGGGACGCGATGGCGACGATCGAGGTGAGACCGCTCACGGCAGCGATCGGCGCCGAAGTGTCGGGCGTCGACCTGCGCCAGGACCTGCCCGACGCCACGGTCGCCGCGATCCGCCAGGCCTTGCTCGAGCACCTCGTCGTGTTCTTCCGCGACCAGGCGCTCAGCGACGAAGAGCACCTCGCGCTGGCGCAGCGCTTCGGTCCCCTCAGCGTCCCACCCCTCGCGACCCGGTATCAGGACCGCCCGACCGTCACCGTCTTGGACCAGGTCAGCCCGAAGGGCGAGGGCGCCGACGAGTGGCACAGCGACAACACGTTCATGCCGAACCCCCCGATGGGCTCGATCCTGCGTGCGGTGCACCTTCCCCCGGTCGGTGGCGACACCTGCTTCGCCAGCATGTACGCCGCCTACGAGACCCTCTCGCCCCCGGTGCGCTCGTTGGTCGAGGGGCTGAGCGCGGTGCACGACATCACCAAGCCGATGCAGAAGGCCATCGCGGCCGGGCACACCGACCTGGAGCTCACCGAGATGCAGCAGCGCTGGCCACCGGTCGAGCACCCCGTCGTCGCCACCCATCCCGAGACGGGCCGCAAGGCGCTGTTCGTCAACCGCAACTCGACGACCCGGCTGGTCGGCGTGAGCGAGCGTGAGAACGACGTGCTGCTCCCCTTCCTGCTCGACCACGTCCGCTCACCCGAGTTCCAGTGCCGGTTCCACTGGGAGACCGACTCGCTCGCGTTCTGGGACAACCGCTGCGTCCAGCACTACGCGGTCGCCGACTACGTCGAACGTCGGGTGATGCGTCGCGTCACCGTCGACGGCCCGAGCGCGGGCTGAGGTGGACGTCGAGGCGCGGTACCTGTCGGAGCCGGGCCCGGTGGGCCTCTTCACCCGACTCACCCGGGTCGGGCTGCTCGTCGACGCGTTCCAGCATCGTTGCCTCGACACCTTCGGCCTGCTCTTCATCGACTACTCGGTCCTGCGCCTCCTCCAGCTGAGCGGCTCGCCCTACCGCATGTCACCCACCGAGCTCAGCGAGATCCTCGTGCGGTCGAGCGGCGGCATGACCCAGATCCTCGACCGGCTGGAGCGGGCCGAGCTGGTGGCGCGGGCCGCGGACCCCTCGGACCGACGCAAGGTGATCATCGCGTTGACGCCGGTGGGCCTGCGGACCGCCGAGCGCGCCAACGAGCGCTACGCGTCCGAGCGCGAGCAGCTCCTCTCCGCCTTGTCCCCCGAGGCGGTCGACGGTGTCGACCAGGCGATCCATCGGCTCCTCGAGGTGCTCGACGACGGGTCACCGGCGCTCGGCGCAGTGGCCGCCCCGCCGCTGCGCTGACGGGTCAGAGCGTCAGGAACCGGCCACCGTCGACCGCGAGCGTCTGGCCGGTCACGTACCGGGCCGCGTCGCTGGCCAGGAACACGACGGCCGGGCCGATGTCGTGCTCGGGGTCGCCGAGTCGCCCGAGCGGGACGCGCCGGGCCAGACGCGCCGCGAGCTCCGGGTCCTGGTCGTACGCGGCCGAGAGGGCAGGCGTCTCGGCCAGGGGCGACACCGCGGCCACGGTGACACCGAGCGGCGCCCACTCGCGCGCCAGGCTCTTGACGAACCCGCGCAGCCCGGCCTTCACGATGCCGTACCCGGGCAGCATCCGGCTGCCCTCCATCCCCGCCGGTGACGTCATGACGATGAAACGCCCACCGCGCGTGTGCAGCTCGGCCAGCCCGGCCCGCGCACAATGGAACGCGCCGCGCAGCGACACTCCCGCGTGGTCGTTCCACACCTCGGGGTCGAGGTCCTCGAGCAGCGCCGGCTCGCTCGAGTGGCGACTCGTCGCGTTGTGCACGAGCACGTGCAGGCCGCGGCGGGCCGCCGCCACGGTCACCGCCGCATCGACCGACGCGGGATCCGTCACGTCGCAACGCGCCCAGACGGCCGACCCGCCGCGGCGGACGATCTCAGCCGCCGTCTCCGCCCCGTTGTCCCGCGGCGCGGCGATGATCACGTCGGCCCCGGCGGCGGCGCAGGCCAGCGCGATTCCCCGGCCGACCCCCGCCCCGGCGCCGGTCACCAGCACCCCACGCCGATCGAGGACACCGGTCATGGCGTCATCACCACGCCGCCGTCGACCGCGATCGTCGCGCCGGTGACGAAGCGGGCCGCGTCGCCGGCCAGCAGCGCGACGACCGGTGCGACATCGGCGCGGCCGTCGGGGATCCGGCCGAGGGCGGGTTCCTCAACGCCCGGGTCGGCGGCGACGCTGTCCGGGGCGACGAGGGCGAGCGGCGGCGCGAGGCAGTTAACGGTGATCCCCACGCGGCCCCATTGGCGGGCGGCGGACTTCGCGAGCGCGCGGAGACCCTCGAGCGCGGTGACGACCGGGACGAGCCCTGCGGCTCCGGTCAGCGTGACGGTCGGGGTCACGACGAGGAAGCGGCCGCCTCGGTCGCCCAGGTGGCGGCGGGTGGCGGTCGCGCAGGCCAGCGCGGCGCGAAGCACCGCGTCGCAGCGGGCGTCCCACCCGGCGCCGTCCGTCTCGGCCAGCGGGACGAGGTCGTAGGAGCCGGGAACGACCAGGGCGTGCACCACCACGTCCAGCGGCCCCAGCGCCTGGGCCGCGGCGGCGAACGCGGCGTCGGCGACGCGGGGGCCGGCGAGCGACGCCTCGACTGCCACCGAGCGCCCCCCGGCGGTCTCGATGGTCTGGGCGACCGCCGCTTCGTGTCCCGAGGGGCCCACGACCGCAACGGCGGCACCGGCGTCGGCGAGCCCGAGCGCGAGGTCGCGTCCGAGGCCGGATCCCCCGCCGGTCACGAGCGCGACTCGTCCCCCGAGGCCACCCCGTCCCGCGTCGGCGTCCGGCGTCGTCATCCTCCCCTTCGGCATGCTCGGCGGGGGATGCTATGCCGGTCCGTTCCCGCCCGAAGGATGAACCGTGCTCGACGAACGCCTCGGATTGGCCGGTCGCGTGGTCATGGTGGCCGGCGCGGGCGGCGGTGGCATCGGCACCGCGGTCTGCCGGGTCCTCGCCGAGGCCGACGCGACGGTGGTCGCGCTGGACCTCGACGCCGGTCGCCTCGCGGTGTCCGAGGAGGCGATGGACGCGGTGGGCGGTCGTTACGAGACGCGCATCGTCGACGTGTGCGACGCCGACGCGCTCGACGCGACCATGGGTTCGGTGACCGGGCCGTTGCACGGTCTGGTGCACGTCGCGGGCGGCCTGCACGACCACTGGGCGCCGCTGCTCACCACCGACCCGGTCGTGTTCGGCGACGTGGTGCGCCTGAACCTCGAGTCGGCGTTCCTGACGTCGCGCGCGGTCGCCGGGCGCCTCGCCACGCAGGCCGCCGGGGGCAGCATCGTCCACATCGCCTCGATCGCGGGGCTCTCGGCCATGCCGTTCGGCGCGGCGTACGCGGCCGCGAAGGCGGGCATGATGGCGCTGACTCGTACCGCCGCGCTGGAGTGGGGACCGCTCGGCATCCGGGTCAACGCGGTCGCGCCGGGGACCATCCGCACGCCGCGCAGCCGCTCGGAGCGCGATCTCCCGGTCAGCCCCGCGGAGCACTCGGTGATCCCGCTGGGACGCCAAGGTCGCCCCGAGGACATCGCGGGCGCGGTGCTCTTCCTCCTGTCGGACCTGGCCGCGTTCGTGTCCGGTGCGGTGCTCGTCGTCGACGGCGGCTCGTCCGCCCGCCCGTCGTACCTCGACGCCGACAACCTGCCGGTCTTTGTCCGCGACCCGGCACTGCGGGCCCGGCTCGGACTGACCGGACCGGGCTAGGCGCGCCGGGACCTACGATCCGCGCCATGTCGGACGACGCGCTCGGCGGCCGGGCCCCCGAGCGCGAGCTCCTCACCGGAGCCCTCGACTGGTATCGGGCCGTCGCGATCCGCAAGGTCGAGGACCTGTCGTTCGAGCAGGCGACCCGAGTCCTGACCCCGAGCGGACTCAGCCCGCTCGGCATCGTGCAACATCTGGCGTGGGTCGAGTGCGTCTGGTTCCGGTGGCGCTTCGCAGCCGAGGACGTACCCATCTTCACCGGAGGCTCCGACAACACGGTGACGTTCGAGCTCCGACCCGGCGACGTCGTCGAGTCCGTGGTCGCCTCGTACCGCGACGAAGCCGACCACGCCCGTCGGATCGTCGCCGGGGCGGCCCTCGACGACGTCAGCACCCGGGAGAGCCCGATGTTCGGGCTGGTCACGCTGCGCTGGACCCTGGTGCACCTCATCGAGGAGACGGCACGCCACGCCGGGCATCTCGACATCATGCGCGAGCAGCTCGACGGGCGGACCGGCGACTGACCCGGCGCGCCGCTCGGCTGGAGGCGACGCCAACGAGTGAGGGTCTGGTCGGTCAGCCCGGTTCGCGGAGCTGGGTCTGGGCCGCCCCGGTCCGGATCGTGAGGAACGTCAGCCCCTCGGGTCCCGCCGAAAAGCCGTAGGCGTAGCCGCCGTGCAGGACCATCGAGTCGTGGACGGTGAGGGTCGGGCCGTCCTCGAGCATCGTGGCCGCACCCTCGAGGACCACGATCATCTCGTCGTGGTCGTGGCTGTGCATCGGGACCGTGTACCCGGGGGGGAAGACCGAATACTGCGAGTAGAAGCCGCCCTGACCTCGGGCCAGGAACTTGCGCTTCGCGCCGGCTCGACGCGCGTCGGCGACGAGCTCGCGCGGCGCGGTCCGCGTCGCCGTCTCGTCGGACCACGCCAGCTCTTCGACGCGAAAGAAGGTCGGACCTTCGGTCGTGGCGCTCACCGTCGCTCCCTCACTGGTGTTCCGACGGGCTCGAACGCTATCCATGCCGGCGGGGAGCGGCAATGAGCAGTCACCCGAGGTTCGCGACGCTTCCTGGGCTCAACCCGTCCGGGCTGGTGAGGTACCGGTCCCAACCGGACTGTCGGACGCGTTCGGTGGGTGCAGGAGGACGTTTCGCTGTTCGTCGAGTTCGACGCGAGCTGCGGGTGGGACGACCACGGTCGTGTCCGGGCCCGCGACGAGAGCCGGGCCGCCCAGACGCGCCCCGGCCGCGAGGGTCCCCCAGTCGTAGATCGGCGCGTCGACGTACCGGTCCTCACCGGGGAAGCGCACGGCGCGGTGGCGGGCTGGTTGGGGCGCGGCGGCACCGGTCGGGGGCCGCTCGGCGCGGCGCGGTGGCTTGGCGACCGGCCGTATGAGACGCACCCGGGCATTGACGAGCTCGACGCCCGCCGTGGACCGGATGCCGTAGGCACGCTCGTACTCGTCACGAAAGCGCGTCGTCAGCATCTCGAGCCCGTCGGGCGCGAACCGTCCGGGGGCGATGGCGACGGTGAGCTCGTGGGCCTGGCCGCGGCAGCGCAGGTCGGCGGCGCGCCGCACGATGAGCGGCTGTTCCTCGTCGACGCCGAGCTCGGCCCGGCCGCGCGCCTCGAGCTGGGCGAACACCGCCTCGACGTCGACCGGGTCGGCATCCGCCACCTCGACGAGACGGGTCTGGACGAGCTCCACCGTGGGATCCGAGCCAACCAGGCCGATGGCGGAGGCGACGCCGGCACCCCAGGGGACCACGACCGAGCGGATGCCGAAGGTCGACGCGAGGCGAGCGACGTGGACGGGGCCGGCCCCGCCGAAGCCCACCAGGGTGAAGTCGCGGGGGTCGATGCCGCGCTGCACCGTGACCAAGCGGATCGCGGCGGCCATGGTGGCGTTGGCGATCTCGTGGATCGCGCTGGCCGCGTCGGCGACGTCGAGGCCGAGGGGATCGGCGACGACCGAGGCGATGGCGCGCGCCGCCCGCTCGGACGACAGGGTCACCCCGCCGGCCAGGCCGGTCGGGTCGAGGTAGCCGAGGAGCAGGTTGGCATCGGTCACGGTCGGCTCGGTGCCGCCCCGGCCGTAGCAGGCGGGGCCGGGCACCGCCCCGGCGGAGCCGGGGCCGACCCGCAGCGCGCCGCCCGCGTCGATCCAGGCTCGGCTCCCGCCGCCGGCCCCGACCTCGGCCAGGTCCACGACCGGCGTCTTGACCGGCACCCCGGTGCCCGCCCGCGTCGCGCCGAAGCTGCCTTTGCCGCCGACCTGGAACGAGTGCGCGAGGCGCGGCTGGCCGTCCCGCACGATGCCGGTCTTGGCGGTCGTGCCGCCCATGTCGAAGCTGATGACGTCGGGGGCGCCGATCTGGTCTCCGATCATCCCGGCCGTGATGACGCCGGCCGCGCCGCCGGATTCGACGGTGCAGACGGGGCGACGCGCTGCCGCCGCGGCTGACATCACGCCTCCGCTCGATTCCATGACCTCCACCCCGCAGTGGATCCCGATCTCGGCCAGGCGGCGCTCGAGCCCCCCCAGGTAGCCGGCCATGACGGGGCCGACGAGCGCGCAGACGACGGTCGTCATGGCCCGCTCGTACTCGCGCATCTCGGGCCACACGTCGCAGGAGGCAGCCACGAACGCGTCGGGGAGCGCGGCACGACACGCGGCCGCGACTCGATGCTCGTGGGCGGGGTTCGCGTACGAATGCAAGAAGCACACTGCGATGCCCACCGGATCGGCGTCGGTGAGGCGCCGGGTGAGCTCGCGCACCGCGTCGTCGGCCAAGGGCACGAGGACCTCGCCGCGGGCGCCGAGCCGCTCGGCGACTTCGAAGGTCAGCGTCGCGTCGACGGGCGGTGGGGGCGGCGTGTACAGCACGTCGTAGCGGTCCTCTTCCACCCGGGCCTGGCGGCCGAGGCGCATGAGGTCACCGAACCCTTCGGTCGTAACGAGGGCGACCGGGCCGCCTCGCCGTTCGAGCACCACGTTCGTCGCCAGGGTGGTGCCGTGCACGACCCTGGTCACCGAGTCGGCCCCCAGGCCCGCGTCGGCGAGCACCTGGCGGACACCCTGCACGACCCCGACGCGGGGGTCCTCGGGCGTGGTGGGCAATTTGCCGAGGTGCAGCGTCCCGTCGGCCGCGGCGATCGCCACGTCGGTGAACGTGCCGCCGATGTCGACGCCGACGACGACGCCCGACCCGTTCATCGGGCCGTCGGCTCGGTGGCGCGCGGGGTAGGGCGTCGTCGACGCAGCCCGTCGGTCACCTGGACGTCGACCGTGCGTCCGTCGGGCTCGAGCGCCACGGCGTAGTCGCGTGCCGCGCCGGCCGGGGTGACCCGTCCGGCGACCACGTCGGCGAGCACCAGCTCGGGGTCGCGCGCGTGGGGCGGTCCGAGCCCGCCGCCCCCGGAGGTGCGGACCACGAGCCGGTCACCGGCGCCGAGGGCCACGTCGGCCTGCTTGGGGGCCAGCGCCTCGGTCGGGGCGTCGCGCCGCTCGACCAGGTACTGGCCGGCGTCGCCCGACGCGCCGCCGTCGCGGCCTGGAGGCGGGATCGTCATGCGATCGCCGCGCACGGTGGACACCGCGTCGCCGAGCGACTCGACCACCGTCTCGACGCCGAGCCCGCCCCGCCACCGGCCCGGGCCGCCGCTGTCGGGACGCAGCCGCGCGGCGCGCACGACGAGCGGGTAGGCCGCTTCGAGCGGCTCGATTTGGGGGATGACCGACCGGCCACCGAGGAAGAAGCAGCCGGTGGCGTCGGCGCCGTCAGCACCGACGCGGGCGCCGAGGCCGCCGAACTCGTAGAAGAGGTTGAGCCAGGGTGCGCCGCCCCGAGATCCGGCCAGCGTGTAGACGTGGATCAGCCCGCTCGCCGCGCTCGCCCGATCCGGCCGCGCGCCGGCGAGGGCGTCGAGGATCGCCTCGACCGCGGCCGCGACGGCCACGACCCGGCCGCCGCACGCCGCCGGCGGATGCGGGTTCACGAGCGACCCGGCGGGCAGCGACGTGGTGAGTGGACGCCAGCAGCCCTCGTCCATCGGAATCGAAGGGTCGACGAAGCAGCGAATCCCGTAGAGGACACCGGAGAGTGTCTGGGAGATCGACGCGTTGATCGCGCCCCGGGACTGCGCCGCGGTGCCCGCGAAGTCGACGTGGACCCCGCCCGCCTCGCAGGTGACCGCGACCCGCACGTCGAACGTGCGACCGGCCTCGACGCCGTCCCCGTCGATCGTGAACCCTCCGTGGTACGTGCCCGCGGGCAGCTGCGCCAGCTCCGCCCGCATGCGCCTCTCGGTCTGGTCGAGGGCGGCGTCGATGAAGCGCTGAAGCTCGGCGGGGCCGTAGCGGCCCATCAGCTCGTCGACTCGGCGGGCGATCACGTGCGCGCCGGCCACGAGCGCGTCGACGTCGCCGAGGACCTTGTCGGGGACCCGACTGTTGGCGCCGATGATGCGCAGCACCTCGTCGGCGGGCTTCCCCGCTCGGGCGAGCCGAACCGGAGGCAGGGCGAGTCCCTCGCTGAAGGTGTCGGTCGCGAGCGCGGCCAGTCCGCCGGCCGCGACGCCGCCCACGTCCGCGACGTGCACCAACGTGCCGGCGAAGAAGGCGACGCGGCGCTCGGCGAAGATCGGCCGGAACACGAGGATGTCGTTGGCGTGGATGCCACCCCGGTACGGGTCGTTCAACCCGAAGACGTCGCCGGGCTCCATCGTGTCCAACGCCACCGCCTCGAGCAGCCAGGGGAGCGAGCAGCGCAGACTCGCGGCGTGCATGAGACTCGTCGCGGTGGACTGCGCGACGAGCTGCGCGCGGACATCGAGCAGCGCCGCGCACGCGTCCGCACCCTCTTGGATGAACGTGCTGTGCGCCGAGCGAACCACGACGACGCTCGCCTCCTCGACTGCGACGGCGAGTCCGTTCCGAATCACCTCGGCAGTGATCGCGTCGTCGAAGCTGGTCGTGTCGGCCCTCGCCATGCGAGGCGCTCCTTCCCGTCGGGAGCCGTGCAACGGGTCACACTAAGGGCTCGGTCCACGTCGAACGGCGGGTCCCCCGATCGCCGCGGACGGCTACGGTTCGGCGGTCGCGCGCGCTCGGCACGCTTCGAGCCGATGCTCGCACGGCGCTAGCGGCCGCTCGGCGCGGTCTGCTGTACTGATCCCCGGAGAGGAGGACCGATGCGAGACGGGTTCAAGGTCTTCGACGCCGACGCGCACGTCGTGTATCCGCCCGATCTCTGGTCCCGGTTCCTCGACTCGGAGTATCGCGACCGGGTCGGGCGGCGGGCTCCGGCGGGGTTCGACCACTACAACCCGGTCACGGTCGACGGCCGATGGACCCAGCACCCCACCTCGATCTACGGCCAGTTCCAGAAGGCGATCAACTGGACGACCGAGGACATGATCGCCAAGTACGGCGACATCGTCACCGCCGGCTTCACCGGTGACCGGGTCGCCGACGCGATCGGCCTCGAGGGTGTCGACGCGATGGTGATCTATGGCCCCGAGTACGACATGTGGCTCGAGGGCATCGACCCGCAGCTGCAAGCCGCGATGGCGCGCGCCTACAACCGCTGGGGCGAAGAAATGCGCGAGACATCCGGCGGGCGGGTCGTCACGTCGGGGCCGGTCCCCCTCAACGACGTCGCCCGGGCCCTCGAGGAGATCCAGTTCGCCCACGACCATCTCGGGACCCGCTGCTTTTGGGCACGTCCGGATCAGTTCAACCACCGGAGCCTCGGCGACCGGTATTACGACCCGATCTACGAGCTGCTCGAGGACCTGGACTGCGCCTTCGCGACGCACGAGTACATGGGGCTCAACGCCCCCACGGCCGGCTCCGATCGCTTCGACACCTTCACCGAGTGGCACACCGTCGTGCACCCCCACGAGGCGCAGTGCGCGCTGCTGTCCATGATCGTGCACGGCGTCTTCGAGCGGTTCCCGCGCTTGCGAGTGGCGTACATGGAAGCGGGGTGCGGCTGGCTCCCCTCGTGGCTGCACCGCATCGACGAACACCTCGAGCTCGCCGGCGCGGCCGAGGCTCCCGAGCTGTCCCGGTCCGCGACGGAGTACTTCCGGCGGAACTGCTGGATCTCGACCGAGTGCGACGACCGCTTCGTCGCCGACGTGATCCGCTGGCTCGGCGACGACCACATCGTCTTCGAGACCGACTTCCCGCACCCCGACTCGAAGTACCCGAAGGCCACCGAGCATTTCCTGGCCCTCGACCCCGACCTGGTGCCCGAGGCGAGCAAGCGCAAGGTGCTCTGGGACAACGCCGTCGACCTGTACCGCTTCCCCGACCGCTACCTGCCCGCCGCGTGAGCCGGCCGTGACCGTCGGCATCCGCCGGCCCTGGGAGGCAGTGGACTACGACGAGCTGGTCCGCGCCTTCCCGCCGCCGCCCGAGTACTTCGAGCGGACCTGGCTCGCCCCACCCGACGAGATCGAGCGCGTGCAGCTCGGGCGGCTCCGCGAGCGAGCGCTCGCCGCGGCGCGGGTCCCGTTCTTCGAGCGGCGCTGGGCCGAGGCCGGCTTCGACCCCCGGACGATCCGCCACCTCGCCGACCTTGAGCGCGTGCCCTCCTACACGGTCCACGACATCCGGACCAGCATCGAACGCCAGCCGCCGTGGGGCGACTACCAGGCGGTCACCCCAGCCGATGCTCGTCGCGAGCCGCTCCGGGTCTACATGTCGGGCGGGACGACCGGGAAGTCGCGGCCGACCTTCTACACGCAGTGGGACCGCGAGGTCGGGGCGGTCTTGACGGCGCGGGCGCTCTACATGCAAGGGATCCGTCCCGGTGACGTGGTGCTGAACTCGTGGGCGTACGGAACTCACAACGGCGCGTTCTCGTTCGACGAGGCGCTGCATCGCTGGCTCAACTGCGTGGTGCTCACCACGAGTACCGGCAACGTGACCAGCAGCGAACGCCAAGTCGAGCTCGCCATCGAGTACGAGGCCACCGCCATCCTCACCACCGGCGACTACCTGCTGCGCCTCGCCGACGTCGCCCGGTCGATGGGCTACGACCCGAAAGCCGACTTCAACATCCGGGCCCTCCCGAACATCGGCGACCGCGGGCTGCTGGAGTCGACGTTTGGGGCCGAGTGTTTCAACTCGTACGGGTTCCACGAGGTGCAGTGGGTGTCGGTCGAGTGCCCGGCGCACGACGGGCTCCACATCTTCGAAGACGCGTTCGTGGTGCAGATCGTCGACCCGGAGACCGGCGAGCCGCTCCCCGACGGTGAGCTGGGCTCGATCTGCATCACCGA
This sequence comes from Actinomycetota bacterium, assembly GCA_003140175.1. Taxonomy (GTDB): domain Bacteria; phylum Actinomycetota; class Acidimicrobiia; order IMCC26256; family PALSA-555; genus PALSA-555. The sequence goes on from PLJD01000025.1 coordinate 95,032, forward strand.
GCTCTACAAGACGGGCAGCCCACAGTTCCGCTACAACATCATGGATCTGTCGTCGCTGTACCCGCGCCAGCAGTGCGCGTGCGGGAGCTGGCTGCGCAAGATGGCCCCGTTCGCCGGTCGAGGCGACAACATGGTCAAGCTGCGGGGCGTGAACGTGTGGCCGGAGGCGGTCGGCGAGCTCGCCCTGGCGGTCCCGGGCGTCTCGCGGGACTGGTTCGTACGCGCGGTGCGCGACGAGAACCGGGACGAGCTCATCGTGACCGTGACGAGCGAGCGTGACCCCTCGGAGTTCGATGCCCTCCACACCGCGGTGGAGGAACGCCTCAAGGAGCGGCTCGGGGTGCGCATTCGAGCCGAGGTGGTACCCCCCGGAGCGCTCGACGCCTGGACCGAGGTGAACGTCGCTCCCAAGCTGAAGCGGTTCCGCGATGAGCGCTGAGCGTCCCGGGACCGTCGACTATCTCTGCAACGCGTTCACCCCCGACCGGCGGGCGGTGTGGGACGGGGCCATCGCGGCCACCGGCGTGGCGGTCAAAGTCCGACGCGACGACGACGACAGCTTCGCGGCACCGGAGGTGATGGCGGCCCGCCTCGACGAGCTCGGCGTCGACACGGTGCTGGTGCCCACCGGTGAACTCGGCCGCCATGGTTCCGTCGACCCGTTCGATTTCGAGCACATCGCGGCCCGGTGGGAGGAGGTCGCCGCGCTCGCCCAGCGCTGGCCGGGCCGGTTCGCGGCACTTGCCCTCATCGACCCCGAGCGCGCGATGGCCGGCGTGCGAGCCATCCGGTCCCGCCTCGCCGAGCCGTGGGTGGCCGGCTGCTACCTCCACACACACAGCTGGGACCGCCGCCTCGACCACGCCGACTACTACCCGTTCTACGCCGTCGCCGCCGAGTTGGACGTCCCGGTTGCGATGCAGACCGGCACGTCGGGCGGGCTGATGGCGAGCGAGTGCGGCCACCCGATCACGATCGACCGGGCCGCGCTGTACTTCCCCGAAACCCGATTCGTGCTCTCGCATCTCGGCTGGCCCTGGGTGGACGAAGCAGTGGCGATGGCGCTGAAGTTCCCGAACGTGTACCTCGGGACCGGCGCCTACCCGCCACGCCACTGGCCGCCGGCGCTCCAAAGCTTCGTGCGCGGCCCGGGCCGCCACAAGGTGCTGTTCGGTACCAACTTCCCGACGGTCGGGCACCGCCACGCGCTCGCTCAACTCGGCGAGCTCGGGCTCGACCCCGAGGTCGAGCAGGCACTGTTGGGCGGGACGGCCCGGGACGTGTTCACCCGACTCCCACGCCAAGGAGGTCACCCATGATCGGTGAGGTCTACAACATGCCGCCCCAGCCGCCCGTGGCCGAGAACACGCGGCAGCTGCCGGCGGGCAGCATCACCTTCGGGGTCGAGTACCGCGACGTCGACCCGGCTTCACTGAGCGCGACGTACGCGGACAACGCGGCGTACCTCGCCGAGCTCCACGAGAAGTCACCCGAGGGTGGCTTCTCCGACTCGGGCGTCTCGATCCACGTGTGCGACACCGAGGACGGCCACGAGTACGTCCGTTTCGACATCTTCGACGACGACCCGCACTATCACTACATCCACCCGACCGCGCCCGGGGCGCAGATCGTGAACAATGTGGTCGCCTACGACACGGTCGCGCTCGGCGACATGCTGACGTGGACGCTCGAGCGGCTCCGCACCCGCCTGCCGGCGATGCTGGAGGAGGCCGGCGCCGCCGAGCTGGCCCGCCGCCTCGACACCGACCGGGTCGCCGCGGCGCTCGACGAGGTGCAAGCCCTCGCTGAACACGCCCAGGCCGCGTTTCGAGCCGCGGACTCCCGCTGACCGGCCGATCGGCGTCCGTGCCGGTCGGTCAGCTGGTGTGCGTCGCGCCGTAGGCGATCATGCGGGCGTAGATCTCGAGGACCTTCGTCGCGTAGTCGGGGTCGGTCGCCCATTTGCCATTCCCCATGACGTTCCAGACCGGCGCCGCGCCCTTGTAGGCGAAGGAGTCGTACGACGCGGCCGCCGCCGCCGGTGAGCCGAACAGCGCCGGCTCGGGCGGGTTGGCGAGCTGCGCGGCCCGGCTCCCGGGATCGGCGTAGCTCTTGAGCAGCTGGATCTGGGCCCGTACCCCGTCGCGCGGGGTGGGGAACGCGATCTCGCTGGTGCAGCTGTCGCACGCACCGATCCCGGCGAAGTTGCTGTCGAGCGCGTGACCGAAGGAGCCGGTCTCGAGGACCGCCTGCGCGAAGGCGACGTCGCCCGCCACACCTTCGGCCGAGCCCTCCTGGATGTACATCTGGGCGAGCTCGTCGATGGTGGTGCCGTCGGCGAGGTGCGCGACCGCTCCGGTTGATTTGAACCAGCCGGCGACCTGCGGGGCGGTGAGCCGGGCGGTCCCCATGATCGGGATGGCGCCGGCCTGGGAGAGGATCGCCTCGTCGCGGGACCGGACTGCCTCGAGGCTGGCCTGGGTGGCCTGGAGGCCTTGCTCGTCGGTGGTGATGCTCTGGCGTAGGGCGTCGCCCTGGGCGCGCTCCTGATCGAGCTGGGCCTCGGCGGCGTTGAGCTGTGCGAGCTGGTGGACGTCGTCCGTGCCCGCGGCGTCGGTGTACTGCTCACCGACCGCGACCTGTTCGGTGTGCTGGACCTGGAGCACCGCCCCGACGTTGCTGTGCTGCTCGTAGACCTGCGCGGCGCGTCCGGCGATCTGGCTCTGCAGCTGATCGATCTGGGCTTGCGTGGCGACCGCTTCCTGGTCGATCTGGGCGTACGCGGCCTGCGCCGCGGCCAAGCGCGACTGGTCGGCGCTCACCGCGGCCGCGACGACGTCGAGGCGGGTGCTGGTGTGGGAGAGCTCCACGGCGACGGCGAGGAGCTGAGGATCCGGCGGCGGGGGTGGCGGTGCGGTCTGGGCCGCCGCGCTCGGCCCACCGGCGAGGGCGGCGACGACGCCGAGCACCAGCACGAGAGACACCCACAGGGCGCTACCTCGGCAATGGGGGCGGTGGGTCACGACGCTCACTGGGGATCGAGGCTGGCGGTGCCGTACATCTCTATTTGACGGCGCTGCGACGCCCGGACTTGACGGGATTCGCGGGGCGGTCGGCTTACGCCGACACGCCATGACCCCGGCGGTGATGCCCTCGGCGGCCCGCGAGGGCCGAAATCAGCGAACCGGGGAGCGTCGAGCCCGAGTCCGGCGCCGGGGCCGCTCGGGCCGGGCCCGGCTGGTCGGGGTGCCGCCCGGCACCACGCTCATCGACCCGTCGATCTCGAGCACCACGAGCGCGGCGTCCCGGGGTCCGGCCAGGCCGTGGGCGCGGCAGGCCTCGTCGAGGTCGTCGTTTGAGATCCGCGCCCGCCGCAACCGGTCCTGGAGCACCCGTCCGTCGTTGACGAGCAGCATCGGCGAGCCGAGCACGCGGGTCTCAAGGCCGGTGTGGCGGGCCAAGAGCCGGCTCAGCAGCCACGCCGCGGCGACCACGGTGGTCGAGGTCGCCAACCCGACCGGCAGGTTGCCGAGTCCGCCGGTCATGGAGTTCTGGACCGCGTTCGACAACGCCATGAGCATGGCGAGGTCATAGACGTTGAACTGGGAGACCTCACGCTTGCCGGTCAGGCGGAACCCGACCAGCAGCACGACCACGATGATCAGCGTCTTGGCGACCTGCTCCCCGACCCGCGACGCGCTGACTGAGGCGAGGGCGAGCAGGATGGTCACTGGAGGCGCAACCCTCGGTAGTGGCGGCGGGTGGTCTTGAGCACCTCGGAAGTGCGGGGGACAACGCTGATCGTCCCGTCGCTCTCGAGCACGGCCATGTGGACCTGGGAGAGCGCATCGATCCCGTGCTCACGCAGCGCGGCCATGAGCTCATCCATGGTGATGCCCTCACGCGCCATGCGTTCCCGCATCGGCTGGCCGTCGTGGACGACGAGGACGGGGTCGCCCACCAGGATGTGCTCGGCCCGCCGGGAGCGCAGCACAAACCGGTTCAGGATCCAGTTCAGCAACAACAGCACGGTGGCGGCGACCACGCCGCCTCCGAGCGTGTTGTCGTTGTTGATCATCGCGTTCTGGACGGCGTTGCCGAGGATGATCACCAGCACCAGGTCATAGAGGCTGAGCTGGCCGAGCTCGCGCTTGCCGAACACCCGCAGGCCGACAACCAAGAACACATAGACCGCCGCGGTCTTGGCGGCGATGACCGCCGCGCCATCCAGGTCCGGATGGTCAAAGACGCTGGCCAACAGGTGCATCGTCGCTTCCCGTGAGCGGTTCCGGTCCGGCAGTATCTTGGCCTGTGGCACCGACTGTGGGCGCCAGCAGCCCATCGACGCCCATCCTGCTGATTGTCGCCGGGACAACCGCGTGCATCTACCTCTTTCTCATCACCATCCTCCGGGTGGTGGGTCGCCGTCAGCTCGCCCAGCTGAGCGCCCTGGACCTGGTGGTGGTGCTGCTCCTGGGCAGCACGGTCGAGACGGCGATGATCCACGGCGACCTGTCGCTAGCGGCCGGGCTCGTGAGCGCCGGGACCCTCCTCGTCCTGAACCGGCTGCTCAACGCCGTGTTCCTCCGCTCCCCCCATCTCAGCCACCTCGTCAACGGCGGCCCGATCCTGCTCATCCACGACGGCCAGGTCATCGAGTCGCACCTGCGCCGGGTCGGCCTCACCAGCCTCGACCTCGAGGCGGCGCTGCGCTCTCGCGGCTACGACGGGCCGGCGACGATCAACGACGCGATCCTCGAGACCGACGGGACGATCAGCGTCGTCGGCGAGGAACCGGGCCGGAAATGACGACGGGTTTGGCGCGTCGGTCGCGGGTGGCACCGGGCCGGCCTGTTTCGGACAGTCCGGTGCCATGACCCCGACCGTCCTCGTCGTCCTCGGTGCATTCCTCGCGTCGACCGTCGAGATGGTCGAGGCGCTCACGATCGTGCTGGCCGTCGGCATCACCCGGGGGTGGCGATCGGCGGTGATCGGCGCCGCCGCCGCGCTCGCGACGCTGACGGTGATCGTGGCCGGCCTCGGACCCGCGCTCACCCAGGTTCCGCTCGGCGCGCTCCGCGTCGTCGTCGGCGCGGTGCTGCTCGTCTTCGGCCTCCAATGGCTGCGCAAGGCCATCCTGCGCGCGGCGGGGATCCGGGCCCGCCACGACGAGGACGCGATCTTCGCGCGCGAAGTCGACGAAGCACGCCAGACGGCGCGCGACACCCGAGCCCGCCTGGACTGGTACGCGTTCACGCTCGCCTTCAAGGGCGTGCTCCTCGAGGGACTCGAGGTCGCCCTCATCGTGGTGACCTTCGGCAGCACCGGCGGTCACCTCGGACTCGCCGCGGCGGGCGCGGCGGGCGCCTTCGTCGTCGTGGCGAGCGTCGGCGCGTTCGTGCACGCTCCGCTGAGCCGGGTCCCGGAGAACTCGCTGAAGTTCGCGGTCGGGATCATGCTCACGTCGTTCGGTGTCTTTTACGGCGCGGAAGGTACGGGGATCGGATGGCCCGGCTCGGATCTCGCCCTCCTCGGCGTGATCGCCTTCTTCGCCGTGGTGTCGTTCGGTCTCGTCGCGCAGCTGCGCCGCCGCGCGCCGCTCGGCGCGCCCGGCTCCGTCCCGGCCGGAGGCTGAGCGTTGCGCGCCCTTCGCGCCTTCGGCCGGTTCTGGTACGACTTCCTGATCGGCGACGACTGGACCGCGGCGGCCGGCGTCGCCGCGGCGCTGGGCATCACCGCGCTGGTGGCCACGACGCGGAACCCGTGGTGGCTCCTGCCCGTCGCGGCGGCGGCGATCCTCGTCGTCTCGGTGCACCGCGGCGCCGCCTCGGCAGCCGGGCCGCCCACCCCGACCGAGCCCGACCGTCCGGTCGAACCCTGAGGGGCCGCCGACCTCGCGGCACTGGGCGAGGCGGGTGACGGCGGGGTGACGGCCGTTGCGGGAGCCAGGCCGACTAGGTTCCGCGAGCTGTGACGCCCGCCGAACCACCGGCGCCTGGCGCCTCGGGACCGTCCAACGGATCGGCGGCGGCCCCGGAGGTGACGGTGCACCGGGTGCCGCGCGCTTCGATCGTCGCGCTGGTCATCGCCACCGTCACCCTGGTCGGGGCGATCGCGGCGCCGCGCCACGGCATCCCCACCACCCTGGTGGTGATCGTGGCCACGGTCGCGGGCGGAACGTTCGCCTGGCTCGAGCAGCGGCGACCCCGCATGGGGATCCGCCCGGTCGCGGCCGCGGTCGGGCTCGTGCTCCTCGCGGCGCTGGTGATCGGCCCCCAGTCCTCGAACGACGTGTGGTCGTACACGATGTACGGGCGGATGGTGAGCGTGCACGACGCCAGCCCGTACCACCACGTACCCGCCGATTTCCCCCACGACCCCTTCGATCGTCGGGTGAGCCCGATCTGGCAACACCGGGGCTCGGTCTACGGCCCGGCGTTCGTGGCCTACGCCGCCTCGCTGACCTTCCTCGCCGGCAACTCGGTGCTCGTCGACCGACTCCTCTTCCAGCTCGGCGCGGCCTTGGCGGTGGTGCTTGCGCTCCTCCTGGTCTGGCGCCGGACCCGCAGCCCGGCCGCGGTCGCCTGGCTGGGGCTGCATCCCGTCTTCGGGGCGATCGTGGTCAACAGCGGCCAGATCGACGCGTTCATCGGCTTGGCGATCCTCGTCGCCGCGGTGCTGGCCGCGCAGCGGCGGGGGGCCGCGTCGGGGTTCGCGATCGCGGTGGCCTCGCTGGTGAAGATCACGAGTCTCCTGGCGCTCGTCGGGCTGGTGTTCTGGGCGTGGCGGAGCCACGAATGGCGGGTGGCGAAACGCGCGGTCGTCACCGCGTGCGTCACGATCGCGGTCGTGTACCTCCCGTTCCTCGCCGGGGCTTCGCACGTGCTCTCGGGCGCCGACCACATGGTCACGCCGGGGTCGCCCTGGAACCTGCCCGCGCAGCTCCTCGTCGGCAAGGACGCCGGACGCGACCTGGCGGCCCGGCTGCTGCCCGACTCGACGCTGTCGCTGCTCTTCTACTTGTCGCTTGGTCTGGTCGTGCTCGCCACCGTGGTGCTGGGCTGGCGCTGGGCGCGTGCGAGCGGGCCCGAGCTCGCCACCGGCGCGGGGGGGGGGGGGGGNNCCCGAGCTCGCCACCGGCGCGGCGATCGCGTCGTACGCTATCGCCGCCGAATACACGCTGCCCTGGTACGCAGCGTGGGCGCTGCCGGTCGTCGCGACGCGACGCCCATCGCCGCTCGCCTGGGTGATCTGGGTGCAAGGCGCCGTGCTCCTCGCCGCCTGGAAGCTCCCGACCCACCACACCGGGAGCGTGGCGGACACAGTCCTGCGCGGCACCCTCGCCTACGCGCTACCGATCGTGCTGCTCGTCGCCTACCTCGCGTGGCGACCACGCGACGCCACCGCGGTGGGATCCCGGCCCACGACGCCGGCCGCCGCCGACGGGCCGGGCTGATCCGCCACGCGCCCCGCGGTCGAGCAGGCCGCCACCGGGTCGACGGGATCCCGACTGGCGCGGCCCCCCCGGGGACGGCTCGCTGCCTCCCGGCCCGGGGGGTCTGTGCGGGCAGCTGCCGGTCGGGAAGCGCGAGCCGCCCCCGGCCCAACACCTGCTCTGAAACCAGGCGTTCGAGCCATGGGGAGGCCGCTGCACTCCGTACCGTAAGCAGCGGGGCATCAGCCCCGTGTAAAGAAACCCTGAGAGATTCCGCGAACTCGTCGGGTTCGCGGGCCCGGGGGGTCGTCACACGATTGGCCGCTACGCTCCGCACCGCGCGCCGCCGGCGGCGCTCACCGCCGGCGAGCCCGCTGCGGTGCCCCGGGCGCGGCCCTCACGCCGAGGTTGGACCCCGCGACACGATGAAAGTGGTGGTTGAGCATGACGACACGATCGATCGGTGAGCTCGAGGTCTCGGTCGCGGGTCTTGGCTGCAACAACTTCGGCGGCCGGATCGACGCCGCGGCGACCCAAGCCGTCGTCGACGCCGCCCTCGATGCAGGCGTCACGCACTTCGACACCGCGGACCTCTACGGCGGCGGAAAGTCCGAGGAGTTCCTCGGCCGCGCGCTCGGGACGCGGCGCGCCGAGGTCGTGATCGCCACGAAGTTCGGGATGCTCCCGCCACCCGAGGGTCTCTCGGGGGGTCACCCCGAGTGGGTCGCCCGAGCGGTCGAGGACAGCCTGCGACGGCTGGGCACCGACTCCATCGATCTCTACTGGCTGCACCAGCCCGACCCCGCCACACCCGTCGGTGACACGCTCGCCGCCCTGGACCGCCTGGTGGACGCCGGGAAGGTGCGCGAGCTGGGCTGCTCGAACTTCTCGGCCGCCCAGCTCGACGAGGCGGCCGCCGCGGCGACGGAGCGGGGTCTGCGGCCCTTCGTCACCGTCCAGAACGAATACAGCCTGTTGCACCGCGAGCCGGAGGCCGAGGTGCTCCCGGCGTGCGAGCGCCACCACCTGAGCTTCGTGCCGTACTTCCCGCTGGCCAGCGGGCTCCTGACCGGCAAGTACACCCCGGGTGAGCCGCCACCCGCCGGGACCCGCCTGGCCCGCTGGCCGGCGGACCGGGTCAAACGCCTGCTCTCCGACGATCAGTTCGCCCTCGTCGAAGGCCTGCGGAGCTTCGCCGTCGCCCACGGTCACACCCTCCCCGAGCTGGCACTCTCGTGGCTGGCCACCAACCCGCTCGTGGCGAGCGTCATCGCGGGGGCGACGACACCCGAGCAGGTCCGCGCCAACGCCGCGGCCACCGACGCCTGGCGGCTGAGCGGCGAAGAGCTCGCCGAGGTCGACACCCTGGTCGGGAGCCCCCAGCCGGCGGCCTAACCAGCCCCGCCCGTCGGGGCGGCGGATCCACCACGTGGACGGACGTTCTCGGTAGGTTCCCAGTTGTGACCGACATCCGGGTTGGCAAACGCTTTTTCGACGCCGCGAACTGGGCCACCGACCTGCACGCCGGCGCCTCCGGGACGCGCACACCATCGGTGGCGCAGGTGCTCGGCGTCGCCTCGCTCGTCCTCGGCGACGGCGGAACCCCCCGCGAGGCAATCGCGGGCATGATCGTCGACGCGGGCGCCGACCACCTCGACGACGCCGAGCTGCGGGACCGTCTCGGCAAGAAGGCGGCTCGCCTCGTCATCGTCAGCACCAACGGGCTCAGCGCACCCGAGCGCCTCGACGACGAGACCGACGCGTCCGTGCTGCGGATCTGCGCCGCGGTGACCCTGCGCGAGGTCCAGGAGCTCCAGCGCGACCTCCGCCGCCACGGCAGTGTCGCGTTCGCCCGGTTCTCGACTCCGCCCACCGGAATGCTGGACCGCTACCGCGCCCTGGTGGCGGTCTTCCGGCGCCGCCTCGGCCGCTCGAGCATGCTCACCGCCGAGCTGCGCGCCGCGGTCGCCGAGCTGGAACGCGACGCCGAGCTCGAGACCGCCATCGCCGCCTGGCGCGTCGCGCACGTCGACGCCGCCTGAGGGTCGCCCGGACCTCGTGCTTCGGGGCGGTTCCGCCAACTCGTAGGCTCCCGGGCCATGGACCTCGCGATGACGCTGCCGACGATGGTCACCCACGACCGCACTGAGACACTCGCGTGGTGTCGCGGTGTCGACGAGGGACCTTGGTCGAGCCTGGCTGTCCCCGACCGCATCACCTTCCCGAGTCATGCCCTGACGGTCGAGCTGGCCGCCGCGGCGGCGCTGACCGAGCGGGTCCGGCTCTGGACGACGATCGTGATCCTGCCCATGCGGGACCCCGTCCTCACGGCGAAGGAGCTGGCCTCCGTCGACGTCCTCGCCGAGGGCCGCCTGACGGTGGGGGTCGGCGTCGGCGGGCGCGAGCACGACTACCGCGCCGTCGACGCCAGCTATGCGCGCCGCTGGGATCGCCTCGACGAGTCGGTCGAACGCCTCCGGGCGGTGTGGCGAGGGGAGCCACCCTTCGAGGGTGCCGACCCGGTCGGCCCGCTCCCCGTGCAAACCGGTGGTCCCCCGTTGATCGCGGGATCGATGGGCCCCAAGTCGATCGCCCGCGCGGCGCGCTGGGCGGCCGGCGTCGACGGCGCGTGGACCCTCGACGGTGACGAGGCGACGATGCGCGCCGCCTTCGACGGTGTCGACGCCGCCTGGCAGACCGCGGGACGCGCCGAAGCGCCCCACAAGTCGTCGAGCATCTGGTACGCGCTGGGTCCCGACGCCGAAGAACGACTCCGGACCTACGCGCGCGACTACATGCGGATCTTCGGCGACGAGATCGGTGAGTGGGCGGCGAGCTCCGTCACCTGCTTCACACCCGACTCGTTGCGCCAGACGGTGGACGCGGCCCGCGCCGCCGGCGCCGACGAGTTCTTCCTGGTGCCCACGACCGCGGACCCCGCGGAGCTGGACCGAACGCGAGACGCGCTCGAGCGCTAGTTCGGGCCGGGCTCGGCGCGCCTCACGACCCTGGGCCGAGCGCGGGGCGTTCGTGGTAGCGGGTGAAGCGATCCGAGAGGTCGGCGGTCTCGATCGCCTCCGCGGCCCGCTCCGCCCAGTCACCGGCCTTCTCCCCGGCGAGGGGGCGGGTGGCCCACAGACCGGCGATGCGCGCCACGGCGGGCGCGTGCGCGTCCTCCAAGGCGTGGCCCCCACTCGGCCAGACGTAGGCGTTCACGGTCACCCGCTGCACGAAGCGACGGTCGACGGGGAGCCCTTCGGCCCGGAGGCGGTTCACCACGAGGGACGCCAGCGCGTGGAGCTCTCGGCTGCCCACCGTCACCGACGTCGCGAGCGGCGGCACCGCGGTGAGGAGGGCCTGGACCGTGAAGGAGAGCTTCGAGCCAAGGCTCGCCACCCGACCCGACCAGCGCTTGGTGACCTGCGCCAACGCGGGCACGACGAAGGTGGTCACGCCGGTCCCAGTCGGTCCCTCCAGCGCGTCGCGTACGTCAGCCGCGTTGTGCACCGGAAGCGGCTCGGCAACCGCCCGGTTCACCACCGTGTCGAGGACGTCCTCGACCAGGGAGAGCAGCGACGGGATCCAGGTGGCCGGGTCGCGCCATCCCGACCCCGGGGACGGCTCGCTCATCGTCGGGCCGGGCGCGGGTCGAACAGGAACACAGGGTCGATGACCCCGACCCTAATGGGGGCGCCGCCGGGCTCGTCGCGCCGCGACCGACCGCCCGCCGATGCCGTCGACCGACTCCGGGCACCCCCCGGGTGCGGAGGCGATCGGCGAACCGATCAGACCGGGGATCAGATCCGGCGCCCCGTCCCCTCCCAGTAGGGATCGCGCAGCAGCCGCTTGTAGAGCTTGCCGGTGGGGTAGCGCGGGAGCTCAGCGACGAAATCGAGTGAGCGCGGCACCTTGTACGCCGCGAGATGCTCGTGGCAGTACGCGAGGAGCGCCACGCTCAGCTCGCCGGATGCGGCGCCGGGCTCCTCGAGCTGCACCGCGCCCTTGACTTCCTCGCCGTACTCGTCGTTGGGAATGCCGAACACGGCGGCGTCGCGCACCGCGGGGTGGGCTTGGAGGACCCCTTCGATCTCGGCGGGATAGATGTTGACGCCGCCCGAGATGATGAGGTCGATCCGCCGGTCCGACAGGTGCAGGTAGCCCTCGTCGTCGAGGTAGCCGACGTCGCCGAGCGTGAACAGGCCGGGGCCGCGGTGCGCGGCCTCTGTCTTGGCCGGGTCGCGGTGGTACTCGAAATCGGTGCCGAGCCGGCTGCGGCAATAGAGCGTCCCCTCCTGGCCGATCGGGCACGGGGTGTCGTCGTCGTCGAGGACGACCACCTCGACGCTGGACCACGGCTTGCCGACGCTGGTCGGATGGGCAAGCCATTCGTCGGAGGTGATCGTCGAGAGCATCGCGCCTTCGGTCCCGCCGTAGTACTCGACGAGTCGAGGCCCCCACCACTCGATCATGCGCCGTTTCACGTCGGGTGGACACGGCGCGGCGCCGTGGTACACGACGCGCAGACTCTCCCCCGAGAACCGGGCCCGGACGTCGTCGGGCAGGCGCAGCAGGCGGTGCAACTGGGTCGGGACCAGGTGCAGGTTCGTGACGCGAAACTCGTCGATCAAGGTGAGCGTCTCGGCGGCGTCGAAGCGCTGGCGCATCACGACCGCCCCCCCGTTGAGGAAGGGCAGCATCGCGAACGCCCATTGGGCCGAGTGGTACGCGGGACCGCACAGCAAGGTCACACCGTCGGTCGGCAGCGCGAGGGTGTCGACCGCACCCGCCGCGACCAGCTGCCAGACCGACGCCGGCAGCCCGGCGTGGGTCAGCGCGTTGCGCACCCCCTTCGGGCGTCCGGTCGTGCCCGACGTGTAGAACATCGGGCCCGCCGCAAGCTGGTCGGCCGGCTCGCCGCCCGGCTGGGCATCCAGCAGGTCCTGGTACGCGTCCCCGCCGATCGGCACGACGAGCAGGTCTCGGTCCAGGCGGGCCTGTGCCTCATCGGCCACCGCCCGGAAGTCGTCGTCGACGAGCAGTGCCCGGACCTCGGCGTCGTCGAGCACGTAGGCCACCTCGTCGGCGACCCAATGCCAGTTGAGCGGCACCACGACGATGCCCGCGTGCATGGCCGCGCCCAGAACCTCGAAGAGCTCGGTGCGGTTGGCGCACAGCACCGCGATGCGGTCGCCGGCACCGAGCCCGGCGGCCCGCAGGGCGTGGATGAGCCGATTGACCCGCTGATCGAACGCCGCCCAGGTGAGGGTCCCGCGCTCGTCGGCGAGCGCCAGCCCATCGGGTCGTCGAGCTGCGAACTGCCGAAAGTTCTCCGCCACGGCGAGTGAGCCTCGCGCACCACGCGACCCCGCGACGTCGCCGAGGCCCCGGACGCCGCCGAGTTGGGGCCCCGAGCGCCGGCCCCGAGCCTCCGGCACCGGCCGGCGGGGCTGGTTTTCGTCGCCGGGGAGCCGACGGTCACTAGCGTGCTGACGCAGACACCCGAAAGAGGCCCGATGGACATCGAGGAGTTCTACGACCAGAACCCGGCGCGGCGGACGTCGGAGGAGTTCGAGTTCGGGCGTGACTGGAGCGACGCCGACGGCAACCACGCCGAGATCAGCTGGGTGCACGACACCGGCGAGCTGTACCTGATGACCGCCCCGTTCGAGCCGATCGTCGCGTCGGGCCTTCCGGGCGACGAGCACGTGCCGCGGCTCCCAACCAACAAGGTCGTCGTCGAGGTACTGGGCGTCTACCCGAGCGTCGAGGCGGTCGAGGAGCTCCTGGCTGGCTGGCGCGACGCGATGGGGGGCCAGGCGAGCGTCCCGTGGGTGCGCGACCGGATCGCGCACCCCGGTGCGGCGGGGGGGGCCGGCGCGTCGAGCGGCGACGAGCCCACCGAGCTTCCCGGCGCCCACCCGACGCGCTGAGGAGTTGTCGGGCACGCCATCGGAGGCCACGCGGTGCACGAGCGGACTCGGCCTGACCATCGGGAGCGGCACCGTTGCGCCGCCGGAGGCTCGACGCGCGACACGAGTCGGCGTCGCGTCGTGCCCGTGGACCGCGTCCGGTGACCGCGACGCTGGTCGTGTTGGGTGGGCTCCCAGGTACCGGGAAGAGCACCCTCGCCGACGCACTCGCCGCGGACATCGGCGCCGCGGTGTTCAACAAGGACCGCCTCGAGGCGTCACTGTGGCGGGACGGGATCACCGCCGACCAAGGCTCGTGGGACGCGGCCGAGCACCTGCTCACGACCCTCGCCGGGGAGCAGCTCCGGCGGGGCCAGTCGGCCATTCTCGACACCGTGGCCCGTCGCGCGGATTCCCGCGCCGCGTGGCGGGCGACCGCGGAGGAGTTTGGCGCGCCGTTCCGGCTGATCGAGTGCGTCTGCAGCGACCAGGACCTCCACCGTCGCCGCCTCGATGGTCGGACCCGGGGTATCCCCGGCTGGTACGAAGTGAGCTGGGAGGACGTCGAACGCGTCCGGAGCCGCGCCGAGCCCTGGCCCGAGGAGCGCCTGGTGCTCGACGCGGCCGAGCCGCTCGCCGACAACCTGGCCGCGGCGCGGTCATACATGGCCTGAGCCGCCCGCGACCTCGACGCGGGAATGGGTGGCAGCGCGCGGCCGATGGGCGGGAGCCGACCCGGCATGGTTCTCGGTCCTGACCGCCCCGAGCGCCTGATTTTGGCTCACCGGCAAGGATGCCGACGGGCCCGCGACGCGCTGCTAGTTCTTCGGCGGTGGGAGGCCGACCCGGTCGCGGCCGGCCCGCTTGGCGTTGTACAGCGCGGCGTCCGCGACACGAACGAGCCCCGCGCCGTCGTCGGCGTCGTTGGGCACGGTGGCGGTCCCGGCGCTGACGGTGACGGTCAAGCCCGGCTGCACCGCCGCGCTGGCGACGCGGCGCAGTCGGTCGGCCACGCCGAGCGCGTCGGCGCTTCCGCATCCGGGGAGCAGCACGAGGAACTCGTCGCCGCCGCAACGGGCCGGGAGGTCGTAGGCCTTCGTTCCGGCGCGGAGGGCCCCGCCGACCGCGCGCAGCACCGCGTCGCCGGTGGGGTGACCGAGCGTGTCGTTGATGCGTTTGAAATGGTCGACGTCGAGCGCCACCAGGCTGAGGGGGGCGCCGGTGCGACGATGGCGGCCGACCTCGAGGACGAGGGTCTCCTCGAAAAGCCGCCGGTTCGGCAGGCCGGTGAGCTCGTCTCGGGTGGCGAGACGCTCGACCTCGTCGAGGAGGCGAACGTTGCGGAGCGCCAGCGCGGCGTGCGCCACCGACTGGACGAGCGAGTCCACGGTCAGCCCGGGGATGCGAGAGCGGAGGCCTCGTCCCCATTCGGCGGCGACGACACCGAGCGGCTCGTCCTCGCCGGCCAGGGGCGCGACGACGACGTTGTGCGCGTCGGGAAGCTGGGTTGCCAGGAGTCCCCCGTCGAGCGCCCGGACGAGGCGGGGGTTGCCGTCGGCGAGGACGGCACCGCCGATCCGGCCGAGTGGGCCGCGGTCCGCCCCCGGCGTGATGCCGTGACCGGAGGCCACCCAGGTGTCGCTGCCCCGCACGATGACCAGGACGCGTACGAAGCCAAGTCGTTCCCGGAGGTGCTGGATCAATGCGGCGAGGACGTCGTCGGGGCGCCGAGCGCGCTCCAGCACGCCACCGAGGTCGACGAGGGCGGCCAGCTCGGCGCCGGTGTGGCGGAGGGTGCGCTCGTTCACCGACTGGAACACGGCGGCCCCCACCGCGAAGAGGAGCAACGCGGCCGCGCTGACGGCGTCGGTGCGGCTGTCGCCGGACAGGGAGATCTTCACCACACCGGCCGCGGCCGCGGTCCGGCCGAGGAAGAGCAACAGCGCGCACCAGACCGCGACCTTGAGCCCGGTGCGGTGCGAGGCGAGCAGCGTGACCGCCACGACCTCGAGGAAGGCGAGGAACACCAGGGGGCTCTGGTTGCCGCCGCTCAGCAGGATGGCGGCGGCGAGGAACGCCCCGTCGACGAGGACGAGCGCGGAGAGCAGCGGGGATGCGAGGCGTGGGAACCGGCGTCGGGTCAGTTCGGCGCTTCCGACCACGAGGAGGTAGGCGAACGGCACGGAGAGGGCCACGCCGCGCGCGCCCACCAGCGGGGGGAGCGCGAGCACCGCGACGGCGAGGCTGACCCGCACGAGTTGCAGAACCGCCAGGCGGTCATGGACCGGTGCCTGGACGTCGCCCAGCGTGTTGGGCGTCACTCGAAGTCTCGGAAGTCCCGGTGCGCGTCGATCGGGGCTCGCGCGATCCGCGGGTCGCGACGGTCGACCCGACTCTGGACGGCGAGGAAGGCAAGGACGGCGCCGGCGAGGATGAGGAGCAGGCCGTAGGAGCGGGCGGTACGCAGGGCCCGGGTCACTTGCCCGCCGCGCGACTGCGGCGGGTGGACGGGGACCCCGCCCGCGGGTGGCGACGCGGACTGCGGTCCGGCCGGTGTTGCGGCTCGCGACGCCGCCCGGCGGACGGGGAGCGTCGTAGCGGCGCGGGTGGCGAGCGGCGTGGCGGTGGCGATCGCGACCGTTGGCCCGGCGGGTGGCGCGGCCGTTGGGGGCGTGGGCGGGGGTGTGGTGATCGGCACGGTCGTCGGCGGAGTGGCGGGGGGTGCGGGGTTCCTCGTCGGCGGGGTTGGGCTCCCCGTCGATTGCGACCCGGATACCTCTCGGGCCCGTAGCTCTCGGAGCAGCGCCTCGAGGCAGGTGAGCAGGGCTTGACCGCGGCCGTGTGGGTCGCCGACGCCGGGCGGACCGCCGGCGTTTCCGTGTCCCGTGCTGGGGTCGTTGTCGTGGGTCGTCACCCGCGACGACGTCGCGGCGACCGCGGGGGCACCGAAGGCCAACGCCAGGACGAACGCGGCGCCGAGCACGCTGAGGTATCGGCGACGCTGCGCGCGTCGGTGGTGCGTCTGCCGGTTTGCTCGCTGCGCGCCCACGGAGCTGGTCATCGCCGTCCTTCGCGATGTATCTGCCCCCCCCGCCTGAGTGACCTTTTCGGCAGGAGGCGCTCGAACTTGAGGCGCGTCTCGACATTTTCTTGATCTGGCCATACGGCGAGCGCGGCGTCCCGAGCCCGATCGGTCAGCAGGCCGGCCCGTCGAACTGAGCCGTCGAGCCTCCCCACCTCGGCTTCGGAGACGGCCCCGACCGGCTGGGCGGGTCCACCGCGTGGAAGGCTGGCCTTCCATGAGCGAACCCCCCGCGGTCGACGTCGCCGAGGCGCGGCGCCGCCTCGACGCCGGCGCCCTGCTGCTCGACGTGCGGGAACCCGACGAGTGGGAGGCGGGCCACGCCCCCGAGGCGGTGTGGATTCCGATGGGCGACCTCGGCGCGCGCCAAGACGAGGTGCCGGGCGATCAAGCGGTGCTGGTCGTGTGCCGCAGCGGCGCCCGGTCCGCCCGCGTCACGAGCTCCCTCCTCGGCGCGGGCTACGACGCCACGAACCTCGCCGGGGGCATGCAGGCGTGGGCCGCCGCCGGTCTGTCGGTTGTGACTGACGCGGGAACGCCCGGCCTCGTCGCCTGACCCGCAGAAGCCCCGGGACCCGCCGGTACGCTTTGTGTTGTGGTCCCGTCCTTCGATCGCGCCGAGGCACTACAACGACTCGCGAACGAGCCGTTGGACGTGCTGGTGGTCGGGGGCGGGATCACCGGGGCCGGCTGCGCGCTCGACGCGGCCTCGCGGGGTCTGCGCACCGGCCTCGTGGAGCGCGACGACTTCGCCTCGGGGACCTCCTCGAAGTCCTCCAAGCTGGTCCACGGTGGCCTCCGCTACCTCCAACAGCGCGAGTTCACATTGGTCTATGCGGCACTCGCCGAACGCCAGCACGCGTTGCGCAACGCGCCGCACCTCGTGCGTGTCCTCCCCTTCCTGATCCCGATCCTCTCGAAGGACGGGCTCATCGACCGCCGGGTCGCCCGCGCGCTCGGTGGCGCCATGTGGATGTACGACCTGACCGGCGGGATGCGCATCCACAAGCTCCACCAGCGGATCGATCGCGACCGCGCGGTGGCACTCATGCCGACGCTGCGGGCCTCGAACGTGGCCTCCGCCTACCTGTACTACGACGCCCAGACCGACGACGCCCGACTGACCTTGTGCCTCGCCCGCACCGCCGCGGCCCACGGGGCGGCGGTCGCGAACCGGGTGACGGTCGTCGGTCTCCTCAAAGACCCCGGTGGGGGGGTGCGCGGCGCGACGGTGCGCGCCGACGACGCCGAGTTCGAGATCCAGGCCCGCACCGTCGTGAACGCCACCGGAGTCTGGGCCGACAGCGTCCGCGCCCTCGACGAGGGCACCAACCCCGATTCGATCCGTCCGGCCAAGGGCGTGCACATCACCGTGCCCTGGTCGAAGGTCCGCAACGAGATCGCGGCCATCGTGCCCGTGCCCGGCGACCGCCGCTCGGTGTTCGTGGTCCCATGGGGAGACTTCACCTACGTCGGGACAACCGACACCGACTACGACGGGCCAATCGACGACCCGCAATGCACACCCGGTGACGTGGAGTATCTCCTCAAGGCGTTGAATCGGGCGGTCACCGAACCGCTCGGGATCGCCGACGTCACCGGCACCTGGGCGGGTCTGCGCCCGCTGCTCCGCGCCGCGAGCAGCGAGCGCACCGCCGACCTGTCCCGCCGCCACGGGGTGCGCGTCTCCACCAGCGGTGTCATCACGATCACCGGCGGGAAGCTCACCACCTACCGTCGGATGGCCGCGGACACCGTCGACCAGGTCGCCCGGATCCTGCGCAAGCGGGGCAAGAGCCGCACCCGCCGGCTCGGGCTGCTCGGATCCGACGGCTTCCAGGCCCCGCCCGCGACACCGGAGCGGGCCAGCGTCCATGAGCATCTGGCCGGCCGGTACGGCACCGAGGCGGACGCCGTCCTCGATCTGCTGCGCGAGGACCCGAGCCTGCGAGCGCCGCTGGTCCCGGGCCTGCCCTATCTGCAGGCCGAGGCCATCCACGCGGTGCGCCACGAGATGGCGGGCACGCTCGACGACGTCCTGGCCCGTCGGACCCGAGCCCGGCTCCTCGCCCGCGACGCGTCGCGAGCCGCCGCCGAGGACGTGGCGCGCCTGCTCGCCCCGGAGCTGGGTTGGGACGACGCCCGGGTCGCGCGCGAGGTCGACGAATACCGCAGCGCCTGCGACCACGAGCGGGGTAGCGCCGAGCTGCCCGAAACGGCGCTCGACGCCTCGCTCGGCACGTAACCGCCCCGAGGTCCTCCCGCGCCGCGCCAGTAGGGTCGCGGCGTGCCCGAAGCCCGGCGCGGCGCGCCGACACCGCCGATCCCGTTCGGCGGTTCCGGCCCGGCCGGGTTGACCGCCCGCCTCGCGGCTCGCCACGTCGAGATCTCCGACGCGGTGCTCACCCGGCTCCGCGGCGCGTGCGCGACGGTGACCACCGACGCGGCCACCGTCGGCGAGTCGAGCCGGGACTGGTGGCCCCTGGCGATGGTCTGGGCCCTCGACGACCAGGTCGCCGCCCTCGCCGCCGCGGTGGCCCGCCCCACGTCGGTCGAGGAGGTCCAGGCGGTGCTGGGGGTGTGCGCCGACGCGGGCGTGCCGGTCACCGCGGCGGCCGGACGCAGCGGCGTGTGCGGCGCCAGCGTCCCCGTGCACGGCGGCCTCCTGCTCGACCTGTGCGCCGTGACCGGAATCGTGGCTCTCGACGCGACCTCGATGGTGCTCGACGTGGCGGCCGGAACGTTCGGTGACGTCTTGGAGGAGGAGCTGCGCGCCACCCACGGCGTGACGTTGGGTCACTGGCCCCAGTCGGTCGCCCTCTCGACGGTCGGCGGCTGGCTCGCGTGTCGAAGCGCCGGGCAGTACTCCACCCGCTACGGCAAGATCGAGGACATCGTCGTGGGCCTCGACGTCGTGCTCGCCGACGGCCGGCTGGTCCACACGGGCGGCCCGCCGCGCGCCGCGGTGGGCCCCGACCTCACGCAAGTCTTCGTCGGCAGCGAAGGGACACTCGGCGTGATCACCGGCGCCCGGCTGCGCGTCCACCCGGCGCCTCCGGCCGAGCGGCGCGTCGCGTTCGGGTTCGCGTCGTTCGGCGCCGGCCTCGACGCGTGCCGGCGAATCGTGCAGCGTGGTGCCACCCCCGCCGTCCTGCGCCTCTACGACGCGGTGGAGGGCGCGCGGAGCTTCCAGACCGACGCCGACGTCCACCCGCTCCTCGTGCTCGACGAGGGCGACCCGACGCTCATCGACGCGGTGCTCGGCATCGTCCGCCAGGAATGCCGCGACGCCCGCGAGCTCGACGACGAGCTGGTCGGACGCTGGCTCGAGCACCGCAACGACGTGTCGGCGCTACAGGCACTGGTGACCCGCGGCTACATCGTGGACACGATGGAGATCGCGGCGCGCTGGCGTGACCTGCCCGCGATCTACGACAGCGCCACCGAGGCGCTGCGTGCCCTGGACTCCACGCTCGTGGCGTCAGCGCATCAGTCGCACGCCTACACCGACGGTGCGTGCCTCTACTTCTCCTTCGCCGGACAGCCCGCGCCCGACGACCGCGAGGCGTACTACCGCTCGGCGTGGGACGCCGCCACCCGCGCCGTCCTCGCGCGGGGCGGTGCTCTCAGCCACCACCACGGCGTGGGCCTGAACCGCGCCCGCTTCGTCGGTGAGGCCCTGGGCGAGGGTGCCGCGGTGCTCGCCGACCTGAAAGCCGCGCTCGACCCTCGCGGGATCCTGAACCCGGGCAAGCTCGGACTCGCCTCACCGTTCGGCCCCTCGCCGGCGTGGCCGTGACGGAGCCGACCCCGCCGCGATGAGCACCCCGGCCATCATCCTCGTCGTCGACGTCGGCACGTCGTCGGCCCGGGCCGCGATCGTCGACGCCGACGCCCGGCTCGTCGTCGAGCACCGTCGCGCCGTGCTGCCCGAATCCCCAGCTCCCGGCCTCGTCGAGTTCGACCCTGCGGCCACCGCCGAGACCATCCTCGACCTGGCGCGCACCACCCTCGACGAATCGGGGCCGGTCGCCGCGGTGGGGATCGCCAACCAGCGCGGCTCCACGGTGGTGTGGGACCGGGTCACCGGCGAGCCGATCGGACCCGGCCTCGGCTGGCAGGACCTGCGCACGGTGGGCCGCTGCCTTGAGCTCCAGGCCGCCGGCCTCACCCTGGCTCCCAACGAATCGGCCACCAAACTCGAGGCGCTCCTCGACCGCGCCGACCCCGACCGCCACCGCGACCTGTGCTTCGGCACTGTCGACTCCTGGGTGGCCTGGACGCTCTCCGAAGGACACCTCCACGTCACCGACGCCACCAACGCCGGGATCACCGGCCTGCGCACCCGCACCAACGACGGATGGTCCGAGCGTGCGCTCGAGACGCTGCGCGTCCCGGCCGCGATGCTGCCCGAGGTCGTCGACTCCTCCAGGGTGCTCGGGGCCGCCACCGCCCTGCCGGGCGCGCCGCCGATCGCGGGCCTGCTCGGCGACCAGCAGGCCTCGCTGCTCGGCCAGGCGTGCGTCCGACCCGGCGACGCCAAGATCACGTTCGGGACCGGCGGCATGCTCGACGTCGTCGTCGGCCCGACGCGCCCCTCCTTCAACCGCGGCCCGGCCGGCACGTTCCCGATCATCACGCGGCGGGTCGGCGCCGATACGTGGGGCCTCGAGGCGATCATGCTCGCTGCGGGCACGAACATCGAATGGCTCCGCGACGACCTCGGCCTCATCCCGGACGCCGACGCGTCACACGACGTCGCGGCCCGCTGCGCTGACTCCGGCGATGTCTGGTTCGTCCCCGCGCTGCTCGGGCTCGGAACCCCCGATTGGGACTACGGCGCCCGGGGGACGCTGCTTGGCCTGACCCGAGGCACGACCGCACCCCAGGTCGTGCGCGCGGTGCTGGAAGGCATCGCGCACCGCGGCGCGGACCTCGTCGACGCCGCGACCGCCGACGCGGGAATCTCGATCGACACGCTGCGCGTCGACGGCGGGATGACCGCCAACCCCACCTTCGTCCAGGCGCTGGCCGACACCACCCAGCGTCCCGTCGAGGTGGCACCCGTCCGGGAAGCGACCGCGCTCGGCGCCGCCTTCGCCGNNCGGGCGACGACGCGATCGCCGCCACCTGGGCTCCGGCGGCTCGCGTCCTGCCCGCTCGCACGCCCGATCGGGAACGCTGGCGCGCCGCCCGCACCCGCGCCCGAGGCTGGATCCCGGAGCTGTCGGCGATCGAACTCTGACCCACGCGCGGGTCACCAACCCGGCCGCGCCGGGTCGGGGCTGACCGCGCCGCGCGCGGCGGCNNGGCCCTCGCCGCGGTCGAGCCGTTCGCGGCGGGGATCTCCCTCGATCCGGACACGCTCTGCGAGGAGGCGGCCGCCGAGACCGGCCTGTCGGACTTCGGCGACGGTGCGTTCCGGGAACGCCTCGGGGTGCTCAGCGCCGCGCTCGAGTCCGACGTCGACCGCAGCGCCATGGGCCGGGTGAGCGCGCACGGCCAGCTCGTCGGCCTGCTCAAGAACCGGCTCTACCTCGAGGACCTGGTCGCCTGTCATCCCGAGATCCTCGACGTCGAGATCGCCCGGCCGATCGTGATCGTCGGACAGCCCCGCACCGGCACGACGCACCTGCACAACCTCATGGCGAGCGATCCCGCACTGCGTTCACTTCCGTACTGGGAGAGCCTCGAGCCGGTGCTCCCCGAGGCGGAGCGGACGGCGGTCGCGCGCGGGGCTCCCGACCCGCGCCCCGGGCGCACCGAGGTCGGCCTCGCCTTCCTGAACGAGGCGTTGCCGTACTTCAAGCGGATGCACGAGATGACCGTCGATCACGTGCACGAGGAGATCCAGCTGCTCGCCATCGACGCCTCGACCATGCTCTTCGAGACGATGGCGGTCCTGCCGACCTGGCGTGACTACTACCTCGCTCACGACCAGACGCCGTCGTACCGCTACCTGAAGCGAGTGCTCCAGGTGCTCCAGTGGCAGCGGGGCGGGGAACGCTGGGTGCTGAAGTCACCCCAGCACCTCGAGCAGTTCGGTCCGCTCCTCGAGGTCTTCCCCGACGCGACGTTCGTGGTCACGCACCGCGACCCGGTCTCGGTGATCGCGTCGAACGCCACCATGCTCGCCTACACGGCTCGGCTCAGCTCGGCGCGCCCCGACCCGCACCGCATCGGGCAGTACTGGTCGGCGCGGATCCAGCAGATGCTCGAGACCGGCATGCAGGAGCGGGATCTCCTCCCCGCGGACCGTTCGATCGACGTCCGGTTCGACGAGTTCATGGCCGACGACATCGCGACGGTCGAGCAGATCTACGCGGTCGCCGATCAGCCCTTCGATCCGTCGGTGCGCGCCGCGATGGAACGATTCGTGGTCGAACATCCCCGGGGTCTGCACGGCGGGGTCCGCTACGACCTGTGGGGCGACTTCGGCATCGACCCGGCCGAGCGGCGCGCCGCGTTGCGCGACTACGTGACCCGCTTCGGCGTCGCCGAGGAGCACTGAGCGCGGGCCAATTCGCCGCCGTCCGGCCCGGGTGGGACGGGTCGGGTCAGGTCGACCGGCGATCCCGCTCCGCCACCCGATAGGCCACCAGCGCGGTCTCAAACGCGGCCGCCCGCGGCCAGCCGGCGTAGAAAGCGAAGTGCAAGATGAACTCCTGCATCTCCTCGAGCGTCACGTCGCCGCTGTCGAGCGCGCCGCGCAGGTGCGCCTCGATCGCCCCCGGCGACGCCGACGCGCCGACGCAGGCCAAGCTGATGAGCCGACGCTCCTTGCGGGTGAGCCCAGGGCGGGTCCAGAGCTCGCTGAACACGGTGTCGAGCACACCCTGAGCGGTGAAGGGATCGAGGGGAGGCGGCGGTTCCTGGCCCATCACCTCGCGGTAGGTCGCCTCGCCGCGCGCTCGACGCTCGGGGTCCTCCATCGGTTGCTCCTCTCCGTCCCGCGCGAGCGCAGGTTCGAATCAGTCGGCGTGGTCGAAGGTCGCCAGCTCGTCGGCCAGGAACCGGTCCGGGTCGGCGGCGTGGCGCACCAAGATGTCGTGCACCTCAGGATGGGTCAGCACAAGGAACCGGCCCGATTCGATCGCGTCGACCACGAGGTCACCCACGGCCGCGGCGGTCACCAAGCCCAGGCGGGGCGGCCGGATCGTCGTCAGCTCGCCGGAGAAGCGGACCTGCTCGGCGATGTTGGTGTTGACCGGGCCCGGGCACAGGCAGGTGACCCCGACGCCTCGCGGGCGGGCGTAGAGCGTCAGCGCTTCGGACACCGCGATGATGGCCGCCTTCGTCGCCGAATAGGGCAGGCGGTCAAACGAGTACGGGTACAAGCCGTTCGTCGACGCGGTGTTCACGACGTGGCCGTCGCCTTGGGCGAGCAAGGTGGGGAGAAACACGTGGATGCTGCGCACGACCGAGAGCAGGTTCACGTCGATCACCCGCTGCCACTCGGTGAGTGGAATGTCCTCGGGTCGACCGACGGCGAGCACGCCCGCGTTGTTCACGACGATGTCGACGCGACCCCAGCGCTCGAGGCACAGGTCTCGGGCGGCGACGAGGTCGTCCTCGACCGTGACGTCGCCAGACCGTCCCACGCCGTCGCCGCCCGCGGCGACGATCTCCTGCTCGACGGCTGCCGCGCGGCTGGCGTCACGGTCCACGACGACGACCCGCACGTTTCGCGGCGCGAGTGCGAGCGCGATGGCCCGTCCGATTCCGCTCCCACCTCCGGTGACTACCGCGACCCGATCGTTCAGGTCTCGCATCGAGCTGGCCTCCTCTCCCGGTCGGCCGACCGCGATCGTCCCCGCGCGCGGATCGGGCGCGCCTAGCGAGGCGGCCCGGCCGGGACGTCGCCGAGCGCGACGACCTCGGTCGTCGGCGCGTCGGGTGTGTCCGACGGGTAGAACCAGCGGAACCACAGCCGGCCCTTCGGGTGGCCGCAGGTCGAGATCCAGTTGGGATGCCCGGGGTTCTCGGCGGCGACCACGATGGTCCACGAGCCGTCCGGCTCCGAGACGACCTGAGTGCCGTTGACCGTGCAGCGCTCGTAGTCGTAGTTGTAGGTGTGCATGAACTGGTTCCACAAGCACAGGTTCCAGAAGGCGCACTCCGGCGAACGGCCGCGGATGACGAGCGCCTGGTCGGCGTGGAGGTCGTAGCTGCCCATCGCGTAGGCCGCGTCCCCGGCCGCCCAGCCGAAGGTGACCTGCTGCACCGGATACGGCTCGTCGACCTTATTGGCCTCCCCCAAGCCGATCGGCACCATGTTGGCCTGGTCCTGAACCCAGGTGAGGGCGGCGCGGAACCTGCGGGCGAGGTCGGCGTCGTCTTCGCGCCAGCGGGCCGGCGGGTCGAGCGATTCGATGTGCCAGATGCAGCGGGTGCCGTGGATGGGATCGCCGAGGTAGTCGCGGGTGATCGCCACCACCGAATCCGGCTCGAGGGTGAGGAACGGCCCGTCCCAGTCGGCCGGACGTTCCGGGCCGAGCACCAACTCGAACTCCCCACCGGGGCCGATGTCGAGGTGGTCACGGTCGTTGACGATCCCCACGATCCGCTCCGAGTACCGGCCGTCACGCGGGCCGCCGTAGACGGTGAGCGACAGATAGGCCGCGTCGCCCTTCCGGCCCCGGACCCGGTAGGTGCGCGACGGATCGACCGGCGCGTACTGGTAGTACGCGTCGGCGTTGTCACCACCCCACTTCTTATAGGGCCCCACGATCTCGACGAAGCGCGGGTTCGCCGGGTCCGCCCACACGTAGCAATCGAGCGCGACCTGCAAGATCGAGAACATCCACTTGTAGCCCTCGAGGACCTGCTGGGGGTCCTCCAGGGCCCGGTCGCCGGTCAAGAACCTGTCGTCCAGGGTCCCCAGGGCGTCGAGGAGGTCGTGCACGGCGCTCGTGGTGTCGAAGCTGCGATCGGGCATGACGGCACGCTACGCGACGGCCCGCCACCCCCCGCCCTCCGCGGGCACGCCGGCGTCAAGCCCCGCCGGCCCGGACCCGGTCGCCGACCCGGATCCACCCGCCGGCGAGGATCTCCGCCCGCAGGCCGCCCCGGTGGATGAGCGCCGCCCGCACGCCGGGGCGGGTCTCACGCTCGAGGTAGGCGCAGGGCTCGGACAGGTCCACGCCCCGCAACCGCACACCACCGACCTCGAACTCCTGATCCACGAGATGGTTGAGCGGGACACCGGCCGTGACGAGGTTGCGTCGGGTCTCCGCCGCGTCGAGCTCGAGGCGGCCCTCCGCACGCGCCGCGCGGATCGCCTCCGATTCGATGAGGGTCACCGCCCGGTGGGCGTCGTCGAGGCGACGTCCCGAGTAGGTGCCCGCGGCGGTCGCATACCGATCCCCGACCAGACCCGCACCCGCGACGGCTTCGACCTCGTCGTGGGCCTGCATTGGCACGCCAGACGCGGCGGCGATGTAGATCCCGACCACTGATCCCTCGAACACGACCCGAATCCTGACCGCTCAGCCGGGCGGCGTGCCAACCAGTTCGGGGTCGGCGGGGCACCACTCCAACCAGCCCCACCCCGGTTCCCCCCCGACGAGGGCCAGCACGAAGCGGCGCGGGACCGGCACGATCGCCACGGCCGCGACCGTCAGGCGCACCGAGCCGACGGACGCCGCGGTGGGCAGCCCGGCACCGCCGAGCTCGAGGCGCACCGCGTCGCCGGACGCCGCGTGGCCCTCGGAAACGTCTCGCTGCCAGAACAGGCGCCGGCTCGGCGAGGACCACGGCTCGTCTCCCACCCGGTGCTCGAACCGGCCCATCGCCGCGACGCCGCTCCTCGCGGCCCCGACCGCCACCTCACCGTCGACCCGTCCGAACGAACCGTTCCCGGTCTCCCACTCGACGTCGAGACCGACCGGGAGCCGCTCCCCCCGCTCGCCGCGCTCCGCGTCGAGCGGATCGGCCAGGCGCACACCGAACGCCTCCAGGCCGACGCTCCAATGCTCGTCGGGTGTCTCCTCGATCAGCTCCGCCCAGAGGCCGTCGCCACGCACGACCAGCGGACCTCCCCGGCGCGGCGCCGCCAGCTCATGGTCACGCACCACGACCAGGCCCAGCGACGGCGACACGATGTACGCCCAGTACCAGGCGCGCTCAGCCCATCGCGTGAGCCGGACGACACCGCCGCTGGCGTCGGGTCCGGCGAACGCCAGCGTCCACGCCTCACTCGCCGGCGCGGATCCCGGGTCGGTCACCGCCTCGAAGCCTACGCCGCCTAGTGTCTCGCGCCGTGACCGCGATCACCGCGCCGGACGCACACGGGACCGCGATGCGCCTCGACGCGGATGGCGTGGCGGTACACGCCGTCCAGTGGCGCCCGAGCGTCCCGGTGGCCGGACGTCGAGTCCTGCTCGTGCACGGGCTCGGCGCGCACACACTGTCCTGGGAGCCCATCGCGCTGCCGCTCGCGGAGCGACTCGGCGCCGAAGTCACCGCGATCGACCTGATCGGGTTTGGGCGCACCCGGGCACCCGCGCGCACCGCGACGTTGGGCACCCAGCGGCGCGTCGTCGCCGCGGTGCTCGAGCAGCTCGGACCCGCGCTCGTCGTCGGCAACTCGATGGGCGGCTCGATCGGGATCGCGCTGACCGCCACCAAACCCGAGCTGGTCACCGCGCTCGTGCTCGTCAACCCAGCCGTCCCCCACCCCCGCCCCGCGCTGGGCGACTGGCTGCGGACCGCCTGGCTCGCGCCCCTCGCGGTCCCAAGTCTCGGACCGAGGATCATCGCGAGTCGAGCCCGACGCCTCGGAGCCGAACGCCTCGTCGACGGATCGCTGCAGGCAAGCCTGACCCGGACCAGCGAGCTCGACCCCGACCTTCGGCGGCGCATGATCGAGTTGACCGCCGAACGCCTCGATTGGCCTGAGGTCGCCACCGCGTACGCCGACGCCGCACGCTCCCTCGTCGGCTACCTCGCGTGGGGCCTCCACCGCGACCTCGCCCGGGCCGCGCCCGCGCGCCCCACCCTGCTCCTCCACGGGAGTGAGGATCGCCTCGTTTCGATCGACGCGGCACGCCACGCCGCCCACGTGCACCCGCTGACCTTCGAGGTGCTCGAAGGGATCGGCCACGCACCCCAACTCGAAGACCCGGCACGCGTCCTCGACGCGGTGACGACGTGGCTGGCCACGCGCCGACTCGACGGCTGGGACACGCCCGCCCAGACGACGCCCGAGACCACCTAGCCGTCCCAATTCACTTCGTGTCGGCGTGCGGTTATCCGAGTCCGCGATCCCACTGGCACGATCAACTGGTCGAGTTGTCGCTCACGCTCAGCTCCCGCGGGCAGCCGTTCAGTGCGGACGATTGGCGGCTGGCGCTGCAGGAGATTCTGCGTGGTCAGCTCTCGCCTACTTGTCGCCTCACAGTCGGAGAACAGCAGTCGCACGCCGCCGATTACCATGAGCCGGAGGAGGAGTAGCAGATGCCTGGTCTTGCGATCATCACCGAAGCATGTATCGATGTGAAGGATCGTGCGTGCGTGGATGTGTGTCCCGTGCAGTGCATCTACGAGTTCAACCTCGACAACAACGCGCTGTACTCAGAGGTCGAGGCTGGGAGCGGCGTCACCGAAAATACCCATCAGCCGAACCCGGCCGCGATCGGAGTCTTCGAGGACAGCATCTTGTACGTGAACACCGATGAGTGCACGTCATGTACCGCGTGCTATCAGCCCGACGTATGTCCAGTCGGAGCGATCTACTCCGAGGAGCATGTCCCCGACGGAAGCTCGAAGTCGCACTACAACCCCAAGGATCCGAACAAGGGTCACGACCACACCTTCTTCATCCAGCACAGCCGGGACGTCTTTGCCGACTAGATGGCAATCGGGTCGTCGTGTGCCGAAGTGGGGTCGGGTGCAGGTCGACGGACTGTCCCGGCCTCGGTCACACTGCAGACGTGCGTTCAGAGGATGCCGTGGACGGGGCGGTGGACGAGGTGTCAGCCGCGGTGTCGTATCGCCCGGCGCACGTGCGGGACGCGACGCGGGCTGATCAAGCCCGGCTCGAGCACCTTCGTGATCGGGCCAACGCGCTCACTGCCGACGTGCGGGGCGGGCCCATGTACTTGGACCGTCACCCGGTCGCCGTCGGCGACTTCTTGGGCGACGATCCGCAACGCCGAGCGTGGCTCGGCGGGCTCGATGGTGCCGAGCTGGGCTTTGTCCTGGGCGCGATCGCCACCCTGAGCTCTGGCGGCCAACTCGGGGTGATCGAAGCCATCTACGTCGATCCTCGGATCCGAGGCTGCGGCGTCGGCGAAGCGCTCATGGCCGCTGCCCTCGAGTGGTTCACCAGCTGTGGTTGTCGCGGGGCGGAAGCCAGTGCGCTGCCGGGGTCGCGCGAGACGAAGAACTTCTTCGAAGACCACGGACTCAAGGCCCGCTTGCTGACCGTCTATCGCAGCCTAGAACCCGGCACCGACCCGCCCGGTTGACAACCACCCAGATCAGCTGGGGACTTCCGATATCAGCTTCCACAAGGAGACGAGCCGGCTGTGCTCCAGCTCGCCCCAGCGTGCATCCTCCGCGATCCCGAGCCGGGCCATGGCCCGTCGCGACCGAACCTTGCCGACGCCGGGCACCACCTGGGCCAGCACCACCACTTTGACGGTGCCGAGCCGCTCATCACTGTCAGCTTCTTCGAGGAGGTCCGCCATGGACATCGACCCGGAGGTGACCTCGTCGATGATCCAGTCTCGGTAGACGCGCAGGCTGCGAGCCGTGGAGCACGCAAGCGCGACCGTATCCTGGCCCTCAACAGACCCAGGATCGCTCGACACGCATCCGAGCCTATGAGGGACGACTCCCTGCCCGGCGTGTCGGCGGTGGTCCTGCCGCAAAGTCCTTGACATCCCACGTCGCGTCGCCGTTGCGGTGGGATAGTCGAATGCCGGTTGATGAGACCGCCGTGCTTGGTCGTACCAGGCGAGGTGGTCGCCCGGTCAGGGGCGTGGGGGATCCGGCGCGAGCTTCGTCTGGTGGGAAGCCGCGTCGGCATCAAACGGTCAGCCCGACGGCGCGCGGATGGTCTGGTGGAGCGGGGCGATGCCGATGCGTCCGGTCGCGCCGGGTTGCACCACGCCTCGGACGAGCATGGCTATGAAGTCCCGGGTGTCGGGTGTGAGGTAGCGCTCGTCACCTCGGAGTCCGAAAACCTTGGTGCCCTGGACGGTGCCATCCAGGGCGGACTGGTAGGTGTTGAAGCTGATCCACATCGGGTTGATGTCGAGTTGCATGCCTCGCTGCACACCCGCGGCGACAAGGGCTTGGGCAAGCGCGGCCGGAGTCAGCCCGCCCCCAGCCGCGTAAACCAGCGCGCCGTGGGCGTCGACGCCCAGGGCGGATCGCCACGTCGCGGCGCCGCTGACGCTCGCGCCCCACACGGCGGGGTTGTCGGCGGAGGGGACCGGCACGCCACCGTCGACGAGCAGGCTCAGGTTCTGGCGGATGTACGCAGTGTCAGGCCCGCTGAACACGTCACGGCCGAACTGGCCCACCGTGGCTTGACCGGCGGTGTTGATGACGAGAGAGGCGTCGCCGGCTTCGGGCGGGCGCCAGACGGTTCCCCATCCGACCCAGCCGCCGTGGATGTCGCCCATCTTGAAGCCCGAGTTGAACGCGGCGGCGAGGGCGGGCTGCACGCTGGGTGGGACCTGGCCTCCCCAGGGGCCCGGGCTACCCAACGGGTCGGAGGTGCCGGCGACCAGCACGGGGTGGAGCAGTCCAGGGTCGAGCCAGGCCAGGCCGACGCTGCCGGACTGTGCGGTGAAGATCAAGGGCCGTCCGAGGACGGTGCGTCCGACCGGCGCCCAGGACAGCGCGCCGCCCGGTGTCACGGCCGCCGGAGCGAACGCCCCGGTACGGAGCGCAACGTCGCCGTCTGGGTCGAGGACCTGCACCTGCGCGGTGCTCGTCGTCTGGTCGGAGAACGCGACCCGGCATGGGATCAAGGTCCCCGGCTTCACGATGACGGTGGTCGGGGCTCCGCACGACACGAGGGCAGGGATCGACGTGTGCGCCGCGACGAACTGTGCGGCCGAGTTCGCGGGGAGGACCGCATCCCGGGCCTCGAGTTGGATCCGGGTGTGGCGCGTCGGCCGGGCCTGGACAGTCAGCGTCGTCGCGGGCCCGCGCACCGTGCAGGTGAGCGCCTGGTTCCGGTCGCCAGTGCCGCGGCACCGGGTCGCCGTGATCCCCAACGTAGGGTAAGCAAGCCGGGCTTGGTGAGTAATCGAGCGTTGCAGCGCAGCAGTGTCGAGGCCAGTGCTACTCGTGCAGGCACTGAGCGTGACCACCAACGCGGCGGTCAGGCCCACGGCGAGTCGAGCCCGGCCGTCCCGACGCTGGGAACCGCATCCGGTTCGGGGCTTCGGCTGCTGCCCGCTGGTCGCCGTCACCCGCTCCGCCACTCGTCGCTCGTGTCCAGCGCGGCTCTGGCCGACTCGACTGGTCCGGTGCCGCTCGTGCAGTCGGAGATGGTCATTCGGCATGCCACCTCAAGACGGTACGCGACTAGTACCCAGAGTCACCCACGTATCCCAGGATCCTTGCCGGGAGTCTGACTTGCTGGCCGGTAGGTGACGCGCCAGGTGTGCCGATCGGACGCAACGAGATCAGATCGGACGTCGTGGTTCGGTGCGGGCGTTCTCGTGCTGATGACGTTGACGATTAGGCCGTCCGGGTTGTGGGGGTCATGCCGAGGCGGACACGCCATGAGAACGACAGTCCGATGAATGATCTCGCCTCGGAGAACGCCTCGTGCACCTCGCGTTCGAAGGTTGATGACCCGAGATCGTCGTCGGTCAGGCCGAGACGGCGGAGGCCTTGATAGCTGCCCTGGCTACGCATCAGGGCGACAAATCGGTCTGCACCACCCTCGACCGGCTCGTCGAACACGAGTTCCCGAGAGAAGGCGAAGTGTCCACTCGACACGAGTCGATCCAGGTGTTGGCTCTTGGACCATGAACGCACGTTGCCGGGCATCGCTCGGTTCCGATGCGGATCGCGCAGATCCTCGTCGATCAAGGCGGGATCATCGCCGACGATCGGACGGCGCAGCTCATCGGCGATCTCGCCTCGCGACGCCCGAGCCTCGAACACCCTCATGCGACGATGCAGCACGGCCCAGGACTGCTCTGCTCGCGCTACCCCGGACACCGGTGGCCAGTCGGCATCAAGGACGGCGAACACGCCTCCCGGTCGCAGGATCCGTGCCACCTCGGCCAAGGTCGACTCCGGTTCCATCCAGTGCATCGCTTGGACCGCCAGCACCACGTCGGCGCAATGGTCCCCGAGTCTGGTCTGGTGAGCGACGGCGGGCCGGTACGTCACGCTGGGGCTGTGGTGCGACTCTGCTGTTGCTCGCATGTCGTCGTTCGGCTCGATTCCGATCACCGAGCTGGCCCACTCGGCCGCCCAACGAGAAGACAATCCCGTCCCGCTACCGAGATCGACAACGGAAGGCCCCGCGAGGTTGGCATAGCTCGCGAGCAGCGGTCCCAGCGCTCGCGGCGGGGCCGGCCGGTTGGTGTCATACAAGTCCGCGAAACCGCTAAAGCGGTCTGAGTTCCGATCGCCAGCCGCTGACCCCATGCCAACGATCCTACGAGTCCCGCCGAATCCGTCCTCACGGAGTCAAGGATTGTGCTCGCGCCGCAGTGGTGGCCGGGCAGGCTCCAATGGGTGCTGGCTACGCTCGCCGCGTGGCGACCTTCACGACGAGTGACGGCATCGAGTTGTTCTACGAGGCGCGGGGCCGAGGACGTCGAGTGTTCGCATTGGCCGGGGGTCCCGCGAATGACTACCGCTACCTAGCGGAGGATCTGGCGCCGCTCGGCCACGAGTTCGAGTTCGTGTACCACGACTACCGGGGCAGCGGCCGGTCGGCATCGGCACCGCCGGAGACCTATACGTTCGACCGGCTGAGTCGGGATCTCGAGGAGCTTCGAGCGGAGCTCGGAGACGACCGGGTCGTCGTGCTCGGTCACTCGATGGGCGGCTACCTGGGCCAGGCGTATGCCGGTCATTTTCCGGAGCGCTGCGAACGGCTCGTGCTGGCCGGCACCTGGCCGACCACGGTGCCCCACAAAATGTTGCCGGGGACGTTTCGAGCGTTGGGCTGGGCCCGGTCACTGAAGATGGCCACCAGGGCGCTGGGGTGGATCGCCGCGTGCAGTTGGAGGCCCCGGTCGATCGAAGGGCGGCGACGCCTGTACGGGATCTGGTCGACGATGCAGGAAGGACGGCCGTCGATCCGAGCTCGCGAAGTCGAGCGAGAGCGTCGCCTGGATCTGCCGCTGATGAACGACAACATTCGAGCGTTGCAGCGAGGGTTCCCGGCGCTGGACTTCACGCCACTGCTGTCGGCGATCTCGTGTCCGGTGCTGGTCCTCTACGGTGAGCGCGACGCTGCCGCGGTGGCCGGTGCGACGACCTTTCGAGAACAGCTCCCCACGGTGACGATCCGTGCACTGCCCGACATCGGCCACGACGTGTTCTTCGAGGCACCGACCGAATCGTTTGACATCGTTCGAACGTTCCTTGCGAGCTCCGACGGCTGATGGGGTTGCGCAGATCTCGGGTTCTTCGAGGTGCTCAGCCTCGGGTGGAGCGGTCGCCCTTGCCTTCTCTGCATCACGTGTGGAGCAACCAGCCCAGCACTGCCCATCACTGGCTGACTTGACCGACGACCGCCGGTCACCTCGGCTGGCGACCCGGAGCGCCTCGTCGCGGCGGGGTCGCCGACTTGGGAGTCCGGATTCCTCGGCCGCGGCCTAGGCTTGCTGGCATGTGGGACGCGATGAAGCGATGGTGGCGATACCTGGGCGCCAAGCTCGGCAATCGCCTCGAGCAGACCGCCGACCCGAAGGTTCAGCTCGAGCAGGCCATCCGTGAGGCTCGTGATCAGCACCGGCGCCTGATCGAGCAGGCCACGAACGTGATCGCCAACCAGAAGCAGACCCAGCTCCGTCTCGATCGAGCGATGGAGGACTACGAACACGCCCACGGGTCAGCCCGTCAGGCCTTGCTCCTCGGCGACCAGGAGGCCCGAGCCGGCCACGGCGGCCAGGCCACCAACTACAACCAGGCGGCGGAGGCGTTCGCGGGTCGCATCGTCAGCCTGGAGAGCCAGGTGACCCAGCTGCGCGAGCAGCTCCTCGAGACGACCCGAGCCGCCGAGCAGGCAAAGGCTGCAGTCACGCAAAACTCCACTGCGCTCCAGAAGAGGCTCGCCGAGCGCGAGCAGCTCCTCAGCCAACTCGACCAAGCCCGCATGCAAGAAGAGATGAACAAGGCGATGAGCCAGCTGTCCGAGGCGGTGGGTGAGGACGTGCCGACCTTCGACGAGGTCCGGGTCAAGATCGAGCGTCGCCTCGCTCGCGCGCAGGCGGCCTCGGAGCTCGGCGACTCGACGGTCGACGCCAAGATGCTCGCCGTCGAGCAGGCCCAACTGAGTGCCGCGGCCCATGACCGTCTGAGCGAGTTGCGTTCCGAGCTCGGTCTGCGCCCAACGCCGATGCTCGGCACACCCGAGCAGCCTGGAGCGCACGACCCCGCCGACGGCAGCTGAGGGCAACGGTGCTCGGGCCCACGCAGGGGTCACGTCCGACCTCGGCACCGCCCGGTGTGCGTCCCGCTGAGGCCGAGCCGGCGCGTGTGGGCGTCGCTGGCGGCGATATGGATCTGGTGGCGCGGTGACCCATCACCTCGCCGAGCATGGTCATCCTGGGCACACGCACGGTCGGGTCGACCGCTCCATTCTCCGGTCCCGCGCCGGGGTCCGAGCCGTCGCGATCAGCCTCGCGATTCTCGCGGTCACCGCGCTGCTCCAGGCTGTGGTGTTCATCCTGTCGGGATCGGTCGCACTGCTCGCCGACCTGATCCACAACGGCGGCGACGCGCTCACCGCCATTCCGCTCGGGATCGCCTTCCTGCTGCGAAGCGAGCGGGCCGAACGCGTGGCCGGATACTTCGTAGTCGGAGCCATCTTCGTCTCGGCGTTGGTCGCCGGGTCGGAGGCGGTCTACCGCCTGGCCCACCCGCAGGTCTTGAGCTACCTGCCAGCACTCGCCGCCGCCGGCCTCGTCGGCGTCCTCGGCAACGAGCTGGCCGCCCGGGTCCGAACCGCCGCCGGACGCCGCCTCGACAGTCCCGCGCTCGTCGCTGACGGAGCACACGCCCGAGTCGACGGCTACGTGTCCGTCGGGGTCGTCGCGAGCGCCGCGTTCGTGGCGGCGGGTCTGCGGATCGCGGATCCACTCATCGGCCTCGCGATGACCGGGCTGATCCTCAAGGTCACCTGGGACGCTTGGCGCACCGTCCGGACCGGCGACCACGACCACGACCACGACCACGACCACGACCACGACCACGGAGATGGATCACGCTGATCCAGGTTCGAGGTCACCCGCCTGGCCTGGACCGGGCGGGGACGGCGCCGCGTCGCGACCCCCGATGTGGGCGAGCCCCCAGTGTTGGGAGATGAGGAGAATCCAGACGAGCTGGGCGTTTCTCGGGTCGACGAACGCGACGGGAATCGAGATCCGGAACACGGTCACCGGGAATCCGGAGCGCAGCCAGGTCTGGCGCAGCGCGACGGAGCTAGCCCGCTCGTCGACCAGCCGAGGTTGAAGAATGTCTGTCATCGCAGTAGTGACGCGCCCCACTGCGGCCCCGACCGGGTCAGGTGAGGAGCGCCTCGACTTCTTGGCGTTCCTCGACCAGCTCACCAGTCGAGATCCCGATGCGCCCGGCGGCGAAGGTGTCGTGCTGGATGCCCTCCACGATGCTCCAGGACGACCCGTCGCTGCGGACTGGGTAGCCGAACTGCAGCCCCTCGGGGATCCCGTACTCACCCCGGCTGACCACCGCGAGCGAATGCCAGTCGCCGTTCGGTGTCGGCCGCACGACGCTCTGGACTGACTCGAGCGCGGCGTGCGCGGCGGACGCCGCCGACGACGCACCCCGGGCGTCGATCACGGCCGCGCCGCGCTTCTGCACCGTCTCAAGGAAGGGTCCCTGCAGCCAGGCCCCGTCGCGGATGACGTCGGGCAATGGCTTGCCGTCGATTCGGGCGTGGGCGAAGTCGGGGAACTGCGTCGCGGAGTGGTTGCCCCAGATGGCCAGGTTCGTCACGGTCCGGGTCGGGACGCCCGCCTTCTTGGCCAGCTGGGTCTTGGCCCGGTTCTCGTCCAGGCGGGTCATGGCGAACCACCGGTCGGCGGGGACGTCGGGGGCGTTGCTCCGGGCGATGAGGCAGTTCGTGTTGCACGGGTTTCCGACCACGAGGACCCGCACGTCTTTCGCGGCGTGCTCGTTGATCGCTCGCCCCTGGGGACGGAAGATGCTGCCGTTGATCGAGAGCAGGTCGCGGCGTTCCATCCCCGCTTTGCGGGGCACCGACCCGACGAGCAGACACCACGACGCGCCGTCGAACGCGTGGTTGACGTCGGCAGTCGCCACGACCTCTTCGAGGAGCGAGTGGGCGCCGTCCTCGAGCTCCATGACCACCCCCTCGAGGGCCGGGAGGGCGGGCTCGATCTCGAGGAGGCGCAGCACGATCGGCTGGTCGGGGCCGAGGAGCTCGCCGGCGGCGATGCGGTGCACGAGCGCGTAGCCGATCTGGCCGGCCGCGCCGGTGACCGCGACGTGGAGCGGTCGCTGGGCCATGGCCGGGAACCTACCCGCTGCCTGCCGCCCGGGCCGAGTCTGGGGACGAGTCGGTCGAGGCGAGGAGCAGCTCGCGCGCGTCGCTGAGCTCAGCGAGTCGCTCGGCCGCCCCGTCGCGGGCCGCGCCGTGGTCGGGGTGCGCCAGGCGCACCAGGCGTCGGAATCGGGCCTGGACGTCTCGGCGCTCGACCGTCATGTCCGCGCGGAGGCCGAGGACCTCCATCGCCCAGCGCCGCTCGGCGGGGACCGCCCGCCACCGCTCGGCGTCGACGCCGTTGGCGTCGGCCATCGGCGGCGCGAAGGGTTGGAGGCCGGGGACGCCTTCGAGGAGGCGTCGCACGACGAGACCCTCGGGGAGCTCGGGCCGGTCGATCGCCACCTCGACCGCTCGCAGGGCGGCCCGCCGCGGCGTGGGCGGCAGCCCGGCGGCCGCCATGACCGCCCCGATGATCTGGGGAGCCGGCGCGCCGTGCCGGTCGATCTCGAGGACGAGGGTGGCGCCGCCGGCGACGCCGACCTCGCTCACGATGCGGTGGCGTGAGCGGTCCAAGCCGTGGGTGTCGGTCTGGAGGCGGTACCGCAGGGCGATGCGGGGCACCGCGAGGCCGGCGTGGGCGTCGTCGACCAGGCGGGGCAACAGCTCGCGCTGCTCCTCGTCGAGGTCGTCGAGGTGTTCGGCGACCACCGCGCCAAGGAGGACCGCCCCCCAGCCGGGGCCGCTCATCGGGAGGTAGGCGTCACCGAGCGCGATTCGGCGGGTGGGCATGTGGCGGCGGGTATGCCAGATATTCAGCTCCGCGAGCAGCACGCAGGTCTCCCCACCGACACGTCGACGACCCCCAGCCTGGCGGATGAGGCCGGGCCGGCGAAATCGCGCCGGCCCCTGGGCCCGTTACATGTGCTCGATGACCGCCTCGGCGAAGCTCGACGTCTTGACCTCTTTGGCCCCCTCCATGAGGCGGGCGAAGTCGTAGGTCACGATCTTGTCGGCGATGGTGGCCTCGAACGCCTTCGTGATGAGGTCGGCCGGCTCGGGCCAACCCAGGTGCTCGAGCATCATGACGCCCGAGAGGAGCAGGGACGACGGGTTGACCTTGTCCTGGCCGGCGTACTTCGGCGCGGTGCCGTGCGTCGCCTCGAAGATTCCGTGCCCGGTGACGTAGTTGATGTTGCCGCCGGGCGCGATCCCGATGCCACCGACCTGGGCGGCGAGCGCGTCGGAGAGATAGTCGCCGTTGAGGTTCGTGGTGGCGATGACGTCGAACTCCTCCGGGCGGGTGAGTACCTGCTGGAGGGTGATGTCGGCGATGTTGTCCTTCACGAGGACCTTGTCGCCAGGGTCGCCGTTGCAGTCGTCCCAGCTGACCGCGACATCGGCGAACTCTTCGCGGGTCAGGTCGTAGCCCCAGGTCCGGAAGGCGCCCTCGGTGAACTTCTGGATGTTGCCCTTGTGCACCAGGGTGACGCTCTTGCGGCGCTTGTCCAGCGCGTACTGGATCGCGGCGCGGATGAGGCGCTTCGAGCCGGTGATCGAGATCGGCTTGATCCCGATTCCAGAGTCGGGGCGGATCGTCCAGCCGAGCTCGTCGTGGAAGAGCTCGATGAGGCGACGGGCCTCGGGGGTGCCTTCTTCCACTTCGAGGCCGGCGTAGATGTCCTCGGTGNNTCTCGCGGAAGATGACCATGTCGACGAGCTCGGGGTGCTTGACCGGCGACGGGACACCGGTGAACCAGCGCACCGGCCGCAAGCAGACATAGAGGTCGAGGATCTGGCGTAGGGCGACGTTCAGCGATCGGATGCCGCCGCCGATCGGGGTGGTGAGCGGGCCCTTGATTCCGATGAGGTGCTCCCGGAACGACGCGACCGTCTCGTCGGGCAGCCAGCTGCCGGTCTCGCCGAAGGCCTTCTCGCCGGCGAGGACCTCGGTCCACGCGACGCGGCGTCGACCGCCGTAGGACTTCTCGATCGCCGCGTCGAGGACCAGCTTCGCGGCGGGCCAGATGTCGACACCGGTCCCATCCCCCTCGATGAAGGGGATGATCGGTTCGTCGGGGACGGTCAACGTGCCGTCGACCATCGAGATGTGCTCAGCCATCAGTCTCCCTTGCCCGCACCGGCGCTCCGGTCAGTGGGTGAGCGCCACGATCCCGAGCGTGATCATGTACACGGCGACAAACCCGGCGACAGTCCACCACAGCGCCGAACGCGAGTACGGACCGGGACGGCCGTCCACCCCGGCCAGCGACCAGCCACATTCGGGGCAGTGGTCGGCCGCCTCGGCCACCTCGCTGGCGCACAGGGGGCACTCGCCCCCTCCGACCGGCACCGGCTCGCTCGTCACGCCCGCGGGCTCCTCTCGGCCGCCTCGACGGCATTGCGGAAGAGCATCGCGATCGTCGTGGGGCCCACGCCACCCAGCCGGGGGGTGATGGCGCCGGCCACCGCCTCGCAGCGCTCGTCGACGTCGGGGAGGAGGCGGCGGCCCTCGTAGCGCACGCCGCCGCCGACCACGACGGCTCCGGGCGTGACGTGCTCGGGCTGGAGGATTCCGGGGACCCCGGCTGCGGCGACGACGATCTCCGCGCGGCGGGTGTACTTCGGCCAGTCAGGGACGCCGGTGTGCACGACGGTGACGGCCGCGTTGGCGGTGGGGCGCTTCTGGGAGAGCAGCAGGGCGAGAGGCCTTCCAAGTGTCGTTCCCCGGCCCAGGATGCACACCTCCCGGCCGGCGACCGGCACCTCGTAGTAGGCGAGCAACGCCTCGATGCCGGCGGGCGTGCACGGTACGGGACCGGGCATCGACATGGCCAGTCGGCCCATGTTCACCGGGTGGAGGCCGTCGACGTCCTTGTCCGGGTCCACTTCGAGCAGCGCCGCTTCGTAGTCGATCTGGGATGGGGTCGGGTGTTGCACGAGCATGGCGTCCACGGCCGGATCGTCGTTGAACGACCGGATGGCGCCCACCAGGTCCGCCTGGCTGGCGTCCTCACCCAGGTGGACATGGGGCGACGTGAACCCGATCTCGGCCGCGGTGTCCTGCTTCATGCGGACGTACCCGGCGCTGGCCGACTCGTTGCCGACCAGGATCGTGCCTAGCCCCGGCTGATGTCCGGCGTCGATGAGGGCCCGGATGCGCGGCGCGAGCTCCGCGAACACGGCCTCGGCCACCGGGCCTCCGGGCAGCATCCGAGCGGCCATCAGTGCAGGAAATGGCGCTCGCCGGTCAGGACCATGGCCAGTCCCAACTCGTCGGCCCGCTCGATGAGGTCCTCGTCGCGCATCGCCCCGCCCGGCTGCACGACGACCGCCACGCCGGCGCTCGCCGCCGCCTCGATGCCGTCGGGGAACGGGTAGAACGCGTCGCTCGCGCTGGCGCCCCCCGCGGCCCGGCCGGCCGCCTTGCGGGCCGCGATCTCCGCCGAGTCGACCCGCTTCTGCTGGCCGGCGCCGATCCCGACGGCCTGGCCGTCCTTGACCAGCACGATCGCGTTCGACTTCACGTGACCGCAGATCCGCCAGGCGAGCTCCGCGTCGCGCCACTGCGCGTCGGTCGGCGTGGCCTGGGTGACCACTCGCCACGCGTCCCGGCGGGCTTCGAAGTGATGCGGCTCCTGGATCAAGAAGCCGCCCGAGATCTGTCGCACGTCGCGCTGGAGAGCCTCGGGCGGAGGCGCGCTCAGGAGTCGGGTGTTCTTGCGCTTCGCGATGAGCGCGTCGAGGCTGCCGGGGTCGTAGACGGGCGCGATGACCACGTCGGCTTGCGGTCCCGCCACCATACGCTCGACCGTCGCCGCGTCGAGGGGACGGTTCAACGCGACGATGCCGCCGAACGCCGACTGCTCGTCACATTCGAGGGCGCGCTGGTACGCGGCGGCGAGGTCGTCGGCGACCGCGACGCCGCACGGGTTGGCGTGCTTGATGATGGCGCACGCCGGCCGGGTCCCGAGGTCATGGACGATCCGCCACGCGGCGTCGGTGTCGTAGAGGTTGAGGTATGAGAGCGCCAGCCCGCTGTGCTGGGTGACGGCGTCCCACCACGACACGGTTCCGGCGCGCCGGTAGCGGGCGGCTCGCTGGTGGGGGTTCTCGCCGTAGCGCAGCGTGTCCTCGGTGCGCTCGAGCGGGAACACGAGATGCTGGGGCAACAGCTCGTCGCCCTCGAGCCATTCGACGATCGCCGCGTCGTACGCGGCGGTGTGCGCGAACGCCTCGAGCGCGAGGGCGCGCCGCGTCTCGTCGGAGAGCGACCCGTCATGTCGGCGCAGCTCCGCGAGGACGTCGTCGTACTGGGCGGGGCTGGTCACCACCCCGACCCAGGCGTGGTTCTTCGCCGCCGCGCGGACCATGGCCGGACCGCCGATGTCGATCGTCTCGATGTCGGGGTGTTCGCGGAATGGATACAGGTTGCTCACCACGAGCTGGAACGGCTCGATGCCGGCTGCGTCGAGCTCGGCCCGGTGGGTCGGGTTGTCGAGATCGGCCAGGAGACCGCCGTGCACTCGCGGGTGCAGGGTCTTGACCCGGCCGTCGAGCATCTCGGGGGCGCCGGTGACCTCTTCGACGGTGGTGACCGGCACGCCCGCCTCGCCAAGCGCGGCGGCCGTCTTGCCGGACGACACGAGCTCGTAGCCGAGCGCGTGGAGCCCGGCCGCGAAGTCGGCGAGGCCGACCTTGTCGTTGACCGAGAGCAGAGCCCGACGACTCACCGCGCCTCGACCTCCTCGTGCTCGGCGCCTTCGAGCAGCTGACGCAGGACCTGGGGGTATCGGCGTCGCTCGACCGCCTTGATCCGCTCGTGGAGCGTCTCGACGGTGTCGTCGTCGAGGACCTCGACCGCCTCTTGGGCCAGGATCGGGCCGTCGTCGACCTCGAGGGTCGCGACGTGCGCGGTCCAGCCGCTCACCTTCACGCCGGCGGCCAACGCGTCCTCGACCGCGTGCCAGCCCTTGAAGGCGGGCAGCAGCGCCGGGTGCGTGTTCACGATCCGGCCGCCGAACGCGTCGTGGATCGGCTCGGCGAGGATGGTCCCGAAGCCGGCCATGGCGACGAGCTCGACATCATGGCGTTCCAACGCGTCGACGACGCGCCGCGTGTACGCCGCACGGTCGAACTCGGGACCGAACGAGGTGCGTTCCACGACCTCGACCGGCACGGCAGCCGTCTCGGCCCGCCCGATGGCGGCACAGGGTCGGTCGACGACCACGACGGCCACCGGCAGCTCGGCGTCGAGGATCGCCTGGAGGATCGTCCC
Source organism: Actinomycetota bacterium (assembly GCA_003140175.1). Lineage (GTDB taxonomy): Bacteria > Actinomycetota > Acidimicrobiia > IMCC26256 > PALSA-555 > PALSA-555. The sequence continues at coordinate 136,414 of PLJD01000025.1, forward strand.
GCTCCCCGACGCCAGCACCCCGAGCCTCCGCATACCGGGAACGTAGCCGAGGCTCTCGTGCACCCTCGGGGGTGGGGACACGGGTTGCGCGCGCCGCTGGACCGTGGTCGGCTCCCCCCGGGCCGACCGGCCCGGGGGGAGACGCCAGCTCGTGGACCTGGACCGCCTGACGCTTGGTGAACGGATCGTCGGCGTGGGGGCCGTGGTGCTCGTGGCGGCATCGTTCCTGCACTGGCTGGGAGGGCGGATCACCACCATCAGCCTGGCCGGCCGCTCGCTGCCGGTGAGTCACTACGAGTTCGCCCACCGCGCCTGGGCCTACGCCGTGACCGCGGTGGCCGTCGTGACCGCGATCGGGATGCTCGTCTACCTCGCCCTCCTGGTGCTGATGGCGCCCTCGGCGCTGGCTCGCGTCTCGCCGATCTCGCTGGCTCGGCCGCTGGCCGCGTTCGGCGTGCTCACCTTTCTCCTGGTGGCCCTGAAGGTCGCCGTGGGCGCCGACGTCGGGCTCTCCACCTTCGGCCTCCCGAGCACCAGCGGCATCGCGATTCACGTGTCCTTCACCAAGACACGTCAGGTCGGTGCCTACGTGGGCCTCATCGCGAGCGCCGCGATCGCCGGCGGGGCGATCCTGAACCTGCGAGAGGCCGCCCAGGCGTAGGAGACGACGCCCAGCCGGACAGGAGACGCACTCTGAACCGATGCTTGCAATCAGGCCGGCCCCGTGCTGTGCTGCTCTTGGTGCGTCGGCGCCTCGGGCGGCGGGGCAATCAAAGGACACCATGAATCACAGCCGCCGCAGCGACACTCTTCAGCTCGTGGAGTCAAGCCGCGACGGTGTCCGTTTCGGGTTCTCACGGCCGGTCAGCGATCGGTCGTCCGCACCGGGTCACGAGCAATCCGACACTCAACCAGAGGCGAACGCATGGCTGAAGACAGCAAGATAAACCTCAAGCTCACCCCGGGAGAAATCCTCATCGTGGCGGGCGCGATTGTCACACTCGTGTTCTCGTTCCTCCATTTCTATACGGCACCGTCACCGCTCAGCGGCGGAGTCAGCGCCTGGGGCAAGGGCCTCGTCCCGATCACCACAATCATCGTCTTGTTCACGGTGGTCATGGGCGTCCAGGTTGTGCTAACCAAGTTGCTCAGCGTCGACCTTGGGGCAGGGATCGCAGGGTTCACCTGGACCCAGGTGCACGTCGCGCTCGGGTTCTTCGCCACCCTCGATAGCCTCGCGTTCTTGGTCGTGTCCAAGGGCGGGGCAGGCATCGGCATCGGGCTGATCTTGATGCTGGTCGGCTCCGCGGCGTGCTTCGCGGGCGCGATCTTGCTCGGCAACGAGCGGGCCAAGGCGTGAGCCGTGACCCGCGCCGGCACACGGTCGGCGCGGGTCACGCAGTTTGGGGGTGTCCGAGACCTTCGGGCCAGCACGCGCTCAGATTTATCACGAGCCGAACGGTCGGCATCTTCGTCGGCCTTGGGTGACCACGATCGAGCTGGTCGTCGGTCCCGGTCCCGTCTTGGGCATGCGGACCGACGGCTCGCCTCGTCCTGGCGGCAGGCCGCTCGAGTGTCCCCCAGATTCGAATCGCCCAGGCTCCCCGGTGATCAGAGGTTGCTGATCCCGTAGGCGAGTCACGCCGCGGCGGCGACCGCGGTGAGCGCGATCGCGATCCAGCCCAACACGATGCCGGTCATGGCCAGCGCGCGTCCCCGCTGCGCACCCTGGGCGGCGTCGATACGGGCTAGCGCCACGTTGCCGAACACGACGCCGAGGATCCCCCCGAAGATCCCGGTGCAGAGGACCGCGATCCCCATGACGAAGGCTGCGACCGCGAAACCCGTTCGTCGTCGCGGGCCGATACAGCTGGTGGGCAGCCCAGCCCACCGGCGGGACCGGGGACGGCGGGCGTCGACGGCACACGCTCAGCCTACGCGACGACTGTCTCAGAGCCCGGCGACGACCTCGACCATCAGCGCGCCCGCGGCCGTCGGATTCAACCCGACCCGCGCGCCGGCGTCGCGCAGCGCGTCCATCTTCGCCTGGGCGGTGCCTTCGGATGCTTGCATAGTCCTGAACGGCGTGCTGTGCTGCTCGCTGGCGCCAGCGTGGCTGGGCGCTGAGCCACTCTCTGGAGGACCTTCGAAATGGATCTCAACAAGTTGACCACCGGTGACCAGATCATCGGTGTGAGCGGAATCGTCTTGTTCATCTTCTCGTTTCTCAACTGGCTCGGCTACAACCCCCCTGGCCACACCGCGAGCGCATGGCACTTCACGCTGTCGCTGCTGGCCGTGCTGCTCGGACTGGTTTTGCTGGCCTACGTGGTACTCAAGGCGGTGGGGGTGGAGATCCCGGGCAAGTTCGGGAGCGTCACCTTGGCCCAGATCGTGCTTGGCATCGCTGCCGTCGCCTTCCTGTTCGTGCTGATCAAGGTCATCGTCGGTCCGAGCGCCGGAGTCACGCTGCCCACCGGGATCACCAAGAGCCGCAAGTTCGGCATCTTCGTCGGTTTGCTCGCGACGATTGGGCTCGTCGTCGGTGCGTTCTTGAACTTCCAGGGCGAGCGGTCCGCGTCAACCTGAGGGCTCGCCGCTCGAACGTCACGTCGTGTCGATGGTCCCCCGGGGCTTCGCCCCGGGGGACCTCGCAGTCGGGGCCCGGTCCGGGGACGGGCACCCGTTCGTCAGCCGGCCGCTCGGCGAGCCGCCGGATGGCGGGGAGCCCGCGGCGCCGTGATCAGAGGTTGCTGATCCCGTAGGCGAGCCATGCCGCGGCGACGATCGCGGTGAGGCCGATCCCGATCCAGCCGAACACGATGCCGGTGACGGCGAGCCCGCGGCCCTTCTCGGCACCTTGGGCGGCGTCGATGCGGCCGAGCGCGATGTTGCCGAACACCACGGCGAGGATCCCACCGAAGATGCCCGTGCAGAGCACGGCGATTCCGAGCACGAGGGCGGCGACGGCGAACCCGTTCGTCGTCGCGCGCCGGACCGGCTGGTAGGGCGCCCAGCCTGCCGGTGGGACCGGGGGAGGCGCCGGGGTCGACGTCACCCGGCGAGCCTACGCGACCGAGGTTGACTCAGCGGTCGGCGACGACGTCGACCATCAGCGCGCCCGCGGCGGTGGGATTCAGGCCGACCTGTGCTCCGGCGTCGCGGAGCGCGTCCATCTTGGCCTGGGCGGTGCCTTTGCCGCCCGAGACGATGGCGCCGGCGTGCCCCATCTTCTTGCCCGGTGGGGCGGTGACCCCCGCGATGTAGGCGACGACCGGCTTGCTCATCTCGGTCTTGATGAACTCGGCAGCTTCTTCTTCGCCGGATCCCCCGATCTCGCCGATCATCATCACCGCGTGGGTGTCGGGGTCGCCTTCGAACGCGGCGAGGCAGTCGATGAAGCTGGTGCCCGGGACCGGGTCGCCGCCGATCCCGACGCAGGTGGTCACGCCGATGCCCTGCTGCTTGAGCTCGTAGAGCGCCTGGTAGGTGAGGGTGCCGGAGCGGCTCACGATACCGACCGGACCTCCCGCCTTGGCGATGTGGCCGGCGGTGATGCCGATGTTGCAGCGGCCGGGGCTGATCAGCCCGGGGCAGTTCGGGCCCAGCAGCCGCACGGCGGGGTACTCGCGTCGCAGCTCGTTGTAGAACCACGCCTCGTCGTGCATCGGCACACCCTCGGTAATGACGACGATGAGCTCCACTCCCCCCGACGCGGCATCCAGGACCGCGTCGCGGACGCCGGGCGCGGGGATGAACACGCACGACACGTTCGCGCCGGTGGCCTGGACTGCTTCGGCGACGGTCGCGAAGACCGGGATTCCGTCCACGTCGGTGCCGGCTTTCTTCGGGTTCGTGCCGGCCACGACCTGAGTTCCGTACTCGCGGTTCAGCCGGCCGTAGAAGCGGCCCTGGGAGCCGGTCAGGCCCTGGTACACCACCTTGGTGTTCTCGTCGACGAAGATGCTCATCGCGACGTCACTTCGCCTTGGCGAGCGCGACGACGGCCCGCGCCGCGTCGAGCATGGTCGGCTCGAGGCGGAGCCGGTCGGACAAGTGGGGTTGGAGGATGGCGCGGCCTTCCTCGGCGTTCGTGCCGTCGAGGCGGATGACGATCGGGGAGTCGATCGCGACCCGTTCGAGGGCCTGCACGATCCCGTTGGCGACTTCCTCACCCTTCGTGATGCCGCCGAAGATGTTGATGAAGATGGCCTGCACGTCGGGGTCGTGGTTGATGACCTCGAGTGCGCCGGCCATCACGTCGGCGTTGGCGCCGCCTCCGATGTCGAGGAAGTTCGCGGCCTTGCCACCGACCTCGTTGACGACGTCGACCGTGCTCATGGCCAGTCCCGCCCCGTTGGCGATGACGCCGACCGACCCCTCGAGGCCCACGTACTGCAGGCCCTTGCCGAACGCTTCTTGTTCCCGGGAGTCCCGGGGCTGGGTCTCCTCGTACTGCTCGTAGTCGGGGTGGCGGAAGACGGAGTTGGCGTCGAGCGTCACTTTGGCGTCGAGTGCCCGCACCACCCCGTCGGTGGTGAGGATGAGCGGGTTGATCTCCATCAGGTCGGCGTCGGCGGCCTCGTAGCAGCGCCACAGCTTCTGGAGGATGTCGAGGGTGCCGGCCCGGGCCTCGGGGTCGAGGCCGGCCGCGCTGACCCATTCCTCACACTGGGTGGCGGTCAGCCCGTCGACGGGGTCGACCTGGATCCGGGCGATGGCGTCCGGGTTGGTGGTCGCGACGTCCTCGATCTCGACGCCGCCCTGCGCGGAGAGCATGCCGAGGTGGAGCTTGGCCGACCGGTCGAGCGTGAACGAGGCGTAGTACTCGCGGGCGATGTCGCTCGCCTGCTCGATCCACACCAACCCGACCCGGTGGCCCTTGATGTCCATGCCGAGGATGTTCGACGCGTGGGTGCGGCACTCGGTGACGTCCGCGGCGAGCTTGACGCCGCCGGCTTTGCCTCGCCCGCCGACGTGCACTTGGGCTTTCACGACGACCGGGTAGCCGATGCCGTCGGCGGCGGCGACCGCCTCGTCGACGGTGTACGCGGCGGCGCCGGGCGAGATGGGGATGTCGTAGCGCGCGAAGAGTTGCTTGCCTTGGTACTCGAAGAGATCCAACGCGACTCCTGGTTGAGGCTCGGCGGGACAGCGCCGGTCGCTTAGTGCGCGACCCGAGACTCTCGAGCGTCCAGCGCCCGCTCCAGCCATTCGGTGATCTCACCGAGTGGCGCCCCGGGCGTGAAGACCCGGGCTACCCCGGCCGCCTCGAGCGTCGTCAAGTCGTCGCCGGGGATGATGCCACCGCCGAAGACGAGGACGTCGCCGCGCCCGCATTCCTGGAGGAGGGCCAGCACCCGGGAGAACAGCGTGAGGTGGGCGCCGGAGAGCACCGAGAGGCCCACCGCGTCGGCGTCCTCTTGGAGGCAGGTCTCGGCGACCTGCTCGGGGGTCTGGAAGAGTCCGGTGTAGATGACTTCGAAGCCGGCGTCCCGCAGCGCCCGCGCGATGACCTTCGCGCCGCGATCGTGGCCGTCGAGGCCAGGTTTGGCGATGATGACGCGGTAGCGCCGCTGCATGGGCTCCCCCGGGATCCACCCGCTGTCTCCGGAAGGCGCCACCCTATGCAGCCCCGACTGGACCGGGCCATTCCCGACGGGTACCAAAGGGCCGTGCCCCCCGCCCCGTCCGACCGCCGCCTCCTCGTTTTCACCGGCGCCATCGTCATCCTGGCCGGTGCCCTGTTCGCCGGGGTCCTGTTCTTCAGCACCGGCGGCGGGGATCCCACGCCGAAGCCCGGCCCGATCTACATCGGTCTCGAGTCCGATCTGCGCAATTCGGTCACGACCGGCGGGCCGCTCTACTTCGCCCATCCTTTCGGCGGCACCGGCTTCTGGCTCGCCATCGAGGACCATCAGCTCGTGGCGCTCGTGGCCCGCCGGCCGGGCACCGCGTCGTGCACCGCGAAGTGGGAATCGCACCGCAACGCCTACATCGACTGCCACAACGACGACCTGACCAGCAAGGAGCTGAACCGCTACCCGATCCAGATGATCGCGAGCGGCGCCGAGAAGGGCGGGATCATCATCAACTTCGCCCGCGTCACCAAGGCCCCCGAACCGCTCCCGGCGAAGCGCTGACGCCGCGTCAGGCCTGCGGGCGCCGCAGCGGCGCCCAGGCGAGCAACAGGCGCTTCTCCCCCAGGTCGCGAAACTGCACCACCGCCTCGGCCGCGTCACCCCGGCCTTCCACGTCGAGGACCACGCCCTCGCCGAAGGTGTCGTGCACCACGTCGTCGCCGATCCGAATGCCGAGGTCCTGGGCGCCGTGACCGGGCGCGGCGCCGGCTCGCAGCGCCGCGTCCACGACCGCGTCCCGGTGGGCGTCGAGGCCCATCCGGGGATGCTCCTCACCGACCGCGTGGACCAGCTCGGCGGGGATCTCGCCGAGGAACCGGCTAGGTGAGTAGTAGTCCGTCGCGCCGTAGAGGGTGCGCCGCCACGCGTGGCACAGATAGAGGCGCTCGCGGGCCCGGGTGATGCCGACGTAGCAGAGTCGGCGCTCCTCCTCGAGGCTCTCGGGGTCACCGAGGCTGCGCAGGTGGGGGAAGACGCCGTCCTCGAGCCCGGTGATGAACACGACGGGGTACTCGAGGCCCTTCGCGGCGTGCAGCGTCATCAGCGTCACCGCGCTGTGGTCTTCGTCGTCACCCTCGGCGGTGTCGAGATCGGTGATGAGCGACACCGCCTCGAGGAACGCGGCGATGCGGGCCACGCCGGTCGGAGCGGTGACGGGCGTGTCGGCGTCGCCGTCGGTGCCGATCCCCGCGATTCCGGGCAGGCCGGTGAGGTCTCCCCCGTCGAGGGCGGCGTCGAACTCTTGGCACACGCCGATGAACTCTTGGAGGTTCTCGAGGCGTCCCTGGGCTTCGATCGAGCGTTCCGCCTCCAGCTCGGCGAGGTAGCCGGAGTGCTCCAGAATCGCTTCGACGGTGCGCGCGACTCCATGCGCCGCGGCGCGCTCGCAGACCGCCATGAGCTCGAGGAGGTCCTGGATCCCGCTGCGCGCCTTGCCGGACACGTTGGCGACCGGGGCTTCGCGCAGCGCGTCGCGAAACGTGAGACCTGACGCCCGGGCGTACGCGTCGACTTTGGCGACGGAGGTGTCACCGACGCCCCGCTTGGGGACGTTCACGATGCGTTTCCACGACACTTCGTCGTCGGGATTGACCAGCGCCCGTAGGTACGCCAGGGAGTCCTTGACCTCCCGCCGGTCGTAGAACTTCACGCCGCCGACCACCCGGTACGGGATCCCCGCCCGCACGAGTGACTCTTCGAGGATGCGGCTCTGCGCGTTCGTCCGATAGAAGATGGCCAGGTCGCCGAACCGGTACCCGTCGTCGTCGGTGAGGCGCGTCGTCTCGGACGCGCAGAAATTCGCCTCGTCGTGCTCGTCCTCGGCTTGGTATCGGGTGAGGAGCTCGCCGCCGATCTGTTCGGTCCAGAGATGCTTGGGGCGGCGGGCCGCGTTGTTGGCGATCACCGCGTTCGCGGCGTCGAGGATGGACTGCGTCGAGCGGTAGTTCTGCTCGAGGACGATCACGGTCGCGTCGGGGAAGGCCTCCTCGAAGCGCAGCAGGTTTCGGTAGTCGGCGCCTCGAAAGGCGTAGACCGCCTGGTCGGCGTCGCCGACCACCATGATGTTGCGATGCTCGGTGGCGAGGAGGCGTACCAGTTCCCACTGGGCGAGGTTGGTGTCCTGAAACTCGTCGACCAGGACGTAGGAGAAGCGGTACCGCCATCGGGCCAACGCGTCGGGATGCTCCCGGAACAGGCGCACCGCGAGCAGCAACAGGTCGTCGAAATCGACCGCGGAGGCCTCGAGAAGGCGCCGCTGGTACTCGCGGTAGACGGCGGCGTAGCGCTGCTCGGGGGGTGTCACGGCGGCCTCGAGGACTTCGTCGGGGGTGACGAGGTCGTTCTTGAACGCCGAGATCCGGGCGTGGAGCTGGCGGGGTGGGAACCGCTTGGGGTCGAGGTTCAGGTCGCGTCGGACGTAGTCGACGAGGCGGACCGAGTCGGACTGGTCGTAGATCGTGAACGAGGAGCGCAGGCCGACCCGGGCGGCCTCCCGGCGCAGGATCCGGGCGCAGGCCGAATGGAAGGTGGAGACCCACATGCGGTGGGCGACCGGGCCGACGAGCGCGGCGACCCGTTCCTTCATCTCACCGGCGGCCTTGTTCGTGAACGTGATGGCGAGGAGCCCGAACGGCGAGACGCGCCGGGTGGCGATCAGATACGCGATTCGGTGCGTGAGGACGCGGGTCTTGCCGGAGCCGGCGCCGGCGACGATGAGGAGCGGCCCGTCGGGGGCGGTCGCCGCTTCTCGTTGGATGGGGTTCAGGCCCTCGAGGAGCGCCTCGACGTCGGGACTGTCAGCCGGGGAGGTAGGCGCGGCCGAGACTTCGGGCATGACGTGGCCATCGTACCGGGGGGCTGCGTCGGGAACGCCGACGTCACGAGCGGGTCAGGGTCCGACGCGTAGCAGATGGGTCCCGGCTTGATCCAAGGCGAGCGTCAGCGCGCCGGTGCGCGGGTCCCGCCACGCGGCGTGATACGGCAACCAGGTCACGGGCAGGCCCGGGTCGGTCGGGTCGCTGCCGCTCGGTACCCGACGGAACCGCTGGCGGAGCCGGTCCACGATCCAGGTGTACTGCGCGGTGCGGACCTGCTCTTCGCCGAAGCGGGTTTCCATGTCGACATCGTGAGCGCCGCATCCTGAGGAAACGCTGAGCCGGGTGTAAGGCGCGTGTGAGGTTTCGGGCGATCAGCTCTCGAGGAGGAGCGTCACCGGGCCGTCGTTGACGAGCTCGACCGCCATGTGGGCCCCGAACCGTCCGGTCGCGACCTCGGCACCGAGGGCGCGAAGCGTGGCGGTGAAGGCCTCGACGAGCGGCTCGGCCACGGAGGGTGACGCGGCGGCGCTCCACGACGGCCGTCGGCCCCGGCGGGTGTCGCCGTAGAGGGTGAACTGGCTGACCACGAGCGCGGCCCGGGTCGTGTCGGCCAGGGAACGCTGCATCGGCGCGTCGCCGTCGGCGAACACCCGCAGGTTCCAGACCTGCTCGGCCAGCCGGCGGGCGGCGGCCTCGTCGTCGTCGTGGGTGACGCCGACGAGCACGCAGAGTCCGCCGCCGATCTCGCCCACCAGCTCATGCTCGACGCGGACGCGTGCCTCGGTCACCCGTTGGATCAGCGCCCGCACGACGCGACGGCCGCGGCCCGCCGGGGCTTAGGCCGCCTGCTCCATGCTCGGCGTGTACTCGCCGGAGCGAGCCAGGCTGTTGAGCCGGGCCCGCTGCAAGAAGGCGTGCTGCGCCGCCGCCCGGTTGGCCGGATCGCCGCGCCAGGCCTGCTGGGCGGCGGCCTGCAACGCCCGACCGTACGAGAAGCTCAGCTGCCACGGATGGGGACCACGCTGGTTCATGGCGCTGAGATGCGCGGTGGCGTCCTCGTCGCTCTGACCCCCGGAGAGGAACACGATCCCGGGTACCGCGGCGGGGACAGTCCAGCGCAAGCAGTCGATCGTCTCGTCGGCCACCTGTCCGACCGGGGCCTGCTCGGTCGCCTCGTAGCCCGAAAGCACCATGTTGGGCTTCAACAAGGTGCCGGGCAGGAAGATCCGCTGGTCGTCGAGGGCGCGGTACACGGATTCGAGGACCGCGAGGGTCACCTGCTTCGAGCCTTGGATCGTGTGATCGCCCTCCATGTACACCTCGGGCTCCACGATGGGCACGATGCCAGCCTCCTGGCAGAGCGCGGCGTAGCGGGCCAGGGCGTGCGCGTTGACGTCGATCGCGTACGGCGAGGGCAGCACGTCGGTGATCGTGTACGTGGCCCGCCACTTCGCGAAGCGGGCGCCGAGCATGTGGTACTCGGCGAGGCGATCCCGCAGCCCGTCGAGACCTTCGGTGACGGTCTCGCTCGACGCGGCGAGGGCGAGCGGCTTGGCGCCGCTGTCGACCTTGATCCCCGGGATGACACCTTGACTCTCGAGCACCTTCGGGAACGCGACGCCGTCGAGGGAGGGCTGGCGGATCGTCTCGTCGAAGAGGATGACCCCGCTGATGCAGTCGCCGATCCCCTCGGTGGCGAAGAGCAGGTCTCGGTAGGCGCGTCGGTTGTCCTCGGTCGACTCCACGCCGATCTTGTCGAACCGCTTCTTGATCGTCGGTCCGCTCTCGTCGGCGGCGAGGATCCCCTTGCCGGGGGCGACCAGCGCTCGGGCGGTCGCTTCCAGGGTCTTGGTGTCCATCGGGTTCACTCCCACTCGATCGTTCCGGGCGGCTTGCTGGTGATGTCGTACGCGACGCGGTTCACGCCGGGAACCTCGTTGATGATGCGGGACGCGATGCGTTCGAGCAGCTCGTGCGGGAGCCGGGCCCAGTCCGCCGTCATCGCGTCCTCCGAGGTCACCGCCCGCACCACGACTGGGTATTCGTAGGTGCGGCCGTCGCCCATCACCCCCACGGTGCGCACAGCGGGCAGCACCGCGAAGCTTTGCCAGAGCTCACGATACAGCCCCGCCCGTCGAACCTCGTCGGTGACGACGTCGTCGGCCTGGCGGAGCGTCTCGAGGCGATCGGGTGTCACGTCGCCGATGATCCGCACCGCGAGCCCGGGCCCAGGGAACGGCTGACGCCAGACGATCTCCTCGGGCAACCCGAGTTCCTCGCCGATCGCACGCACCTCGTCCTTGAACAGATTGCGCAGCGGTTCGACGAGCTCGAACTGCATGTCGTCGGGGAGCCCACCGACGTTGTGGTGCGACTTGATCGTGGCGTTGTCGGCGCCACCCGATTCGACGATGTCGGGGTACAGCGTCCCCTGAACGAGGTAGGGGGCATCGGCGAGGTCGGCGGCGACCTCTTCGAACACGCGGATGAAGGTCTCGCCAATGATCTTGCGCTTGCGTTCGGGGTCGGTCACGCCGACCAGGGCGCTGAGGAAGCGATCGGCGGCTTTGACGTGCACGAGATCGACTTGGAATTGACGCCGGAAGGTCTCCTCGACCTGGTCGGCCTCGCCGAGGCGGAGCAGTCCGGTGTCGACGAAGACGCAGGTGAGCTGGTCACCGACCGTCTTGTGGACCAGGGCGGCGGCGACCGCCGAGTCGACACCGCCGGAGAGCCCGCAGACGACCCGGGCTTCGCCGACTTGGGCGCGGACCGCGGCGATCGCCTCGTCGATGATCGACGTGTGCGTCCAGGTGGGACGACAGCCGCACACGTCGAACAGGAAGGCGTGGAACACGTCGGCGCCCCGCTCGGTGTGGATCACCTCGGGGTGGAACTGCACGCCGTACCGGGCCCGATCGCGGTCCTCGAAGGCGGCGACGGGCGCGCCGGGGGCGCGGGCGGTGACCACCGAGCCCGACGGCGCGCGGGTGATCGCGTCGCCGTGGCTCATCCACACCGTCCGCTCAGCCGGGGCGTCGGCGAGCAGGACCGACGCCGCGTCGGTGCGGGTCATGGGGGTGCGCCCGTACTCGCCGCCACCGGTGCGTTGGACCTCCCCGTCGAGCTGGAGTGCCACGAGCTGCGCTCCGTAGCAGATTCCCAGGATCGGAACGCCGGCGTCGTAGACGGCAGGGTCGATGCTCGGTGCGCCGTCGACGTGGACCGACGCGGGACCGCCCGAGAGGATGATCCCGCGGGGCCGGCGAGCCAGCAGCTCAGCGAGCGGTGTGCTGCGCGGGACGATCTCGGAGTAGACCCGCGCCTCGCGGACCCGCCGCGCGATCAACTGCGCGTACTGAGCCCCGAAGTCGACGACGAGAACGGTGTCGTGCTGGGGCGCCAAGGCGCGCTTAGCGACCCATGCCGATGTGCTGCTCGCGCTGGAGCACTTTGCCTTCGGTTTTGAGCGCCGGCGCGACCATGACCTCGGCCTTCTGGAACTCCTTGAGCGTCTCATAGCCGGTGGTGGCCATCGAGGTGCGCAACGCACCGAAGAGGTTCAGGGTTCCGTCGTTGTCGTGGGCCGGTCCGACCAGCACCTCGGCCATGGAGGCGCAGCGGTCGGTCCGCACCCGGGCGCCGCGGGGCAAGGTGGGGTGGAAGGTGGCCATGCCCCACTGGTAGCCGCGCCCGGGGGCCTCGTAGGCCCGGGCCAGGGGCGAGCCGATCATCACCGCGTCGGCGCCACAGGCGATGGCTTTCGCGACATCGCCGCCGGTTCGCATCCCGCCATCGGCGATCACGTGGACGTACACGCCGGTCTCGTCGAGATGGCGGATGCGGGCTCCGGCGGCGTCGGCGATGGCGGTCGCCTGGGGCACCCCGATGCCCAGGACACCGCGGGTCGTGCAGGCGTGTCCCGGCCCGACTCCGACGAGGACGCCGACGGCGCCGGTACGCATGAGGTGCAGGGCGGTCGAATAGGAGGCGCAGCCGCCGACGATGACGGGGATCTCGAACTCGCGGATGAACTTCTTGAGGTTCAGCGGCTGACGAGATGCGTCTTTGGAGACATGCTCGGCGGACACCACGGTGCCCTGGATCACGAGCAGGTCGAGCTCGGCGTCGAGCACGTGCTTGGCGAACCGCTCGACCCGCTGGGGAGTCAGCGACGCGCACACGGTGGAGCCGCTCCCTTTGACCTCGCGGATCCGCGCGCCGATCAACTCCTCCTTGATCGGCTCGGCGTAGATCTCCTGCATGCGTCGAGTGGCCTTCTCGGCGGAGAGCTCGGCGATCTCCTCGAAGAGCGGCTCGGGGTCCTCGTAGCGAGTCCAGAGGCCCTCAAGGTTCAGGCAGGCCAGGCCACCGAGACGACCAACCTCGATCGCGGTGCGCGGCGACACGATCGCGTCCATCGCGGCCGCGACCAGCGGTAGCTCAAACGGGAACGCGTCGATCTCCCACGAGATGTCGACGTCTTCGGGATCGCGGGTTCGACGACTCGGCACGATCGCGATGTCGTCGAATCCGTACGCGCGCCGTGCCGACTTCCCGATGCCGATCTCGACTTCCACGTTCTCCCCATTTCCGTCGCGGCGAAACGTCGATCGTACCGCCGGCGCGGCGCAACCCAGTCGATCGACGCATCCGGCCTGCGGGCCGCGCGTCCGGGCCCGACGGGGGGGCCGAGGCCGGGCTAGTGACGCACGGTGGTCGTGGCCCAGAGCTCCTGGTTCGTGAGAGCCGAGTCGGCGCCGACCCCGCCCGAGACGCTCACCGGGGCGAGCCCGGCGTAGGCCCGCATGCTGTTGTAGATGTCGAGGATGGTCTGGCCGTAGGTAGTGCCCGGCACGGCCCATCGGCCGTCGAGGTCGACCCAGCGGGGTGCCTGGCCCTTCTCGGAGAACTGGTCGAACCCGGTGGCGCTGTACCCGGGGCGGGCGACGAAGGGGGCACCGAGGTTGGTGCTGGTCGCGTTCGGGTCGGCGAAGTTTCGCAGGTGCTGGATCTGGGCCCGCACCCCGAGCTGGGGTGTCGGCATGCGCATGTAGACGGTGCTGGCGGGGAAGGCGCCGAGGCCGCCGTAGTTGTGGTCCCGGGGGAGCACGTACCCGGGCCAGGTGGAGGATCCCGCGGGCGGGACCGGCACCGTGTTCTGGGGCGGCGAGCCCGGGTAGGCGAACCAGCCGGTCTCGAGGACGGCTTGGCAGAAGGCGACGTCGCCGCGCACCCCGGCCAGGTTCCCTTCGTCGAGGAACAGCTGGGCCATCTGGGTGGGTGGGATCTCGGGCTGCCAGGTGGCGCAGCGCCCGACGTGGCACACGTAGGCCGCGATCTGGGCGGCGGTGAGCTCGCTGGGGCCCATGATGGTGCCCGGCCCGACCGGTGCGGGGGCTCGGGGCGGCAGGCAGGCGGCGAGGACCACGGCGGCAGCAGCCACCGCGCCCAGGCGGCCCACCAGGGTCCGGCGGGTGACGCGCTCGGGACGGCCGGGACCAATCCGCTGCGGTGTGGTGCCCATCCCCCGTCACTTCTGTGGAGGCTGTGTCTGATGTTGGCACTGTGTGTTTCGGCGCCCCCGGGCCGGCACTGGAGGGCCGACCGCGCGGTGGCGTCAGCGGGTGGCAGTGAGGTGCGTGAGGAAGTCGGTGAGGATGCGCGCGGTGGCGCCCCAGACGGTCTCGTCGTCGAGCTCGAAGAAGTGGATGGGGCGCTGGCGGCCTGGCGTGACGTCGAGGTTGGGTGGCACGTCCCAGCGTTCCTCTCGAAAGACGCCGTCCTCGAGGAGCTCGGCGATCGCGACGTCGAAGACGCGGACCACCTCGGTGGGGTGGGGACGCAGGTGGGGAGGCGCCGCGAGCAACCCGACGAAGGGGGTCAGCACGAAGCGGGCCGCGACGGTGGTCAGGGTGTCGAGCTCGGCCACGATCTCCACCTGGTCGGGGTCGAGGCCGATCTCCTCGTGCGCTTCGCGTCGCGCCGCGTCGCGCAGTGATCGGTCCTGGTCGGGTTCGAACTTGCCGCCCGGGAAGGCGATCTCGCCCTGGTGGGAGGGCATGGTCTCGGGCCGTTTGGTGAGGACGATGCGCGCCGCGCCGTCGGCCTCGAAGATCGGCATCAGGACGGCCGCCGGCCGCGCGGAGGGCGGCGCCTCCCCTCGGCGCGGGGCGGGGAGGGCGGTGCAGGCGCGGCGCACCTCGGCGAGCGTGAAGCGACGGGCCGCGGGTGGGAGCCGCGCCCAGGGTGCGGGCGCCCCGGGGCCGGCCGACTCGGGACGCGGGATGCGCTGTTGGCCCCCACGAGTCGCCACGCGGCGAAGCGTATGCTCCCGCCGGAGTCGACCGGGAGCTACATGTCCGACTGGAACCTGGCTTCGGTGTTCGAATCGGTGAGCGACGCGGTGGGAGACCGCGACGCGCTCGTCCAGGGCGACACCCGTCGGTCGTGGCGGTCCTTCGACGAGCGGGCGGCGCGGTTCGCCGCCGCGCTCGGTGCGCTCGGCGTCGAGCCCGATTCGAAGGTCGCGCTGTACCTCTATAACGGCAGCGAGTTCCTGGAGTGCATGTACGGGACGCTCAAGGCCCGGGCAGTCCACGTCAACGTCAACTACCGCTACCTCGCCGACGAGCTCGAGTACCTGCTGGACAATGCCGACGCCGAGGTGCTGGTGTTCCACGGCTCGCTCGCCGAGCAGGTCGCGGCGGTGCGGGACCGCCTCCCCCGGCTGCGGGCCGTCGTCCAAGTCGACGACGGGACCGCCCCGCTCGACGGCGCGCTGGCCTATGAGGTGCTGCTCACCGACCACGAGCCGATGCCCCGCATCGAGCGCTCGGGCGACGACCAATGGTTTCTCTACACCGGCGGCACGACCGGGATGCCGAAGGGGGTCATGTGGCGCATCGCGGATCTCTTCGGGGTGCTCGCCGAGACCATGTATGGACCGTTCGGCCAGGAAGTCCCCGACCGGGCCGAGGACGCGGGGATGGTCGCGGCCCGGGTCGTCGAGGCGGGACGGGCGCCGGTGCACCTGCCCGCCTCGCCGCTCATGCATGGGACCGGGGTGATGAGCTCGACCCAGGCGCTGTTCTTGGGCGGCAGCGTGGTCACGCTCCAGGGTCGCCGGTTCGACGCCGACGAGCTGTGGCGCACCGTGGAGCGGGAGCGGGTGACCCAGCTCGCCATCGTGGGCGACGCGTTCGCCAAGCCGATGGTGCGCGCCCTCGAGGAGGCCGAGGCCCGCCACCAGCCCTATGACCTGTCCTCCCTCGGGTTGATCATCAGCAGCGGGGTGATCTGGAGCGCGCCGGTCAAGGCGGCGTTGCAGGCTCGCCAGCCGATGCTGCTGCTCGACAGCCTCGGTTCGAGCGAGGGGGTGGGCTTCGCGGCGAGCCTCTCCGGTCCGGGCCAGGAGGTCCCCACCGCCCGGTTTCGGGTCGGGGCGCACGCCAAGGTGCTCACCGAGGACGGCCGCGAGGTGCAACCGGGTTCGGGTGAGCAGGGCATGCTCGCCCTCGGCGGGTTCCTCCCGAGCGGCTACTACAAGGATCCCGACAAGTCGGCGAGCACGTTCCGAGTGTTCGACGGGGTCCGCTACTCGGTGCCCGGAGACTGGGCGCTCGTCGAGGAGGACGAGACCATCACCTTGCTCGGTCGGGGTTCGGTGTGCATCAACTCGGGGGGCGAGAAGATCTATCCCGAGGAGGTCGAGGAGGCGCTCAAGCGCGATCCGGCCGTGGCTGACTGCTTGGCGGTCGGGGTTCCCGACGAGCGCTTCGGTGAGGTGGTGACCGCGGTCGTGGCCGCCGAGCCCGGGGCGAGCATCGACGCCGAGCGGCTCAAGGACACCGGCCCCGAGCTGGCCCGGTTCAAGCGGCCCCGCCACGTGGTCGTGGTCGAGGAGATCCCACGGGGACCGAACGGCAAGGCCGACTACGCGTGGGCGCGGCGCACGGCCACGGAGCGAGTGGGCACGCCCGGCTCCTGACGCGCCGCGACCCCCGGTCGAGCCGGGGGCCGCAGGGTGACGACGCGAAGAGCTACTTCTTGACCTTGGCCAGCACGTCCCGGCTGGTGAGGATCAGCAGGTCTTCGCCTTCGACGGTGATCTCGGTCCCGCCGTACTTCGAGTACACGACGGTGTCGCCGACCGCGACGTCGATGGGGATCAGGTCACCCGAGGTCTCGGCTCGACGGCCGGGTCCGACGGCGAGGACTTCGCCCTGCTGGGGCTTCTCCTTGGCCGTGTCGGGAATGACGAGACCGCTGGTCGTGGTCTCCTCGGCCTCATTGGCTCGTACGACGATGCGATCGTCCAACGGCTGCAACTTCATGGGGTGCGCCTCCTGAGGCGTCGAGACGTCTGCGATGGTTAGCACTCGACGGGTGTGAGTGCCAGTGATCAACTTACCGTGCCCGGGGAAATCGGGCAAGCCCGCTCGGCTCAGGCGACGACCCCCAGCCCTGCGGTGGGGTCGACGCCGTCGTCGAGCGGCGTGGGGCCGACCGCCTCGAGGCGCCACCAGGCCGCCGCCGCGATCATGGCCGCGTTGTCGGTACAAAAGGCCGGGGCGGGCAAGAAGACGTCCCGGCCCGTGGCCGCGCCGAGGGTGCCGACCCGGGCCCGCAGGGCCGAGTTGGCGGCGACCCCACCCCCGAGGACCAGGGTCGGGGCTCCCGCCCCGTCGGCCGCCGCGGCCAGCTTGTCGACGAGCTGGTCGACCACCGCGGCTTGGAAGGAGGCCGCCACGTCGGCGACCGGGGTGTCGGGGTGTTGGCGGGCGTGGTTCACCACCGCGGTCTTGAGCCCCGAGAACGAGAAGTTGGGCTCGCCCGGCATCGCTCTCGGGAACCGGATCGCCTCGGGGTCCCCGTCGGGGGCGAGGCGGTCGATCGCGGGCCCGCCCGGGTAGCCAAGACCGAGGAAGCGCGCCACCTTGTCGAAGGCCTCCCCCGCCGCGTCGTCGACGGTCTGTCCGACGACCCGGTAGCGGCCGTGGGCTTCCATGATGACGAGCAGGGTGTGGCCGCCCGAGACGAGGAGCACCGCGAGAGGCGGTTCGAGGTCGGGCTCCTCGAGCCACGCCGCGTAGAGATGGGCTTCGAGGTGGTTCACCCCGACGTAGGGCAGCCCCGTGACGAGCGCCAACGCCTTCGCGGCGCTCACCCCGACGAGCAGCGCGCCGGCGAGTCCGGGGCCGCGGCACGCCGCGATCGCGTCCAGGTCGTGGAGGCCGGTCGACGCCGCGGCGAGCGCCTCGGCCACGACCGGCCCGATGAGCTCGACGTGCGCCCGGCTCGCGATCTCGGGCACCACCCCACCGAAGCGGGCGTGGAGATCGACCTGGCTCGAGACGATCGAGGAGCGCACCGAGCGGCCGCCGACGACGACCGCCGCGGCAGTCTCGTCACAGGAGGTCTCGACGCCGAGGATCGTCGCCGGGCCCGCATCCGGGGTCACCGTCGGCGTTCCTCGTAGCGCGTCTCGCCCGGGACGGCGCGTTCCAGCGCGCTGAGCATGGCGGCGTAGTCGGGCGTGTCGATGTCGTGCGCCCACATGACGAGCGCGTCCTCGTTCGTCTCCTGGTAGTAGTTCTTGCGAACCCCGACCGGCACGAAGCCGAAGCGTCGGTAGAGATCCTGGGCTCCGTGGTTCGAGAGCCGCACCTCGAGGGTCAGGTTGCGGGCTCGGCGGGCGAGCGCCTCGCGGGCGAGCACGAGCAGCAGCCGGGTCCCGACCTTGCGGCGATGCTGAGCCGGGTCAACCGCGATCGTGGTGACGTGCCCGTCCTCACCGGTCAGCATGAGCCCGGCGTAGCCGACGACGTCACGTCCGATCCGCGCGACGAAGTACGCGCGTGAGCCGCGCAGGGCGAGCTCGGAGAGGAACAGCGATTGGCTCCACGGTCGCGGGTACACGAGCGCCTCGATGCGCAAGACGGACCGCAGGTGCCGGCGCCGCATCGGCACGACGTGGACGACGAGCGGCTCCGTCACGGTCATCGCCGGTTCCCCCACGCGAGCTCGGCGTCACTGGCCCGAAGGTACAGGGGTGCCACGTCCCACGGCGCCGAGAACTCCTCCCGTCCGACGCGCCCGTCGGCGATCTCCACCAGCGCGGTCGCGCTGGGCGCTTCGAACTCGCGGCCGGCGTCGACGGCCCGTTCGAGCGCGCCGAAGGCTGCCCGGTTGGACGCCACGCCGTCGCCGGCCAGCACCACGTCCTCGCCTCCCGCCTCGAGTTCGGCGACGAGCTCGACCGCCGGCCCGACCCGGTACTCGGTGACCAGCTGCACGCCACCCGACACCGGTCGGTACCGGGCGTGGAACACCTCGTGGCGTCGCGCGTCGAGCACCGCGGCGATCATCTGACCTCCGAAGCGGAGCGGGTGCGCCACGAGGTCGAGGCTCGACACGCCCACGACCGGCACCTCGAGCGCCTGGCCCATGATCTTCGCGGTCGTGACACCGACCCGCAGGCCGGTGAACAGGCCGGGGCCGACACCGACCGCCACCGCGCCCAGCTGGCGAAGCTCGACTCCGGTCTGCTCGCAGAGATAGGCGATGGCGGGCACCAACGCCTCGGCGTGACGTCGACGGGCACTCAGGTACACCGAGCCGAGCACCCGACCGTCCTCGCCGATCGCGACGGCGACGCGGGGCGTGGCCGTATCGATGGCGAGCATCAGCGTCATCGAGCGTCCAGCGCCGCGGCGACGGCGTCGGCTCGGGCGCCCCACGACGGACCCCCGGCGGTGAGCGAGACCGTGCGCTCGTCGGTGTCGGCGCCGGGCCCGGGGGTCAGCCGCACCGCGAGGTGATCGGCGGGCAGGTATCCGGCCGCCACGTCGCCCCATTCGACGACGAGGACGGCGTCGTCCGCGAGGTCTTCGAGGCCGAGGTCGAGGAGTTCCTGGGCGCGCTCGAGCCGGTAGACATCGACGTGCACGAGGCGGACGGATCCCACGTACTCGCGAGCGATCGTGAACGTGGGGCTGACCACTCGTTCGGCGATTCCCACGCCGGCGGCGAGACCCTGCACGAAGGTCGTCTTGCCGCTCCCGAGCTCGCCGGCCACGACGATCACGTCGCCGGCGTGCACCAAACCCGCGGTCGCGCGGCCGACATCGCGGGTCTCGTCCGCACTTCGAGTCAGGACCGTGGTCCCGGTCACGCGTCGTGGCCGCGAGCGAGAGCGCGCTTGACGAGGACGAAATCGGCCCGCGATTCGGCGAGCGCGGTGCCGCCGTTGCGGAGCACTGCCGCGGGATGCAGGGTCGGAATCAGCACGGCGTCGCCGCGGAACGGGAACTCCTGCCCGCGCACCTTCGTGATCCCCAGCTTGGTGCCGGTGAGGAGACGGGTGGCGAAGTTCCCGAGGGTCACGACGACCCGGGGCGCGAGGAAGTCCAGCTGCGCTTCGAGGTAGGGGCGGCACGCGTCGATCTCGACCGGGAGCGGGTCTCGGTTGCCCGGGGGTCGGCACTTCACGACGTTGCAGATGTACACGCGGTCGCGCGTCAGGCCGATTCCTTCGACGAGGCGCGTGAGCAGCTGGCCGGCGCGGCCCACGAAGGGGATGCCCTGGCGATCCTCCTCGGCGCCCGGGCCCTCGCCGACGAAGACGAGGTCCGCGCTGGGGTCACCGACGCCGAACACCACCTGAGTGCGGGTCTCGGCGAGCGGGCATTTCGTGCAGACCGCGGCGTCGGCGGCGAGCTCGGTGAGTGAGCCCCAGGGATGGACTGGATCGAGCGTCGTCATGGCTGCTCAATCATCGCCTGGGCCGACCGCGTCGCGCACGGCCGCGGCGGCGACCTCGGTCGCCGCGACCCGGAGGCGGTCGAGGTGCGCCGTGACGAGCCCGGTGGCGAGCGCGATGGCGAGATCGCCGTCGTGGCGGGTGTGCGACGGGTGCACGGCCCAGGCGACGCCGTGCTGGGCGCTCTGGGCCAAGAGGAAGCACTCGGCCTTCGTGCAGCGGGCGTCGGTGGCCACGACGAGGAGGGTGGTGTTCGGCTCCGCCGCGTCGAACGGCTCCGGGTCGGGAAACGCCGGCGTGTCGGCTGGCGCCGTCGACCCGGCCAGCACCGCGCCGGTCGGGCCCCGGACGTCGCCGAGGGCGTTCACGACCGCCAACGCCCCGACGGTGGCGTCGTCGACGGTGGTGCTCGCCGATCCGAGCCCGCCCGCCACCGCGTAGTCTGCGCCCCGCCACTTCCCGACGGTGGCGCCTCGACCCGCCCCGACCCGGCCGGTTGTGAGCGGATTGCCGCGCGCCGCGGCGTCGATCGCGGCCGCGCCGTCCGCCGCGCCGGGATGGGTTCCGCCGGACGCGACGAGATCGTAGATGGCGGCGGTCGGGACGATCGGGACCGGCCCGCCGCGGGTGGGAAACCCGCGGCCGCGCTCGGCGAGCCACGTCACCACCCCGTCGGCGGCCGCCAGCCCGAACGCCGACCCGCCGGTGAACACGACGGCGTCGATCGACTCCACCGTCCGGCTCGGGTCGAGTAACGCCAGCTCGCGGGTGGCGGGAGCGCCGCCCCGGAGCTCACCCGCCGCGACGGCTCGGCTGGCTGGGAGGATCACCGTCACGCCGGTGCCCTCGCCGGTCCAGTGCCCGACCTGGATTCCCGGAACGTCGGTGAGCGCGCCGGTCACGCGGCGCCGGCGGTTGCCGGCAGCAGCCCGAGCCCGCGGGCGAAGCCGAGGACGAGCGCGTGGAACTCCTCGGTGCGCTCGAGCATGATGTTGTGCCCCGCCCCGGCGAGCAGGACGAGGCGCGCTCCGGGGATGACCTCGGCGAGGCGCCGCGACTCGGCGGGGGGCGTGATCACGTCGGAGGTCCCGCCGATCACCAGGGTGGGGACGTCCAGGCGGGGCAGCTCGCGGGTGAGGTCGAGTCCGAGGAGCGCGGCCGTCGCATCGCGGGCGGTGCTCGAATCGCAGCTGGCGAGCATCTCGCGGTTCAGCTCGACCCAACTCGCCCGGGGTGAGCGGCCGAACCCGACCCGGGCGAACAGCACGCCGAGGTTCGGGCGGCCCATCAGGCGGGGCAGATCGAAGCTGCTGGTCACCCGTTCGGCTAGCCACCGCAACTGCCGAGACGCCGAGACGCTGGTCTTGGCCAACGTCGAGAGCAACACGATGCCGCGAACCCGTTCCGCCAGGACGTCGGGATGCTCAAGGGCGAACGCCTGGACGGCCACCCCGCCCATGGAGTGGCCAACCAGGATGGCGTCGCGCAGGTCGAGCCCTTCGACGACGATGCGCAGGTCCGCGGCGAGGTTGGCGACCGAGTGGCCGCTCGTCCCGATCGTGGATTCACCGTGGCCCCGATGGTCGAATGCCATGACCCGGACGCCGGCGTCGGGAAGGTCGCGGAACTGCTTGACCCACACCCGCGACGAGATCGTCACTCCATGCGAGAACAACATCGGCACGCCGGCGCCGCGGCTGACGGTGTAGATGCTGCCGCCGTCGTTGCTGGGAAGGCGGAGCGCCTCGTCGAACTCGAGTTGGCCAAGGTCTCCGGCGTCGGGGTCGGGCCGGCGTCGGAGCGCGATGAGCGCACCTCGTTGGAGGCCGTAGACGGACGCCGCTACGCCGCCGGCGACTCCGGCGGTGACGCCCGCCACCTTCAGCACCCGCCGGCCTGGGCTCATCCGACGTACCGGCGTGGGACGCGCGGGCCGATCCCGCTCACGATCTCGTACGCGATCGTGCCGAGGTGCTCGGCCCACTCCGCGGCGGTCACCGTCTCGTCGCCCTGGGTGCCGAGCAGGACGACCTCGTCGCCGACCTCCACCGGCGTGTCGCCGACGTCCACCATCAGCTGGTCCATCGTCACCGCACCCGCGATCGGGTATCGGCGACCCGCGATGAGCACCTCGCCGCCGCTGGTCCCGAGATTGCGGGGGACACCGTCGGCGTAGCCGACCGGCACGGTCACCACGCGCCCCGGACGGGGCAGCGCGTAGCGCAGTCCGTACGAGACGCGGGCGCCGGCGGGAAGCTCCTGGACGTGGGTGACCTGCGCGCGCAGGGACAGGACCGGCGTGAGATCGACCCGGTCGGCGAGCGCGGCCGCCGGCGGGACGCCGTAGAGCGCGATCCCGACCCGGACCAGATCGAAGCGGGATTCGGGAAACGCGAGGAGCGCAGCGGAGTTGGCCGCGTGGACGATCGGGGGGCGCGTGCCCTGCCGGTCGAGGTCCTCGACGAGCGCGCGGAACTGCTCGAGCTGGGCTGTCGTCTCGGGCCGATCGGGTTCGTCGGCGACCGCGAGGTGCGTGCAGAGACCCTCGAGGGTGAGTTCAGGGCGGGTCGAGACCGCCTCGACCAGGGCTCGCGCCCGCTCGGGTGCACACCCGACCCGGTGCATCCCGGTGTCGACCTTGAGGTGCACTGGGAGCGGGGCGTCGGGCGTCGCGGCGGCGACCGCCTTCGCGAGGGCTTCGATTCCGAGCTCGGTGTAGACGACCGGGGTCAGCTGCGCCGCCACCACCGCGTCCGCCGCCTCCGGCGCGGGCTCGGACAAGACCAGCACCCGGGCGTCGAGGCCCGCTTCGCGCAGCGCCACCCCTTCCTCGACGAGGGCGACGCCCAGCCAGGTGGCGCCGGCCGCGAGGGCCGCCCGGGCGACGGGCACCGCGCCGTGCCCGTAGGCGTCGGCTTTCACGACCGCCAGCAGCTGGGCGGGCGCGGCGGCGCGGGCGAGTGCCCGGGCGTTGGCGCGCACGGCGTCGAGGTCGACCTGACCCCAGGCGGGGCGGAACTGGATCGGGTTCCCGGTCATTGGTCCGCCGCGACGCGCCGGACCACGTCCCCGCGGGCGAGGATCCCGACCAGGTGGCCGCTGGCGTCGAGCACTGGGATATGGGTGACGTCTCGGTCGTGCATGCGGGCGGCGACGGTACCGAGCGTGTCATCGGGACCGCACGTCTCGAAGTCGGTCGTCATGAGGTCCCCGACGTTGGCGGCCACCATGCGTCGCAGCTCGCCTTCGAACCGCTTGGTCTGACGGGGGAACGGGAACTCGGCCCCGAGGAAGTTGAACCAGGTCGGCGCGTGCAGGTTCGCCTCCGACACGATGAGGTCTTCGTCGCGGAGCAGGCCGATGACCTGGTGGTCGCCGTCGACCACCGGCGCGGCGCCGATCCGATGCTCGGCCAGCAGATCGGCTGCTTCGCCGAACGGCTGCTCGGGGCGCAGCGTGATCACCGTCGCGGTCATGACGTCGCGCACGGGTGTGGTGGTCGGCATCACGACTCCCGAGAGCTGGTGAGCGCGTCGAGCGCCCGTGGCAGGGCCGCGATCACGTCACGGGCGATCAGCCCAGTATGGCCGGCGATGTCGGCCGCGCACCCGTGGACGTACGCCGCCGCCGCCGCCGCCTCGAAGGGGGGCATCCCGCGGGCGAGGAACCCGCCGATGATGCCGGTGAGGACGTCGCCGCTGCCCGCCGTGGCCAGCTCGGGTCCGCCGGTCGGGTTCACGGCGACTCGGCCGTCGGGCTCGGCGACGATCGTCGCCGGCCCCTTGAGGAGCACCACGGCGTGGCTGGCCGCCGCGAGCCCGCAGGCCGCGTCGAGGCGGTCGGTGCCGACGGGCTCGCCGACGAGTCGGGCGTACTCGCCTTCGTGCGGGGTGAGCACCGTTGGGCCGCGGCGGGCGCGCAACGCGCCCGCGTCACCGGCGAACGCGTTCAACCCGTCGGCGTCGAGCACCAGAGGGACAGAGGTTTTCGTGACGAGCTCGCGCACCGCGGCTCGGGTCGGCGCCGAGGTGCCAAGTCCCGGTCCGACCGCCGCCGCCCGGAAGCGCTCGAGGCTCTCGAGCAGATCGCCGAGCCCGGCGAGGGCGCCGTCGTCCGTGGAGGGCAGCGCTCGGGTGATCACCTCCGATCCCGACGCGGCAGCCGCGGCCTCGTGGCCCGGTACCCAGCACCACACGATCCCGGCCCCGGCCCGCATGGCCGCGTGGCTGACGAACAGCGGCGCGCCGGTCATGCCGCCCGACCCGCCGACCACGACGAGGCCGGCGCGCCACTTGTTGGTGTCGGGCGCCGGCGCGGTCGCCGCCAGCCAGCCCGCGACGTCGCTCGACTCGGTCACACCCGTCGTCGGGGCTCCGACGTCGATGCCGATGTCGACCACGACGACGTCGCCGGAGTGGGAACGGCCGGGTTCGAAGAGAACACCGGGCTTGGCCGCCGCGAAGGTGACCGTCGTCCCGGCGCGCACGGCGAGCCCGTGCTGCTGGCCGGTCCGGCCGTCGATGCCCGAGGGAATGTCGACCGCGACGGTGGTCAGCTCGGCGCTGCGGGCGGCGGCGTCAGCGGCCAGGCCCTCGAGCTGCCCGGAGAACCCGGTCCCGTACATGGCGTCGACGAAGACGTCGGCCCGGTCGAACGCTCGACGCAACGCGGGATCGTCGGCGGGTTGGACGAGCTCGATGACGTCGACGCGCATGCCCCACGCCCGCAGCGTCGCGGCCGCGACGAGGCCGTCGCCCCCGTTGTTGCCCTTGCCGCACACCACGACGGCACGTCGGCCGTAGACCCCGTCGAGACGGCGGCGGACTGCCCACGCCACGGCGCGCCCGGCTCGGTCCATGAGCACGTCGACGGAGGTTCCGGCCGCGATCGCCCGCTGGTCGGCCTCGGCCATCTCCGCCGGGGTGAGAACGGGTTCCATCAGCCGACCGCGATGGCGACCGCCAACGCCATGGTGTTGGTGTGGGTCAGGGACAGGTGCCACGCCACCACTCCGCGCTCGGACGCCAACTCGGCCGCTCGGCCGTAGAGCGCGACCTGGGGTGCCCCACCGCGTTGACGAACAACTTCGACGTCGCGCAACTTGAACTTCCACAACCCGACACCGAGCGCTTTCATCACCGCTTCCTTGGCCCCAAACCGGGCGGCGAGGTTCTTGGACGGGTCCCGGTGGCGGTACGCGTACGCACGTTCGTCGTCGCTGAAGAGCCGCTCGGCGAGCCGTGCGCCGCGCCGGTCCATCGCGAGGCGGAACCTCGCCACCTCGACGAGGTCGGTCCCGAGGCCCACGATGCCCAGCGACCCACCGGCCAGGCCGGGAGCCGGTGGGGTCAGGGGCGGCGTGGGGCCGGTCATCGTTGTCGCCAGCGCTCCGCCAGCACGTAGACGGGCTCGGTGAGCAGGTCGATGACGGGGACCTCGGCCAGGACCGCATCGTCGAAGCTCGGCTCGGTCTCGGTCACGGCGTCCTTCAGGGCCCCGTATCGACCCTGGTAGCCCTGGAGCACCGCTCGCATGGTGTCGGGCGCGAGGTGGGAAGCGAAACTGACGTGGAGGAGCGTGAGTCCGACGGTCTCGTTGTGTTTGACCTCGGGAACGATCAGGAGTGTGCGCCCGTCGAAGCCCCGAACCGCAGTGACCTCCCGACGGCTCGCGGCGCGGTGCTTGCTGCCCCGAAGTCGGGGGTCTGAGTCGGTCCGGGAGGCGATCGTCGCCGCGACGCCACCTCGGTCGAGGACGTGCACGGTGGCGGCGTCTCCCGCGACGTCGCCCTCGACGTGGTAGCGCGTGTAGCCGGTCACGGCGTCGACGGCGGGGTCGAGTGCGGCCAGTGTGCGCAGCGCGCGATAGCTCAGCCCGTCGCGGAGCGCGCCGGCTCCGAGCGCCTCTCGCACCAGGGCGACGTGCAGGAGTGTCTCGTCGGACCGGGAGATCCCCACCGTCACCGTCTTGGCTTGATGCTTGATGGCGTCGACCGGGCGGGTGAGCTCCTCGATGCCTTTGGTGAGCGCGCCGGTCAGGTCCTGCACGACGGTGCTCGGCGTCCCCACCTTCGCGTGCTCCATCTCGTAGGAATCCAGCGCCGAGGTGCCGGCCGCGTAGCGCAGGAGCGACGCCAATCGAGTCGCGGTGCTGGCCTCGAGGGTGCCGTCGTACTGGCCGGCCCGCAGGTCGTCGAAGAACCGTTGGGCGGGGGCGGCGAGCCGGGGGGCCAGCCGTTCGAGGAGCGCCTCGGGTGGTCCCGCGACGGTGCTCTCGATCGCGGCGCGGGCCTCGCGCAACGGTCGTGCCGAGGCGTCGATGGCGAGTGCGGCCTCGTAGCAGAAGAGGTGCCCGGCGACGGTCGACAGCACGAAATCGAGCTGGGGATGCACGGACGGGACCCCGATGACTTCGAGTGCGTGGGCGAAGCGGGGCGTGTCGTCGGCGCTGGCGATCACGATCGCCGCGGCGCGGTGAGCGCCGTAGATCGCGACTTCCTTCGTGAGGTCGTCGACGTTTGAGCCGGCGAGCCCGGCCGCGCAGACGAGGATGAGCGGCTCCGAGGACAGGTCGATGTGCTTCTTGTCCTCGGTGACGTCGCAGGCGATCGCCTTGTAGCAGAGCTCGGAGAGCTTGATCCGCAGCTCGCGTGCTGCCACCACGTTGCGTCCGTTCCCGACCACCGCCCAGTACCGTCGGCCGAGGACATGGCGCTGGGCGGTGCCCGCGATGACTTCTCGCTCGGCGACGACTGCTTGCATCGCCTCGGGTAGGGATCGCAGCGCGGCCAGGATCTCGGTCGACCGTAGCGAGTCGATTCCCAGCTCCGCGGCGAGCGCGAGGGCGAGGAGGTGGCCGGCGGCGACCTGGGCGTAGAACGCCTTCGTCGAGGCGACGCTCATCTCCACGTCTCGTCCGTCGGAGGTGTAGAGCACCCCGTCGGACTTGTCGACGAGGTCGCTGTTGCGACGATTCACGATCGAGACGATGGTGGCGCCCCGCTCGCGGGCAAGGTCGACCGTCCGGTTCGTGTCCGTGGTCGTGCCGCTCTGGCTGATCGCGATGACCAGGGTGTCGCTCATGTCGGCGAGAAGCCCGAACCCCGAGAGTTCCGTGGCGTGCACCGCGCGGACCGTCAGCGCGCCCGCGACCGCGTCCTCGAGCGCCAGGGCGAAGCTCTGGGCCGCCACCGCGGCCGTACCCTGCCCGATGGCGTCGACGCGGCGGATGTCCCCGTTGCGCAACGCCGCGATCAGGCGTTCGGGGAGCGTCTCGGCGCCCAGCTGCACGGTGAGTCGCTCCGGCTCGCCGGCGCGGTCCCCGGCGAGGACGATCTTTCCCCGCAGCGTCTTGCGAAACGAGTCGGGGGCCTCGGAGATCTCCTTGAGGAGGTAGTGCGGAAACGACCCGCGGTCGATGTCGCGGGTCGTGATCTGCGCGACCTGCAGGTCGGTCTCATGCAACGCCAGCGGGGTGCCGTCATAGGAGAGCCGGGTGATGCCCTCCAGGGTTCCGGCGTGGGGCTCGGCCACGATCACGATCTGACCACGCGTCGCGGCCGCTCGGGTGGGGTCGGCGGGGGTGTCGCCGTCGAGCCGAAGGTAGGTCTGGGTCTCCTCGACCAGCCCGTACGGTTCGCTGGCCACCAGGAAGGCGTCCTCGGCGAGGCCGACGTAGAGCGCCTGTCCGCTGCCCCGCAGGGCGAGGAACAGCGCATCGGGTTGATCCGCTTCGGTGGCGGCCACCGCCACCGATCCTTCGAGGGAGGCGGCCGTCTCGCGGAAGGCGTCGCGAGGGGACAGACCTTCGCTTCGACGGTGGGCCACGAGGGCGGGGATGACCTTGGCGTCGGTCGTGATCTCGGCGGGCACGTGGAGATCGTCGAGCCCGATCAGGTCCGCGTAGTTGTCGACGTCGCCGTTCAGCGCCGCGGCGACGTACGGATCGTGGCGGCCCGCCTCCTCGCCGGTCAGGGGATGCGCGTTGGGCTCCGAGATGATCCCGACGCTCGCCCAGCGGGTGTGGGCCAGCACGGTGGACGTGGCGGCGTCGGCAGCGAGCGCGTCGTGGAGCAGGTCGTCGTCTCGGATCGCGGCCCGCAGCCGGCGGGTGTTGTCGCCGAGGTCGCCGATCTCGGCGGCGGCCTTGTACACGAAGACGAGCATCCCGTCGGGGGTCCGCACCGCGCCGGACACGAAGAGCGGATCGGCGGCGCGGGCGTCGATGCGTGCCCGCAGGGTGGGGTCGTCGAGGTCCAGGTGGTGGTTCCGGACCATGAGGTGGAGTCCGGCCGAGTCTCGACCTCGGACCTCGAGGCGATCGAGGGCGGAGAGTGCAAGCTGGACGGAGGTGAAGGTCTCGAGCGCTCCGACCGATGGGTTCGGGCCGGCGAGGTCGCCCACCGCGGTGGCGATCCGCAGCCGGTCGTGGCTGATGGCCCACAGCGGGTCGCGAGCACCCAGGAGCGCCGCGTTCACCCGCTCAAGCTCCGAGCCCTCCCGGTGATGGTCGCCGGCGTCGAGCCGCTGTTCGATGTCGGCCAGGCGGGCGCCGACCGCTGCGGCACGCTCCTCGAGGGCGCGGGCGCCCGCGCGATCGGCCAGGAGCGCCTCCACGCCGGGGACGCCGCACAGGGCCGTGTCGACGCCGAGGAGTGCGGCGGCGGCGGCTTCGAGGGACGAGAGATCACCTGACCAGCCGGCGAGCCGCTCGTGGACGCCGTCGAGCGCGCCGAGGAGGGTGGACAACTCGGGTGGTCGGCGAGTCGCTCGGCGGCGGACCACGCCAAAGATCCCGCACATGGCCCCAGCCTCCTACGCGGGCTCGGCGGACGCGCCGCAGGCCCGCTGCACGGCGCCGACGAGGCGGTCGGCAACCAGCTCGGCCTGCTCGAGGCTCGGCGCCTCGACCATGACGCGAACGACGGGTTCCGTGCCCGACGGCCGGACCAGTACCCGACCGTCGGGGCCGAGGTCGGTCTCCATCGAGGCGGCCTCGTCCCAGAATTCGCTGGCGGCTTCGAGGGCGTTGCGGTCCCGGACCGAGACGTTGCGCAGGATCTGCGGGAAGCGCTGCATCACGCCGGCGAGCAGGGACAGGGTGTGCCCGGTGCCCGCCACGACGTCGAGGAGCATGACGCCCGTCAGCGCTCCGTCGCCGGTCGACGCGTGGTCTCGGAAGATGATGTGGCCCGACTGCTCGCCGCCGAGGACGAGGTCGCGTCGTTCCATCTCGTCGATCACGTGCCGGTCCCCGACCGGGACTTCCACGAACCCCAGACCGTGGTTGTCGAGACACTTGCGAAGCCCGAGATTCGACATCACGGTCGCGGCGACGGCCCGGTTGCGGAGCCGGTCCCGCTCGGCGAGGTCCAGCGCGCACACTGCCATGATCTGGTCGCCGTCGATCAACCCACCGCGCTCGTCGACGGCGATCACGCGGTCGGCGTCGCCGTCGAAGGCCAGTCCCGCCCGGGCGCCGGACTCCTGCACCCGGTGCTGGAGAGCGGTGGGGTCGGTCGAGCCGCAGCCGGCGTTGATGTTGGTGCCGTCGGGCGACCCGTTGAGGACTTCGACTTCGGCGCCGAGCTCGCGGAAGATCCGCGGCGCGGTGCGAAAGGCGGCGCCGTTTCCGCAGTCGAGGACGACGCTGATGTCTTCGAGCACCCGACCCTCGAGCGCGTCGACGACGTGGCGCACGTACTCGTCGACGCTGTCGCGCAGGTTCTGGACGACGCCGACGTCGCCACCGCCGGGTCCTGGCGGGGGTGGGTTCACCGCGAGCTCGTGCAGCTGCTGTTCGACGCGCTCCTCGAGCTCGTCGGACAGCTTCTGGCCGCCGGGGGCGAAGAGCTTCACACCGTTGTCGGAGAACGGGTTGTGGCTCGCCGAGATCACTGCACCGGGTGAGCCACGCTGTGCGCCGAGGAACGCGACGGTTGGTGTCGGCACCACGCCGGCGAGCTCGACGTCCGCGCCTTCGGCGCAGATCCCGGACACGAGTGCCGCCTCGATCATCGGGCCTGACCGTCGCGTGTCGCGTCCGATGACGAAGGGGCGCTCGTGCCCGAGGACGCGGGCCGCGGCTCGGCCGATGGCCGTCACGAGTTCCGGCGTGACCTCGCGGTTGGCAACGCCGCGGATCCCATCAGTTCCGAAACGGAGAGTCACGGCTTGCCCCGTAGCGCCGCGCGGGCGCTAGCGCTTCGAGTACTGAGGAGCCTTGCGGGCCTTCTTCAGCCCGTACTTGCGCCGCTCCTTCTCACGAGCGTCGCGTACGAGGAGCCCCGCCTTCTTAAGCTGGGGTCGAACCTCGTCGTCCAGCGCCACCAAGGCGCGGGCGATACCCAGCCGCAAGGCGCCGGCCTGGCCGCTCACGCCGCCGCCGCCGATCGTGGCGTCGACGTCGTACACGTCCGCGGT
Organism: Actinomycetota bacterium; assembly: GCA_003140175.1. Classification (GTDB taxonomy): domain Bacteria; phylum Actinomycetota; class Acidimicrobiia; order IMCC26256; family PALSA-555; genus PALSA-555. The sequence goes on from PLJD01000025.1 coordinate 167,057, forward strand.
CTCGGTGAGACGGAGCGCCTCGGTGGCCCGCTGGACGTGGGTGTCGATGGGGAAGTACTGCTCGACGGGCCGGCCGTTGATCAGCACCTTCCCCGAGCCGGCCCGGAGACGAACCCGCGCGACCGCCTCCTTGCGACGACCGGTGGTCTGGATCAGTGGCTTGGGCATCGTGTCCCTTGTCGTTGCGTGGACGTCAAGCGCGGCGGGTCGAAGTCAGCGCCCGCGCCGCGGGCTGCTGGGCGGCGTGCGGGTGCGTGGGTCCCGAGTAGACCCGCAGCCGCTTGAGCATCTGACGCCCAAGCGGGCCTTTGGGCAGCATGCCGCGGATCGAGCGGCGCACGACCTGCTCGGGGTTGCGAGACATGAGGTGCTCCAGCGACTCGCTGCGGATCCCACCGGGGTAGCCGGAGTGGCGCCAGTACCGCTTGTCCTGCGCCTTGCGAACGCTGACGTCGAGTCGGGCCGCGTTGATGACGATGACGTGGTCGCCGACGTCGGCCTGGGGGGCCCAGATCACCTTGTGCTTGCCGCGCAGCAGGGTCGCGCTCTCCGATGCCAGACGTCCAAGGACCGCGCCGTCGGCGTCGACGACATGCCAGGCGCGTTGGACGTCGGCGGGCTTGGGTTGGAAGGTGCGCACGGCATCCCCAGTTGGCGGTCGGGGCGGGTCCAGGGCCCGAGGCGGCCATGAACGTGGGATGCAAGGTTACCGACGACGGGCGCCGCCGGGCAATCCACCGCGGGGAGCCCTGTAGCCTCGCCATCGTGACCGCGACCGAGCCCACCTGGCTCGCGCCCGAGCGCGAGGACGTCGCCGAGCGGGCCCTGTCCGTGCTGACCGACGCCGCCCTGGACCCGATCGTCGACATGGTGCTCCTCGCCCGGCACGGGGCCTACGAGGCCCGCTCGAGCGAGGGGTCGGTGCGCTTCCGCCGAGCCGGCGACACCTTCGAGGTCCTCGCCGTCGAGGGGGCCGATCCGCTCGCGGATCGCTCCACCGCCAAGTTCTCTCCCCTCGCCGACGAGCTCGTCCATCGCCACCCGCGGCGGAGCGACAACGCGTACCCGCACGGCTATGAGCAGGTCAGCCAGCTCTTCGACCATCCCGCCGCCCCGGACCTGTGCGTGATCCACAGCGCCGACCACAACTGGGAGGACCAGGGCGGCCATCTTGGCGAGCACGGCTCCCTCGGCCTGGTCCAGGCCCGCGCCCCCTTCGTCCTGTCCGGGCCGGGTGTCCGTCACCACGGGCTCGTCGACCGGTCGGCGCGCCTCGTCGACGTGGCGCCGACGATCCTGTCGCTGCTCGGAGTGGAGCCCGACCGAGATGGCAACCACCTGCGCGGCCAGGACGGGTCGGTCCGCACCGATGCACTGGACCCGACCGGCCCTCGCCCCCGCCATGTCGTGGCGTTCCTCTTCGACGGGACGAACGCCAACGTGCTCTACGACATGGCCGCCCGGGGCGAGGCCCCCGCGGTGGCGCGACTCATCGAGAACGGCATCGCCTACGGGCAAGGCGCCATGGCCGGTCTGCCGACGGTGACGCTCGCCAACCACACGTCGATCCTCACCAGCCGGCTGCCCGGGCACCACGGCGTGCTCCACAACGCCTGGTTCGATCGGCGAACCGGGGAGCAGGTGATCACGAACTCCTCGGCGACGTGGCCCTGGTCGATGCAAAACCTCTTCCCCGGGGTCGACAGCGTGCACACCGCGCTGCGCCGAGCCCAGCCGTCGGCGTTCACCGCCTCGGTCGACGAGCCGTGCGACCTGGGGACCTCCTGGTCCACCTTCGACGCCTTCCGCCGGGGTGAGCTACCCGAGCCGAGCGCGAAGGAGGCGCTGCCCCACACGACCGAGCGGTTCGTTCGGCCCTTCAAGGACTACCGGTGGTCCACCGTCGTCGACCATGCCGCGGTTGAGCAGGCCACCGGCATCTTCGGTGGACGCTTCCGGGACGAGACCTTCCCGCTTCCGACCTTTTTGTTCTGCAACTTCACGCTGACCGATGCCGCGATGCACGCCGGTGGGCCGTACTCCGATATCGCCGCCGCCTCGGTACGCGACACCGACGGCCGGATGGGCGAGGTCATTCGCGCCGTGGAGCAGGCCGGCATCGTCGACGACACGGCCTTCGTCCTCGTCGCCGACCACGGCATGGAGGAGAACGACCCGGCCGTCACCGGGGACTGGGACGTGACCCTGCGCGAGGCCGGCATCCCGGTGCGCGACGAGGCGTACGGCTTCCTCTACCTCGACGAGCACTGAACCCCTGAGCGGTTGGCCAAGAACCTCCCGAACTCCTCGGCCGCGGAGACGACGAACTCCACGTCACGCCCGCCCTTACGGACGAAGTCTCAAGATGAGGTGCAGCGTGCTTCCGTCGGGGATGTTGTAGTCAGCGAGCGATCTGCCATCCTCGAGCTGTTTCCCGGCGTACAGCAACCGCTGCTGGTCCGGGGGGATGCCCTCCAGGTCCTGAATCGTCTCCTTGACATTTTCGATCGTGTCAGTTGGCTGCGCACCAACCTTGAGGGTCTTTCCAGTGAGCGTCTTCACGAAGATCGTGAACTCCTGGGACGTCCCGGCGTGAGCGGCGTGAGCCGGGCGGTGGTGGATGAGGGTGAGCCCCAAACCCACGCCAACCCCGATGACCACGACCGCGGCGCCGGCCCAGAGCCACCGGACGCGACCGCCACTACCGAGCATGAGCAAATATTTCTGCGAAGCCAGGCGCACCACTCGCCCATCCCCGCCTCAGGGCCTCGCGCATGCATTCTTCCTTCCGAAACTGGGAGCACGAGAGTATCCGGGGCGTCGTGATCCTGAGCTCGTCTCGGTTGCGGCTGGACCCTTCAGTGCGGTTGGTCGTCGACGCAGTCCAAAATTCTCCAACCCTCCAACGCGCATCCCAAGATCCCCAGACCTTCGCACGGCTTGTGAGGTCCGCCCCCACCGCCCTGATGGGCCTGCCGTCAGGTGTCGTAGCCGACGTCCCACAGGCACAGACCCCGAGCCGGCGCGAGCTGCCCCGCGACCGACCGATCCCGGGAACGCAACACACCCAGGATGTCGCCCGGTCGGCGCCGACCGGTCCCCGCCTCGATGAGGACGCCGACGATCGACCGCACCATCTGCCAGCAGAAGGCCCGGGCGCGGATCTCGTAGCGCAGCACGTCGCCCGACGCGTGCCAGCGTGACTCCAGCACCCGCCGGACTGTGGTCCCCGTCCCGCGCCGGCAGAACGCGCCGAAGTCGTGTTCCCCGACGAACGGGTCGGCGGCCAGGCGCAGGATCGCGAGGTCCAGCGATTCGGGCACCCACCAGGCGAAGCGGGCCAGGAACGGATCCGGTTCGGGCCGGTTCAGGATCGTGTACTGGTAGGTCCGCCACCGGGCGCTGCGACGCGCATCGAAGTCGGCGGACGCCGGCTCGGCTCGACGGACCACCATCTCGGGACCGGCCATCTTGTTCACGGCCCGGCTGAGGCGGTCGAGGTCAACGTCGGGGGGCGCGTCGAGGCCGACCACCTGGCCGCGGGCGTGCACTCCCGCGTCGGTCCGCCCGGCACAGGTTAGGTTCAGGCACTCGACCGGGACCTGCAGCACGCTGGCCAGGGCATCACCCAGCACTGCCTCGACGGTGCGAACGCCAGGTTGGGCCGCGAAGCCGTGGAAGTCGGTGCCGTCGTAGGCGACGACGAGCTTGACGCGCCGGCCCTCGGCCTGCGGTGTCGACGCCGGCTGCCCGGCGTCGAAGAGGGTCACACCAGCTCGACGCGCGCCATCGGCGCGTTGTCACCTGGGCGCGGACCGAGCTTGAGGATGCGGAGATACCCGCCGGGACGGCCCTGGTAACGAGGCGCGATCTCGGCGAAGAGCTTGTGCGTGACCGCCTTGTCGTGCAGCTTCGCGATGACCTGGCGGCGGTCGTGGACGGTCCCGCGACGAGCCTTGGTGATGAGGTGCTCCGCATAGGGCCGCAGCGCCTTCGCCTTGGTCTCAGTCGTCACGATCCCACCCGCCTCGAAGAGATGGGCAGCCAAGTTGGCAAGCAGGAGCCGCTGATGCGCCGGGTCCTTGCCCAGGCGCGGCCCTTTGGTCGGGGTGGGCATTGCGCTACTCCCTCACCCGAAGCGACAAGCCGCGCTCGTCGAGCTTCTGGAGCACTTCCTCGAGCGACTTCGACCCGAAGTTCGTGATCGCGAGGAGGTCGTCTTCGCTCTTTTGAACGAGCTGGCCGATGGTGTCGACCCGGGCTCGCTTCAGGCAGTTGCGGGGCCGCTCCGAGAGATCGAGCTCCTCGATGGGCAACTCGAGGTCGGGGGACGCCGACGTCGCCGGCGAGACCTCACCGAGCTCCAGGCCCTGGGGAGCGTCCGAGAGGCTCGCGACGAGCCCGACCAGGCTGCGGAGCGTCTCACCAGCGGAGGCGAGCGCCTCGCGGGGTGAGATCGAGCCATCGGTCTCGATCTCGATCGTGAGCTTGTCGTAGTTGGTCGCCTGCTCCACCCGGGTCGGCTCGATTCCGAATGCGACTCGCCGCACCGGAGAGAAGATGGCGTCGACCGGGATCACGCCGATCGTCGCGGTGCGCTTGTTCCGTTCGGCGGAGAGGTACCCGCGGCCCTGCTCGACGGTCAGATCGATGGCGAGGCGACCCTTGGCGCTGACACTGGCGATGTGCAGGTCGGGGTTCAGCACCTCGACATCCGCCGTGACCTGAATGTCACGGGCGGTCACGTCGCCAGGACCACGTTTGTCGAGTCGGAGGCTGACCGCCTCGGAGCTCGTGCAGCGCAGGACCAGGTCCTTGATGTTGAGGATCAGGTCCGTGACGTCCTCTTTGACCCCCGGAATGGTGTCGAACTCGTGCAGCGCCTCGTCGAAGCGCACCTGCGTCGCCGCGGCGCCAGGGATAGACGACAGCAGCGTCCGGCGGAGGCTGTTGCCCAGGGTGTGGCCAAAACCGGGCTCGAGGGGCGAAATAACGAACGACTGCGTGTTGCCCTCAGGGTCGCCCGCTTCGACTTCGGGTCGTTGGATGATCAGCATGGCTTTTCTCTTCCGAAACGCAGGAAACGCCCGCGGCGCGGGCCGGTTGGGTTACTTGGAGTAGAGCTCGACGATGAGCTGCTCACGGACCGGGACGTCGATCTGCTCCCGCATCGGTGCACCGCGCACAGTCGCTTCAAGTCGCTCCGAGCTGACGTCGAGCCACGCCGGGATCGCCCGGTCGACGGTGTCAACGTTGTGGCGGATGACGATGTTGTTCTTCGCCTTCGGTCCGAGGGCCAACACCGCGCCCTCGCGCACCTGATAGGAGGGGATCGTCACCCGTTTGCCGTTCACCAGGACATGGCCGTGGCGGACCAGCTGACGGGCTTGGTTCCGGCTCGCCGCGAAGTTCGTCCGGTACACGACGTTGTCGATGCGCTGCTCGAGCATGCGCAGCAGGTTCTCGCCGGTAATGCCGTCCTGGCGCGATGCTTGCTGGTAGAGGTTGCGGAACTGCTTCTCGAGCACGCCGTAGATCCGGCGAGCCTTCTGCTTCTCCCGAAGCTGGAGCAAGTACTCGCTCTCCCGGATTCGGCCGCGCCCATGCTCACCGGGCGGGTAGGGCTTGCGCTCGACCGGGCACTTCATCGTCTCGCACTTGGCTCCCTTGAGGAAGAGCTTCATGCGCTCGCGACGGCACTGCTTGCAGACGCTCTTGGTATATCGAGCCACGGCTCAGACCCTCCGGCGCTTCGGTGGTCGACAGCCGTTGTGGGGGATCGGGGTCACGTCCTTGATCCCGACAACTTCGATGCCGGTGTTCTGGATGGTGCGGATCGCGGTCTCCCGTCCGGAGCCAGGGCCTTTCACGAGCACGTCGACTTTGCGGACTCCATGCTCCATCGCCCGGCGCGCCACGGTCTCGGCGGCCAGCTGCGCCGCGAACGGCGTGCTCTTGCGGGAGCCTTTGAACCCGACGTTGCCCGACGACGCCCAGGCGAGGGCGTTGCCCTGCTGGTCGGTGATCGTGATGATCGTGTTGTTGAACGACGACTTGATGTGCGCGACGCCGTAGGCGATGTTCTTGCGTTCTCGCCGCTTCGGTCGTCGTCCGCCTGCTGCCGGCTTGGCCATCAGTGCTTCCTCGCCTTCTTCTTGCCGGCAACCGTCTTCTTGGGACCCTTGCGGGTTCGAGCGTTCGTCCGGGTCCGCTGACCGTTGAGGGGCAACCCACGCCGGTGGCGGATCCCTTCGTAACTCCCGATCTCGACCTTGCGCTTGATGTTGGCGGCGACTTCGCGCCGCAGGTCACCTTCGACCTTGACGTTGCTGTCGATGAAGAAGCGCAACTTCGTGACCTCGTCGTCGGTCAAGTCGCGGACCCGCGTGTCGCGCGACAGGCCGGTGTGTTCACAGACCACCTGCGCAGTTGGACGTCCGATTCCGAAGATGTAGGTCAACGAAATCTCAAGTCGCTTCTCGCGAGGGATATCGACGCCAGCGATTCGTGCCATGCCTCTCGATCTCCCTCGTCAACCCTGCCGCTGCTTGTGGCGCGGGTTCTCACAGATAACCCGGACCACACCGTCGCGGCGGATCACCTTGCACTTCTCGCACATCTTTTTCACTGAAGGCCGGACCTTCATCAGAGCGCCTCGCTCACTTGTACCGGTAGGTGATTCGCCCACGACTCAGGTCGTAGGGCGTGAGCTCGACCTGCACGCGATCGCCAGGCAGGATGCGGATGTAGTGCATCCGCATCTTCCCGGAGATGTGCGCGAGCACCTTGTGCCCATTCTCAAGCTCGACCCGAAACATGGCGTTCGGGAGCGGCTCGACCACCGTTCCCTCGACCAGGATCGTGTCATCTTTGGGCTTGGCCAGAACCTCCACCACCTCGTGTAGATCGCGCTCGGCGGGAGAACGTCCGAGCGCGCGAATGACCCCGAAACTCGCGCGGAGCCCAATCAGGGTACCGGATGCGACCCGGTTCGGCGAAATCGCTCGGTTTGCGAGGCCGCGGCGAGCCCTACCAGGGCAGCGTCAAGACCTCGGGGCCGTGCTCGGTGACCGCGATCGTGTGCTCGAAGTGGGCTGAGCGTCGCCCGTCCCGGGTGACGACCGTCCAGCCGTCGGCTCGGACCTCGGTTTCGGGCCCCCCCGCGTTGACCATGGGCTCGATGGCGAGGACGAGGCCGTCCCGGAGCCTGAGTCCCCGCCCGGCGGGTCCGTAGTTGGGGACTTGGGGCTCCTCATGCATGGCGGTGCCGATGCCGTGGCCGACGTATTCCCGCACCACCGTGAAGCCAGCTCCGACGGCCACGTCCTCCACGGCGGCCCCGACGTCGCCGAGCCGGCTCCCCTCCACGACCAGGTCGATCGCCGCCTCCAGCGAGGCCCGTGTGACCTCGATGAGTCGTTTCGACTCGTCGTCGACGTCACCGACCGGGATCGTCACCGCGGCGTCACCGTGCCAGCCCTCGATGATGGCTCCGCAATCGATCGAGAGGATGTCGCCCTCCTCGAGGACCACCTGGTCGCTCGGGATGCCGTGCACGATCACGTTGTTCGGGGAGGTGCACACGACCGCGGGGAAGCCGTGGTAGTTGAGGAAGTTCGACTGGGCACCGCGGCGCTCGAGGACTTCGCGCGCCACCGCGTCGATGTCGAGGGTCGTCACCCCGGGCTTGGCCGCCCGGATGCACTCCTCGTGCATCTCGGCGACGACCTTGCCGGCCCGCCGCATGAGGGCAATCTGGTCGCGGGACTTGCGGGTGATCACAACGCGCGCGCGCCCGGGTCGAAGTAGGAGTCGACGAGCTCGACGAGGCGCTTGAAGACCTCTTCGGTCTCGTCACTGGCATCGACGTGCGCGAGGATCCCGGCGCGCCGGTAGAACTGGATGACCGGGAGCGTCTTCATCTCGTAGAGCTCCAGGCGCCGCATGACGGCCTCCTGGGTGTCGTCGTCGCGCTGTACGACCTTGCCGCCGCAGACATCGCAGGTCCAGTTGGTCTCGGGCGGATTGTCGAGGTGGTAGACGGCCTGGCACTGCGCGCAGACCCGCCGACCGGCGATCCGGTGCAGGACCACTTCGGTCGGCACGTCGAGGTCGATCGCCAAGTCCAGGGAGAACGGCCCGAGGATCCGGTCCAGCTCCTCGGCCTGCTCGCGGGTCCGCGGGAAGCCGTCGAGGACGAAGCCATGTTCGGCGCGATCGCTGGCGTGCAGCTGCTCTTCGACGACGCCGTTGACGATGTCATCCGGTACGAGGAATCCACCGTCCATATAGCCCTTGGCTTCGAGCCCCAGCTCCGTGCCGGCGGCGGCCGCCTCACGGAACAGGTCGCCGGTCGCGAGATGGTGAACGCCGTAGTGCTCGGCAATCCGCACAGCTTGCGTCCCTTTGCCGGCACCCTGCTTCCCAAGCAAGACCAGCCGCGGCCCGCGGGCAGTCATGATGACCTCAGGTAAGGAATCCTTCGTAGTTGCGCATCATCAGCTGGCTGTCGATCTGCTGCATCGTCTCGAGGGCGACGCCCACAGTGATGAGCAGTGCGGTGCCCCCGAAGGGGAACTGGCTGATGTTCCAGAGCGCGAAGACCAGGAGCGGTGCTATGGCGATCGTGGCGAGGAACAGCGACCCGGGGAGAGTGATCCGGTTCAGCGTCTTGGCGAGATAGCGCTCGGTCGGCGGTCCGGGGCGGATTCCTGGGATGAAACCGCCCTGCTTGCGGATGATGTCTGCTTGCTGTTGAGGGTTGAATGCGATCGCGGTATAGAAGTAGGCGAAGAAGATGATGAGGATCGTGTAGAAGAGGATGTAGAACCAGCTCTGGTTCTGGACCAGGTTGTTGTTGATCCACGCCTGTATCCCGTGCCCGTTGTTGCCGAGCGCCGAGGCGATCAGCGCGGGAAACGCGAGGATCGAGCTCGCGAAGATGACCGGGATCACGCCTGACTGGTTCACCTTCAATGGGATGAAGGTGCTTTGGCCGCCGTACATGCGGCGGCCCACCACGCGTTTGGCGAATTGGACTGGGATGCGTCGCTGCCCCGACTCGACGAAGACGATCCCGACGATCATCGCGACGCCGATGAGGAGGATCGTGAAGAACTGGAATTTGCTGCCCTGGCCGTAAATGGCGCCACCTTCTGAGGGCAGCCGCGACACGACCGACGCGAAGATGAGGATCGACATCCCGTTGCCAATGCCGCGCTGGGTGATGAGCTCACCAAGCCACATCACCAGTGCCGTGCCCGCCGTCCAGGTGAGCACAATGAGCGCGGCTCGTGGCGCGTCGAAGTGGGGGATGAAGTCGACGTTCGCCGGGAGGCTGGCGTTCAACCCAAACAGCCCGCCGTTGCCGGCGTGCAAGGCGAACACAAAGCCCGTGGACTGCACGAGCGCGAGCGCGACGGTGAGATATCGGGTCCACTGCGTGATCTTCTTCTGACCGGTCTGGCCTTCGTTCTGCCACTCTTCGAGCTTCGGGATCACCACGCCGAGCAGCTGCATGATGATCGACGCCGTGATGTACGGCATGATCCCGAGGAAGAAGATCGCGATGTTCGTGATCGCCCCGCCCGAGAAGAGGTTCAAGAACCCGACCACGCCGCTGTTCTTGGTCGCCGTCTGGAGCGCCTTGATGGCACTGAACTGGACGAACGGGACCGGCAGGTGGGCACCGACCCGGTACGCCCCCACGATCAGCAGCGTGAAGAGAATCTTGTTCCGTAGGTCGGGAACCCGGAACATGTTCCGGAGCCGGGCGAGCATGTGCGGGGGCCTCCTGAGCCGGCGGCGCCGACAGCCTACCGATTGGTGAGGGCGTTGCCTCGGGCGGGCGGCCGACGGTCGCCCCAGGGGGCGGGGAGCACCTCGGCGTGCCCGCCGGCCGTTTCGATCGCCTGTCGCGCCGCCTCGGAGAAGGCGTGGGCCCGCACGGTGAGCGACTTGGTGATCTCGCCCCGGCCGAGGACCTTGACCAGGCCGCGCTTGGCGACCAGGCCCCGCGCCCGCAGCGTGTCGGGATCGACGGTGGTGTTGGCCTCATAGGCTTCGAGGGCGTCGAGGTTGATCACCGCGTACTCGACACGGAATGGGTTCTTGAATCCCTTCGCTTTCGGCGTCCGGCGAGCGATGGGGGTCTGGCCGCCCTCAAAGTTGGGCTTTACCGAGCCGCGGGCGCCCTGACCCTTCGAGCCTCGACCGGCCGTCTTGCCGCCCTTGCCGCCGATGCCGCGCCCAACCCGACGACGGGCTCGCTTGGAACCCGGAGCAGGTTTCAGATCGTGAAGCTTGATCGGCATGTCAGGCGACCTCTTCGACCTTGACGAGGTGAGGCACCCGAGCGACCATCCCGCGGATCTCGGGTCGATCACGGTGTTCCACCGTGTGGTTGATGCGCCGGAGGCCGAGCGCGCGCAAGGTGCCCCGCTGCTTGGGCTTCGCGCCGATCGCCGACCGCACTTGGGTGATCCGCAACGACGAGGCCATCACTTCACCTCGGCGATCTCACGCTTGGGAGCCTGGCGTTCGCGGTACGCACGCAGCATGCCAGCCGAGCTGACTTCCTCAGGAGACTTTCCCCGCAGCTTCGCGACCGCCTCGGGACGCTTCAGCGAGCGCAGACCCTGGATCGTCGCCCGCGAGACGTTGATCGCGTTTGAGGAGCCGAGCGATTTCGCCAGCACATCATGGACCCCTGCGGCCTCGAGGATGGCGCGGGCGGCGCCACCGGCTATGACACCGGTCCCAGGCGCAGCGGGCTTGAGCAGCACTCGGGCCGCGTCGTGCTCGCCGAGCACGACGTGGGTGATCGTCGAGCCGGCGAGCGGGACACTGAAGAGGTTCTTCTTGGCTTCCTCCATGCCTTTCTGGATGGCGGCCGGAACTTCCTTCGCCTTCCCGTACCCGAGCCCCACGTGCCCATCGCTGTCCCCCACCACAACCAGCGCAGTGAAGGAGAACCGGCGGCCGCCCTTCACTACCTTCGCGACGCGGTTGATCGCGATCACGGTCTCTTCGTACTGGCCTTCAGCCATCTCCAACCTGCTTCTGTTGTGGCGACGCTGAGACCCAGCGCCAGGCTGCTGCGGTGACGGTCATCAGAGCCCGAGCCCTGCTTCGCGTGCGCCGTCGGCGACCGCGGCGACCCGACCGTGGTATCGGAATCCGCCCCGGTCGAAGACGACGTTGGTGATCCCAGCCGATTTGGCTCGCTCGCCGACCCGCTGACCGACGGCCTTGGCCGCTTCGACGTTTCCGGTCGGGGCGGAGCGGACGTCGTGCTCCATCGTCGATGCGGCGGCCAGGGTCTGCCCGTTGACATCATCGATCAGCTGAGCGTAGACGTGTCGGCTGGACCGGAAGACCGACAGGCGGGGGCGCTCGGCGGTGCCGCGAACTTTCTTCCGGACTCGGTTGTGACGCCGCTTGCGGCTCTCAACCTTCTGGAGCATGGCGCTGCCTCTACTTCGCTGACTTCCCGGCCTTGCGCAGGACGCGCTCGCCGGCATAGCGGATCCCTTTGCCCTTGTAGGGCTCGGGCTTGCGGATCTTGCGGATGTCGGCGGCCACCTGTCCGACCTGCTGCTTGTCGCAGCCCCGCACCGTGATGCGGGTCGGCTGGGGCACCTCGAACGTGACTCCCTCCGGCGCGTCGACGTGCACCGAGTGGGAGAAGCCGACCTGGAGTTCGAGCTGGTTGGGGCCTTGCGCGGTGGCGCGGTAGCCGACGCCGACGATCTCGAGCTCCCGGACGAAGCCCTCGGAGACGCCGACCACCATGTTGTTCACGAGGGCACGCACCAGACCATGCAACGCCCGGCTCTGGCGTTGGTCATCCGGCCTGGTGACCACCAGCTCGGCGCCGTCCTGTGAGACCACGATCTGGGGCGGCAGGGCGCGCGCGAGCTCTCCCCGAGGGCCCTTCACGGCGACATGACCCTGTTGGATCGTGACGTCGACGCCACTCGGGATCGGGATCGGTTCCTTACCGACGCGAGACACAGCTCCTGCTTTCCCTCGCTACCAGACGTGACAAAGGATCTCGCCGCCGACCTTGCGCCGACGCGCCTCCCGGTCGGTCAACAGACCCTGGTTCGTGGACAGGATCGCGATGCCCATCCCGCCGAGGACCCGCGGGACGTCCGTGGCCCGGGTGTAGACCCGCAGACCGGGCTTCGACACCCGCCGCAGTCCCGAGATGGTCCGCTCGCGTTCGGACGTGTACTTCATGACGATCCGAAGCTTCGTGCCCGGTCGATCCGGGTCGTCCTCGACCGAGAAATCCTCGATGTAGCCCTCGCTGACCAGGATCTTGGCCAGCGCGACCTTGACCTTCGAGGCGGGCATCACGCAGTAGTCATGGAAGGCGACATTCGCGTTCCGAAGCCGGGTGAGCATGTCCGCGATGGGATCCGTCATCGTCATCGGCCCGCCTCCCTCACCACGATGCCTTCGTGATGCCAGGGATCTCCCCGGCGTGGGCCATCTCCCGGAAGCAGATTCGGCACAGCCCGAACTTGCGGTATACGGAACGGGCCCGGCCACAACGGCGGCATCGGGTGTACCCACGCACCGCGAACTTCGGCTTGCGCTGCTGCTTCTGGATGAGTGCCTTTTTCGCCAATGGATGCTCCCTAGGAGGTTGGGTTGGAGTCGCGACGGAATGGAAAACCGAGTTTGCGTAGCAGGACTCGACCGTGATCGTCGGTGGTCGCCGTCGTCACGATGGTGATGTCCATGCCCCGCACGGTGTCGATGTTGTCGTAGTCGATCTCGGGGAAGATCAGCTGCTCGGTGACGCCGAACGTGTAGTTGCCGCGCCCGTCGAAGGAGTCCGCGCTCATCCCGCGAAAGTCGCGGATGCGGGGGATGGCGAGGCTCACGAGCCGGTCGTAGAACTCCCACATCCGGTCGCCGCGCAAGGTGACCTTGGCCCCGATCGGGTTCCCGGCTCGGAGCTTGAACCCGGCGATGGATTTCTTCGCTTTCGTCACCAGCGGCTTCTGGCCGGTGATGATGGTCAGGTCCGTGACCGCCCCGTCGAGCAGCGACGCCTGCTGGGTGGCCTGGCCGACCCCGCAGTTGACGACGATCTTCTCGAGGCGCGGGACTTCCATGACGTTGGGCAGCCCGAGCTCGCGTTGGAGTTCCGGGCGCATCTCGTCATCGAAGCGAGCCTTGAGGCGCGGCCGTTCCCGTACGGTTGCCATCAGATGGTCTTCCCGCACTTCTTGCACGTACGGCTCTTGACGCCCTCGTCGCTGACCTCGTAGCCGATTCGGGTCGGTCCGCAGGTCGCGCACAAGAACGCGACGTTCGACGCGTGGATCGGCATGTCCTTGTCGATGATCCCGCCCTGCATCGTTGCCTTGGTCGAACGCTGGTGCTTCTTGGCGACGTTGACGCCGTCGATGATGACCATGTTGCGCTCGGGCAGGACGCGGGTGATCTCGCCCTCTCTGCCGATGTCCTTGCCGGAGAGCACCCGGACGCGGTCGCCCTTCTTAAGGCGCATCTTCACTCGAGTCATCTCAGAGCACCTCCGGTGCGAGGGAGACGATGCGCATGAAGCGACGATCGCGCAGCTCACGGCCCACCGGCCCGAAAATTCGGGTCCCTCGCGGTTGCATCTGGTCGTTGATCAGCACGGCGGCGTTCTCGTCGAAGCGGATGTAGCTACCGTCCGCCCGGCGGCGCTCCTTCTTGGTCCTCACGACGACGCACTTGACGACTTCGCCCTTCTTGACCGCCGCGCCCGGCACGGCGTCCTTGACGGTCGCGACGAAGATGTCGCCGATCCCGGCGTAGCGGCGGCGCGTCCCGCCGAGGACCTTGATGCACAGCACCTCGCGCGCGCCCGAGTTGTCGGCGACCTTGAGGCGAGATTCCTGCTGGATCACCGGGCGCGCTCCAGGACTTCGATGACGCGCCAGCGCTTCTGGCGAGACAGCGGCCGCGTTTCGGTGATCCGGACCCGGTCGCCCTCCCGGGCGTCGTTCGCCTCGTCGTGGGCGTAGAGCTTCCGGGTGCGTTGCAGGGTCTTGCCGTACCGGCGGTGACGAACCCGGTCGGTTACCGCGACGACCACGGTCTTGTCCATCTTGGAGGACACGACCAGGCCCTCGCGGACCTTCCGAGGGTTCGCGCTGGGGGTGGTGGGTTCGGGCTCGCTCATGCCTCCTGCTCCTTCAAAGCTTCGGCCGCGACGATCTCGCGCTCGCGCAGCAAGGTCTCGCACCGGGCGATGTCTTTGCGGACGTGGTTTAGCCGGGTCGTGTTCTCGAGTTGACCGGTCGCGTTCTGGAAGCGGAGGTTGAAGATCTCCTCGCGAAACCCGCGGAGGCGGTTGGCGAGCTCCTGATCGTTGAGCTCACGCAGCTCGGAGGCGTTCATCACCCCTCCTCTTGACGCACGACGAAGCGCGTCTTGATGGGGAGCTTGTGCATCGCCAGGCGCATGGCGTCGCGAGCGGTGCTCTCGGGAACGCCGGCCAGCTCGAACATCACTCGGCCTGGTTTCACGACCGCGACCCAGTGCTCGGGGTTGCCCTTGCCGGAGCCCATGCGGGTCTCGGCCGGCTTCTGCGTCACTGGTTTGTCGGGGAAGATGGTGATCCAGACCTTCCCGCCACGCTTGATGTGGCGGGTCATCGCGATCCGGGCTGCTTCGATCTGGCGGTTCGTGATCCAGCCCGGCTCGAGGGCTTGGATCCCAAAGTCGCCGAAATTGACGCGCGTGCCACCCTTGGCCGTGCCGGTTCGTCTGCCGCGCTGCACCTTTCGGTGGCGGGTCTTGCGTGGCATCAACATGGTGGAGCCTCGTCCGTGTCGGTCATTCGTCGTCGGAGTGGAACTTCGGCGCCTCATGGTGCTGACCCTGGCGGGTTCGGCGCTCGATCTCCTCTTCCTCGGCGAGCAGCCGCTCGAGCTCGGGGTCTGCTTCCTTGACGAGCGGGGCTGCTTCCTCGGCCGGTGCCTCCGCCGTCGACTCGACGGGCACCTCGACGGTCTCGTCGCGGCGACGCCGCCCGCCCCCGGCGCTCACCACCCGGCGGCGGGGTGTGGCTTCGCCCGCGGTCTCACCGACCGCCATTGCGGCCTCGCGGCTGATCTTGTCTTCGACGGCCGAGCGGTAGGGCAGGATCTCGCCCTTGTAGATCCAGACCTTGACGCCGATCCGCCCGAAGGTCGTTCGGGCCTCGGCCCCGCCGTAGTCGATGTCAGCGCGGAGGGTGTGCAGCGGAACGCGTCCCTCCCGGTACCACTCCTTGCGCGACATCTCCGCTCCACCGAGCCGGCCGCCGCACTGGACTCGGATGCCCTGAGCGCCGGCCTTGGTGGCGGTCTGCACGGCGCGCTTCATCGCTCGGCGGAACGACACCCGCCCGGCGAGCTGGTCGGCCACACCCTGAGCGATCAGGGTCGCGTCGAGCTCGGGCTGCTTGATCTCTTGGATGTTGAACTGAATCTTGGGGTTGCCGGTGATCTTGAACAGACCCTGGCGCAGCCGGTCCGCTTCCGCGCCTCGGCGGCCGATGACGATGCCGGGCCGGGCGGTGTAGACGTCCACCCGGAGCCGGTCGCGGGTCCGCTCGATCTCGACCCGGCTCACCGCCGCGTGGGGCAGCTGGCGACGCAGGTAGTCGCGGATCTTCCAGTCCTCGATGAGGCTCTCGGTGTATTCCTTGTGGTCGGCGAACCAGCGCGACTTCCAGTCGGTGGTAATGCCAAGCCGGAACCCGTACGGGTTGACCTTCTGGCCCATCAGTCCTCGTCCTTCGTCGTCTTGCGGACCCGCTTGGCGGGCGCCTTCTTGGCAGTCGTCTTCTTGGCAGTGGTCTTCTTGGCCGGCGTCTCGCCGGCAGCTTTCTTGGCCGGAGCTTTCTTGGCAGTCGCCTTTTTGGCGGTCGCCTTTTTGGCCGGGCTCTTCTTCGTCGTCTTGGTGGCCGCCGGCTTGGCGTCGGTGGTCGTGTCGTCCGGCGCTTCGAGCACGCCCTCGGCGTCGAGGGGCTCCTCGTCGCCAGTCACGTCCGGGCCCGCCTCGACCGCCCGGTCCGCCGAACGACGGCGGGGGACTCGTCGGCGCACCCGCCCGCTCGCCGCCTCAACTCGGCGGCGCTTCTCGAGATCCTCGTCGGCAAAGCGGGCGACGACCAGGGTCACGTGGCTGGTGCGCTTGCGGATCCGCACCCCTCGCCCACGCGCTCGGGGACGCCAGCGCTTCTGGGTGGGCCCCTGGTCGGCGTGCGCGCGGGCGACGAAGAGCTCCTCTTCGGGGATGCTGTCGTTGTGGTCGGCGTTCGCGATTGCCGAGTCCAAGAGCTTGCCGACGTCATGCGCGGCGGAGCGCTCACAGAACCGCAACGTGTCGCGTGCCGTTTCGACGTCCTGGCCTCGGATGAGCTCAAGAACCTGACGAATCTTCGGCGGCGACGTACCGACGTACCGCAACCGGGCGGTCGTCTCGCGGACGGGGGGATGTTCGTCCACAGCTATCGGCCTCTCCCGCTTCGCTCTTGGCCAGCGTGGAACCGGAACGTTCGGGTCGGGGCGAACTCGCCGAGCTTGTGGCCGACCATCGCCTCGCTGATGTACACCGGCACATGCTTGTGGCCGTCATGGACGGCGAGGGTGTGTCCCACCATGTCGGGAATGACGGTCGACCGGCGCGACCAGGTCTTGATGACCTTGCGGTCACCGGAGGCATTCATCGCCTCGACCTTCTTGGCCAGGTGGTCGTCGACAAACGGTCCCTTCTTCAGGCTCCGGGGCACAGCGGTCCTCCTCCCGGCCTAGCGGCGCACGCCGCGGCTGCGGCGACGACGCACGATCATCTCGTCTGACTTCTTGCCCTTGCGGCGGGTCCGCCCCTCGGGTTTGCCCCACGGGGACACCGGGTGGCGCCCCCCCGAGCTCTTGCCCTCGCCGCCGCCGAGCGGGTGGTCGATCGGGTTCATCGCGACACCGCGGGTGTGGGGGCGCTTGCCCTTCCACCGGTTGCGTCCGGCCTTGCCGATCTTGACGAGGGTCGCCTCCGCATTGCCGACCGCGCCGACGGTGGCCCGGCAGTCGATGGGCACCCGTCGCATCTCGGTGGAGGGAAGGCGCACCGTGGCGAACTGGCCCTCTTTGGCGACGAGTTGGATCGCCGCGCCCGCGCCGCGCCCCAACTTGGCGCCCGCCCCGGGCTTGAGCTCCACGTTGTGGACGGTGGTGCCGACCGGGATGTAGCGAAGGGGCAGCGAGTTGCCGGGGCGGATCTCGGCGCCGTGGCCGCTCTGGAGGAGATCGCCGACTGCAACCTGTGCCGGAGCGAGGATGTAGCGCTTCTCGCCGTCCAGATAGTGGAGGAGCGCGATCCGGGCGTTGCGGTTCGGGTCGTACTCGATCGCGGCGACCTTGGCCGGCACGCCGTCCTTGTTTCGGCGAAAGTCGACGACGCGGTATTTCTGCTTGTGGCCACCGCCGCGATGGCGCGCCGTCATGCGGCCCTGGGCGTTCCGTCCGCCGGTCTTGGGCTTGGCGCGGGTCAGGCTCTTTTCGGGGCGCCCGCGGGTGACCTCGCTGAAGTCCGAGACGGTCTGGAACCGCCGGGCGGGGCTGGTGGGCTTGCGTTTGCGGATCGGCACGTCAGCCCCCGAAGATCTCGATCTGGTCGCCAGCCGCGAGCGAGACGATCGCTCGCTTCTGGCTGGCGCGGGTTCCCCACGTGCCGGTGCGGCGGTTCTGCTTGCGCTTGCCGGCCCGCTTGAGCGTGTTCACGTTGACGACCTTCACGTTGAAGATCTCCTCGACCGCGCGCTTGATCTCGATCTTGTTGGCGTCGGTTGCGACGATGAACGTGTAGACCTGCTCGTCGTACTGCGCGTAGGACTTCTCGGAGACGACGGGTCGCAGGATCACGCTGCGGGGGTCGCGGTTCATGGCGTGTCGGCTTCCGACTCGTCGGATTGGCTCGAGTAGCGCGCCACGGCGGCATCGAGGGTCGCTTGGCTGAAGACGATCCAGTCGTTCAGGATGATGTCGTGCGCGTTGAGCTCCTCAGGAAGCACGATCTGGACTCGGGAGCCCAGGTTGCGAAACGACTTCCACACCGCGTGGTCGGCACGGTCCAAGACCACCAAGACTCGAGGGATCCGCTCGCCGGGGCTACGCAGGCCGAGGTCCTGGAGCACCTGGACCGCTCGGGCGGTCTTGGGCTCGTCGATCTCCCAGGCGGTGATGACCTTCACGCGCCCCTCGGCCGCCCGGTCGGAGAGCGCGGAACGCAGGGCGAGGCGCACCATCTTCTTCGGTGTGCGCTGCGAATAGTCGCGCGGCTTGGGCCCGTGGGCGATACCTCCGCCGCGCCACTGCGGGGAGCGGATCGAGCCCTGACGGGCCCGACCCGTGCCCTTCTGGCGCCATGGCTTCGCACCGCCGCCGGCGACCTCGGCCCGGGTCTTGGTCGAGTGGGTCCCGGCGCGTCGGTGGGCCAGCTGGGCGGTCACGACCTGGTGGAGGACGGCGACGTTCGGGACGATTCCGAAGAGGTCGTCGGGCAGGTCGGCGTTGCCGTGCTTGGTGCCGGTGGAGGTGAGGACGTCGACCTTCACCCGGCACTCTCCGGGGCTGCGCCGACGGGGTCGGACTCACGCGGATCGGTGGGCACTGCGACGGCCACCGCGTCGGCCAGGCGGGCGGCTGCCGGCGGCGCGACCGGCGGTCCCTTCACGGCGTTGCGGACGAGCACGAGGCCTCCCGCGGGGCCGGGCACCGCGCCCCGGATGAGCAGCAGGCCTCGCTCCGCATCGCCTTCGACCACCTCGAGGTTCAGCGTGGTCACGCTGCGGCTGCCGTGTTGGCCGGCCATGCGCATGCCCTTGAACACTCGGGCCGGCGTGGCGCAAGCCCCAATCGAGCCCGGTGAGCGGTGGTTCTTGTGGTTGCCGTGGCTCGCGCCCTGGCCTTTGAAGTTGTGGCGCTGCATGACGCCGCTGAAGCCTTTGCCCTTGCTGATGCCGGTCACGTCAACCCGTTCGCCGGCACCGAAGACGTCGGCTGCGATGACTTGGCCCACTGCGTAGCCGGCGAGATCGTCGACGCGTAGCTCGGCGAGGTGGCGGGCCGGTTCGGCGCGGGCGGCTTCGAGGTGGCCGAGCGCCGGCTTGGAGAGCCGGGCGGCTTTCACGGCACCAAAGGAGAGCTGGATCGCGGCGTACCCGTCACGTTCGGGTGTCTTGAGCTGCACCACGCGACACGGTCCGGCCTGAACGACGGTCACGGGCACGACCCGGTTCTCCGCGTCCCAGATCTGGGTCATGCCGAGCTTGCGCCCGAGGATGCCCTTGCCGGCCATGATCGTCGTCCCTACTCGTCGTGGGGTCTCGTGGAGCGGTGCGTGCTGCCACGCGAACGCTCCCCCGGCCCTGATGGGCGGCGCCGGCGGAGCGTGTTCTCGGTTGTGCCACGCGGTTCCCGAGGGCGTGCGTGGACGTCGGTTGGCGGAACTCGGTCGGGGATGGGGCGCCGACGGCAGCAGCGGCCGGCAAGCCACGCAATGCTAGCGGAGGTGCTGGTCAGGGGGCCAACGGGCCCCTCGATCAGACCTGTTGGATCTTGATTTCGATGTCCACGCCGGCCGGGAGGTCGAGACGCTGCAGCGACTCGACGGTCTTGCTGGTCGGCTCCACGATGTCGAGAAGGCGCTTGTGGATACGCATCTCAAAGTGCTCGCGGGAGTCCTTGTCGGCGTGCGGGGACCGAATGACGCACACCCGTCGGATCTCCGTGGGCAGCGGGACCGGACCTCGGACCTTGGCCTGGGTGCGGACCACGGTCTCGACGATCTTCTTCGTCGATTGGTCGATGATCTCGTGGTCGTAGGCCTTCAGCCGAATTCGGATCTTCTGGCCCTTCGAGTCCGCCATGTCCCCTACTTATTTGACGATTTTGGTGA
>PLJD01000031.1 GCA_003140175.1 Actinomycetota bacterium
CGAGCCCCACCCACACGCCCAGCACCACAAGTCCCACCGTCACGACCCGCCGCGTCACGGGTCGCCGGTCGCGTACCGCGGGTTGGACACCTCGAGCTTCGAACGCACCGTGGCCCGGGTCGCCGCGAACGCGTCGGGATCGTCGTCGAGCGCGCCGTCGCGGATGCGGGTCGCGAGCTCACCGACGAGTGCCCCCAGGTCGGCGTCATGGCCGAGGTACGCGGCCAGGCGCGCCTGGGCGGCGGCGTCGAGCCCCGGGCCGAGCACCAGCTCGCGTTCCACCATCCCGAGCGCGTTCACGGCCACCCGGGCATGGAAGCCCACCCGTCCCTCGACGGTGCCCATCACGTCGCGTTCGAGGAACTCGCGCACCGCGGCGACGAGCTCGGGGGCGCTCGGGCGGTCCTGCAGCGAGCTCGGTCGAGCGTCGCGGGGGTCGGTCCCGACTCGCGCCGCGGACTCGGCGGACGGGGTCGGCCCGTCGTCGAGCAGCTCGAGGAGGTCCCACTCCATCTCGGCGATGCGGCGCCCGAGCGTGGCCAGCTCGACCGAGCGGACCAGGCCCTGGAGGTGGGTCTGGGCCTGGATCTCGCAGATCACCCCCCACTTCAGGGTCCCGAACGCCTCCCACCATCGCAGCCGGGCCGGGTCGACGGCGCGGCCACCGGCGGCCTCGTACGCGGTGGTGAGCTCGTCGACGTCGCCGAAGCCACCGACGGGGTGTCGCGTCACGCCGAAGCGCCACGACTTCACGCACAGCCAGCCGAGGTCCTCGATCGGGTCGCCGAGGTGCGTGAGCTCCCAGTCGAGCACCGCCCGCAGCCCGTCCGGGCCGACGACGAGGTTGCCGTTGCGGAAGTCTCCGTGCACGAGGGTCGGCTTGTCGAGGGATGGCACGTCGCGGGCGAGGCGGCGCAGCCCGAGCTCGAACGCGGGGTGGGGTTCGCCGAACGAGTCCAGGACACCCCGGTACTGCGCGAGCTGCTCGAGCGGCCCGAGCGCGGGCAGGGCCGGCAGCGCCGCGGTCGATACGGCGTGGATCCGGGCCGCGGCTTCGCCGCACTGCGCGGCGAGCCGGGTCCGGGCCGACGCGTACGCGTCGTCGCGCAGGATCCGCCGGGCGACGGTCTCGCCCTCGACGCGGTCCATCACGAACCCGGTGCCGAGCTCGTCGGCCGGCTCGAGCACGAAGCGGACCTCGGGGGTCGCCACCCCCGCGTGGTGCGCGGCGGTGAGCACGTCGGCTTCGGTTGACCGGTCGAGCGGCCCGGTCACCGCCGCCCCCGGGTCGCGGCGTAGCACCAGGGCGAGGGGCTCGTCGCCGAGCTGCGCGTCGAACGCCCACGTCTCGCGGGACGCGCCGCCCGAGAGTCGCCGCAGCCCCTCGACGGTGGGGGCCCCACCGAGGTGGCGGGTCAACGCTGCCGCGACGGCCGCTTCGTCCACGGCGCAGCAGCCTATGAGGAGGAACCGTCGACTCGTTCCGAGCCCGCGCGACGCGGCGCCCTGGGCGTTTGGGCAGTGCCCGCCGGGCGGGCGCGCCGTCGGTCAGGCGGCGACGCCGACCGGGTGGCCGTCGACGATCTGGTCGAGGTACTCCGAGAGGCCGAAGCCGACCTTGCCGCCGCTGCGCCACTCGGTCATGCCCTCCGAGATGCGGGTCACGAACCGCTCGCCGTCGGGGCTGGTCCGCCGGTTCCGCAGGGGGATCAGGGACTGCACGGCGCCCTCGATGACGTGCTCGGCGTCCGCGGTGGCGACCGTGGCGCGGATCTGGTCGTGGTAGTGCTCGTCGGTGCGCCAGTCGGTCTCGATCTCGACGTGTTCGAGCGGGCGGTACTCGCCGTCCTCGAGCCACACGCCGCCGGTCTGCTGGGCCCCGTCGCGGCGGGTGACGATCGAGACGACGAAGCCGCCGTCCTCCCCGAAGTTGCCGGTCAGCCACCGGTACCACCACGGCGCCTGCCAGAACCGTGGCCCCCAGGAATGGTCCCGCAGCCCGTACCCGTCGAGCGCCCATTCCTCGTCGCCGACCCGGATCACGCCGCGCGCGCCGACGTGCTGCTCGTAGTGACCGCGGGCGAACGCCTGCGCGGGGTCCTCGGGCAGCGCGCTGCCGTCGTCGTTGACCTTCTCCCCGCCGAGCATGGGGGACAGGCCTCGATAGTCGAGCTCGACCGACGCGTCGGTCCAGGGGTTCTCGGTGAACGCCCGGCGCGGGTCGGCCATCTCCAAGGGNNGAAGCGCATCCCGCCCGCGTCGAACGCGTCGTTCGAGGAGATCTCGGGACGCTGGAACGTGAACGCCACCCGCCCGTCGGGCAGATAGAGGCAGGTGGTCAGCTCCGCGTAGCCCTCGTTGGCGCGGTTCCCGAGCCGCACGAACCCCCCGATGCCCTCGCCGGCGTCGAAGCAGTTGAAGTACATGCTCTCGTTGAAGTTGCTCGCCGACTCGAGCGGGTGCAGGTACTCGTCGGCCGGGTCGAGGCGCAGTCGCATGGCGGCTATCGAACCCGGCCCCGTCCCGCCGGTCAAGCAGCCCGCCCGGCCGGCCCCGGGACCGGGCGGGCGCCGGCCCGCCCCTCGGGGTGCGCCGCCCCTCTAATCTCTGACGCCGACGTCAGGAACAGCGGGTTCCGGCGCCGACGCCAGGGGAGGCAGCGTGGCGGGTCCACTCGCGGGCCTGAAGATCGTCGAGCTGGTCGGCATCGGCCCCGGCCCGTTCGCCGCGATGCTGCTGGCCGACCAGGGCGCCGACGTGCTGCGGGTCCACCGGGTCGAGTCGGTCGAGCGGGGCCGAGACCCCGGCGGCATCCCCGTCATCGACCGGAACCGCCGGTCCGTTGGGGTGGACCTCAAGCAAGCCCGCGGTGTCGAGACCGTCCTGCGCCTGGTCGAGCAGGCCGACGCGCTGCTCGAGGGTTACCGGCCCGGCGTGACCGAGCGCCTCGGCGTCGGTCCCGAGCCGTGCCTCGCCCGCAACCCTCGCCTCGTGTACGCCCGCATGACCGGCTGGGGTCAAGACGGCCCCCTCGCCCAGGCTGCCGGTCACGACATCGACTACATCGCGGTGGCGGGCGCGCTGGCGCACTTCGGGCGGGCGGGCGAGAAGCCGACCGCGCCGCTGAACGTGGTCGGCGACTTCGGTGGCGGCGGCATGCTCTTGGCGTTCGGGGTGGTGTGCGGCGTCGTCGAGGCCCGCGTCTCGGGGCACGGTCAGGTCGTCGACGCGGCGATGGTCGACGGCACTGCCACCCTCATGTCGATGATGTGGGGGCTGCGCCAGCTCGGCGCGTTCGACGAGCAGGCCCGCGGCGGCAACGTCCTCGACACCGGCGCGCCGTTCTATGACACCTACGAATGCGCCGACGGCGCCTTCATCGCCTTGGGGTCTCTCGAGCCGCAGTTCTACGCCGAGCTGCTCGCCAAGACCGGACTCGACGCCGAGGATCTCCCCGCCCAGATGGACCGCAGCGGATGGCCGCGCCTGCGGGATCGCTTCACCGAGCTGTTCAAGACCAAGACCCGCGACGAGTGGTGCACGCTGCTCGAGGACGGCGACGCGTGCTTCGCGCCGGTCCTGACCTTGAGCGAGGCGGCGAAGCATCGCCACGTGCAGGCTCGGGGCACGATCGTGGACTACGAGGGTGTCCTCCAACCCGCGCCGGCCCCCCGGTTCTCTCGCACCGCGCCCGAGTTGCGCAGCCCGCCGGCGCGCCCCGGCGAGCACACCGACGAGGCGCTCACCGACTGGGGCTTCGACGCCGCGGAGCTGGCGTCCTTGCACGAAGCCGGCGCGATCCGCTCAGCCTGATTGCTGCCGCCCTCGGGTGGGGGGCGACGGGGGCGGGGTCGAGTCGACAACGGCCCGCACCGCGGCGAGCCGGCGGTCTCGGCCTTCGGCGGTGTCGGCGATGACCGTCACGTGGCCGACCTTGCGGCCTGGGTGGGGCGCCTTGCGATAGTCGTGCAGATGCGCGTCTTCGATCGCGAGCAGCTGCTCCCGGTCGGGGAGCGCGCCGAGCAGGTTGACCAGGCCGCTGTGGCCCCGCCCGGTGGTGGCGCCCAACGGCCAGCCGAGAATGGCGCGGAGATGGTTCTCGAACTGGCTCGTCACCGACCCTTCGATCGTCCAGTGCCCCGAGTTGTGCACGCGCGGCGCGAACTCGTTGGCGAGTAGCCGATCACCGCAATCGAACAGCTCGACGGTGAGCAGCCCGACGTAGTCGAGCTCGGTGAGCAGACGGGCCGCGATCGCGAACCCTGCCTCCTGACGTTCCTCGTCGACCCACGGCGCCGGGGCGCGACAGGCCCGCAGCACGCCGTCGCCGTGTTCGGTCTCGATCAGCGGGTAGCACGCGGTCTCCCCGGTGAGTCCCCGCACCGCCAGCACCGACAGCTCACGCTGAAACGGGACCAGCTCCTCGAGGATGAGCGGCGCCCCGCCGAGGGCGGCCCACGCCCCGTCGACGTCACCGGCGTCGCGCAGCACCCGCTGGCCTTTGCCGTCGTAGCCGCCCCGGCGGGTCTTCAGCACTGCGGGCAGGCCGACGGTGTCGAGCGCGGCGCGGAGCCCGGCCTGGTCGTCGACGGCCGCGAAGGTGGGGACGTCGATCCCGAGCCGGACGAAGGTCGTTTTCTCGACCAGGCGGTCCTGGGCGACCTCGAGCGCTCGTGGATCGGGTCGAACCGGCGCGTGGGCGGCCGCGGCCCGCGCGGTGGCGGCCGGGATGCCTTCCCACTCCCAGGTGACGACGCGGGCGCCGGTCGCCACCGCCCGCGCCGCCGTCTCGTCCTCGAGCGCCGCCACCCGAACCGGTCCGATGGCCTGCGCGGTCGCGCTCGGGGACGGGTCGAGGAACCGGAAGTTGAGACCGAGCGGGATGCCGGCCAACCCCAGCATCCGGCCCAGTTGGCCGCCGCCGAGCACCGCGACGACCGGCCCGGCCGGGTCGAGCCCCGCGGGGTCGGTCCGGGTTGGGGCGGGCGGACGCGCCGGGGGCGGGGTCACCTGGCGAGGGCGTGCGCGACCTCGACCGCGACACGTTCACCGGAGCGGACCGCACCGTCCATGTAGCCGGCCCACACGGTCGCGGTCTCGGTTCCCGTCCAGTGGACCCGACCGCACGGCTCGCGCAGTGCCGGCCCGAACTCGGTGAGCACCCCGGGGGCGAGGTGCGCTCCGTAGCACCCGCCGCTCCAACGCTCTGCCGACCAGTCGAGCTCGAGCACCTCCGACGGCGCGCCGGCCCGCGGGCCAAACGCTCGCACCAGGGAGCCGACGATCGCGTCGCGTCGCTCCGACGGTGTCGATCGTGACAGCGCTCGGGCGTGCGCGCCTTCGACGAAGGCCAGGAGCACGCCCGGTCGACCCGACGGCGGGGAGTTGTCGAAGGTCAGCTCGACCGGCCCCTCATCGGCGGTCGACTGGCCGGTGAGCCCGTCGGCCCGCCAGAACGCCTCGTCGTACACCGCCATGCACTTGATCACCGAGCCCATCGGCAGCGCCTGGGTCAGCTGGTCGCGCCACGGCGGCAGGACCGGTTCGTAGTCGAGACGCCCGGCCAACGTCGGCGGAATCGCGACGACCGCCCGCCGGGCGCGCACCGAACCGGCGTCGGCCTCGAGCCTGACCCCGTCACCGTCCTGGACGATCCGGCGGGTCGGACGGTTGAGCTGCACGACGTCGCCGAGCCGCTCGGCGAGCCGCAACGCCAGGACCTGCGATCCGCCGACCAGGCGCGACTCCTGCGCCCCGCCCGCCACGTTCAAGAGCCGGTCCAAGCAGCCGCCCGAGTGGCTGTAGAAGAGGAAATGCAACAAGGACAGGTCGGCCGCCTCGGCCGCGAAGACCGCTCGGACCGCGAGGCGCAACATGTCACGGGCGCCCCGGGTCCGGACGT
The DNA here is from genome assembly GCA_003140175.1 of Actinomycetota bacterium. GTDB lineage: Bacteria > Actinomycetota > Acidimicrobiia > IMCC26256 > PALSA-555 > PALSA-555. The sequence goes on from PLJD01000031.1 coordinate 5,903, forward strand.
GGGACCGCAGCCACGTCTCGACGGTCTCGCCGTCCCAACGCTCGGCCTTCGCGGCCCGCCACGGCTCGTCGAGCGGGACGGTCCGGGCCATCCGGTCGAGGCGAAGCTGCGCCCGGCCGATGTCGAGCAGCACCGGGGCCGGAAGACGGGGGATCGCGCCCCGGTAGCGCCGCTGCCGACCCCGGTAGCGCACGACGTTCTGACCCTCGTCGTAGGTCGGGAACACGTCGGCGCCGACGTCTTCGGCGAGCGCGAGGACCCGGTCCTGGGTCGGGCCGACCCACTGACCGCCGAGCTCGACGATCGTCCCGTCGGCGGTGGTCGCGTTCACGACCCGCCCGCCCACCCGGTCGCGGGCTTCGAGCACCACGACCGAGTGGCCACTCGCGACCAGATCGCGCGCCGCGACGAGCCCCGCGAGTCCCGCGCCCACCACCGCCACGTCGGCGTCCACTGCCGGGGACGCTACCCCGACCCGGCGTGCGCACCCCCGGTTCGCGTCGACCGCGAGCGAGCGAACCGGCCGGTATCGTCCTCGACGTGTGCGACACCCTGCTCGCGCTCCCGGACGCGACCACGTCGGGCCGCACGCTGTTCGCCAAGAACTCGGACCGTCCTCCCGACGAGGCCCAGGAGCTCGAGTGGCTCGCCCCCCGGCGCGACGACGGCCCGGTGCGCGCCACCTACCTCGAGGTGGACCCGGCACCGCGTTCGACGCTCGGCGTGCTCGGCTCGCGACCCTGGTGGACGTGGGGCCTCGAGCATGGGGTCAACGAGGCCGGCGTCGCGATCGGCAACGAGGCGATCTTCACCACCCTCGACCCGCACGGCCTGCCCCCCGCCCTCATCGGCATGGACCTGGTGCGCCTGGGGCTCGAGCGCGCGCCGACCGCCCGCGACGCGGTCGAGGTGATGGTCGACCTCCTCGAGCGGTACGGGCAGGGCGGGAGCTGCCACCACGGGGTCGACGAGCCGTACTGGTCGTCGTTTCTCGTCGCGGACGCGACCGACGCCTGGGTGCTCGAGACATCCGGTCGTCGTTGGGCGAGCGAGCAGGTGCCCCGCAGCCGCGCGATCTCGAACCGCACGACGATCCCCGCGTTCGACGCCGAGCTGCGGGACGCCACCCTGCCCACCGAGGTGACGACCGACCCTCGGCTCCGAGCGAGCCAGGCCGTCTTGGCCCACGAGCCGGTGACGCTCGGCGCGCTGCGGGCGCACCTGCGTAGCCATACGGACGGTGAGGACGGGTTCAGCGTGTGCATGCACGTGGCCGGGTACGCGGCCACCACCGCGGCGATGATCGTCGAGCTGCCCGGCCCGTTCGCCTCGAGCCGCCCGCTCGCCCATGTGTGCCTCGGCGCACCGTGCGCGTCGCTCTTCGTGCCGGTGGCGGTCGGCCGGCGCGTGGGCCGACCGCCGGCCTGGGCCCGCTTCGGTGGCCTTTCGGCCCGCCACCGGGACCGCCTCGACGTCCTCGAAGCGCAGCTGGCCGCGGCGGCACCCCGCCACGCCGACTCGGACGCCTGGGCGCCCGACGTGTGGCGTCAGGTCGAGGCCCTCCTCGACGCCGCGGGGGCCTGAGCGGGGCCACCCGGCCGGCGTCGCCGAGCCCCGTCCCGCCGCGTGATCGTCGCGCCGCGGCACGCCGAAAAGCACGGGGCGGCCCGCGACGGTCCGGTACGATGCCCGACGCGACACCGGCGTCGCCCCAGTTCGAACCCACGTTTCCGGGTGCGGGCGTGCGCCAGTTGCTGGATGCCGCCCTCCGCGGAACCGTGCCGACCACCTGCCGCGAGGAGATCGTGTCCAGCCATCAAGACCGTCTCACCATGCCCGAGTTCGACGGGTGCGGGATTGGCTTCGTCGCGGACACGACCGGCCGCGCGTCGCGCGCCATCGTCGAGCTGGCCCTGACCGGGCTGGGTTGCGTTCGGCACCGCGCCGCGGTCGCCGCCGACGGGGTCTCCGGTGACGGTGCGGGCGTCCTGGGCCCCATCCCTCGGGCTTTCTTCGGACGCGTCGCGGCCGACGCGGTCGGTCACCCGATCGACGAGTCCCGGCTCGGTGTCGTGTTCGCCTTCTTGGACCGCGACGATGCGGCGCGCGCGACCGCGCAGGCCGCGGTGGCCGACGCGTGCGCGGCCGACGGGCTCGAGTTCGTCGGCTGGCGCGACGTGCCGACCGACCAGTCGCAGCTTGGTGAGCACGCGCGCAGTGACCGGCCCGCGCTCGTTCAGGGGTTCGTCCTGCGCCCCGACGATGTCGACGAGGTCGAGGCGGAACGTCGGGCGTTCCGGGCCCGCCGCTCCGCCGAGGCGCGCTGCCGCGAGGAGAACGTGCGGTACTACTTCGCGAGCTGGTCGTTTGCCACGGTGACATACAAGGCGTTGGTGCTCAGCGATCGGCTGGCCCGCTTCTACCCCGACCTCGCCGACCACGACTTCGTCGCGTCCCACCTGGTGTTCCACAGCCGGTTCTCGACGAACACGCTCCCCGCGTGGGAACGCGCCCAGCCGTTCCGCCATCTCTGCCACAACGGCGAGATCAACACGTTGGAGGGCAACGAATACCGGATGCTCGCCCGCGGTCACCTCGGCTCGGAGGCGGCCGGCCTCGGCCCCGAAGCGCTGCTCCGACCGGTGCTGGACCCGTTCGGCTCCGACTCGGCGAAGCTCGACGAGACCCTCGAGCTGCTGGTGCGCGGCGGGCGCGACCTGCGCCACGCCGTCGCGATGCTGGTCCCCGAAGCCTGGGAGGGCAGCCGCGACCTCGACCCCGAAGTGCGCGACTTCTTCCGCTACCACGCGTGCCTGACCGAACCCTGGGACGGACCGGCCGGCCTCATCATCACCGACGGACGCCGCGTCGGGGCCGCCCTCGACCGCAACGGGCTGCGTCCGCTGCGCTGGCAGCGATCCGAGGACGGGATCGTGGTGTGCTGCTCCGAGGCCGGCGCGGTTCCCCTCGCCGACCACGGCCGAGTGCAGCGCGGCCGCCTCGGCCCCGGCGAGATGCTCTGCGTCGATCCCGACGCGCCAGTGGCGTGGCAAGACGACCAGACCATCAAGCGCTGGCTGGCCGCGCGCGCCCCCTACGGCGAATGGGCCCGCGACGGCCTCGTTGCCTTCTCCACCGGCACCCCCATCCAGACGCCGCCGGTGGCCGGCGACGTGGTCCGCGAGCAGGTCGCGTTCGGCTGTAACGCCGAGGAGGTGACCATGGTGCTCCAGCCCATGGCCACCGACGCCAAAGAACCCACCTTCTCGATGGGTGACGACACGCCGTTCGCGGCCGTCGCGACCCGAGCCCGGCCGGTCTTCGGTTTCGTGAAGCAGCGGTTCGCGCAGGTGAGCAACCCGCCGATCGACCATCTCCGCGAACGGCTCGTGATGTCGCTGCGGACGTGCCTCGGCCCCCGCCGGCCGCTGCTCAGCGAAGAACCCGAGGCGGCGCGCCTCCTCGAGCTCCCGAGCTTCTTCGTCTATCCCGACGTGCTCGACGCGCTCCTCGACCCGTCCCGGTCCTTCCTGGCCCGCAGCCTCGACGCGACCTTCGCGGTGAGTGACGGGCCCGACGGGCTCCGCCGAGGCCTCGACGAGCTCGTCGAGGCCGGGATCGCCGCGGTCCGGGACGGCACCGTGGTGCTGGTGGTCTCCGACGCCGGGATCGACGCGAACCGGGCGCCGATCCCCTCGCTGCTCGCCCTCGGCGCGCTCGACCACCGCCTCGTCACCGAACGGCTCCGCCAGGACTGCTCGATCGTCCTCGACGCCGGTGACGCCCACGACACCCACGCCCTCGCCTGCCTGCTCGGCTACGGCGCCGATGCGATCTGTCCCCGCGTCGCGCTGCGCACCGTCGCCGCCATGGCCGACGACAACCGCCTCGGCGAGCTCGACTCGGCCACCGCCCAGTCGCGCTACCAGGCCGCGGCCGAGGACGGCGTGCTCAAGATCATGTCGAAGATGGGCATCTCCGCAGTCGACGGGTACCGCGGGGCGCAGATCTTCGAGGCGCTCGGACTCGGCCCCGAGGTCACCCAGCGCTGCTTGGCGCACACCACGTCGACGACTGGCGGACTCGGATTCGCGGCGCTCGGCGCCGACGTCCTCGAGCGCCACACCCGCGCGTTCGCCGATCGCCCCGCCCTCGACCAGCCCGGCTACATCCGATTCCGCAAGCGCGGCGGCGAATACCACGCCAACAACCCCGATCCGGTCATCAAGCAGCTGCACGCGTCGCTCGGCCTCGTCGTCGAAGACCCCGACGACGACAGCGGCACCCCGAGGAAGCGGTCCCCCCAACGTGGCAGCGACGGCGGTCGATTGGCGGACATGCCGGCCGCGCCCGTTGCGGAGCAAGGCCGCGTCATTGTCCTCGACCCCGAGATGCGCGACGACAGCGGCACGCTGCCCCTGCCCGACCTGGTGCCCGAGGCTCGCCCGGTCGACCTGCAGGCCGCCCACCTGCTGAGCCGGGCCGTGCACGAGGGCCGAGCCGAGTTCTACGAGCGATTCCGCGATCTCGTCGAGGCTCGACCCGTGACCGAGCTGCACGATCTCCTCGAGCTCGTGCCCGCCGGCCCGCCGGTGCCGCTCGAGGAGGTGGAGCCGGTCGCGGCGATCACCGCGCGCTTCTCGACCGGTGCGATGTCTCACGGCGCCTTGGGCGCCGAGGCCCACGAGACCCTCGCCATCGCCATGAACATGCTCGGCGGTCGCAGCAACTGCGGGGAGGGCGGCGAGGACCCGGCCCGGTTCCGCACCCGGGGCACCGCGCGCGACCGCAACTCGCGCATCAAGCAGATCGCGTCGGGCCGGTTCGGGGTCACCCCCGAATACTGCGCGTTCGCCGATGAGCTGAACATCAAGATCGCGCAGGGCTCGAAGCCCGGTGAGGGCGGCCAGCTCCCCGGGCACAAGGTCAGCGCCGAGATCGCCCGGCTGCGCTTCACGCAGCCCGGCGTCGGTCTCATCTCACCGCCGCCCCATCACGACATCTACTCGATCGAGGACCTCGCCCAGCTCATCTACGACCTCAAGCAGGTCAACCCGAACGCCGACGTCTCGGTGAAGCTCGTCGCCGAGCACAACGTCGGCACCATCGCCGCCGGGGTCGTGAAAGCCCTCGCGGAGGTGGTGCACATCTCCGGGTGCAACGGCGGCACCGGCGCGTCGCCGCTGTCGTCGATCAAGAACGCGGGCCTGCCGTGGGAGCTCGGCCTGGCCGAGACGCGAGAGTCCCTGATCGCGAACCAGCTCCGGGACCGGGTCCGGGTCCGGGTCGACGGAGGGTTCAAGACCGGCCGCGACGTGGTCATGGCCGCGCTGCTCGGCGCCGACGAGTACTCCTTCGGCACCGCCGCGATGCTCGCCGAGGGCTGCATCATGGTGCGCGCCTGCCATCGCGACACCTGCCCCACCGGCATCGCGACCCAGCGGCCCGGTCTGCGCGCGAAGTTCGCGGGATCGCCCGAGAGCGTCGCGACCTACCTGCTGTACGTCGCCGACGAGGTCCGCCACCACCTCGCCGCGCTCGGGATGCGCGGCGTCGACGAAGCGATCGGACGCGTCGAGTGCCTCCGCCAGCGGCGCACCGGCGACGCCCGCGCCGACTCGCTCGACCTCAGCCCGCTGCTCGTCGCCCCCGCCGACGTCGACGCGCCACGCCGCTTCGTCGCCCACCTGCCCGTGCAGCGACCCCGGTCCGAACTCGACGCCCGCCTCCTCGCCGACTCGTTCGCCACCGTCTGGGGCGGCGGGGAGCGCCACCTCGACTACGACATCACCAACGCCGACCGCACCATCGGCGCGTCGCTCGGCGGCGCGATCGGACTCGAATTCGGTCAGGCGTTTCCCCGCGGAACGGTCCACGCCCGCTTCACCGGCTCGGCCGGTCAGAGCTTCGGCGCCTTCCTCGCCGCCGGCGTCACCCTCGAGCTGGTGGGGGAGGCCCAGGACTACGTCGCGAAGGGCATGGGGGGCGGCCGGCTGATCCTGCGCCCCCCGGCCAACGACGCCGGCGACCCGGTGCTGGCCGGCAACACCGTCCTGTACGGCGCGACCGGCGGGCAGTTCTTCGCGGCCGGCCGGGTCGGTGAGCGCTTCTGCGTCCGCAACAGCGGCGCCACCGCGGTCGTCGAGGGTGTCGGCGACCATGCCTGCGAGTACATGACCGGCGGCACCGTCGTCGTGCTCGGCCCGTTCGGGTACAACCTCGGTGCCGGCATGACGGGCGGCAAGGCGTTCGTGTACGACCCCACCCACCTCCTCGCCGGTCGCCTCAACCCCCAGCTCGTCGAAGCGTCACTCCTCGACGAGTCCGAAGCGGCCGGGCTGCGCTACCTCGTCGAGCTGCACCACGAGCTCACCGGCTCGGCGACCGCCGCCGCCCTGCTCGACAACTGGGACGCGACCCTCCCGCGCTGCTGGCGGGTCGCGCCGGTCGGCGAGGTGGCCCGCATCGAGCGGGCCAACGAAGGTGTGCTCGGCGCAGCCCGCTGACTCAGGCCCCGGCGATCGCGAGCACCGGTCGGGCGTCGAACCCGAACACGCCCGCCACGAGGTGGTGGACGGCACCCGTCCGCTCCTGCTGGTACGCGAGGACCGCCTGGTTGTAGGCGTTCACCCCCGGCGGGCTGACCACCGACCGGTCGAACGCGGCGAGCGCGGCGACGAGTGGCGGATCGTTGCTGAGCCGAGCCGACGCCGCCACGTTGGCTTTCACCCGCAGCGCCAACGCCTCGAGGTCGTTGGCGAGCGGCGCCTGGTCGCCCGGGTCGTCGACTCGCGCCAAACGCTGCCAGCTAGCCAGCGTCGCGTGCAGGTCGACCGTGACGGTCCGGGTCTGGGCGCCCCCCGCGTCGAGCGCCAGCTCCACGCCGCCGAGCGTCTGGTAGCGGGCGACGAGCGCGGGTTGCAGCGGAGTCCAGGCCCGATCGACGCGGTCGCGCGCGTCGGACAGCTTGGGCTGCACGCTGACGACCGCGACGACGATGCCCGCCACCACCAGCAGGACGAGCGCCAGGACCAGCCACCGCAACCGTCGTCGCATCGAACGACCGACCATATCGGGGTGACCGCGCGTTTCGACGCACCTCCGGCGCGGCGATCGGCGCCCGCCCGCCGGGTTCAGGCGTGGGTGCGGACGAGCTCGAGCACCTGGGTGCCGTGGCGCTCGAGCTTCACCGGCCCGATCCCCGGGAGGGCGCGCAGCGCGTCTCGGGTCGCGGGTCGGGTCTCGGCGACGGCCCGCAGGGTCGTGTCGGGAAAGATGATGTAGGCGGGCACGCCGGCGGCGCGGGCGAGGTTGCGCCGCCAGTCCCGCAGCGCCACCAGCAGGGGCTCGGCCGGAGCCCCCGCGCCGCCGGTGTCGCCCAGCTG
>PLJD01000086.1 GCA_003140175.1 Actinomycetota bacterium
GCCATGCGGTTGATTCGAACATGCTGTTCATCGACGGGCTGAAGGTGCCGCTCGAAGACCGCATCGGCGAGGAGGGCAAGGGTTTTCAGTACATCCTGCACGGCATGAACCCGGAGCGAATTCTGATCGCCGCCGAAGCCATCGGTCTCGGCCGCGCCGCGCTGCGGCGGGCCGCCGCCTACGCCAAGGAGCGGGTCGTGTTTGGTCGGCCGATCGGACAGAATCAGGCGATCGCGCATCCGCTGGCCGAAGTGTGGGCGGAGCTCGAAGCGGCCTACACGATGTGCCTGAAGGCAGGCTGGCTCTACGACAATGGCAGGCCCTGCGGTCCCGAAGCCAATGCCGCAAAGCTGCTCGGCGGCCGCGCCGGGCACAAGGCCGCGGAGCGCGCAGTTCTCACGCATGGCGGCATGGGCTACGCCAAGGAGTATCACGTCGAGCGCTACTACCGCGAAGCTATCCTCCCGCGCATCGCGCCCGTCTGTGATGATTTTATCCTCTGCCACATTGCGGTACAGGTGTTGGGCCTGCCGAAGTCATACTGACCGCCGCGCGCGACTCTGCGCGACGCAGAATCTGACGCCGACACACGATTTCGTGCGCGCCATACCGATCGCGCCGGCGGGTCGTTAGTCCCCGCGAATGTTCATTTTCCATGCGAAACCGGCGCGTGAGACTTTCGTGCCACTTGCGCAGCGCCCGGTTGGTCCAGTACTTTACCATGGCTAACTATATGCTTGCGTACTGAATCATTCGCGGGAAATCGAAGAATGGGTTTGCTGGAGGGTAAGGTCGTTCTCGTCACCGGGGGCGGTCGCGGGGTCGGCAGGGGGATCGCATTGGAAGCCGCGCGCCACGGCGCGAAGGTCGTCGTCAACGACCTCGGCGGCTCCGTCACCGGTGAGGGTGAGGACCAGCGCGTCGCCGACCAGGTGGTCGACGTGATCAAGAGCCGAGGTGGGGAGGCCGCCGCCAGCTACGACAGCGTGGCCGACCATGAGGGCGCCAAAGGGATCGTCGACACGGCCATCGAGCGGTTCGGGCGCCTCGACGTCCTGGTGAACAACGCCGGCGTGCTGCGCGACCGGATGATGTTCTCGATGAGCCCCGAGGACTTCGACACCGTCCTGAAGGTGCATCTCTACGGCGCCTGGAACACCATGAATCACGCCTCGGCCTATTGGCGCGCCGAGTCGAAGGACGGGCGTCAACCCAGCGGCTCGATCATCAACACGGTGTCGAGCGCCGGGCTCCAGGGCCAGGCCAGCCAGATCAACTACGGCGCGGCGAAGGCCGGCATCGCGGCGATGACGATCATCGCCAGCTTGGAGCTGTCCCGCTACGGGGTGCGGGCCAACTGCATCGGACCCGGCGGCTTCACCCGCATGGTGGGGCAAGCCCGGGCTGACATCGAGGTGAAGAACCCCGAGGACTACACCGAGTTCAACGCCATGAACCCGGCCAACTCGGCGCCGGCGGTGGTGTGGCTGGCCTCCGACGACTCGAAACCCGTCACCGGCCAGGTGTTGCGCATGGTGGGGAACTCGCTCTGCGTCTACGAGCCGTGGCGGATGGGCGAGGAGTTCTACTCGACCGACGCCGAGGGCAACCCGACCCAGTGGGACCCCGCCCAGGTCGGCCACATCCTCGGCCGGTACGTCTTCCGCACCGCGAACCCTGGCATCGACGCTCAGCGCCGAAAGTAGGCGGCTCCATGGGCGCCTTTCCTGACTACGAGACGATCAGCTACGAGGAGCGAGAGGGCGTCGGGTGGGTGACGCTGAACCGCCCCGACCGTTACAACGCCTTCAACTCGCTGATGCAGCGGGAGCTCCACGATTGCTGGCGGGCGCTGCGTTGGCGCGAGTCGGTGCGCTGCGTGGTGCTGACCGGCGCGGGCGAGAAGGCGTTCTGTACCGGAATCGACCGCATGGAGCAGATGGGCGGCGACACCGACGACACGACCGACCCGACCGTGGTCGGGTCGCGGGGCGGCACTCCCTTTCACTTCAACGACCCGGGCGACAACCTCGGTCCGAAGAGCTCGGACCTTTGGAAGCCCGTGATCGCGGCGGTGAACGGCATGGCGTGCGGCGGCGCGTTCTACATGCTCGGCGAGGTCGAGTTCATCATCGCCGCGGAGCACGCCACGTTCTTCGACCCCCACGTCACCTACGGCATGACCGCTGCGTTCGAGCCGATCCACATGCACGACCGCATGCCGTTCGGGGAGATCATGCGCCTCTCCCTGCTCGGCAACTACGAGCGGCTCTCCGCGGCGCGCGCCTACGAGGTCGGCTTGGTGTCACAGGTCGTGCCGGGCGCCGAGCTCGCCGACGCGGCCGGCTGGGCCGCCCAGGCGATCGCCTCGCAGCCTGCGCTCGCGATCCAGGGAACGGTGCGGGCCATCTGGGCGGCCCGGGAGCTCTCGAACCGCCAGGCGGTCGCGCTCGGCTACGCCTTCGTCGGGCTGGGCACCGACCAGGCCTCGATCGCCGAGGGTCAGCAGCTCTTCGAGTCCGGGCAGCGCATCGAGTGGCGGCTCCGCTGAGCCGCCCCGCCGCGACGTTCTGGCCCGGGCGCGGAGCGCGGCGCTGAGCTCGCCGACTCCACGGGTCGCGATCGTCGGGGCCGCGCTCTCCGACTGCGGCCGCGTCGACCACCGCTCCCCCTATGAGCTGCACTTTCAGGCCGCGAGCCGCGCCCTCGCCGACGCTGGACTCACCAAGGACGACGTCGACGGCTTCGCCTCGTCGGGCATGGGCCTGCTCGCCCCGATCGAGATCGCGGAGTACTGCGGGTTGCACCCGACCTGGGTGGACGGCACCCAGGTGGGCGGGAGCACGTGGGAGTTCATGGTCGAGCACGCGCTCGAGGCCATCCAGGCCGGACACGCCGAGGTCGTGGTCCTCGCCTACGGCTCCACGGCGCGGGCCGATCTGCGACGCCAGCACCGTCGGGCGAACCTGTCGTTCGGCGCGCGTGGGCCGGTGCAGTTCGAGGTCCCGTACGGCCACACCCTCATCGCCAAGTACGCGATGACGGCTCGACGCCACATGCACGAGTTCGGCACCACCCTCGACCAGCTCGCCGAGATCGCGGTGTCGACCCGCTACAACGCGTCGCTGAACCCCGAGGCGTATTACCGCGACCCGATCACGATCGAGGACGTCCAGTCCTCCCGGCTGATCGCCGACCCGCTCACCAAGCTGCATTGCTGCATCCGCAGCGATGGTGGCGGCGCCATCGTGTTGACCTCTGAGGCCCGAGCCCGCGACGCGGCCCGTCCCCCGGTGTGGGTGCTCGGGACCGGCGAGGCCGTCTCGCACACCACGATGAGCGAATGGACCGACTTCACCGAGTCGCCCGCAGGCCGCTCCGGCGCGGCGGCGTTCGAACGCGCCGGCCTGACCCCGGGTGACGTCGATTGCTGCCAGCTCTACGACGCGTTCACGCCGATGGTGCTCTTGACCCTCGAGGCGCTCGGCTTCTGCGCCAAGGGCGACGGCGGTCCCTTCGTCGCCGACGGGCGGCTCCGGGTCGGCGGCGCGCTGCCCACCAACACCGACGGTGGTGGCCTGTCCGCGTGCCATCCCGGCATGCGGGGCCTGTTCTTGCTCGTCGAGGTGGTGCGCCAGCTGCGCGGCGAGGCGGGTGCCCGCCAGGTCCCCGACGCCGAGGTGTGCTGCGTGAACGGGACGGGCGGCTGGTTCTCGTCGGCGTCGACCGTGCTCCTCGGGACCGCGTAGTCCCCCGGCGGCGGTGCCCGCTCAGGCGGGGTCCACCTCCACCGGCGCTCCGAAGAAGCCCCGGTGCACGATGGTCGTCAGCGTGTCGAGGCGGGTGCTGTCTCCGGCGCTGATCCGTCCCGACGCGACGCCGTAGCTGAACCGCTCGAGCAGGGCCATGAGCGCGCCGACTGCGGCGGCCTCGCCGCCGGGCAGCCGAACCGAAGCCTCACGCATGCGCAACGCCAACCGGTCGCCGATCGCGGTGAACGCCTTCACGCCCAAGCGGTCGACGTGACGGTCCCCGACCTGATCTTCCATCCAGGCGCGGATCACCGGCCCGTAGTGGCGGTAGGTGTCGAGAAACCGGCCGAGGAACCGTCGCAGCTCCGCGCGGCCCGCCGCATCGGATCCGATCGGGCCGATGTCGTCCGCGAGCTCGGTGAGCTGCGATGCACAGTCGACCGCGAGCGCCCGCAGGAGATCCTCTTTGTTGGCGAAGTACAGGTAGAAGGTGCCGTGCGACGTGCGAGCGGACCGCACGATGTCGTCGACCCGGGCCGCGTGGTAGCCGCGGCGGGCGAAGACTCGCAGTGCTGCGTCGAGCAGTCGCCGCAGGGTGCGCCGACCCTGGGCGCGCAACTCCCGCTGCTGCGCGGGGAGGCCAACGCTTCCCACGTCGCGCTCCGTCGCCGACTTGTACGATGCGCCCACGCCCACCTCTGGGGCCCGGTCCCCCGTCGCTGTCATGGCCACGGACACGAGCCCGCTCGAGAGTCGACCATGCTCGCCGTCACCCTACGCGAAGCCGCTCGTCGCTTCGCCGACGCCCGCGCCTACGTCACCGAGGCGGGCTGGGCGTTGTCGTTCACGGACCTCGACCGGGTCTCCGACGAGGTCGCGGTCGGCTTGGCGGACCGCGGCCTGGGAAGGGGCGCCGTCCTCGCCCTGGTGCTCCCGCCCGGGCCGGAGTACCTCGTCGCCTACCTGGCGGCGGCGAAGCTGGGAGCGATCACCGCGGGCGTGAACGACCGTCTCACCGCCGCCGAGCGCACCGCGGTGCTCGATCGGGCCGATCCTCACCTGGTGCTGGCCGGCCCGGGACTCGCTCCGAGCGGCTTCGAGGCGCTCGAGCTCGACCCGGCGCCGGACCGGGCCGAGCTGCACGCGCCGCTGCGGGTCGCGGCCGCGGCTCCGCCGCCGCTCGCCGACGACCCGGACCGGCCGGTCGCGATCGTGTTCACCTCCGGGACGACCGGCATCCCGAAGGGCGCCCTGTACGGCAACCGTCAGCTGCAATTCATCACCGACAACGATGTCGGCGACGCCTGGGGCGGCGGTGGGCGCAGTTTCACCGGGACGTCGTTCGCGCACCTCGGCTTCATGACGAAGCTGCCCGGGAACCTCCGCCGGGGCGGAACGAGCTTCATCATGCGCCGCTGGAGCGCCCGCGAGTCGCTCGCGCTCCTCGCCGAGCACCAGATGACGACCGTGGCCGGCGTCCCGGCCCAGGTCGCGCTGATGCTGCGCCAACCCGACTTCGACGACTACGACCTGACCAGCGTTCGGTTCATCATCGCCGGCGGTGGCCCGATCACCCCCGGGCTCGCCGAGGAGGCACGGGACCGCTTCCACGCCGCGCTCGCGACCCGGTACTCGTGCACCGAGGCCGGCATCGGGCTCGGCACCGCGTTCGACGACCCCGAGGAGGACGCGGTGGTGAGCGTCGGGCGGCCCCACCCGGCCGTGGAGCTGCGCCTCCTCGACGACGGCGACCGGCCCGTTGCGGCGGGCGAGGTCGGCGCGGTGTGCTTGCGGTCCCCCGCCGTGATGAGCCGCTACTGGGGGGACCCCGACGCGACGCGCGCCGCGTTCACCGTCGACGGGTTCGTCCGCACCGGTGACCTCGGCTGGCTCGACGAGCGCGCCCGGCTGCGCCTCGTGGGACGGACCAAGGAGATGTACGTCCGGGGCGGCTACAACGTGTACCCAGTGGAGGTGGAAGCGGTGCTCTCAACCCATCCGGGGGTCGCCGCGGTCGCGCTCATCCCCCGCCTGGACCCGGTGATGGGCGAGGTCGGCGTCGCCGTCGTGGTGCCCCAGGATCCGGCGCACCCCCCAACGCTGGAGGCCCTGCGGTCCTACGGCGCCGACCAGCTGGCCCGCTACAAGCTGCCCGAGGACCTGAGCCTCCTCGACGCCCTGCCGCTCACCGCGATGGACAAGGTCGACCGGCGCAGCCTCGCGCGCACCGTGGCCGCCCCCGACGACTCCGCGACCCCCGGGCCGCGCTGAGTCCGCCATGGCCAAGACGACCGACGAGCTGGTCGCCATCGCGCACGCCCACGCGGCGGCCGAAGCCCGCGACGACTTCGACACCACCATGGCAACCCTCGACGACGATCCCGTCTACGAGCTCCTGCCGGCCGGCCTCGCCTTCCGTGGACGCGACGCGGCACGCGCCTACTACGAGCATTTCTTCACCCACGTCAAACCGATGGTCACCGGCTACGAGCTGCGCAACGAGTGGGCGAACGACCGGGGGCTGGGCCAGGAATACGTCATCGACTTCCGCCTCCCCGACGCGACCACCGAACGCCACCACGTCTTGTCGATCCTGACCTTCGGGACCACGGCCCTCTCGGGCGAGCGGCTCTACGCGAGCGATCGCGCGTTCGAGCTGCTGTTCGGCCCGGTCCTGGCGCTCGCGCACCCGATGCCCTAGCCCCCACCGGGGCGGCAGAGGGGGCGGGCCGGGGCCGAAAACCGTCCGGGCACCCTCAAGTTTCGCGGCACCAGATGCCGACATACCCACCGAAGCGAGGAACGCGACGGGGCATCAGGGGGGCACAGGAGGTGCATGTGCGACCGCGGCCGAGATCTGGTGACCGTGGTGCGGTGCTGGTCGAAACCGCGATCCTGTTGCCAGTCCTGATCATCGTCGTGTTCGGCATCATCGAATGGTCCTCGGCGTACCACGACTCCTCGGTCACCGCCGACGCGGCCCGCGCCGGCGGACGGATCGCCTCCGCCGAGTCGCTGAACCCCGACTACGCCCTCGACGCGGCGTCGTCGGTCGCGGCGGCCCTCCAGAGCCTGCCGTCCAACGAGCCCCAGCAGATGTGGATCTACAAGGCGAACTCGACCGGCTACCCGGGCACCGAGACCAGCTTCTCGAGCTGTGACGTGAACTGCATCAAGTACGTCTGGCAGCCCGCCTCGAAGACCTTCGACACCGCCGCCCCGCAGGGTGACGGGTGGCCCTCGTCGAGCCAGCAGGTCTGCAACGAACCGTTCGACGAGATCGGGATCTACGTCCAGGTCCAGCACGACTTCATCACCAACCTGTTCGGCGCCTCGGTGTCGCTGACCGACCACAGCGTGTACCGGCTCGAACCCACCTCGCTGGCCTCATGTTGATGGAGAGCGGCCGACGGCGCGCCAGGCTCCGCCGGGCCTGGCGCCGCCGCCGGGGGCCCGACGATCAGTCAGGGTTCGTGCTGGCGTTCGTGGCCATCTCGCTGGTCGTGCTGCTCGCCCTGGCGGGCTTCGCGGTCGACTACTGGCACTGGAGCCAGGAGCAGACCCGCCTCCAGAAGGCCGCCGACGCGGCAGCCCTCGCCGGGGCCGTGTTCATGCCCGACAACACCGGCCAGATCGGCTACTCGACCGCCCAGGAGATCTCGACCAAGAACGGCTACACGAACGGGAAGAACAACGTCACCGTGACCCCCGCCGCCGGGCAGCTGCCTACCCAGCTCGAGGTCACCGAGACCGAGAAGGTGAAGAACTACTTCGGGGCGCTCGTCGGGGCCGGCTCGACGACCATCACCAAGCGGGCCGTCGCCGAGTATGAGCCGTCGGTGAGCATGGGCAGCCCGAGCAACCAGTTCGGGAACGACCCCTACTCGGGGGCCGCCCTCGGCACCACGCGGTACCCCGAGCTGTGGGCGAACGTGTTCGGACCCTCCTCCAACAAGGACAAGGGCGACGCCTATCAGGCCAACGTCTGTGCCGCGGGGACCCAGACCGACAACTGCAGCGGAACGAACAGCGACTACGACCCCAACGGTTACTTCTACGGCGTCGACGTCCAGCCGGGCGCGACGGGGCCGCTGACGTTCCAGATCTACGACCCGGAGTTCGCCAACGTGGGCGACAACTGCGGGGACGACAGCACCGCCAACGGCGCCCCCGGCACCAACCTGATCGGCGCCTCGGAGCTGGCACCCAACTTCAACCCGAAGTTCTCGGTGTCCGACCCTTCGACCATCTACAGCTCGTCGGCGAACAGCGTGTACTGCAACGGCGACCAGTTCTACAACGACGGGGGCAACGCCTCGACCCCCCCGTGGACCGACTACACGATCCGGGCGCCGAGCGACACGCCCGCCAACCCGGAGAACAACCCGGTGGTGTGCAGCGTCGACTTCCCGGGCTACCTGGGTGACCTGAAGACCGCGCTGCAGGCCACCACACCCCAGGCGGGCGCCCCCGACCTGTTCGTGAAGTACTTCCGCCAGTGGTACACGGTCTGCACCGTGCCCAACCCGATCCCGGGCACCTACTTCATCCAGGTGAAGACGAACACGAAGGCGAACGGCACCGCCGCGCCCGACGGCGGCGGGGCGAACCGGTTCTCGATGCGGGTCGGCCTGAACGGGAACTTCCAGACGACGCAGGCCAACGTCTACGGCTGGGGCCGCCAGGGCATCTACGCCAACTACCCGGGCGCGAACACGACCTTCTACCTGGCCCGGGTCCTGCCCGGAGCGCCGGGGCGGACACTCCTCGTCAACTTCTTCGACGTCGGCGACGCGTCGCAGCCCGGAACGCTGACCGTCCAGCCGCCCCCCGACTCGAACGTCGGCAGCAGCTTCAGCGGCTGCACGTACACCGCACCACCGGGCAACAGCACCGGACCACCCTGGGGCTCGTTCTCAAACACGAAGTCGGGCTGCGCGATCAGCGGCGTGCAGACCCCGCTCTTCAACGGCCAATGGGTCACCTACCAGGTGCCGATCCCCGCGAACTACACCTGCGACTACACCGACGCGACCGGCTGCTGGACGCGGGTGAACTTCCAGTTCCCGAACCTCACCAGCGTGCAGGACACCACCACCTGGACCGCCCAGATCGCCGGCGACCCGGTCCGCCTGGTCCAGTAGCCCGAGAGGGGGCGGCGGCCCGGCGGCCGGGTGCCGATGGGCTGGTCGGGCCACGGGTGGACTAGAAAGCACCGATGCGTCCGCTCCGTTGGCTTCCCTGTTTCGTCGCGCTCACCGTCGCGGCGGCCGCCTGTGGCGGCAGCTCGACCACCGCCGCGAAGCACAAGCCGGCGCCGTCGACGACCACGACGACGGCGGGGCCGCCGGTGCAGCCCCTGACCGGGCTGCCCGACCCGACTGGGCAGAGCCTGACCCGGCCCGCATTGTCGATCAAGATCGAGAACACCCCCCAGGCCCGGCCCCAGACCGGCCTCGACATGGCCGACGTGGTCTACGAGGAGATCACGGAGGCGGGCATCACCCGGTTCATGGCCGTGTACAACTCGACCGTCCCGCCGGTCGTGGGCCCGGTCCGCTCGGCGCGGATCATGGACCCCGACCTGTTCACCCCGCTCGGAGGGATCTTCGTGTACTCCGGCGCGATCCAGGCCACCATCTCGGCGTTGAACGCCGCGCCGGGGGTCAACGTGATCGTCGACACCGGCTCGACCTCAACCGGGCTGTTCCGCGACCCCACCAAGGTCGCGCCCCACAATCTCTACGGCCACACCGCGCTGCTCTTCGCCAAGGGCGGCAAGCCGGTCCCACCGCCGGCGCTGTTCCAGTACCTGGCGACCGGCGTCCCGTTCCAGGGTGCGCCGGTGACCGCGTTCACCGTCGAGTACGAGACGATCTACGCACCGACGTACACCTGGGACCCGCCCACCGGAACCTGGAAGCGCTCGATCCAGGGCGCGCCGTTCATGGACACCGACGGCAACCAGGTGGCACCCCAGAACGTCATCGTCGAGTTCGTCAGCTGCTGCCTCTCGAGCCCGGAAGGCGCTAACTACATCACGGTCGGCAACGGTGACGCGTGGGTGTTCAGCAACGGAATGTTGGTGCAGGGCAAATGGTCACGCACCAACTCGTCGCAGGTGACCCAGTTCACCGACGACTCGGGTCAGCCACTTCGTCTCACGCCTGGTCGCACCTGGGTGGAGCTGATGCCCGTGATCAGCTTTGAAAACGCCCTCGTGAAGGTCACCCCGGCCTCGTCGGGGTTGGCGCCGCCGACGACCGCGACCACCACGACGCTTCCGTCGAAGTCCAAGTCCAAGTCCAAGAAGCACTGACGTCGGGCGGGCGCGAGTCACCCCGCCCGGTTGGGTCAGGCTCGCTGCGCGTCGTCGACGAGCCCGTAGCGGCGGCGGATGACGCGCTCGACGGTGCCGAAGAAGAGCTCGTCGACGAGGATCCCGATCACCAGGATCACGATCATCACCGCGATCAGCGTCGGGGTGTCCGTGAACTCGCGTGCGAATTCGAGGCGCTCCCCGAGCGAGAACGTCCCCGGGATGGTCACCAGCAGCTCGCCGGCGAGCAGGCTCCGCCACGCGAACGCCCAGCCCTGCTTGAGGCCCGCGACGAAGGCGGGCAGCGCCGCGGGGAGGACCACGTGGCGCAGGCTCGCCAGCCCACGCGCGCCGAGCACGTGCCCGGCCCGCAGCCACAGCGGCGGGATGGTGTCGATCCCGCTGATGAGCCCGTTGGCGATCGACGGGGCCGCGCCGATCACCACCACGAAGATGATTGCCCCGTCGGTGAGCTTGAACAGCAGGATCGCGAGGGGAAACCAGGCGATCGAGGGCATCGTCTGGAGGCCCGTGATCAGGGAACCGAACGCGGCGCGCAGCACCCGGTTGCGCGCGACGAGCGCCCCCGTCACGGTTCCGATGACGATGGCGAGGCCGAAACCCTGCACCGCGCGTCCCATCGTGGTGCCGGCGGCGCTCATCAGGTTGCCGAAATTGGAAAACAGCGCCTGAAACACCGTCCCCGGGCCCGGGAGCAGATACTGGGGCCGCCAGCCCGTCCAGACCACGATCTGCCAGAACGCCAGGAAGATCCCCACCGCCAACGCCTTCGGCCACAGCTCGGCCCAGAGGCGGGCGGTACGCCGGCGAGGCGGTCGCAGATCCAGCTCGAGCGCGTCGAGACCCGAGAGCTGGGCGTCGATGCGGGAGGAGTCGAGTGCCGAGGAGTCATTGGTTGCCATGGCGGGTGACCTCCTCGCGCAGCTGGTCGGTGATCGTGGCCGCCAGCGCGGCCACGTCTGGTGAGTCGATGCGGCGCGGCCGTTCGATGGGGACCGGGAACTCGGCGATCACCCGGCCGGGACGGCTCGAGAGCAGGACGACGCGGTCACCGAGTCGGACCGCCTCGCGGACGTTGTGGGTGACGAAGAGGATGCTCACCCCGGTCTCGCGCCAGATCCGCTCGACTTCGTCGTGGAGCGTGTCGCGGGTCATGGCATCGAGGGCGCCGAACGGCTCGTCCATGAGGAGCACGTCGGTGCGCTGGCCGAGCGCCCGGGCGAGCGCGACCCGCTGACGCATGCCACCCGACAGCTCGTGGGGGCGCTGGTCGGCGAACTCGCGCAGGTGCACGAGCTCGAGCAGCTCCAAGGCCCGGGCTCGGCGCGGCGCTCGCGGCATCCCGTCGAGGCGCAACGCCAACTCGACGTTTCGGGCCGCGGTGAGCCACGGGAACAGCGCCGCCTCTTGGAACAGGAGGCTGGCCCGCCCGCCGACCGCGAGGTGTCCCCCGCTGGGCTGATCGAGACCCGCCACCAGGCTGAGCAGGGTGCTCTTGCCGCAGCCGGACGCGCCGAGCACGCACACGAAGCGGCCCGGCTCGACGTGGAGCGTCACCCGGTCCAGCGCGTGCACGGCGCTCGAGGCATCTCCGAAGACCTTCGAGAGATCATCGAGACGCACCATGCCCGGCGGGTCGCCGCCGCCGGGCATCGTGGACGGGACTCCGCTGGTCTGGCGGGCGGGGCGAGTC
Source organism: Actinomycetota bacterium (assembly GCA_003140175.1). Taxonomy (GTDB): domain Bacteria; phylum Actinomycetota; class Acidimicrobiia; order IMCC26256; family PALSA-555; genus PALSA-555. The sequence goes on from PLJD01000086.1 coordinate 11,786, forward strand.
ATGACGGTCACCCGCTCGACACGACCGGCTGATGCGCGGCGCGCAGCACGCCATTCAAGATGTTGAGCTGATAGAGGCCCTGGAGCTGGGTGCTCGGGAGCAGCCCCAAGGCCTTCGCGTTGTTCGCCCCGGTGTGGAGTGAGGAGGCGATCGGGTCGTTCGTGAAGGTGATCGAGGCGAACGACGCCGCGATGAGGCTCGGCGCCACGCTCTGGCCCGTCGCTTGCTGGATCCCCTGTCCGACCAGCTGCTCCGCCCGCGCCGGATTGCTGTGGATGAGGTTGATGGCCGCGACCTGACCTTCGAGCAGACGGCGGATGACGTCGGGGTGCGCGTGGAGGTAGTCGGTGCGCACCGCCAGCTGCGTCGTCACGAAGCGCCCGCCGGGCCACAGGGTCCGCTCGTCGACCAGCACCTTCCCGCCCGCCTTGATGAGCTCNNGACTGCACGATCGTGGCGTTGTCCATGGGCCGCACCGACACGTCGCCGCCGCCGGTCACGTCGATCTTCAAGCCATGGCGCTGCAGATACGTGCGGAGCGCCACGTCTTGGGTGTTGCCCAGCTGAGGCGACGCGACCGCCTTGCCCTTCAGGTCCGACACCTTGGTGATGCTCGGCTTGACGACGAAGAACGCACCACCCGACGCGGCGCCGGCGACGATCCGGATCGCGCCGTGCGACTGCTCGAACGCGGTGATGCTGGGGTTCGGCCCGAGGTAGCTGGCGTCGATGGAGCCCGACAGGAGCGCCTCGTCGGCGGCGGGGCCGGCGCTGTACGTCGACAGCCTCAAGTTCACGTTGGGGCCGAGGGCCTGGCGGAAGAGCCCGCCCGCGACGCCCACCAGAGCGGGCGCGTGCGTGACGTTCGGGAAGTACCCGAGATTGAGGGTCGTGCTCGAGCCGCGGCCCGACGCGGCGCCGACCGGGACGGGCCCGGTCGCGACCAGGCCCGCGGCCGCCAGCCCGCCCACCGCTGCGGCCAGGAGCCGCCACCCGCTCCGTCCCACCCCGCACCTCCGATATCGACATTGTCTGTAAACTTGATTAAAGAAGCCAGGAAACTAGACTTTCGGGGCCGGGCAGGTCAAACCGTCGCCCCGCACCCATCGCCATGTGGATCAACCGCCGCACCGACTACGCCACCCGAGCCGTCCTGGCCCTCGCCATGGCCGACGACGGCCAGCCTCACAAGCTCCAAGAGCTCGCCGACGCCACCAGCACCCCCATCACCGTCCTCGAACAGCTGCTCCCCCAGCTCCGGGCGGCCGGGATCGTGCGGTCCGAGCGCGGCCCCACCGGCGGGTACCGGCTGAACCATCCGCCCGGCGACATCACGCTCGGTCGGGTCGTGCGCTTGATCCAGGGCCCGTTGGCCCCGATCGCGTGTGCGACCCGCCACGACCCCGAGGGCTGCCCCATGGAGCTTGGCTGCAGCCTCCAGGAGACCTGGTCGGCGGTACGCGACGCGACGATCGCCATCCTGGACGCGACGACCTTCGCGGACCTCGCGGCTCGGGCCGGGGGGCGATGGGTCGACGTTGCCGTCCCAGTCGCGGCGCCGCGCGTCGCGGTGACCGCGGAGCTGCCGGCCGGCTGAGCACCCCTCGGGTGGATCCGAGGAGCGAGCCTGACAAGCACGTCAGGTACCGTTCTCGCCCACATGGAGCTGGAGTTCACGTCCGACCAGGAGGAGCTGCGCGACAGCGTGCGCGCCGTCCTCGAGCGGGAGTGCCCGATCGGGCTGGTGCGCTCGGTGGTCGAGGACGGCGTCGCGCCCGACGCGCTCTGGAAGCAGATGGTGGAGCTCGGCTGGCCCGCGCTCACTGTCCCCGACGAGCACGGCGGCCTCGGGCTGGGCTGGGTCGAGCTCGCGGTCGTCGTCGAGGAGCTCGGCCGAGCCGTCGCCCCGGGTCCGTTCGTCCCCACCGTGGGCCTCTTCCTTCCCGCGGTGCAGGCGACGGCCGACGCGGCGCAGCTCGCCCGGGTGCTGCCCCGGATCGCCGAGGGGTCCCTCACCGGCGCCCTCGCGCTCACCGAGGCGGGGAGCGGGAGCGACCCCGCGACCGTGCGCGCCCACGCGGTGCGTGACGGCGCGGGCTGGCGGCTGTCCGGCACCAAGACCGCCGTCCTCGGCGGCGAGGTGGCCGACGAGCTCCTCGTCGTGGCCCGCGAGCCCCAGACCGACGGCGACGACGGCGTGGTGGCCGTCCTCGTTCCCCGAGCGGCGGTCACCATGACGCCCGAGGCGCCCCTCGACGCCACCCGCGGCCTCGTCGACGTCGCCCTGGATGGGGTGCGCGTGGACGCCGACCAGGTGCTCGGCGAGCCGGGTTCGTCGACCGCCCGAGCGCTACGCCGGGCGGTCGAGGCGGGCACCGTCGCGCTGGCCGTCGAGATCGTCGGGACCTGCCAGGCGATCCTCGACGTGACCCTCGAGTACGCCAAGCAACGCGAGCAGTTCGGCGTGCCGATCGGCTCGTTTCAGGCGATCAAGCACAAGTTCGCTGACATGCTCGTGTCACTCGAGCGGGCGCGCGCCACCTCGTACTTCGCCGCGCTGTGCGTCGCCGAGAACGACCCTCGCCGATCGATCGCGGCGTCGACGGCAAAGGCGGCCGCCGGAGACTGTCAGCAGCTCCTCACCAAGGAAGGCATCCAGATCCACGGTGGCATCGGCTACACCTGGGAGCACGACATGCATCTCTACGTTCGGCGCGCGAAAACCGACGCGGCACTGCTCGGCAACACCCACGACCATCAGGCCCGGATCGCCGACGAGCTACTCGGCCGGTAACGACGACCGCCCGGCCGAAGCCGGGCGGCCGTGCACACCAGATGGGATGCTCGTCGCTCAGAAGACGATCTGCCAGACCCCGTACATGACGCCGCTCAGGACGACCCCGGTGCCGATCGCACGCCAGTGGTCCTCGTAGACCCAGTTCGTGATGTTGCCGGCCGCCCGACCGCCGAGGATCCCCAACGCGTTGAGCTCGAACACGGCCGCGATCACCAAGACGATGACCCAGTAGATGGGCTTGTTGTTGAGGGCCGAGTTCACCCCGGTCCCGTACCCCCCGAAGAAGGTCCCGGTGCCGACCATGAAGAGCAGCATCGGGAACGTGAAGATGATGTTCTGACGGGACGCCAGCGCCGACCGCCGCCCCGCGTCGGCCGCGGCGGGATCCGCCTGGCCGCCGGACAAGACGTTGCGGGCGTTGGCGATCACGACCTTCTGGTTGCGCCAGATGATCCCCCACACGTTCAGGAACATGATCAGCGCGAACAGGATTCCGGTGGCGATGCTGGTGCCCTCCGCGCTCTTCCAGTAGGTCCCGCTGAAGAGCGCGGCATTGCCCTTCGCGTCGACCTCGGCGAGCAGGATCAGGAGCCCGGTCAGGACCGTGGCGGCCGCGGCCCAGCGGAACCACCACAGCGCCCGAGAGGCGAGCTTGTCGATCGCCTCGTTGCGCGTCGCGGCCTCGAACTTGGCGAACGATGGCACCTGGACGAAGTTGAAGTAGAAGAGCAGGCCGATCCAGCAGACGCCGACGACCACGTGCGCCCACCGGGCCAGGAACTGAAGTCCCGGATTCCGGTCGAAGATGTTCAGCGCCAGGTGCAGCACCATGGCTCGGCCCCCTCAGTCTCGATCCCAGGTCGGCGGCAACGTAGCACTCCGGTCAGGAGCGAGCACGGACTCTCGGTCTCGACGTGAGCCGGGCTCCGTCGACGGGCCTCAGAGGTCGGGGGCGTCGGGATCGGTCGGGGTCGCCCCGGCGAGCGGCTCCCGCCGGGCGACGACCATGGCCGAGAAGTCGGCGACGGCGACGAGGTTGTCGAACGGGTCGAGCACCCGGACCTCGACCACGATCAGCATGTGCCCGGACCGCACGAGGCGAGCCTCCGCGCGGACCGGGTCTCCCTTCGGGCGCCCGAGATAGCGCACGTGGAGGTCAGCGGTCACGAGGCTCTGACGGAGGGGATCGAAGCCCGAGGCCCGCGCGGCGCAGGAGCCGGCGGCGACGTCGACGAGGGTGGCGATCGCGCCGCCGTGGAGGTTCCCCGAGCCGTTGAACGCGGGCGCGGCGACCGGCATCTCGATGATGNNCCGCGTCCTCCGGCGGCCAGCCCGGCCCGTCCACGGCGCCTATCCAGCCTGGGTGCGGGCCTCGGCGCCCGCTTCGACGAGGGTGAGGACGCCGTGCTCCTGGGCGAGCTCGGTCACCGAGCAGTGGGCGGGGGAGCAACACGAGACCTGCTCCTGGCCGGTCGCGGCGCCGACCGCCACGTTGATAACGACGAAGTGCGTCACGACGACGGTGTCGACGTCGAACGTGGCCAGCGCGTGGAGCACGCGACGACGCCAGACTTGGACCGCGTCGTCGATGTCCGCCCAGCGGCGCTCGAACAGCCCGCGCAGCCAGACCCCGCGCGACGCCCGCCGATCCGGCGGGGTCGGCACCTCACCGAGGTCGACGTCGAGACGCACGGAACAGCCCAGCCGCTCGCCGATGGGCTCGGCGGTCGCGCGAGCCCGCGCCAACGGGGACGACGTGACGGCCGTCCCCGCCTCGACGGGTAGGTGGGCCGCGAGGCGCTCCGCCTGGCGGCAACCGGCCGGGGAAAGACCCGGATCGTCGTGGTCGTCCCAAGATGCGGCCGCCTCTGCGTGACGCACGAGGAGCAGGCGGGTCATTGGAGCGCAACCTAGCCCTCGACCTGGAGGTCGTCTCATGACCCGTCTCGCCCGACGCGCGCTGGCGCTCGTCTCGATTGTGGGGGGCGTCGTCGGCGTCGCCTCCCCCGCCTTGGCCGACCCGCCCGACCCGGGCACCACCACGACCGCGAGCACACCGGCGGCGGCCAGCTCGCCGTCGGTGTCTCCGACCTCGACCGTGCCGACGGTCCCGCCGCCCGACGCCGTGCCGGTCCGCACCGGCCGCGCCGACGACGTCCCCCGCGCACCCGACGCGGGCACCGCGCCCGCGGTTGCGAGCCTCGGGGACTCCACGGTGCGCACCGGGCTGGCCAGCGACCTGCCGACGCCGGCCGCCGTTCCCACCCCGTCGA
>PLJD01000070.1:0-96066 GCA_003140175.1 Actinomycetota bacterium
GCGCCGGCGCCGCCGAGCTGGTGTCCCTCTGGGGCCACCCCGATCAAGACGAGGGACCCCGAGCCTTCGCCGAACGCCGCGACGCCCACTGGGTGGCCGCGGGAACTACGCCATGACCTATGAGCACCTGCGTCTCGAGCGTCACGGTCCCGTCGGATGGCTGTTCAACAACCGGCCGGAGCAGCTGAACGCGATGAACTCCGGCATGCGCGACGAGTTCGCCGACGCGTGGCTCGAGCTCGACGCCGACCCCGCGGTGCGGGTCATCGTCCACACCGGCGAAGGCCGCGCCTTTCAGACCGGGGTGGACGTCACCGAGATCGCCACCGACGGGGTCGGGATGCAGCGCTACCGCCGCTCCGTCGAAGACTTCGACCTGCACTTCACCGCCTGGCATCAGCACGTCACCAAGCCTGTCATCACCGCGGTGAACGGAATCTGCTGCGGCGGCGGCTTCCACTGGGTCGCCGACGCCGACATCGTCATCGCCGCGTCGGATGCCACCTTCTTCGACCCGCACGTCTCGATCGGCCAGGTGGTCGCGATCGAAGCGATCGGACTCATCCGCAAGATGCCGGTCGAACCCGTCATGCGGATGGCACTCGTCGGTCGTCATGAGCGGATGAGCGCGGCGCGCGCGTACGAGCTCGGGATGATCAGCCAGGTCGTCGACCCCCCCGAGCGTCTGCGCGACGAGGCCCAGCTCCTCGCCGAGGCCATCGCCCGCAACTCCCCCGCGGCGATGGCCGCGACCAAACGCGCCCTGTGGGGCGCGCTCGAGACCGGACTCACCGACGCCTGCCGCGCCGGCGCCGCCGAGCTGGTCTCCCTCTGGGGCCACCCCGACCAAGACGAGGGACCCCGAGCCTTCGCCGAACGCCGCGACGCGCACTGGGTGGACCCGACCCGGGCTCCCGAGCGCTAAGCCGGCCGTCGCCCGCACCCACGAGACGCGCCACCGCCCGGCCCGGGAACCCGGCGCGCGATGCTGCGCACGCCCGCCGCCTCGGAGGGAGCCAGCATGGGGATCACCGCGCGCTTGAAGGTCCGGCGGGCGAGCTCAGGCTGACACGCGGGCCCGTCGCACGAGACGTGAGACGGCGCGCCATCCGAAGGTGGTGAGGGTGAGGAAGCTGAACGCGACGATCCCGAACACCACCGGCGTGGACCGGGTCGTGAGCGTGGCTCGCAGCACGAGCGCGGCGGTGACACCCAGCACGCACGTGCCCGCGATCCGGGCCCACGGATGCGAACGGGTGGTGTAGAGCCGGGTCGCGAGGGCGGCGACCGACCAGCCCACCGCGAAGGGCCAAAGCACGGCCACGAACCACCCCACGCCCCCGTGCAGATCGTGACTGGTGCGCCCGATCGCCACAAAGGCGAGCAGGCACACCGCGTCGGCGCCCACGGCGAGCGCCGCGGACCGTGGGTGTTCAGGGGCCATGCCGCCGAGTGTGTCGGGCCGGTCCCGACCCCGGCGCATCGGGCGTCGGATCCTCGTAGGGATGGCGCCGCCGGTACGCGAACAGGGCGCCGAGCCCGACCGGTAGCGGTAGCCAGAACGACACGAGGCGGAACACCAGGGTGGCCAGCACCGCGTCCGCCGTGTGCACCCCCGCCAGCGCCAGGGTTCCCGCCAAACCGGCCTCGACGAACCCGAGGCCTCCCGGGGTGAAGGGCAACAGGCCGAGCAGCTCGGCGGTCACGAAGGCCAACAGGACCAGGGTGGGCTGCACGTTGGCCCCGAGGGCGACCAACGCGACCAGCAGCACCAAGTACTCGAACGCCCACCGTCCCACCGCGGCGCCGACCGCGAGCACCCAGTGGGAGCCGACGGTGTAGCGCAGCGTCGCGCGCTCGGCGACGAGCCGGTCGCCGAGATCTCGGATCGGCGCGTGCCGCCGGCGCAACTTGTTCACCACCACGGCCAGGCCGTCGCCGAACACCTGGAGCGGGCGGGGGGTCCGGAGGACCGCGACCCCCACCGCCGCCACCACGGCGAAGACGATCCCGCCGATCCAGGCCGCGTCGGCCAGGCTGCCCGGGACGTCGAGGCCGGCGAGGATGGCGGGCAGGCTGAACAGGGGGAACACCAGGATCGTGACGCTGATCATCAAGGACTGGGCGGTGAGCTCGGCCGCCATCGCGGTGAGGTCATGTCCGGCGTCGGCGAGCAGCCGGGCTTGGAGCGCGGTGCCGGTGGCGCCGCCCCCGGGGGTGATCCGGTTGAAGGCGTTGCCCACGAGCTGGGTCGTCGCGCCGTCGAACCATGAGACGTCGGGCATGGCGATCCGCTGCAGCGCCCAGATCGACGCGAAGCTCGCGCCCTCGCAGGCGAGGATCACGATCAGCCACCACGGCTCGACGCGACCGAGCTGACGCCACGCCGACAGCACGGTCACGATGCTGGGCGCGAGGAAATAGAGGCAGATGCCGGTGACGGTCAGCAGCAGGACCCGCCCCACCGACCAGCGTCGGTGCTCGAGATCGGGCGTCGGCCCGTCGGCGCGGCCCGTCGGCGCGTCCGGTGAGGTGCTCACCGGGCCGACTCGTCGAGCTGGCCGCGCTGATCGAGCGCGTAGAGATATAGGAGGGAGGGTACGCACGTCACCAGGGCGATGACGAAGACGGCGACGACGATGTCCAGCGTGGCGTCGGGGGACGCCGCGGCGCGGAGCGTGAGGTGGGTGCCGAGCAGGAACGGGTACTGCGCGACACCCCATCCGCCCACGACCGACGCCACCGCGACCACGGCGAGCGGTCGGCCCGCCCGCGCCGCGCCGCGCCACAGCGCCGCGAGCGCCCCCAGGCCGCAGAGCCCGGACACGACGACGAGGGGGAGCGCCACGCCAGTGAGGCGATCGAACAGCCGCGGCGAATCGGCCCGCAGCACCCAGATTCCGGCCAACGCCACCGCCCCCGCGGCGAGGCCCGCCGCCAGGGCGCGGGTCCGGAAGTACGCCTCGAGGCCCGGCAGGCCGCGTCGGTTGGCCTCCGCGACCAGGAACACGGCGGCGAGGTACGCGCACACCACGACCGCGAGGACCCCGCCCAGGATCGAGGTCGGGTTCACCCAGCTCGTGAGGGTGTCACCCCCGGCGTGGGTGGGAACACGCCCCGACGCCACGCCGCCGGCGACCGCCCCCAGGAAGAAGGGCGTGATGAGCGACGAGGGGGCGAACGACGCGCCGTAGAGGCGCTGCTCGGTGAGCGTCTCGGAGACCTTGCCGAACGCGAATCCCGCCCCCCGGAACACGATCCCCACCGCCGCGACGGTGAGGGGGACGTACAGCGTCTCCATGATCGAGGCGAACGCGCCCGAGAACGATGTCCACAGCACCACGAGGATGAAGATCAGCCACACATGGTTCGCCTCCCAGACGGGGCCGAGCGCATGGTCGATCAACGCACGGGGTCGGCGTCCCCGGGCCGCGCCGCCCGCGGTGAGGTCCCAGAACCCGGCCCCGAAGTCGGCGCCGGCGGACACGGCGTAGAGCGTCAACGCCAAGAAGAGGATGACGCCTGCGACGTCGCTCATCGCCTCAGTGCCCTCCCACCGGCTCGGGTTCGTCGTCGAGTCGGCGGGCGGGACCGTAGGGAACGTCGGCGTCGCCCACTTCGTCCGGGGTGCCGGCGTCGGCTGCCCGCCAGCGGCGGGCCATGCTGCGCAGCACGAGAATCGTCGCCGTCGCCACCAGGCCGTAGAGCACGACGACGACGCTGAGGCTCACCCAGACCCCGCCGGCGTGCGTCACCGCGGCGTCGGTTCGCAGTACGTGGTACACGATCCAGGGCTGGCGGCCGACCTCGGTGACGATCCATCCCGCCCACATCGTGATCAGCGCCGCGAATCCAGTCACCGACGCCACCCGCAGGAACCATCGTGATCGGGTGACGTCGCGTCGGCGCCACCACAGCACCGCGAACCACAGCGCGAGGGCGAGCATCGCGGTTCCGAGGCCGACCATCGTGTCCCACGCCAAATGCACGATCGTGGCCGGGGGTCGGTCGTCGGCGGGTACCGCGTCGAGGCCCTGGACCCGAGTGTTGGTGCTCCAACCGGACAGGAACGACGCCAACCCGGGGATCTCGAGCTTGGGACCGTGCACGACGCCCCCGGACAGGAACCCACCCAGCGTCTCGGGGGCGTCGCGAGTCGTCTTCGGGACGAGTTCCATGGCCGCGAACTTCGTGGGCTCGTTGTTGTAGACCCAACGGGCCGCGGAGTCGCCGACCGCGATCTGGAAGGGCATGAGCACGGCGGCGACCGTGAAGGGGACCAGGAATCCGAGCTGGTGATAGCGGTCGCGCCGGCCGCGCAACATCGCCACCGCGTACACCCCTGCCACGAGGAAGCCGGCGACGATGTACGCGGCGAGCAGCATGTGGAGCCCCTCATGCCAGAACGCGCCGTTGAAGATCACTTTCGCGACGTCGACGTCCACGACCTTTCCGTTTCGCAGCGTGTAGCCCCCCGGGTCGTTCATCCACGCGTTGGCCGCGACGACCGACAACGTCCCACCTAAGCCGGCGATGACGACCGGGACCCCCGCCCAGAAATGCGGCCAGGGCTTCATGCGCTTCCACCCGTAGATGTAGATGGCGACAAAGATCGCCTCCAGGAAGAAGAACAGTCCCTCGATCACGAACGGGATTCCGTAGGCCTGGCCGAAGCGATCCATGAGCCCCGGCCACAACAGCCCCATCTCGAACGACAGCACCGTGCCGGTGACGGCACCGACGGCGAAGAGCACCGCGGCGACCTTCGACCACCGCTCGGCGAGCACCAGGGCGACCTGGTCGCCGCGGCGCAGACCGCGGTAGTTCAAAACCAACGCCAGGAACGTGAACGCCACGCCGAAGGGGACGAGCACGATGTGCACACCCAGGGTAAAGGCCATCTGCTCCCGGGCGGGGAGCAGTTGAGACGGCGAGGCGGCGCCCGCCACGATTGCGTTCAGCACCCCGTCGCGACCTCTGGCTCGGACCGGCTCGGCGAGCCGGACCCTAGTGGTGCCCCGCCCGGACCCGACGCGAACGATGCTCCCACCGCCACGTCCCCGTGGCGTTCCTCGAGAGCCGCGTTGTACCGCTCACACTGCAACCCCAACCGCCCAACCAACACCGCACGCTGACGAACCGTCGGGCTCACCAGGTACCGGAACGAGCGGCAACCTCGCACCACGCCGACGGTATCGAGTGGGCTATACGCTCAAACTGACCCAGTACCGCAAAAGCAAGATTTCGATGTGACTTCTGGGCAAGGTTCGTAGCTTTTGGATAGCATGCCTTCGCGTGAGCGAGTTTCGGATCGGCCAGGCCGCCGAGCTCCTCGGTATGAGCCCGGACACGGTGCGACGCCTGGCGGACAGCGGCCAGCTCGCGACCCGGCGCACCGAGGGCGGTCACCGCGTGGTGGACGGGTTGGCGCTGGCCCGTTTCCTCGCTGAGCACACCGGGCAGACCGAAGCCGGGGCGATCGTGGGCCAGTCGGCTCGGAATCGATTCTCGGGGATCGTCACCCGTGTCGTCAAGGACACGGTGGCGGCACAGGTCGAGCTCCAGGCCGGCCCGTATCGCGTCGTGTCGCTCATGACTGCCGAGGCCGTCGACGAGCTCGGGCTCGAGCCCGGGATGTTGGCGATCGCCGCGGTGAAGGCCACGCAGGTGGTCGTCGAGGTTCCACAGGCCCGGTAACGGGTTCGTTCGTCACAGTCAGGAGGGTCCGATGCGTTCCCGTCTCCCGTTCCGGCTCGCCGCGGCGGGTGTCGCCGCCATCTCGGTGGCTGCGTTCGGTGGATCGGTGGCCGCCAGCCCGGCCCGCTCGCCCCAGGCGAGCAAGCCGACCGGCTCGATCACCGTGTTCGCCGCGTCGTCGCTGACCGGCTCGTTCACCCAGCTCGGAGTCGGCTTCCAGAAGAAGTACCCGGGGACCACCGTCACCTTCAACTTCGCCGGGTCGGGCACGCTCGCGACCCAGATCGAACAGGGCGCCCCGGCCGACGTGTTCGCAGCGGCGGACATGACGGCCATGGGCCAGGTGTCCGCAGCCCATGACATCGCCGGCCGGCCGATCAGCTTCGCTCACAACCTCTTGGAGATCGCGGTTGCAAAAGGCAACCCGAAGAAGATCAAGACGCTGGCCGACACGGTGAAGTCCGGCGTGCAGCTCGAGCTGTGCGCGCCGTCGGAGCCGTGCGGCATGTACGCGCTGCAGGCCTACCAGAAGGCGCACGTGACGGTGCCGACGGTGCCGACCGGTCAGGACGCCAAGGCCGTGCTGGCGAGTGTGTCCCTCGGCCAGGCTGACGCCTCGATCGTGTACCAGACCGACGTGCAGGCCGCCATGGGCCAAGTCAGCGGGGTGGTCATTCCGACCGCTCAGAATGTGGTCGCGGCCTACCCGCTGGCGGTGGTCAAGTCGACCCACAACGCGGGCACCGCGAACGCGTTCGTGCGCTACGTCGCGTCCCCTGCCGGGCAGGCCACGTTGGCGAAGTTCGGGTTCCTCAAGCCGTGACGGTCGGGGTGGGCGGTCGGCATCTCCGGGCCCGTCGACCGCCCGCCGGGGCCTACCTGGTGGCGGCGCTGACCGTCGCCTTCTTCGTGCTGCCGCTCATCGGGTTGGCGTGGCGAGCACCGTGGTCCCAGCTCTGGGGTGACCTCACGACTCGGTCCACCACGGACGCGCTGCGCCTCTCCGTTGAGTGCTCGCTCGCCGCCACCGTCTTGTCGGTTGTGTTCGGAGTGCCGCTGGCGTGGGTCTTGGCTCGGGCCGAGTTCCCGGGCCGACGACTGATCCGAGCGCTCGTGCTCCTGCCCATGATCTTGCCGCCGGTGGTCGGAGGGGTCGCGCTGTTCCTCGCCTTCGGGCCCCGCGGCTTGCTCGGCCCGGTCCTCGAGTCCTGGTTCGGGATCCAGCTGCCGTTCACGACCCTCGGGGTGGTCATCGCCGAGACGTTCGTGGCGATGCCGTTCCTCGTGATCACGGTCGAAGCTGCGCTACGCAACCTGGATGGCCGCCACGAAGACGCCGCCATCACCCTGGGCGCCAATCGCTGGACGGTGTTCCGGCGGGTGACGGTGCCGCTGATCATGCCGTCGCTGGTCGCCGGCGCCGCGCTGAGCTGGGCTCGAGCGCTCGGCGAGTTCGGCGCCACCATCACCTTCGCCGGCAACCTGGAGGGGAAGACCCAGACCATGCCGCTGGCGATCTTCCTCGCCTTCGAGAGCAACCCCGAGACCGCGATCGCGCTGAGCCTGGTGCTTGTGGTCATCTCGGTCGTCGTGCTCGTCGGCCTGCGCGACCATTGGTTGGCCGCGTGAGCCTCGACGTCGACGTCCACCTGCAGCGCAACGCCTTCGACCTCACCGTCGCACTGCGGGCCGAGCCGGGCGAGACCGTCGCGCTCCTCGGCCCGAACGGCGCCGGCAAGACGACGTTGCTGTGGGCGATCGCGGGGCTCGTCGCGATCGACCGTGGGCACGTCCGCCTCGACGACGTGCTCCTCGACGACCCCGAGCAGGCCACCTGGATCCCGACCGAGCGGCGCCGCATCGGCTTCGTCTTCCAGGACCATGCGCTCTTCCCTCACCTCAGCGCGCTCGACAACATCGCGTTTGGGCTGCGCGCCGGCGGGGTGCGGCGGGCCGAGGCTCGTCGCCAGGCCCACGCCTGGCTCGAGCGCATGGGTCTCGCCGCCCACGCCGCGGCGCGGCCTCGCGAGCTCTCCGGTGGTGAAGCGCAGCGCGTCGCGCTGGCGCGGGCGCTCGCCATCTCCCCTCGGCTCCTGCTGCTCGACGAGCCGCTGGCCGCGCTCGACGCCACGACCCGGATCGGTGTCCGTCGCGACCTGCGCCGGCATCTGGACAGCTTCGCCGGATCCCGACTGCTCGTGACCCACGACCCCCTCGACGCGGTGGCGCTCGCCGACCGGGTCATCGTCCTCGAGGGGGGCCACGTCGCACAGACCGGCCGCCTCGACGAGCTGCGCGCCGAGCCACGGTCTCCCTACGTCGCCGACCTCGTCGGCGTCAATCTCTACCGCGGTGTCCTCACCGGCACTCGCGTCCAGCTCGCCGGCGACGCCGACCTCGTCGTCGTCAACGACGAGAACCTCCGCGGGGACGTCTGGGCCGCGATCCGCCCCGAAGCCGTGGCGCTGCACCGCCAGCCGCCGAGCGGCAGCCCCCGCAACACCTGGCCCGCCACCGTGACGTCGGTGGACCTCGAAGGCCGACGGGCCCGGGTCGGCCTCGACGGGCCCGTGCCCATCGTCGCCGAGATCACCGCCGCCGCCCTCGACGAGCTCGTCCTCGTCCCCGACACCCCGGCGTGGGTGAGCGTCAAAGCCACCGAGATCGAGACCTACCTCCAGTAGACCCGGGGTCGGCGCCGCGGAGCCGCAGCCGGGTCGGGACCGCCCCGCTCGGAGCGGGCATGCTCGAGGGCCAGGTCGAGCCATCCGGCCGAGTCACGAAGGAGCCCCCGTGCGCCTAGCCACGATCCGCACCGCCGGAGGAACTCAGGCGGTGCGCGTCGACGACGACCAGCTCGTCGAGCTCGCCTATCCCGACGTCGGCGCGCTGCTCGACGCGGGACCCGCCGCGCTCGTCGGCGCGGCAGGCGCCCGAGGCGTCGAGCACGGAGCCGACGAGGTGGAACTCGCACCGGTCGTCCCGAGGCCGCCGAAGATCATCTGTCTCGGACTCAACTACGAGCACCACATCCGCGAGATGGGCGAGGACCCACCCGAGTTCCCGACCCTCTTCGCCAAGTACACCGAGGCGTTGATCGGCGCGCGTGATGCGATCGTGTTGCCGCGCGTGTCGAAACGGGTCGACTGGGAGGCCGAGCTCGCCTTCGTGATCGGCACCCGGGTGCGTCATGCCGATGACGCGACGGCTCGGGCCGCGATCGCCGGGTACACGATCTGCAACGACGTGTCGATGCGGGACTGGCAGCGCCGCACGGCGCAGTGGCTCCAAGGCAAGACGTTCGAGCACTCGACGCCGCTCGGGCCGGTGCTGGTGACCCCCGACGAGGTCGACGACGCGCGTGACCTCGCCCTGCGCTGCGAGGTCGACGGAGAGGTCCGCCAAGACGCCCGCACGAGCGACCTCGTGTTCGACCCGGTCGCCATCGTGCGGTACGTCAGCACGATCCTCACCCTGGTGCCGGGCGACGTGGTCTCGACCGGCACACCGGGTGGGGTCGGTGTCGGCCGTCAACCCCCGGTGTTCCTCACCCCGGGCCAGCACGTCCGTACGGTGATCGAAGGGGTCGGCGAGCTGTTGAACGAGTGTGCCGCCGAGGACGCGGGCACCCCGGCCGGTGGGGCGGGTTAGCCGACGCGGTAGCGATGGACCGCCAGCGCGGTGAAGATGCCGACGATCAGCACCCACGACAGCGCGAAGTACTCCGCGGCGGTGGCGAGATGGATGTGGCTGACCTTGTAGAGGGTGTTCGAGCCCAAGGCGAGGCCGCGGGCGGTGTCGATGGCGTAGGTGATCGGGTTGACCTTGGCCAGGGGCTGCATCCAGCCGGGGAGGCGTGACACCGGCGCGAACGCCGAGCTCGTGAACACCAGCGGCAGCACCGGGATGAACACGGCCGGCTGCACGGTCTCGGGGTCTTTGACTGCCAGGCCGACGAAGGCGGAAAACGTGGTGAGCGCGATCCCGAACAGCACGACCACGACGATCATGCCGAGCGCGCCGAGGAGGCCAGCGTGGAAGTGGAAGCCGATGAGCAGCGCGGCGGCCACGAGCAGCAGCGACTGGAGCCCGAGCCGCAGGCTGTCGCTCACCGTTCGGCCGACGAGGAACGCCGACCGAGCGATGGGCAGCGAGCGAAATCGGTCCACCATCCCGGACTGGAGGTCGTAGGCGATGCCGACGCCCGAGCCCATCGCCGCGAAGGCGAGGGACTGGACGAGCACCGCCGGGACGACGAAGTCCTTGTAGCTCGTCCCGGTACCGATGTTGGCGATCGCTCCGAAGATGAAGACGAACAGCACCAACTGCATGAGCGGCTGAATGGTCGAGAACACGATCAGGCCCGGGCTGCGTTGAACCTTGCGGAGGTTCCGGCCCGCGATGAGCGCGATATCGCCCAGCACGCGACGCGGCGAGAGCGCGGCCCGCTGATCGACGGTGAGGCCAGCCGGCTCGACCGACACCGCGGTCATGCTCAGATCCTCGGGCGGCCGCGCCGCTGGAGCGGCTCGGGCGCGTCGGGGCGGGGTTCCTCCGCCAGATGGCCGGTCAGACTCAAGAACACGTCGTCGAGGGACGGGCGGCGCAGCCCGAGGTCGGCGACCGCCACGCCCGCGCCGTCGAGCGCCCGGACCGCGTCGATCAACGCGCTGGCCCCCGCCTGCACGGGAATGAGGACAATGCCCAGCTCGTCGTCGATCGTGAGCTCACTCTTGGGGATCCCGAACGTGTGGGCCAGCAGCGCGGCCGCGTCTGACGCCTGGGAGCGTTCGCTCAGCCGCAGGTCGAGCACGTCGCCGCCGACCTTGGTCTTGAGCTGGTCAGCGGTGCCTTCGGCAATGATCTGCCCACAGTCGATCACGCTGATCTGTTCGGCCAGCTGGTCCGCCTCTTCCATGTACTGGGTCGTCAACACGATGGTCTTGCCGTCGTCCCGGAGGCGTCCGATCACTTCCCAGAGCCGCAGCCGACTCCGGGGATCGAGGCCGGTGGTCGGCTCGTCGAGGAACAGCACCGACGGGGAAGCGATGAGGCTGGCTCCCAGGTCGAGGCGTCGGCGCATCCCCCCCGAGTAGCCGCGCACGACTCGGTCGGCGGCGTCGGTCAGCTCGAAGCTGTCGAGCAGCTCCGCGGCCCGGTCGCTCGCCACCTTCCGGGTCAAGCGACCGAGGCGCCCCACCAGCACGAGGTTCTCCCGGCCGGTCAGATCCTCGTCGACGGCCGCGAACTGCCCGGTGAGGCCGATCGCCGCCCGCACCTGCTGGGGATGGGTGACCACGTCGTAGCCGGCCACGCTCGCTCGGCCGCCGTCGGACCGGAGGAGCGTCGCCAGGATCCGGATCACGGTCGTTTTCCCCGCGCCGTTCGGGCCGAGCAGCCCGACCACGGTCCCCTCGGGGACGACGAAGGTGACCCCGTCGAGCGCGACGAAGGAGCCGAACCGCTTCACCAGCCCCTCGACGACGACCCCCGACTCTTGCACGGGCGCCGAACCTATCGGCTGTCCCGACCCCCGCCGACCTTGGGGCGCGCCCCACCGAGGCGGCCGATCGTTTTGCTGCTAATGTTTCGCCACCTATGGAAGAGCCGTTGGGCCGTCAGCTCTCCATCACGGGCCGCGTGGTCCGGGAGCGGTTCGACGGCTGCCTGGGCCACTATGGGTCCAGCCTCACGACGTGGGCGGTCCTGCGAAGCGCCGATGATGAAGCCGGGTTGAGCCAGCGGGAGCTCGCCGCACGCATGAGCATCGAAAGCCCCACCCTGGTGCATCACCTCGATCGCATGGAGCACGAAGGGCTCATCGCGCGAACGCGCGACGAACACGACCGTCGCATCGTGCGCGTGTCCCTGACCCCAACCGGACGCCGGCGCTACACCGAACTGCGCGGCGTCGCGGCGAACCTCGACGCTCAGCTGCGATCCCTCCTCAGCCCCCACGAGATCGAGACACTCGAGCAGGTGCTTCCGAGAATCCGCGACCGGTGGCATCCAGACCCAACCCAGGACGGGAGATAGCACGAATGGCCGCCAGTGCAGCGCAGATGCCTGCCTCAACCGACGAGGCCGTGGTCCGAACCGAGGATCTGACGAAGGTCTACCCCGGCGGTGTGAAAGCCGTCGACGCGTTGAACCTGTCGTTGAACCGCGGCGAGATCTTCGGACTCCTCGGCCCCAATGGCGCCGGGAAGACGACGACCGTCGGGATGCTCACCACGATGGTGATCCCGACCAGCGGGCAAGCCTGGGTCGGAGGCATTGACGTCCGAGCCCACCCCGCGTTGACGAAGCAGAACATCGGGCTCGTCAGCCAGAACAACACCCTTGACCGCTCCCTGTCGGTCTGGGAGAACCTCTACTTCCACGGCCTGCTGTTCGGCATGAGCACCAAGGACGCGCGGGCCCAAGCCGACCGCCGCCTCGCCCAGTTCCGCCTCGCCGAGTGGGGCACGGTCCCCGTCCTGGCTCTCTCGGGCGGCATGGCGCAGCGGCTCATGGTGGCCCGGTCGATCCTGCACCAGCCGGCGATCCTGTTCCTCGACGAGCCCACCGCCGGGCTCGATCCTCAGAGCCGCCTCGCCCTCTGGGAGATCCTGGGCGAGCTGCACGAAGCCGGTGAGACGATCCTGCTCACCACCCACTACATGGAAGAAGCCGATCAGCTCTGCGACCGGGTGGCGATCATGGACCACGGCCAGATCCTCGCCCTCGACACGCCCGCGGGGCTCAAGCGCACGGTCGGCGCCGACACGATCGTCACCGTGCACTCCGAAGGGGACCTCGACGGACTCGAGAAGCTCCTGGCCAGCGCCCTTCCGGCGGTGACCAACACCCAACGCCGGGACGGCAACATCGAGCTGCACGTCCGGGGAAGCGACGGCATCCTGCCCGAGGTCATCAACACGGCTGAAAAGGGTGGCTACAAGGTCACCGACCTCTCGATCGCCGAGCCGACGCTCGAGACCGTCTTCATCACGTTGACCGGAAAGGACCTGCGAGAGTGATGGCTAGCGCAACGATCAGTGCCGACGCGGGCATCGTGCTCGCCCAGACCCCACAGCGGACCGCGGTCGAGTCGAGTCGCAGCGCCTTCAAGGCGCTGCTCCGACGCGACATGAGGGTGCTGTACAAGAACCTCTTCAAGGAGTTCCTGCCCCGGACCGTGCTGCAGCCGTTCCTGCTCGTGTTCGTGTTCACCTTCGTCTTCCCGAAGATCGGCCAGGGCATCGGTGCCAGCAGTGGACCCGGTGCCTCCGATTTCGCCACGGTACTGATCGCGGGTGTGGTCGGCATCAGCATCCTGTTCCAGGGGATCCAGGCCGTCGCGCTCCCGATGGTGCAGGAGTTCGGGTACACGAAGGAGATCGAGGACCGGGTCATGGCGCCGCTCCCGGTGTCGATGGTGGCCTTCGCCAAGGTCGTGTCGGGCGCGATCCAGGGCCTCATCGCGGCGGCGATCGTATTTCCGATCGCGGCGGTCGTCCCGGCGAGCCCGATCCACCTCCACGTGTCCTGGCTGGTGCTGATCACCCTGGCTCCGCTCGCCTGCATCACCGGCGCGGCGTTGGGCCTGACCTTCGGGACGATCTTCGAGCCCCGCACGGTGCCGATCATGTTCGGCGTCGTCGTGATCCCGCTGACGTTCCTCGGCTGCGTGTACTTCCCGTGGGTCGCGCTCACCCCGATCAAGGTGGCCGGGTTCTCGTGGCTCAAGGTCCTCGTGCTCATCAACCCGCTCGTCTACATGAACGAGGGGTTCCGAGCCGCGCTGACCAACGCCGGCCACATGTCGCTGTGGGCCGTCTATGGCGCCCTGCTCGGCTTCATGACCCTGTTCCTCTACGCCGGGATCAAGGGGTTCAAGAAGCGCGTCCTGAGCTGACCGCGCCCCGACGCGCCGGGGATCGAGACGCGATGACGCGCGCGGCGCAGCCAGCCGGGGAGTTCAGCGCGACGCGCGCGTTCTTTGCCGCCCGCGCCGAGGACTGGGACAGCCGGTTCGCCGAGGACGGTCCGGCCTTCGAGCGTGCCGTCGCCGACCTCGGCCCAGCCCGAGGCGCGACGGTGCTCGACGTGGGGTGCGGCACGGGCCGGGCCGCCCCGGTCTTGGCCGCGGCCGTCGGTCCGAGCGGCCGCGTCGTGGGCCTCGACGTGACACCCGAGATGCTGGCGGTCGCCCGGTTCCGGAGGTTCGACGCGGCCGCGCTGGTCCTCGGCGACGCTGACCAGCTCCCGATCGCCGACGCCATCGTGGACGCGGTGCTCGCCGCGGGCCTCCTCACCCACGTCGCGGACCCCGCGGGAACGCTACGCGAGCTGGCCCGGGTGGTACGCCCCGGTGGTCGCCTCGCGGTGTTCCACCCGGTCGGGCGGGCCGCGCTGGCCGCCCGGCACGGGCACGCGCCGCGTCGCGATGACCTGCTCGACCCGAGCGTGCTCCCCGGCGCACTCGCGGCGACCGGCTGGGAACTCGAGACGCTCGACGACGCGGCCGACCGCTACTTCGCGCGGGCCTGCATCCGCTGACCCGCCGGGCTCAGCGCCGGGGTGTCATGTCCAGGTCGGGTGGAGGCTCCTCGGGGATCTTCCAGCGGAGGAACTCCTTGTCGTACACCTCGTGGTACGCGTTCGCCGCGTCGACCATCGCGACGAACGCGGGCTCGAAGGCGTCCCAGTCCTCGGAGTCGATGGCCTTGCCGAGAACCGCCACCTCCTCGTTGATGAACTTGTCCATGTTCTCGACGTACTTCGGGCGCAAGAATGCGCCCTTCTCCATGAGGTTCACGGCTTCCTTGAGCTGGAAGCGGGCGAGGGGCCGGTTGCGGGCCTGCCCGGCGTAGTAGCACTTCCAGATTCGGACGCCGACTTGCGGCATGATCTCGGCCATCCCCGGCATCAGCGGGCCCAGCTCCTCCAGCGTGAACGTGCCCTTGCCGGTGTCGATAACGTGCTCGTGGTCAGCACTCGAAGCCATGGCGGCAGCCTATCCAGCGTCGTGACGCGGCTTCGGGAGTCGCACGTCGGACCGGATGGCTGCCCCGACCGCGAGAGAGCGGACGTTACCCGCGGCCCCGCTGACGTCGGCGCTGCTGCCAGTTCACGATGATCGCCGCCCGGGTGAGGGCCAGCGCGCCGATGACGACACCGAGGAGAATCGAACCCGCCGAGATCAGCACGACGGCGAGCAGGAGACCGAGGGCGACGAGCACCCACCGCAGGACCCAGAACGCGTTCATCGAGCCCGGCCCAGCCATAGGTAGGTTCTAGCCGACGGCACGCCCGGACCGGCCCGGGCGAGGGCAACGGGTGCGCCAGCTCGGAACCCGAACGCCCCGTGGGCGCCGGTGGGCTCGACGAATCGACCCGAGGCTCGCAGGGAGGTGGTGATGCTCAGCACGGACAATCCACGCCTCGCCGGCTGCCGGGGATCGTCATGACCCCGCCGTCCACGCGAACCCCGGTGACGGTGCTGCTCACCGAACACGCGGCGCAGACATTCGCCGAACAGCTCGCCGCGTCGGGAATCGCGACCCGCCTGGCGCGCCTCCAGAACAACGGCCAGGTCATGATCGACGGCCAGCAGCTCCCCTCCGACGAGGTCGCCCCCGAAGTGGCCTGGCTGACCGCCGAGGCGCTCTACGACGGGGTCGTCGCGCCGTTCTTCGCGCTGGTCCACCGCGCAGCGTCGGTCCGCTGGGTCCACAGCCCCGCCGCGGGTGTCGACCTCCCCTTCCATCGGGGGCTCGGGGAACGCGGCGTGCGCCTCACGACGTCGCACGTGAACGCCATCCCGATCGCCGAGTACGTGCTCGGGATGGTCCTCGCGCACTACCAGCAGCTCGAGCGGTGGCAGGAGGCGCAACGCGACCACGCCTGGCGCCACCACGAATTCCGAGAAGTGTTCGGCACCACCTGGCTCGTGGTGGGCCTCGGCGCGATCGGCACCGAGGTCGCGACCCGAGCCCGCGCGTGTGGGGCCCGGGTGATCGGCGTCCGGCGCCAACCAACCGGCGACGAGCCAGTCGACGAGATGCTCCCGCCGACGCGTCTGCTCGAGGCGGTCCCCGCAGCCGACGTGGTCGTGCTCGCTGCGCCAGCCACGCCCGCAACGAAACATCTCGTCGACGAGCACTTCCTCGCCGCCCTGCGCCCCGGGTCGCTCCTTGTCAATGTCGCCCGCGGTGCGCTGGTCGACGAGGCAGCACTGCTGCGCGCGCTCGATCGCGGAGTCCCGGAAGCGGCGATCCTGGACGTGTTCGCCACCGAGCCGCTGCCACCGGCCAGCCCCTTCTGGAGCCATCCCCGGGTCGTCGTGACTCCCCATTCGTCGTCGGGGGGCAGCGGACGTCACGCACGGGCCGCGGAGCTCTTCGTCGAGAACCTCGGGCGGTACGTGCGCGGCGAGCCGCTCCTGCACGAGGTGAACCCCGGGGACGTCCCCCGCCGGGCCGGGGCGGGCTCGTGACCGATACCGGCGACCAACGCGCGCTCGCCGACGTGGAGGCCGCCGCCCGCCGGACCTGGCGGTGGGAGCTCCGGCGATAGCGTCAGGCATCGCGACCGCCTTCGATCCCTTCGACCCCGGCCAGGCCCAGGATGCGTGGCCGCTGCTGGCGGAGCTCCGCCGAGCCACGCCGGTGGCGACGATCTCGGGCGGGCTTCGCTACGTCACCCGCTACGCCGCGTGCCGTGCGGTGCTGCGCGACGTCGAGTCGTTCTCGAACGCGTCGGGGTTCAAGGCGCCGGGAGTCGAGGTGCCGCCCGAGGACCGGCTGCTGGGGGAGCTCGACCCGCCGCTCCACACCCCGGTGCGCCGCGTCATGGTCACCGCCCTCACCCCTCGGGTGGTGCACGCCGCGGAGCCGTTCATCGAGGACACGGCCGCCGCGCTGCTCGACGCGGTCCCGGTGCCCGGCACCGCTGACCTCGTCGCCTGCTTCACGGTCGCGCTGCCGAACCGGGTCACGGTGCAGCTGCTCGGGCTCCCGGCCGGCGACGCCGACCGTCTCGCCGCCTGGGCCAAGGAGCTCATGGAAAGTGAGTTCCCGGCGACGAATCGAACGGCCCGCGGCGAGGGGTTCGCGGCTGCGTTCCCCGACTTCGCCGGGTACATCGACGAGCAGATCGAACGTCGGGCCGCCGCGCTCGGCGACGACGAGCCCACCGACGTGCTCACCCGGCTGCTCTCCCTCACGGTCGACGGCGAGCCGCTCCCCCGCCGTCAGGTGCGTGCGCTCGTCCGCAACCTGATCACCGGGGGGCTGACCACGACCAGCCAGCTGCTCGGCAACCTGCTCCACGCGCTGCTCACGATGCCGGGCCTCGAGGAAGCGGTACGCGACAACGAGGCGGCGCTCACCCAGGCGGTCGACGAGAGCCTGCGCCTCAGTCCACCCGTGCTGTTCGTGCCCCGAGGTTGTGTCCACGACGCCACCGTGGCCGGGACCGCGATGCAGGCGGGCGAGCGGCTCATCGTCGGCACCGCCTCCGCGAACCGCGACGAGGACGTCTTCGCCGACGCCGCGACGTTCCGAGCCGACCGACCCAACGCCGACCAACACCTCACCTTCGGGTACGGGGCGCACGTCTGTCCCGGCGCGTCACTCGCGCGCACCGTGGCCCGGCTCGGGGTCGAGGCGTTCCTGCGCCGCTTTTCACCCGGCTCGGTCCGCCTCACTCCCGGCTACCAGTTCGAGAACGTTCCCACCTACTTCGAGTGCGGGCCACGCCGACTGCCCGTCGAGACGGGGCGCCCCGGGTGAGCACCGCTCAGCACCCCAACTCCATCGTGGACCGGCAGGTACTTGTCACAGGGGCCTCCGGGCGGGTCGGCTTCCCGATCGCCCGGGCGCTCGCCGATTCGAACACGGTCTACGGGGCGGCGAGGCTTGCCGACCCGGAGGACACGGCCCGACTCGAGGCGCACAACATCACCCCGATTCGGGTGGACCTCGGACGCGACGACATGACCACGCTGCCCGACGTCGACTACGTGTTCCATGCCGGCGCGGCGCTCGGACGCGAAGCGGCCGATTGGCGCTGGGCGTTCGAGGTGAACGCGCAAGCCGCAGGCCGACTCGTTGCCCGCTATCGCGACGTCACCGGCTTCGTGTACTGCTCGACCGGGTCGGTCTACGCATACCAGCGAGACCATCCGCTCCGCGAGGACGACCCGCCGGGGTTGCATCTCGGCGCGTACAGCCTCTCGAAGATCGCGGGGGAGGCGATCGTGCAGTTCGCGGCCGGCCAGTGGAACGTGCCGACGACGATCATCCGCATCTTCTCGACCTACGGTCCACTCGGGGGCGCACCGGCTGACCGCCTCGATCGCCTGCTCGCGGGACGGGAGATCCGGTTGCATCCCGATCGACCCAACCGGTTCAACCCGATCTACGAGGACGACTACGTCGCGCTCGGCATCCGCGCCCTGACCGTCGCCCGGGTCCCGACCCTGGTCGTGAACTGGGCCGGCAGCGAGACGGTCAGTGCCGAGGAGTACTGCGAGTACCTGGGACACCTGGTGGGCGTCCCCCCGCGATTCGTGTACACCGAGGCTGCCTACAGCCCATTGTGGGCCGACGTCACCAGGATGCACGAGGTCCTCGGACGGACCGCGGTTCCGTGGCGCGACGGGATGCGCCGCATGGCGACTGCACGACATCCGGAGCTGACGGACCGGCTCGAGGACGCGCCGATCCCAGCGCCCGGGTTCTTACGCGACGCTTAGGCCCCGACGCGTACGGTGCGCGTCCGCGGCCCAGCGTGGTGGCGCCGGAACCTCCGACGCAGGGTGTACGGCGCCTCGCGCTGGGCCGCGGTCTCTTTCTCAGCGGTCGCGTCGACGGCCCGCAGCGAGCATCGCCACCCGGGCGCGTCGCCGTCCTCGCACGCCGGGTGTGAGACGCTGCGCCCATGCGAGCGCGACCGAGCCCAGCCAGCCGACCGAGACGCTGAGTGGACCTCGCCCACCTCGAGGAGCTCGCCACCGAGCGCCTCGACGCCGTCGCCGCCGACTACATCAACCGCGGCTCGGCCGACGGGCTCACCCGAGCCGCCAACCTCACGGCGTGGCGTCGCCTCCGGCTCCGCCCCCACGTGCTCCGCGACGTCTCGAACGTGCAGACCGCGACCACCGTCCTCGGCGCCCCGGTCGCCACACCGGTGCTCATCGCCCCGACCGCCATGCAGCGCCTCGCGGCAGAGGACGGCGAGCGGGCCACCGCACGCGCCGCGGCGCGAGTCGGCACCGTGATGGTTGTGTCGATGGTCGCCAGCTGCTCGCTCGAAGCGATCGCCGAAGCAGCCCCGAAGGCACCCCGGTGGGCCCAGATGTACCTCCTGGGAGACCGGGGTCGAACCCGGGCGCTCGCCGAGCGAGCCCGCGACGCCGGCTACCAGGCCATCGTGGCCAGCGTGGACGGCGCCGCCGTCCCCTACGGCGACCACCGCGGCGCCACTCCGCCCCCGCCCGGCGGACTGGGAAACCTCGTCCCGTCAGAGCCTGGCCGCCCCGGCGCGCTCCTCGCCGCGATGGCCGACTTCGACGCCGGCGTGACACCACCCGACCTGGCCCTGTTTCGGGAGTGGAGCGGACTCCCCGTCGTCGTCAAGGGCGTCCTGCGAGGAGACGACGCGGTCGCCTGCGTCGAGGCCGGGGCGAGTGCCGTCGCGGTGTCGAACCACGGAGGACGGACCGTCGACGGGTGCGTCGCGACCGGCGACGTCCTGGCTGAGGTGGCCGACGCGGTCGGCGGCCGAGCCGAGGTCTACGTCGACGGAGGGATCCGCACCGGCGCCGACGTGCTCAAAGCGCTGGCCCTCGGCGCCCGCGCCGTGCTCGTCGGGCGCCCCGCGGTATGGGGTCTCGCCGTCGGCGGCGAAACCGGGGTGGTCGACGTCCTCGACGCGTTCACACGCGACCTGGCGCGCGTCTTAGCCTTCTGCGGCGCGTCGAACCTGAGCGAGGTCAGCGCGGACCTCGTCGTCCCGGCGCCCTAACCACTCGACTCCGCACCCCGCGGGCCGATCTGGTCTCGCGATGCCCGCGGTAGCCTCGGCGGCGAACCAGGGAGCTCCCGTGCAACAGCGAACCCTCACCCCCCGCTTCGACGTCTCAGCCCTCGGTCTGGGCTGCATGGGGATGAGCCAGTCCTACGGCCCCGGCGACGACACCGAGTCGGTCGCGACCATCCATCGCGCCCTCGATCTGGGGGTGACGTTCCTCGACACCTCCGACGTGTACGGGCCGTTCACGAACGAGGCCCTGGTCGGTCAGGCCATCGCGCCGCGCCGGGACGAGGTCGTGCTGGCGACGAAGTTCGGCAACGAGCGACGCAGCGACGGCAGCTGGGTGGGCGTGAACGGCCGTCCCGACTACGTGCACACCGCGTGTGACGCGTCGCTGCGACGGCTCGGCGTCGACCACATCGATCTCTACTACCAGCACCGCGTCGACCCGACCGTCCCGATCGAGGAGACCTGGGGAGCCATGGGCGAGCTCGTCGCGGCCGGCAAGGTCGGTTGGCTCGGGATCAGCGAGGCGGCACCCGAGACGGTGCGCCGCGCGCACGCCACGCACCCGTGGCCGCCGGTCAGTACGAGTATTCGCTCTTCACGCGCGACCCCGAGGACGGGCTGCTCGACACCCTACGAGAGCTCGGGATCGGCCTCGTGGCCTACAGCCCGCTCGGGCGGGGGTTCTGTCGGGCGAGATCACCAGCCCGGACGACTTCGGCCCCGACGACTTCCGCCGCCACTCGCCTCGCTTCCAAGGCGAGAACTTCGCGCGCAACCTCGCCGTGGTCGAGAAGGTCACGAGCCTCGCGGCCGAGCGCGACGCCACCCCGTCCCAGCTGGCGATCGCGTGGGTGCTCGCGCAAGGCCCCGACGTCGTCCCCATTCCCGGCACCAAACGCCGCCACTACCTCGAGGAGGACGTCGGTGCCCTCGGCGTCGAGCTCAGCCGCGAGGACCTCGACGCCATCGAGGCCATCGCGCCACGCGACAGTGTGGCCGGAGAGCGCTACACACCGGAGATGATGGCCCGGATCAATCTGTGAACGAGGCCGCGGTCCAGATCCAACCCGAGCGGTGGCGCAACGTCGACGACACCCAGCAGGTCAGCTGACACGCTGACCGCGCGACGGGTCTGCGTCTGTGCCAACTCATGTCGGAGCGGCGGGCAAGACCACACGGTGCGCGCCGCTACCCTGGAGCGTCGATGATGACGGGCCCGACGCCATGAGCGACGCAGCGGACGACACGCCAGCGCCACCTGGCTCGGGCGCTTCGTCACGCCACGAGGTCGTCCTGCACCTGGATCGCGTCCGCGACCTCTTCGGGCCCCCGGCGCTGGACGAGTTCGGTGGGTCAGCCGACCTGGCGTCAGGAATCGAGCGGCTCGTCGTCGAGCTGCTGGCCGCTCGTCCCCGGTCGGCGCTTCGGACTTCGATCGTCGTCCCCGAGGCCGAGGTCACGCCCGGGCTCGAGGACCGGGTACAGGACGCGGTGCGGCGCTACTGCGACCTCAAGCTCACGGACCTCGAACACCGGCGCGCCACGCTGCGCCACGAGGGCTGGGCCGCGCTCCTGACCTCCGCGCCGCTGCTCGTGGTGTGCCTGCTGCTGACCGCGCTGGTGAGCCACACCGGGCTCCCCGAGCTGTGGGACACGGTCCTCGGCGACGGTCTCCTACTCGTCCTGGCCTGGGTGGTGCTGTGGTACCCGCTCGACACCCTCCTCTGGTACGGCCGCCCGTTGGCGCACGAGATCCGGGTGGTGCGCGCCATGGGCCGGATGGACATCGCCGTGCGGGCCGAGAACGGCCCGGCAGGTGAGGATCGAACCGCGGGCGTTCGCCGGGGGGCTGACGTCGACCTCGGGCGATCCGCCCGGCCAAGCCGGGCCGACGCGGCGTACGACTCCGGTGGCCGGCGCGGGACCGCCCGGCTGCGATTGGGTGGGCCGGGCCGGCCTCGCGCCGGGCGCTAGTGCGGGAACTCCCCCGCGTTGACGAACAACGACTGGGCCGTCACCATCCGAGCCCGGCTCGAGGCGAAGAACACGACCACCTCGGCGACATCGCCGTCGGAGGGGATCTCGCCCAACGGCATGTTCTTGGTGATCCCCGCGATGACCTCCTCGGGTGGGATGCCCTGCGAGCTGGACATCCAGTCGACGTACCCCTCGACCGGCGGGCCCCACATCCACGTGGGCACGACGGTGTTGACACGGATCTTGTGCGGGCCGAGCTCCGTCGCCAGGTGCACGATCGCGGCGGTCAGCGCGCCCTTCGAGGATGCATATGCCATCTGCATGATCTGGGGCCAGTACATGATCTGCGATCCGATGAACACGATCGCGCCGCCGCGCTCCTTCAGCTTCGGGATCGCCGCCTGGCAGACCCGCAGCGTGCCGAGGACGTTCGTCTGGAACGCCGGCATCCACGTGTCGAGGTCCGCACCTTCGAGACCACCCATCATGGTGTCGAGCGCGGCGCAGTTCACGAGTGAGTCGAGCCGGCCGAAACGATCGACGGCGGCGCCGATCAGGCGATCACAGTCGGCGGGGACGGTGATGTCGGTGCGCTGCCACGCGACCCGCTCGCCGGAGGGATCGATGCTCTCCGCCGCGGCCCGCAGGTTCGCTTCGCGCCGGGCACCCATCATCACGGATGCGCCCTCTCGGTACGCGGCCGAGGCGATCTCTCGTCCCAACCCCGGGCCAACCCCGGACACCACCATCGTCGTGCCTTCGAGCAGCACGTGACGCTCCCTTCGTGGGTGACCCGCAGATTGTGACCGCTCCGGGCTGGTCCGGGCATCCCGATGCCGCGTTGGCCGGTGGGGCCCGAGCCCCGGAGGCGGGCTGCCTGGACGGGGTCGCCGCGACGGAGCGTGAGGTCAGGCGGTCGCGGGCTCGGGGCCGGCGAGGAACTCCACCACGTCGGGTAGCGCGGTGGGGTCCTGCGCGAAGAACGCGTGGCCGCCCTCATACACGCTCAGCGTCGCGTCGGGGATGCGAGACGCGATCGCCGCGGCGTTGGGGAGGGGAGCGATCCCGTCGTATCGTCCGCCGGCCACGAGGGTCGGGCAGCGCACGGCGCTCAGGCGGTCCCACACGTCATGGTGGCGGCGGGCGGCGAGCTGCTCGACCTCGCCTCGTCGCTGCTCCTCCGTCTTCGTGAGCTGCTCGCGCGCGCCGAGCAGCGCGACGAGCTGGCGATCACCGGGATGGCTCGCCAACCACTCGGGTGTGAACCGAGTGTCGAGGAGTCGCGCCATCGTGGTCGACCGCTGATCCGGCGCCAGGTCGACGAGTTCGTCCAGGGGATAGGAGGCGCCGCCGCCGCCCCCCGGGGAGGTGCACACCAACGCCAGCCGCTCGACCCGCTCGGGCTGCGTCACGGTCAGCTCCTGGGCGACCATGCCGCCGAAGCTGACACCCACGACCCGGCAGCGATCCCACCCGAGATGGTCCAGGAGCTCGAGCGCGTCCGCGGCGTACTGGGCCATCTCGTAGGGGCCGTCGGGGATCGATGTCTGCCCCAGGCCGCGCTGGTCGTGGGCGACGGTCTCAAACCGTTGGGTGAACGGCTCGATGAGCAGCGCGGCGGTCGCCAGCGTCGCGCCCGAACCGTTGAGGAACAGCAAACGGGGCCCGTGGCCGCGCGCCTCGTAGTAGAGCTCGATGCCGTTGGCGGACACGGTCGGCATGTCGGCAGCCTAAGCAACCGGCGTCCCGCCCTCGTGAGGGTCAGCCAGGCTTGAGGTATTGCTGGAGGATGGTGTAGTCGGGTTTGGGGGTGAGGTTGGTGGTGAGGAGGCCGTAGTTGGCGTTTTGGATGTCGGTGTTGGTTTCGTTGGTGGCTTCGTACCAGAAGGTATGGGTCACGTAGGGGGCGTTTTGGGCGACCCAGCGCAAGGTCTGGATGAGGTAGTCGCCTTGTTGGGTGGGGCTGACCCCGAGTTGCCCGTTGGCGGTGCCGGGGGGGTTGGTGTGCTCGGCCCAGCCGAGCTCGGTGAACCAGATCGGGAGGTTCGCGTCGCCGTTTTGGGCCATGAGGGCATGCACGGCGGCGACGTGGGTGAGGGTCCATTGGGTGCCGTCGTCGGCGGTGGCGGGCGGGTCATCGGCGACGCCTTCGTAGGGATGGGTGGCGAGGGCGTCGAGGCTGCCGTGGATCCCATCGGCGTAGAGGGCGGCGAGGTAGGCGGTGTCGTTGTAGCTGGTGTCGCCCAACACGACCGTCGCGGCGGGATCGGCGCTTTTGATCGCCGGGTAGGCGGCGCGGACCAGCGCGGTGTAAGCGGCCGGGTCGGGGGGGTTCCAGAACGTGGCGGTGTCTTCCTCGTTCCAGATCTCCCACGCCGCGACCCGGCCCGCGAAATGCCCCGCCGCCCAGTTCGCGATCCAGGCGTAATCCGCCGGGTTGGTCGGCGCCACGTTGGTGGCCTGGTTGTTGTTCGCCCACCCCGGGGTGCTCCACAGATCCGCCAACACCGTGAGGCCATGAGCGCGGGCCGCGTTGACCGCATCGTCGGCGATCTGGACGTAGGAGGCGGTGAGCTGTTGGGGGGCGTACTCGAAGCTGGCCCACCCCATGTCGATCCGCACCCACGTCACCCCCGCCGCCGCCAGCTGCGCATAGATGCTGTCCAACGCCGAGGGAGTCATCGTCGACCACGTCGCGTGCACGTTGACCCCCACCGCCGGCTCCCCCGCCAACCGAGGCCCGAACCCCGCCCCCGAAACAGCCGACGTGGTCGGCGTCGTGGTCGGGGCCGCGGTGGTCGCGGGCCGGGCGCCGCTGGCGAGCGCGCTGAGGCCGACTGCGACGAACACGGTCACGATCACCGCCACGCGGCTCGATCCCGGACGCGCCGGCGCGGGTCGACTCGGCGCGGAGGTCGGGTTCGGGTCGGCACGACTCTCTGGCGCGGGCGAGTTCACGATCGACGGTGCCTCACCGTGGCCTGAGGTGATCCGGGGTGCCACCGCGGAGGTATCCGCGACGATACCGAGCCGCGGGGTCGAGCCGAGCGGTCGCCCGGGACTCCGGCGCGCGGTCACAAATGGGTCGTCGGACGCGACGTCGGTCGGTCATGCTGGGCCCGTTGACGTCCCCGGAGGGATTTCGAGTGAGCGCTGGAGCGGGCGACGCGTCCGACTCGACCCGGTTCGGACGCCAGATGGTGTTGGCGTCGCACGACGTCTATCCCGGTCGGTACCGGACGGTCATCGACCGCGAATGGAACTGCCCACTGGTCCCGCACGGGGGGCTGGTGACCGCGGTCGCGGCTCGAGCGATGGGGCTCGAGCTCGAGAACCCGAGCCAACGGCTGCGGTCGATCACCGCGGTGTTCGCCAGGCCGGTGCAGCCCGGTGCCGTCGAGGTCGACGTGACCGTGCTGCGACGCGGCCGGTCGATGTCCCAGCTGACCGCGACCGTGCGGAATGTCGGCGAGGAGGTCGGGCACACCTCGCTCGCGGTGTTCGGCCAGGAACGCCCTGGGTTCGAGTTCACCGATCTCGCGGCCCCTGACGCCCCACCACCTGACGCGTGTCCATCATTTCGCGAGCGGGGACCCGAGCTCGAGGAGCGTCTCCATTTCAACTTCTGGGACCACGTCGAAGGGCGCGCCGCGCAGGGTCATGCTCCCTGGGAGGAGTACATCCCGACGACGTCGGAGCGCGTGGCGTGGTACCACTTCGACGAGCCACCGTTCCTCGACGGAGGGATCCTGGATCCCCTCGCGGTCCTGACCTTGTGCGACACGATGCCCGGCGCGGTCAGCGAACGGATGGGGAACCGCGGCCCTCCGTGGCTGCCCCCGAGCGCCGACCTCACCGTGCACCTTCTCGGGGACGCCCACTCCGAGTGGCTGCTGGCCCGCAACCGCGCTCGGCACGCCGGTGAGGGCTACGCGTCCGTGGAACTCGAGCTGTGGGACCCGGCGAACGGGCTCGTCGCCTACGGCACGCAGCTGATGCTTTTCACCTTCCCCGAGGGTCCACCGGACCCGCCCTTGCGGCGTCCGCCGACCTAGTCGACGCCGGCTGCGACCGCCGGCCGCGCCCACGCTCGTCGTTTCGCGCTACGCCGGGCACGCTCGCGCCGCAGTCTGAAACACCGACTGCTCGAGG
Source organism: Actinomycetota bacterium (assembly GCA_003140175.1). Classification (GTDB taxonomy): domain Bacteria; phylum Actinomycetota; class Acidimicrobiia; order IMCC26256; family PALSA-555; genus PALSA-555. The sequence continues at coordinate 25,861 of PLJD01000070.1, forward strand.
GTCGGGACCGACTTCGGGTAGTCCGAATCGAGCACTGCCTTATGGATTTCGTCGTAGGTCTTGTCGGCGCGCTGGAAGACCTGCTGGTAGCAGGTGCACTGCTTCGGTTCCTGGTGCCCGGTCCTGGTGCAGAGCTCCATCCACCCTTGCTTGTCTTGGGTGCTCCACACGGCCGCGACCCTCCCACCGCCGCAGGCAGCCAGGGCGACGGTCAGGAACAACACCGCAAGAACACCTCGAGGCCCCACGTCCGAATTGTCGCCCCTTCCGCACCGGAACGCCAGGTAGCGCGTCGGATCCGGCCGGCTCCCCGCTCACTCATTCGACCCCGTGGCGCGACGACCGCCAGCGTGGCCGTCCCTCCCCGGGCCGACGCGGACAAACTCTCGCTCGGCGGGCGTATCGTCGGAGTGTGACTCGATGGTTGACGGCTGGTCTGCTCGCCGTCGCGGTCGGCCTGGCGGGATGCAGTTCGTCGTCGTCCGCCACCCGCTCCACGACTCCCGCGACGGCGGTGGTGTCGCGACCGGCGGGTGTGAACCCGTCCGAGTCCGCCAAGATGGTCTGTCAGCACGCGGCCCAGAGCGACCTCGCCGAGAGTCTCGGCGCGCCGGGCGCCCAGGTCACCGCCCCGACCTGGGTCAACCACCTGTACTCCTGCACCTACGTCTACGCGAGCGGCTCGTTCTCGATATCGGTCAAAGAGCTCGACAACCGGGCAGACACCACGGCGTACTTCAACGCGCTGGGCGCCCTGCTCGGCCGGCGCTCCGGAAATCTCGGGATCGCCCAGGGCGCGTTCGTCACAACGAACGGCAACGTCGTCGTCCGCAAGGACTACAAGGTCCTCTACGTCGACACCTCTCGGCTCCCCGTCGCGTTCGGCCAGCCGCCNNCGGGGGCCTAGGGAGCTCGGGACCCCAGGAACACGCTGTGCCGGTGAGGTCGACCCGGCTGCGTCCGGTGCGACCAGGAGATGGGACTTGTCCCCGGCTCATCCGACGACGCGGAACGCACCTCGCATGAACGGGTGGATACGACAGAAGTACGTGTAGGTCCCGGGCGGCAGGTTCGTCGGAGTCGACCAGGTCGTGGTCCCCGACGATGGCGGCCCGCCGGTCCCGAGCTCGCCCGAGTCGAACTGGATCTTGGCGTTCGCGGTCGGGTACGCGATTCCAGTGGTCAGGTCACAGGGGGCGGCGCACGACGTGATGGTGTGCCAAATGCCCTTGCTGGCGTCGTCGTTTCGGAAGGTCAAGGTTCCACCCTGCTTGACCGTCGGGATCGCGCCGCTCCCGCTCATGTCGCCCACGTACTCGAAGTCGCTGATCGGCAGCACGGTGCCCGACTTCACGACGTGCGAGGGCGCCTTCCGCAGATCCGTGAAGAGGACCCCGGCGGGCTTGCCGCCGTGCTGGTTGTTCTCGGGAAGGTGCCCGTGGGTCAACACGCCCGAGACCGCGACGCGCTTCTGGAACGGGTTCACGCCGCTGCTTGTCCCGTTCGCCATCCAGACGACCATGATGCCCATTCCCTCGTACCACGACGCGTGCTTGGTGTCGTAGGTCGTCGTGATCGACATCACGTCGCCCTTGTGCACGATCGGGCGCCAGGTCGGGGGCGTCGCGGTGGAGGCAAAGTCCCAGGACACCTTGCCGGCCGGCTCGAAGTAGTCCGCGATCGACGAGAACAGGTGGGTGGTATCCGGTGATCCCGCCTTCGCGGTGCCGCGGGGCGCGGTGGCGCCCTTGCGGGTGAGCCAGAGATCGTCGTGAATGCCACCCGGATGGAGGTGGCCGGCCGTGGTGAGTAAGACGCCATCCTCAGGGACGGTCCATTCGTTCCTGGGCGGGCCCCCACCGTATGGGTCGGTCGCGTCGTCGGGATAGGTGAAGGAGCCGTCGTGCCCGCTGCCCTTCACTGCGTCGAAGACCGGGTAACCCGACGGGTTCCGCACGTCCATCCACACCGGGAACGCGGCCTGCATCCCCTGCGCCGCCGGCGAGCTGGCCGGGACGAAGTCGATGTCGTACGTGATCCAGATCGGCTCGGGGGTCGGCGTCGCGTTGTGCAGCATGTAGTTCAGAACCCACTTGTCCGTGCTCTGATACTGGTAGCCGTACCCCTTCGGCAGCTCGAGGGTGGTCTTCTCCTCACCGGCGGCGAAGAACCGCTGGGGTCCACCGGAGGTCGCGTCCTGGTTGGACAGGTCGATCCAGACGCCGTGGTGCAGATGGATGACGTTGACGGGCGGGACGGTGCCGTCGGCTCGGTGCAGGTTCGTCCGCATGCCGACGATCCACCCGTTTTCCGCCGGCTGAGGGATACGACGGGTGAAGCTGATGCTGTTCTGCCCGGCCCGCACCATGATCGGGCCGACCTCGAAGTGCAGGCGCTGAGCGCCGGCGGGCACCGCGGTGCTGGCGATCGGGTAGCTCGGCGTCCGGGTGGGAGGTGACGCGGCCTGCGCCGAAGGTCCGAGCCCTAGCGTCCCCGCGACAATCAGGACGCTGAGCGCGGTCACGACTCCCCGGTGGCCCAGCACCATCGCACGGTAACATCCACCGGTTCTTTCCACCCCGCGCCTCGCGGGGCAACGATGGACCACGACGGGTGGGGCGGGCCTCAGCCGCGACGACGTCAACGTGGGAGGCGCCGAGCGTGCAGGCCTACGACGGTCTCTTGAGTGGCATTCGGGTGCTCGACCTGAGCATCTGGCGACCGGGCCCCTACGCCACGCAGCTCCTCGCCAACCTCGGCGCGGACGTGCTCAAGGTCGAACCGCCGGGCGGTGACCCGATGCGCGTGTTCCCCGAGCTGTTTTCGAGGTTGAACGCCAACAAGCGCAGCGCGGTCCTCGACCTGAAGCAACCCGCCGAGCGCGACCGCGCCTACGAGCTCGTCGCGGACGCCGATGCGCTGGTCGAGGGCTTCCGGCCCGGCGTCGCCGCGCGTCTCGGCCTGGGTGAGGCCAAGGTCCGCGAGGTCAATCCCGACATCGTGTACTGCTCGGTGTCGGGATTCGGTCAAGACGGCCCGCTCGCCCTCCGGCCCGGACACGACATCAACTACCAGGCCTACGCCGGCGTCCTCGCCCCCAACGGAGGGCCGCCCGTCGAGTCGGCGCTGCCCATCGCGGACCTGGCCGGGGGAACCTTCGCGGCGCTGGCGGTCTGCGCGGCGCTCGTCGGGCGGGCGCGAACCGGCGAGGGAGAACACGTCGACGTCGCCATGGCCGACGTGCTCGCCACCTGGACCGGCCCGCTCGCGACCACCGCGGTCGCGGGAAGCGACCGGCCGCTGGGGGGACTCCCAACGTACGGGTCGTTCCTGACCGCCGACGATCGATGGATCACCCTCGGCGTCCTGAGCGAACAGCATCTCTGGACGGCGGTCTGTGGCGTCCTGGGCCTCGAGGACCTCGCCGATCTGGACATGCTCGAACGCGTCGAGCGCCATGACGAGGTCCGGGCTCGGCTCGTCCACGCGATTCGGGAGTGGCCCGAAGAGAGGCTGCTCGACGCGTTCGGCGCCGGCGCCCCCGTCGCGCCCGTCCTGAGCCGCGAGGAGATGCTGGACGCCGCCCAGTTCCGAGCCCGAGGGTTGATCGAAGGCATCGCCCGCGACGGGCTTCCCGTGATGGGCTACCCCGTCCGCTTCGAGACTCGACGCGCGCGACCCTCGGGCCAGGCGCCGGCCGCCGGCGACCACCAAGCCGAAGGGTTCCTGCCCCGCCCGGCGTCACGCGGCAAAGATCCGCCCCGCTGATCGACCCGCCCCGCGCCCCGCCGGCTCGGTTCGGGCGTGTCACCGGCTGGGCCGCGACGCTGTCACAGCTCGAAGGATCATTGATCTGGACGATGACACGGACCAGTCTGAGTCCGTCGCCCCCAGGAGGACCCATGTCAGAGTTTCCGCCGCCGCCGCCTCCCCCTCCGCCGGGCGGCGCCAGGTCGTTCAGCGTCGGCCTGGCCATGTCCTACGGCTGGAAGGCCTACTGGCGCAATGCCGGCCCGCTGATCGTCCTCGCCATCATCATCATCGCCATCAACGTGGTCATCCAATTGATTACCGGCAGCGTCAACGGACTCGACGGCGTGCTCCTGAGCCTGATCGGTCTGATCATCCTGATCGTCCTGGCGATGGGACTCATCCGGGCTTCGCTCGCGGTGGTGGAAGGGCGTACACCCGAAGTGGGCATGCTCTTCCAGACCGACGGATTTGGTCCCTACGTCCTGGCCACGATCCTCACCGGCCTCGGGGTGTTCGTCGGAATCGTCTGTCTCATCGTTCCCGGAGTCATCCTGGCCATCATGTGGCAGTTCTTCGGGTACGTCATCGTCGAGCATCCCGTCACGACCCCGACGGAGGCGATGCGACGATCGGCCGACATCACCCGAGGCTATCGGTGGCAGCTGCTGGGACTCGGGCTGCTGCTGCTCGCGATCAACTTCATCGGAGCGCTGTTTCTCGGGATCGGCCTGATCTTCACGTACGGCATCACCGCGGTGACGCTCGCCTGGGCGTACAAGACGCTCAGCGGCCAGCCGGTCGCACCGGCGTAGCGCGCCGACCTCGACTGGTCATCGAGTTCTCACGGCGATCACGGCGCCGGCGTCGCGACATGGCGCCGGGCGAGATGGCTGCCCGGCGCGCTCGTTCGGGGTTGTCGGTCAGGAGATGAGGACCGGCGTGCCGAGCGTGAGGTAGGGCGCGAGTTCGAGGTCGAAGGCGTTGGGCACGTGGACGCACCCGTTCGAGATGTCCCCGCCGATGCTGGCGGGCTCGTAGGTGCCATGGATCGCGATCCGTCCGTCGCCGGTCCCGAACTGCATGAGCACATCGGAGTGACCCGAGAGCCCGAACGCGATCGGACCGTACGCGCTCGTGGCTGCGCCGCTGGTCCAGTCGAGGTCCCGGACGAAGAACTCGCCGGTGGGGGTGGGGGTGGACGGGGCGCCGATCCCGACCGGGCTGGTGAGGATCACCGCTCCGTCGCGGAGGCGGACGAGCTGCAGCTGACGGGCGCTCAGCGAGACCTCGACCTCGTAGGTGGGGACCGAGGTCGTGACGTCCTGGGCCCGGACCCAGGCGCTCGCGCCGTTGGGCCGGGTGGGGAGCAGGGCGCGGAGCCAGTCGCCCGAGCGCTGCACCGCGAGCAGGACGCTTGGGGAACCGAGCTCGTCTCGAGGCGGGAGCGTCCCCGAGGGTGTTGCCGCGCCGGGCGCCGGGTAGAGGGCGAGGGAGCCGCCGTTCTGGGCGGCGACGACGACCGGCGAGTCGGTGGGAAGCGACGCGCCCACCCGCTGGGTGATCGCCGGCAGCTGGGAGGCGATAGTGACGGGCCGGGGGTCGGTCTGGGGAGTGACCGCGGGGGCGGCGGTGATCCCGAACACGGTGATGAGCACGAAGGCGATGCCGGCGACCACGACGCCCGATAGGGCGAGCTTCAAGCGATACCGGGGGGCCTCCACCCTTTCGTTGTCGGGAGGTTGGACGGCCACCTTGAGGTTGGCCCGTCAGGCAGGGTTCCCCAGTCCGGGGAGCGCCGGCGGGCCGGCCCGCGAGTCAGCTCGGCGCGCGCGCCTCAGACGCTCGGCGCGGGAGACTCGATGAGCTCCAGCGTCGCGCCGTCGGGATCCGCGAAGAGCAGGGCGCGCAGATCGGGAAGGCCCGGTCCCATCGCGAGCCGCGACGGGGGTGACCAGCAGCGAACGCCGCGCGCTTCGAGTTCGGCGTAGTCACGGTCGATGTCCTCGGTGATCATGGCCAGACGGAAGATGCCGAGGTGGTTCGCGGAGGGGTAGGGGGAGTCCGGCGGGCGGTGGGTCAGTGTCTCGACCACGAGCAGGTGGAACACGTCGCCGTCTCGGCCGTCGTCGAGCACCGCGCCCTTCCACTCCACTGTCCCGTCGAGTCCGAGGTCGGCGCCGCGGTGTCGCACCGGCCCGATCCGGTACCGGACATGTAGACCAACGGTTTCGGTGTAGAAGCGCACCGACTGGTCGAGATCGGAGCAGTTGACGACGACGAACGACAAGCTGTCGTCGTCGCCTGCGGTGAACTCGACCAGTGTGCCGTCGGGGTCGGCGGCTACGAACGCCCGTGCCACCACCTGGCCGCCGAGCTCGACGGGGTGGGGTGGCCCGACACAGTCGATGTTCGCGGCGCCGAGCCGGTCGTAGAGCGCATCGAGGTCGCGGACCTGGATGCCGAGGCGCGCCAGGCCGAGATGGGCTGGCGTCGCATACGGTCGCCCGGTCGGAGCCGGGGTCTTCCACTCGAGCAGATCGAGCGCGACGCCGTCGTAGCCGCGGCGGTCGGTGAGGATCCATGCATCCCACTGGGCGGTCGGAAGCGCGAAGGCCGCGCCGGGTTGCGGCGGGGGCACGGTGTGGGTCGTGGGGACCAAGCCGACGAGATCGCGGTAGAACGCGAGCGAGCCGCTCAGGTCCGAGCAGTTGACGTTGACGTGGAAGATCCGGGTCGCACCGATCGGCATCTTCGACTCCCGGCCTCAGGCGCCGGCGACGCTAGCCCCCGACCCGGCTCGGCGGTCGCGTCGACCACGGTCGATCGGTGAGCCGCTGGTGGGCAGCCATCGGGTCCAACCGACGCTACGGTCAGTGGGACAACTCCCTGCCCTGGGCCTCCCGCAGCGAGCTTGGTCGGACTCGTGCCGTATCGCTCCCGCTCCGCGCGATCGCCAAGAGTCACTGCCGGGACGGTCCTCCATGACAGGATCCCCTGTCAGCCCGTCGCCAGCTCGGCCCCGGCCCCGGCCCCTCCCATCCCTATCCGACCAAGAGACACCAACAACCGACACATGGAGGTTCGATGAACCGCAGAGATCTCGTCACGACGATCGCCGAGCAGGCTGGCGTCGACCGTAAGGTGGCGGACAGCGTCATGACGTCCTTCGTCGAGGTCGTCACCCAGTCGGTGGCGAAGGGTGAACCCGTGGCCATCAGCGGCTTCGCGAAGTTCGCCCGCGTCGAGCGGGCCGCCCGCATGGGCCGCAACCCCCAGACCGGTGAGCCCCTGAAGATCGCCGCCTCGCGCCGGGTGCGGATCACCCCCCTCAAGGCGTTCAAGGACGCGGTGCTGTCATCGAAGCGTGCGAAGCGCTAGTCGATCGGCTCGACATCTCGGCGCGGCGCGAGCGGCGGGCGGCTGAGCCCGGTTCGGGTCGGGACCGCCGAGCGGTTCACGCCTCGGCAGCTCGAGATGACGTCTGGCACACTCAGCTGGTGCGCACGCCCGCGGCGGTTCGCCTCCGGGGTCGGGCCAGTGAGCGAGTTCGTGTGTCGACCGACCTAGAGGAGTGAGAACCGTGGCAATCAGCGTGGGCGACCCGATCCCCGACGTGAAGGTGATGATCAGCGGTGACGACGGGATGCCGAAACCGGCGCAGAGCCGAGAGCTGCTCGGCCACGGCAAGGTCGTGCTCTTCGCCGTCCCGGGGGCGTTCACCCCGGGCTGCTCGAACTACCACCTTCCCGGATTTGTGTTGCGAGCCCCCGACCTGCTCGGCCGCGGGGTCGACCGGATCGCGTGCCTCGCGGTCAACGACGCGTTTGTCATGAAGGCGTGGGGCGATGATCAAGAGGTCGGCGACTCGATCCTCATGATCGGGGACGGCAACGGAGACTTCACCCAGGCGATGGGACTCGGCATGGATGGCAGCGGATTCGGGCTCGGCCAGCGTTCGCAGCGCTACGCCGCGGTGCTCGAAGACGGCGTGGTGAAGCAGCTGTTCGTCGAGCCCGGCCCCGGGGTGGACGTCAGCAGCGCCAACAACGTCCTCGCGAACCTCTAGCCACCCGGGTCGGCGCGAGCCACCGAACGCCCGCGCGTCGCCTCGGAAGCGGCGCGGGTGTCCGTTGGATCGCCGAGCCGGGAACGGTCCGGCGCGGGGGAGAGTCCTTGCGGCCGGGTCGTCCCTGTGCTGGCCTACGAGACGTTCACGCCCCGACGACCTGCGGGACCGGGCGTCGCAAGAATCGGGGGGTGATGCGCGTGCTGCGATGGCTAGATTCCGTCCCCCGACGCGCGGGATGGTTCGCGACCGTGGTTGTGGTCGGGTCCCTCTTGACCGCGTGTGGCGGCGGAGGCAAGTCGTTGGCCTCGAAGGTGACGACCACCAGCTCCACCACGACCACCTCTACCCCGACGACGGCGGGGTCGGGCGCGTCGCCGTGCGCGACTCAGCAGCTGAGCGCCTCGTTGGGCATGGTGGGTGCCGGCGCCGGGAACCGCCAGGTCCAGGTCATCTTGACCAATCACGGCTCGGCCGCCTGCTCGATGATCGGCTATGTCGGGATGCAGCTGCTCGGCGCGGGCAGCCAACCGGTGCCAACCAACGTCGTCCGCGACGGCCCCGGCACACCGGGCATGGTCGTCGTGGCGCCCGGCCGCCAGGCTTCGGGCTCGCTGCACTGGGGAGCGATCGCCGGGTCGGGCGAATCCCAAACCGGTCCCTGTGAGGCAACCCCCCAGCAGGTCGAGGTGACGCCTCCGAATCAGGTGCAGCCGCGGACGATCGGCTGGTCGTTCGGGCCGGTGTGCGAACAGGGCCGGATCGATGCGGGCCCGCTGCAGCTCGGAGTTCCAGCCCAGTAGCGACGGTGCATCGGAGCACCCCGCGGACCGTGACCGTGCCGCGGACGGGGGGTGGCGACACGCTCGCCGGGCGGCGTCGGTTTACTCGGGGCGCACTCCTTCTCGAGGCCATGGTGCAGCGTCTGCGCGCCGAGGGGTTCGCTTCGGGCGAGGCGGTGGGGACGCCAGACGGCCCGATCCAGGTCCTCGTCGACCCGAGCGGCAACGAGGTCGGGTTCCTGCGACCCGACCGACCCGGTGCCCTCGAGCAGGCGTACGCCGATCCGTCCAACACCAACGCGGTGCGCTGAACGCGAGGGCCGGCTCGGAAGGGGCGCGACCGGTGCTGGGTTTCGAGCTGCGGCCCGGGTCGTGTCAACCGGGGGGCGATCGACGTCCCTCAGGCGCGGCGTTCCAACGGCAGGTCGGCTTTGCCGAGCGGTGATTGCCACCGCAGCCGAGTGCGTGGACCGAACTCGTGCTGGCCGTTTTGCACCCAGCTGATCGAATGCCCGAGGTGCTCCACGAAGTGGACGAAATCGGCGGTGGGGGGCGTCCGGCAGGCCAGCCACACGACCGGTTCGAGCTTGTGACCAGAGGCGGGCTGCGCCAGGGACCAGGCTGACCAGGCGAGCAGCCCGAGGGATTTCAGCGCCTGGGTTGGCCGGGCCCCGGGGCCACCGTTCACTCCCCGGCCGACGATCAGGACGCCGTCGTCGCAGGCGACGACGGCCGGGCCGAGGTCGGGCACGGTGACGAGACCGAGCGCCAAATCGCGGGTTCGCAAGGCGCGAACGAGCGCGGCGAGGCTCGGTTCGTTGAGCACGGCCGGCTGACGAGCGAGCACCTGACGCAGCGGCGGAACGCCGATGGGTTCCAACCAGCGCTCGTCGCGCTCACCGAGCCCGCCGATCCACCAGGCGAGCCCGCCGGCCAGCTCCGCGTGCTGGGCGAGTGGCACTGGACCCTCGATCACGCCGCGCAGCGAGCGGTGCACCAGCTCCGAGCTCACCGGGTCCTGGGCCAGGATCTGGCTTTCGTCCCGGTCGAGCGTGAATTCGACGAACGGCTCGGGCCGGCCGTTGAGCCCGACCACGGTTCCACGGCCGATCACCCCGACGCCGGTGTCGAGGAACAGCCAGAGGCAGTCACCGGTCTTCATCGAACGAAAGCCGGATTCGAGCGCACCCGACCCGCGGTCGATGCGACCCGCCAGCACGGCTCGCCGGTAGTCCGCGTAGTCGAGTCCCCGCATCGGCCCCTTGGGGCCCGCGAACCGCCGGCCGGCGTCGTCGAGCACGGGATAGAGCCACTCGGCCCGCGTCGACGTCCGGATCGCCGATTCGCTCGCGCTGTGCTCAGGATCCATCGAAGCTGCCCAATCCGGCGACCGGTGTCCGCACGACACCTTGAACGGCGCCTGATAGTAGGGGACGGCCGTCTGGCCTGACCACCCGTTGATCGACCGACCGGCCTGGCCTCACCGAACGCCCGGCATCGGTTGCTCGGTCGTGGCTCTCCCACCCGGTCAGGTCGGGGACGCGGCAGCCCCCCGGGTGGAGGCCCGGGGGGCTGCACCAGTCCAAAGTGTTCCGGCGTGGTCGGCTCAGCCGACCCGCGGTCTCACCCGCTCAGCCGTTCAGCGCCTGGCAGGATTTCTGAGCCGTGAACGCCGTGTTGAGCTGCGGCGACGAGAACTGGTCGGCAGCCTGGAAGGTGCTCTGGTTCTGGGTCTCGAGGGTATTGAGCTGGCTCTGGAGCGTGTTGAAGGCGGACTCGAAGTCCGAGACCGACGCCGTGGGGACGGTCTGCGCGCTCGAGACCAGGCTCTTGAACCCGTCCCGGAGCTGCACGAACCCAGCGCGGATCGCCGAGGCGAACTGCCCACCCATCGGAGCCTTCGGAGTCCCGGCCTTCTGCAACGCCGCGATCAGCTTGTTCGCTCGGCTCACGTTGTCCTTGAGGAACGTCGTGAACTTCGCTTTGACGTCCGGGAGCGACTTGGGGTTCTTGATGTTCGCCTCGAAGATCTTCTCGAGCTTGGCGGCGTCGTTCTTGTAGGACACGAGGGCTGAACAGACCGCCCCGGACCACTTGGCGGGTGAGACGGAGGCGGCAGCCACCGACGAGCCCTGAGCGCCGAAGGCGGACCCAGAGGCGAGCACGGCGATCAACGCGCCGGCGCCGACGGCGGCGCCGACGGCGCGCCGGATCCGGCTGGCAGGTCCGCGGCGCGGGCGGACGCTGGAGATTGCACTCAAGATGGGGCTCCTCTGCGGTTGGTCTCGGTCGCGACGTGCGGACCCATTCAGGGCCAGCGCCCCGGCGATCGGTCATCGGGGTTCGCTCCGCCTCCGCTCGGCGGTGGGCGAAGACCTTAGCCGCACCCCGGCGTCGGACCGACTCTCGGTCCAGGACCGTCGGGATCGTCGCGGTGCGCCGGGCTCGTGGGACCGTCGGTCCGGGGACGGCCGGTCCTCCCGGGACGTGGCGCGCGCCGCGCTCAGCACTCGACCGTCGGACGCTCCCCGACGTCCCGCGCTGCCGGGGACGCCTCGGGCGTCGATTGCTATATGGTCCGCGTGGCGTGCGGATCGTGACGGGACTTGACCCACGGGCGGGCCCCATCTCGGGTGGCCGTCCAGATGGCACCGCCGCGATCCCGTCGGCCCCTGAGCGGTCCACGACGCGTGGGCGCCGACCGCCGACCGCATCCGGGACGTCCCGGTGACGCGGACCCCATCGCAGGGTCGTCCCGGCCTGCGGGGGGCACTCATGGTCTGTGGCACCGGCTCGGACGTCGGCAAGACGACGGTCGTGGCGGGTTTGTGTCGCCTGCTCGCTCGGCGCGGGGTGCGGGTGGCGCCCTTCAAGGCCCAGAACATGGCCTTGAACTCCGTGGTGACGGACGGCGGCCATGAGATCGGCCGGGCCCAGGCGTTGCAGGCGGCCGCCGCCCGGGTCCCGGCCGAGGTGGAGATGAACCCGGTGCTCCTCAAGCCGACCAGCGAGCGGACCGCGCAGGTCGTGGTCCGGGGCCACGCGGTCGGTGTGATGGGCGCCGTCGAGTACCACAACTTCAAGCCCCGTCTCTTCGAGGTCGTGCTCGACGCGCTGGCCGACTTGCGCGCCCGTTACGACGTGGTGCTGCTCGAGGGCGCGGGCAGTCCCGCCGAGATCAACCTGCTCGAACATGACATCGCGAATCTGCGCGTCGCCTCGGCGGCGGGGATCGACGCGGTGCTGGTCGGCGACATCGACCGGGGCGGTGTGTTCGCGAGCCTGTACGGCACCGTCGCCCTGCTGCCCGAGCCGCAACGCGCCCGGGTGCGGGGATTCGTGATCAACAAGCTGCGGGGCGATCCGGCGCTGCTCGGCGACGGGTCCGCACAACTCGAGGCGCGCTGCGGGATCCCGACGGTGGGCGTCCTGCCGTGGGTCGAGGGTCCGGGGCTCGACGCCGAAGATTCCCTGGCGTTGCGCGCCCCGGCCTCAGACGTCTCCGTCCCGCTGGCCGAGGTCCTCGACGTGGCCGTCGTGACCCTCCCCCGAATCGCGAACTTCACCGACGTCGATCCGCTGGTGGTCGAGCCGGGCGTCCGGGTCCGGTTCGTGCACGACCCGGCCGGGCTCGGAGACCCTGACCTGGTGGTCGTGCCGGGCAGCAAGGCCACCGTCGACGACCTGGGCTGGCTGCGAGCGCGCGGCCTGGCCGACGCGCTGGCCCACATCTCGGGCGTCGGGCTCGGCATCTGCGGCGGCTACCAGATGTTGGGACGGGGGCTCGACGACCCGATCGAGTCGGCCGCCGGCTTCGTCGAAGGGCTCGGCCTGCTGCCGGTCTCGACCCAATTCGAAGCCGAGAAGGTGCTGCGACGGTGTCGGGGAACCGCGTTGGAGTGCCCCATCGACGGGTACCAGATTCATCACGGCCGGGTCCACGCCGAGGGCGGCGAGCCCTTCGTCGCGCTCGACCGCTCCGGGGGTGAGCCGGTGCTCGACGGCGTGCAGAGCGGCCGCTGGTACGGGACCACGGTGCATGGTCTCTTCGAGGCGGACCGGTTCCGCGGCGCGTTCCTCGCTCGTGTCGCGGCGCAGGCCGGCAAGCGGTTCGTCGCGTCGGGCGTCTCCTACGAGACCCACCGTCAGGCCCGGATCGATCACCTCGCCGATGTCCTCGACGCACATCTCGACGTGTCGGCCCTCGACGCCTTCATCGCCGGGGCCCGTCCGCCTCGCTGACCCGGGCGTGAGCCCCGGGCGGGTCGTCACCGCCCGCGGCTACGGGGCCGGTCGCTGCCCGGTGGCGAGCAGGGGCTCGTCGACCGACCCGGGGACGACGACCTGCCAGTTTCGTGCCTCGAGCTGGCTGCGGGTCATGCGAACCGTCCCGGCCGGCACCCCGCCGCGCGAGCAGGTGAAGACCCACGTCGTCCCCTGGTCGACGACGTCGTTGACTGCCGTGGTCTGACCGGGTTGCGCCACGGTCACCAGCATCGCGTCGCCCGGGTGTCCACCGTTGACCTGCACGTTGAGGTCGAACGGGGTTCGGTTCACGACGTTGACCTGGTCGACAAAGCTGGGCGCCTGCACGACCCGTCCGGCAGCCAGCAGGACGAGCACGAGCACGACGACGGCGGCGGTCCCACCAACGTTGGGTGATCGCCGCAGGGCCGGGGGGGCGGATCTGGGTTGCACTCAGCGGGCTCATCGGTCTCTTCGGGGGATGCGGGCAGATGGTCTGCGCCCCCGCCGGCTCGAGCCGGAGCCGGGCGGCTACAACACCGGGCGTTCTAGAGTGCCGTCGATATGGCGACGATCTTCCACGACGAGGACGGCGACCTCGCTGATCTCTCCGGTGCCACCGTGGCTGTGGTCGGCTACGGCAACCAGGGCCGCTCCTGGGCGCTGAATCTGCGCGACTCGGGCTTGGACGTCCAGGTCTGTGTCCGCGCGGACGCGACTCGGGAGCAGGCCGCCACGGACGGCTTCGCCACCAGTGAGGTGGCCGCGGCGAGCGACGCTGACGTCGTCTGTGTCCTAGTGCCCGACGACGTGATCCCCTCGTTGCCGTTGCAGCGTCCAGCGACAGGACTCACCGTCGTCGCGAGCGGCTACACGCTCGCCTTCGACCGCTTCGATCCCGACGGCGACCAGGGTCTCGTGGCGCCGCGCATGCTCGGACCCGAAGTGCGTCGCTGCTACGAGGAGGGTGTCGGATTCATCACCGCCGTCGGTGTTCACCGAGACGTCACGGGCTCGGCGAAACGACGGGTGCTCGCCGTGGCGAAGGCGATCGGCGGCCTGCGCCAAGGAGCGATCGAACTCACACCCACCCAGGAGGCGATCCTCGACCTCGCGGTGGAGCAGGCGCTCTCCCCCGCGCTGGGCCTCGTGAACAACATGTTCGTCCAGGTCATGACGGAGCACGGGATCCCTCTCGAGGCGGTCATCACCGAATTGGTCCTCTCGGGCGAATTCGAACGCACGATGCGGCTCGTGCGCGAGGGGGGCTACGCGGCGCAGTTCGGATTCCACTCGCCGACCAGCCAGTACGGCCAGCTCACCCGGCGCGAGGCCTACGCCGACATCGACGTCGGGACCACCATGCGGAGCCTCGTCGACGACATCGTGTCGGGACGATTCGCCGACGAGTGGGATTCGGAGCGCGACGCCGGCTACCCGAAGCTCGTCTCGCTCCGGGAGCGGCACGCCGGCCCCGCCGTCCGGCAGTTCGAAGAGGCCTTGCGCCAGGAACTGGGCGAGGGTGCGATCCATCGTTGAGCGAGCCCGCCGGGTTGGTCCGGACGGGCATGCGCCGACACCGGACGAACCGTCGGCGGTGAGCTGCGGTCGGTGTTTCCGGGCGGGAGCCCCGGGGACACCCGATCCGCCCCCCGAGTCGAGTTGGAGCCATGGCTCACGAGTTTGACGACGAGGTGCGCAAGGAACGCCGCCGCATGCGGGCGGTCGCGATCCGCACCACCGACGTGTCGAGGAACCTGGACCTCTTCTTGGCGTTCGCGGTCGCCGGCGTGCTCGGGAACCGATTCTTCTTGGTCGTCACCGGCTACCCGCAGCTCGGGAACAGCACGCTCCATATCTCCCATGCGATCTGGGGTGGCGTCATGATGGTCACCGCGATCGTCGTCGCCGTCGCGTTCATCGCCCCGAGTGGCCGCACGGTCGTCGCCGTGCTGGGCGGCGCGGGATTCGGGTGGTTCGTCGACGAACTCGGCAAGTTCATCACCCGGGACGTCAACTACTTCTTCCGCCCGACCTTGGCGCTGATCTACTCGCTGTTCGTCGTGATGTACCTCGTCTTCCGCTCGCTCGAGCGACGGGCATTCCGACCCGAGGAGGGGATCCTCAACGCCCTCGAGGCTCTCAAGTCGGCCGCGATCGGACGGCTCGAGGAGCCCCAACGCCAGGGCGCGCTGAGCCTGCTCGACGCGACCTGCAAGGACCATCCGCTCACCCCCAAGGTGCGGGACCTCTTGCATCACGTGGCGACGATTCCGCGACCACCGCCGGCTCGGCTGACCCGGATGTGGCGGCGGCTCCTCCACCTCTACGAAGGCTGGACCGAGCGTCGCGGCTTCGTCGCGACCGTCAGCGCCTTCTTCACCGTGCTCGCGCTCTTCGATGTCGCGCAGGTGCTCGCGATCACCCTCGGCCGGTCGGGGCTGCACGACTTCGTGCGCTGGGCGACGGTCATCTCGTCGGTCGTCTCGCTGCTCTTCGTGATCGTCGGCGCCTGCCTGCTGCCCCGAGCTCGGTTGGCCGCCTTCCGATGGTTCGAGGCCGGTGTCCTGGTGGCCATCTTCATCACCCAGGTTTTCCTGTTCGCCAACGACCAGCTCGGGGGCGTGCTGGACCTCGCGGTGACCCTCGCGGTCTGGGCGGGCCTGCGGTCGATCATCGGCTTGGAGGCGGCCGCCGCCCGGGATGTTGGCGGCGAGACCGCTCCGACGTCGGAGCCGCTCGCGGTCACGCCCGACGCGGCGCCGCCCGGACCCTAAGCCACGGCGGCCCGGCGAGGAGGAACCGCGCAGATGGATGACGGGGCTGTCGACGGCTCGGAGCCGACCGTGTCCCCACTCACCGGTGTCCGGGTCGTCGAGCTCACGTCCATCGTCGCGGGCCCCTACGTCGGTCTCCTGCTCGCGGACCTGGGTGCCGACGTGATCAAGGTCGAGCCGCCGGGAGGTGATCGAGCCCGGGACCTCGGCCCCCGCGTCAGCGATGACATGGCGGCGGTGTTCTTGAACCTGAATCGGGGGAAGCGCAGCGTCGTCCTCGACCTCGCGACCGGCGAGGGCCGACACCAGCTCAAGGCCCTGACCGATACCGCGGATGCCTTCGTCCACAACCTGCGCCCCGACGCCGCCACCCGCTGCGGCGCGGACGCCGAGACGTTGCGGGCTGGTCATCGGGAGCTCGTGCACTGCACGATCCGGGGCTATGGCTCCGCAGGCCCGCACCGAGATCTGCCGGCGTACGACGACATCATCCAGGCCGCGGCCGGGATCGCGGCGCAACAGGAATGGGTCGCGGGCGAGCCGATGTACGTCGCGACGGCGATCGCCGACAAGGTCGCCGGCCTGACCGCAGCGTTGGCGGTCACCGCCGCGCTGCACGGGCGCGCCAGCACCGGGGTGGGAGCCGAGATCGAGCTGCCGATGTTCGAATCGCTCGTCGCGTTCGGTCTCCTCGAGCACCTGTGGGGCCGGACCTTCGTCCCGGCCCGCGGGGAGGCCCGGTACCCGAGGATCGGGTCGCCGGCGCGGCGGCCGTTCCGGACGTCCGACGGCTGGATCTCGGTCGTCGTCTACACCGACGACCATTGGCAACGCTTCTTCGACCTGATCGGCCGACCCGAGCTTGCCCGCGACGACCGCTTCGCGACGCTGGGCACGAGGACGGAGCATCTCGACGCGCTCTACCCGCTCGTCGAAGCGAGCCTGGGCACCCAGTCGACCGAGGACTGGCTGGAACGCCTCCACGGCGCCGGGATCCCCGCCGGGCGTTACGCCCGTGTCGAAGACCTCTTCGACGACCCCCACCTTCGCACGGTCGGCTTCTTCGAAACGGTCCACCACCCAAGCGAAGGCGAGCTCGTGCAGTACGCGACGCCGGTCGTCTTCGACGGCCAACGACCCCACGTGCGCGCGCCGGCACCGCACCTCGGCGAGCACACCGCCGAGGTTCTGCGCGAGATCGTGGACGGCCCGCCCCGAGCGCCCGACCCGAGCACCTAATTCGGCTCGACCGGCCGGCTCCGTCCCGGGCGCCGCGACGCCGAGCCGCCCGTCAGTGGCCGCGTGCGATCCACTCCTCGAGATGCGGTGCCTCGGTCCCCACGGTCGTCGACTCGCCGTGTCCGGTGTGAACGACCGTCTCAGCCGGGAGCACCAACAACCGATCACGGATCGAGGCGATGATGGTCGGGAAGTCCGAGTTCGACCGGCCCGTCGCCCCCGGCCCGCCCTGGAAGAGCGTGTCGCCGCCGAACACGTGACCGTCAGGACCGAGCAGACAGACGCCTCCCGGGCTGTGACCGGGCGTGTGCAGGACACGCAGGCGCGACCCGGCGACCTCGAGCTCCGCACCCTCCCGCAGCTCGCCATCGGGTCGACGACTCGGGTACACGTCGTCCCAGAGCATCTCGTCGGCACGGTGCAACAAGATCGGAGCTGAGCCGGTCGCACGCGACAGCGCGTCCGCCGCGTTGATGTGGTCGTTGTGGCCGTGGGTGCACACAATCGCTCGCACGACCCGATCACCGACCGCGGCGGCAATCGGCGCCGCGTCGTGCGCGGCGTCCACGACCAGCACCTCGTGATCATCACCGAGGATCCAGACGTTGTTCTCAACCGGGAAGCTCTCACCGTCGATGGTGAACATCCCGTTCGTGTGAACGAGCTCGATCCGCACCGCCGACCCGGGGTTCAGATCGTGACCACGGAACGCAGGACCTCGCCCCGCTCCATCCGGAGGAACGCCTCCTCGACCTCATCGAGCTCGATCGTCTCGGAGACGAACCGATCCAGGTCGAAGCGACCCTGCAGATACAAGTCGATCAGCACGGGGAAGTCGCGGCTCGGGAGGCAGTCCCCGTACCACGAGGGTTTGAGCGCGCCGCCACGCCCGAAGAAGTCGATCATCGGGATCTCCGGCAGTGCCATGTCGGGAGCTGGGACGCCGACCTGCACAACCGTCCCGGCGAGGTCGCGGGCGTAGAACGCCTGGCGGAGCACGTCGGGGTGACCGACGGCTTCGATGCACACGTCGGCCCCGTGGCCGCCCGTGAGCTCACGCACCCGATCGACCGGGTCCTCGGACGAGGCGTCGACCGTGTCGGTTGCACCGAACTCGCGCGCCCACTCGAGCTTCGTCGGATCCCGGTCCACCGCGATGATCGTGCGCGCCCCGACCAGCGCCGCGCCCGCGATCGCCGCGTCGCCGACGCCGCCGCAGCCAAACACCGCCACCGTGTCGTCACGCTCGATCGCACCCGTGTTGATGGCCGCCCCGAACCCGGCCATGACCCCACAGCCGAGCAGTCCAGCGGCTGCGGGGCGAGCGCGGGCGTCGACGGGGGTCGCCTGGCCGGCCGCGACCACGGTGCGCTCAGCGAAGGCGCCGATCCCCAACGCGGGGGCAAGCGGCGTCCCGTCGGCGAGGGTCATAGCTTGGCTCGCGTTGTGGGTCGCGAAGCAGTACCAGGGGCGGCCCCGCCGACACGCGCGGCACACGCCGCACACCGCCCGCCAGTTCAGGACGACGAAGTCGTCGACGGCGACGCCGCTGACGCCGGCACCGACGGATTCGACCACGCCGGCTGCCTCGTGCCCGAGCAGGTACGGGAAGTCATCGCCGATGTTGCCGTCGCGGTAATGCAGATCCGTGTGGCACACACCGCACGCCTGGACACGGACGAGCACTTCACCCGGTCCCGGATCCGGCACGGTCACCGTCTCGACGGTGACCGGGTCGCCGCTCGCGCGTGCGACTACGCCTCGAACTTCGTGGGGCATGGGTCGCGGACACTACCCCGGTGACCTCGACCTCCAAGTTCGGCGGTGGGTGGCCCAGGCCGCGACCGTCAGGTTCGGCAGGTCCGCGCCGCCCGCGGCTCAGGTCGTCGAACTCGGTCCCGCGGGTCGCTCAGCGATCGCGGCCGGCGTCGCTGAGGCTGATCCCGTGCAGCTCGAGCGCCACACCGAGTGCCACCAACAGCGCGGGCCAGCGGTTCTGCCAGTCAACCGATCGGTCGAGGCGAAGCTTGGTTCGCAGCGCGTCACCGAGGCCCTTCAAGGGGAGCCCGACGACGTTGGCGGCGTGGTGCTGGCCGACGGACTCGAAGCGCAGGTTCAGCTCGTGCGTGGCGAGCATGAAACACGTCTCGAGTGAGACGCGCTCGAACGCGCTGGCGTAGGTCCAGTTCGTGTACCGCAGCGGACGGGCCATCGCGACCGAGCCGACCGTGAGCTCCTGCAGCGTCTCGGTGATCTGGCGGGCGAAGTCGGCGAGCACGGCGCTCTCGTCATCGATGCGCGCCGGGACCAGCTGGTGGACGACGTCGACGCGGGGGTGGCCCGCCGGATCGACGACGGCGAGGTACGCGACGCCGTCGGCGATGTTCACCCCCAGCACGTCGGTGCGGACGCTGGGGTCGTCTTCCTCGGGAGCAATGTCAGGCTCCGACGTGACCGGCGTGGTCACCACGGCCGGACCGCGCGTGGGACTCTCCACCGTCTGGGCCCGCAGGATCCGGACGCCCGACTGCGCCTCCGGGGCCGGACGCCGCTCGGTCTGCTGATCGAACGGCGTCGGGAACCCTCGGTCGGGACCGGGCCGACGCTCGACGGGAGTCGCGGGCAGGGACGGTCGCCGTACCGGCTCGGGGGGCGGTCGCACGGCCGGACGTCGAGGCCGCTCGCCCCCACCACCTTCACTATGCGCCATGACCACCTCAAGGCGAAGAATCGGTCCGGTGCACGACGGCCGGGCGGTCGGGCCGCCCGCCCCCGAGCGTCGCGGTCGACCTCCCGACGAGCTTCGAAACGCCGTGCGACCTCCAGCGTGGCACGCGGAGAGGACTACCTGCCAAGCGCTCAGACCCCCAAGCCAGGCCCAGCCGGGACACCCGCACCCCGGGACGCCACCGTGGACGCTGCCCGTCCCCGAGGACCCGGATCCTGACCCCCGACCCGCCCGGGTTCCGCCCGCCCCGGCGGCCCCGGGGTGCCCGCCGCGAGACGCCGGAGCGGGTCTTTAGGTCTCGTCGGTACCGGTCGAAAACCCTCCCTATGGGACATCGTCGGCGGTTTGCCCTGTCTCGACCCGACTCGGCCGCGTCGTGTAATCGCGCCGGTCCGTCGTCGCTGTACCTCTCCGAGTCCCCGACTCCGGGAGGTGCTCGAGTCGTGCGCTGGCGTCCTCGCAACCTGGTCTCACCGCGGCGGCGGCGTTCGCTCGCGGTGCTCATCCTCGGGGTGGGCCTCTCGGCCACCGCGTGCCTGGCCCCGGCCGCGCCCCCGGCTCCCTCCAGGCCGCTTCCCGCGCCGAGCGCCGGCGCGTACTCCGCCGTGGTGTACGCCGAGAGCCAGATCGGCAAGCCGTACTGCTACGCGGGGGCCGGGCCGAGCTGCTTCGACTGCTCAGGCCTCACCATGCGGGCATGGCAGGCCGGCGGCATCGCGCTCCCGCACTTCTCAGGCGCGCAGTACGCGATGTTCCCGAAGGTCCCGTTGAACAAGCTCCAGCCCGGCGATCTCTTGTTTCCAGCCGACCCCGACCAGCACGTGGCGCTCTACATCGGGAACGGTCTGCTCGTGCACGCAACGAGGCCGGGTGACTACGTCCGAATCGAGACGCTCTCGGTCGTCGGGATCACCCAGGCGGTCCGGCCGACCTAACCCGCGCCCAGACCGGAGACGGCCGGGCCCGTCGGCGCGCGCGGTCAGCCCGCCGCGTCAGGCGGGGTTCGGCACCGGGCCGGACCAGCTGGGGAGCAGGCCGCGTTCGTGGCACAGCGCCTGGGCGGGCACGACGCGACCCGCCCAGTCGGACGCCGTCGGGTCCGTGGCGAGCCAGGCGACGACCGCGCCGATGACGTCGGGTGGAGCACCCGCCGAGGCGTCGAACCCGAAGTCGCCCATGTCCTGGACCATGCGTTCGGTGGCGATGAAGCCGGGGTCGATGTTGGCGAGGACGACGCCGGAAGCGTCGAGCTCGCGCTGGACCAGTCCCGCGACGCGGTGCAGCGCCGCCTTCGACATCGCGTACCCGAGCCCCCAGCCTCCCTGCCCGGCCGGGGCCGGCGGATCCGTCCACGCCACACTCGACGTGATGTCGGCGACCAGTCCACGGCCGCGCTCGAGCATCGACGGGAGGCATTGGCGCAGCAGGACCAGCGGCGCCATCACGTTCGCCTCGAAGTGCTTGTCGAGCAGGTCGAGGGGCGTCTCAACGAAGCGGTCCATGTGCCCGGGGCCGATATACCGGCCGTTGTTGACGAGGACATCGATGCCCCCCCATCGCTCGAGGACGGTCGCCGCCGCGGCGCCCAGCGACGCTCGATCGAGCAGGTCGGCTGGCACGAGCAGCGCTTCGCGACCGGCGGCGACCACGAGCTCAGCGGTACTCGACAAGCTGCCCGGCAACGGCCGCGTGTCCGAGCGGTGCACGGTCGAGGAATGCTCCCGGGCCTCACCCTCGCCGACCGTGCGGGCGGTGAGGGCGACGTCGAAGCCGGCGCGGGCCAGGTGCACTGCGCAGGCCTTGCCGATTCCCCGGCTCGCGCCGGTCACGAATGCCACCCGTCGATCCATGCTCACCGGCTCCTCTCGACGACACCAGGGACCGAGCGTGCGGTCACCCGGCCGGTCATCCTCTCAGGTCCCGACCCGGCGCGGTGTGCCTGCGGGCGAACGGCGCCCGTCGTAGCCTGCCGGCAGCCCCGCGCGCCGCACCCCAGGAGGCGACCATGCCCGGACGTCGGATCGTGACCGGCCACGACGCGCACGGCCGGTCCGTGTTCGTCAGCGACGCCGTCGTGAAGCCCGTGACGCTCTCACTCCTCCCCGGTGCGGAGTTCCATCAGCTCTGGGCCCGGGACGCGACCGCCTCGATCCCGAGCGACGTCGCCGTCCCCGAACGCTTCGGCTACTTCCCGCCCGCGGACGGTTTCCGGTTCGGCTTCTTCACCCTCGGGCCCGACTCGGTCACCACGCCCGCCGACCTCGACATCGGCGCGGCGCTCGCCGAGCTGACCGAACGGCTCCCGGGCATGGCCGAGGTGATGGAACCCGAGCATCCGGGCATGCACACCACCGACACCATCGACTTCGACGTGGTGATCTCGGGGGAGGTGTGGCTGGAGCTCGACGACGGCGCCGAGGTCAAGCTGGGACCGGGTGACTCCGTCGTCCAGAACGGCACGCGCCACGCATGGCACAACCGGACCTCCGAGCCGTGCACCCTGGCCGTCGCCCTCATCGGCGCTCGGCGCGACGCTCACTGAGCGCGTCGCGGACCTCGGATGTCGCCCCAACCGCGCGACGGTGCCGGGGCCAGATCGTCGCGTGGGCACGCGAGATAGGTTGACCGCCATGGGGTCGAAGTTGACGCGTCAGGTGTACGAGGAGGAGCTCGAACGGCTCCAAGTCGAGCTCGTCAAGATGCAGGAATGGATCCGCGAGACCGGAGCGCGGGTCGCCGTCGTGTTCGAAGGGCGCGACGCGGCCGGGAAGGGCGGCACGATCTCTCGCATCACCCAGCACCTCAACCCGCGCTTCGCGCGGACGGTCGCCCTCCCCGCGCCGAGTGAGCAGGAGCAAAGCCAGTGGTACTTCCAGCGCTACGTGTCACATCTCCCCGCGGCGGGTGAGCTCGTCCTCTTCGACCGCTCGTGGTACAACCGGGCGGGCGTCGAACACGTGATGGGTTTCTGCACGCCCGAGCAGTACGAGCGCTTCTTGCGCCAGTGCCCAACCTTCGAGCGGATGCTGGTCGAGGACGGGATCCTGCTGATCAAGTACTGGTTCTCGGTGAGCGACGAAGAACAAGAGCGACGGTTTCAGCGGCGGATCACCGACCCGCTGAAACGCTGGAAGCTCAGCCCCGTCGATCTCGCGTCTCGGGAGCGCTGGGTCGAGTATTCGCGGGCCAAGGACGCAATGTTCGCTCACACCGACATTCCCGAATGCCGCTGGCACGTCGTCGAAGGCGACAGCAAACGCAACGCGCGGATCAACTGCCTCGCCCACCTGCTCAGCATGGTGGCCTACCAATCGGTGTCCCAACCGCCCGTCGGGCTCCCCACCCGCCAAGTCGACGGCGAGTACGTCCGCCCACCCCAGGAGGGCTACGCGCACGTCCCCGACCGGGCCGCCGCGCTCGCCGGCTGACCCGCGGCGCCAGGCGGCTGCCACTCCCGAGCAGCCGGGGCGCCTCGGCGACGCCAAAACCGGCTCGGGCCCGGAAAACCCGGTTCCGTGGCCGTGGCGCCCGCTGGTCGGTGGCGAACTCCGGCTGAGCCAACGACGCTCGACCCGCCTAGGCGTGACCCCGCCGACCCGGTGCGGGGCCCGGCAGGGGTGATCGGACTTCGCGAGCCGCACCGCGTAACGTCCTCGCGGTCGCGTCCCCCCAAGGCGTGCACGTCCCGCCCCCGAAGGGCGACCTTCTTCGATTCCGGACGGAGAACCGAACATCGCCGACTCGCGAGGTTGCGATGGTTAAGGCACCTCCGCGGACCGAGCCCGAGGCCCAAGCCCTGGTGCTCGACGCCCCGTGGAAGGGCCGCGTGCTGCGGACCTACGGGCTGTCGCGTCTGATCGTGCTCGCCGCCGCGTTCGTCGCCGCGGCGGGCACCGACCCCGGCCGTGGTCCGTGGCCGCGCCTCCCGGGGCCTCACCTCGCGGTCCTGCGAGCCTTGGCCCGCTGGGACGGCGCCTGGTACCTCGACATGGCCCAGCACGGCTACCACCAGGTGCCGGTGTGGCCGCACGGCAGCGCGAGCTTCGCCTTCTTTCCTCTGTTCTCGTGGGTCGTGGGCGCCGGCTCCTGGGCGACGCATCTCTCGCCGCTCATCGTCGCGTTGGCGTTGACCACCGTCCTGGGCGGGGTGGCCGCGCTCGTGATCTGGCTCCTCACCGCTCAAGTCTTCGGCGATCAGGTCGCGCACCGGGCGGCGGCACTGTTCTGCTTCTTTCCCGGCGCGTTCGTGCTGTCGATGGCGTACACCGAGTCGCTCACGATCGCCGCCGCTGCCGGAGCGCTCCTCGCGCTCTCGCGGCGACGCTGGGTTCTCGCGGGCGTGCTCGGCGCGGCGGCGGCCATGTCCCGCCCCACCGCGGGGGTGCTCGTGCTCGCCGCCGCCTGGTGCACGATCCAGGCGTGGCGTCGCGGCGAGGGCCTGCGCCCGCTCTGGGCGCCGGCGTTGACCGCCGCGGGAACCCTGATCGTGGTCGGCTACCAATGGGCCCTCAGCGGTCATGCGCTCGAGTGGCTCTACATCGAGACCACGTCGTGGCGAGACCAGTCGGGCTTCACCTTCAAGACCGTCCAGCGACTGTTCAACTTCGTGCGGTCCCCGACCCTCAGCTTCGGGACCGGCGGCCTCAACGATCTCGTCTGGGCGGGCGGCCTGGCCGTCGCGCTGCTCGGCGGCTGGCTGATCATCCGACGCCGTCTCCCCGCCGCGCTCACCATCTACGGGCTCGGCGCCCTGGTGTTCGCGGCGAACTCGTTCAACGTCGGCGATCGACCTCGTCCGCTGCTCGTCGCCTTCCCGCTCATCATCGCGATCGCGGCGTCGGTTCAGGGCTGGAAGTGGCGGGTCGTGCTCATCGCCTCGGCGATCGGGCTGGCCGCGATGAGCCTGGTGACGTTCCTGACCTTGTCCGCAGTGCCATGAGCACCGCACCGCCGCGTCTCGACCCGCACCCGACAACCCGGGAACCGACGCGCTTCGTCACCCGACCTCCTCTCCCGGCCGTGCGCCGCGACGCGGGCCGCCCGGTCGTGCTGCGGGCGGCGCTCCTGGTGGCTGGGCTCGCGTTCCTCGCGTGCTACCTGGCCGTCGCCTTCACCCGGTTCCGCTACCCGTTCCAACTGGAATGGATGGAAGGCGGGGTCCTCGACCACGTGCAGCGCGTCCTGCACGGTCAGCCGTTGTACGTCGCACCGTCGATCCATTTCACCCCGTTCCTGTACACGCCCCTCTACTACTACGTGTCGGCGGGCGCGGCCTGGCTGTTCGGGCTGCACCTCTCGACCCTGCGGATGGTCTCGATCGTGTCCTCGATCGTCGCCTTCGCCGCCGTGTACCGCCTGGTCTGGATCGAAACACGCGACCGGTGGGCCAGCCTCGTCGCGGTCGGCCTGCTCGCCGCCTGCTTCCGTGTGAGCGGCGCCTGGCTCGATCTCGCCCGCGTCGATTCGCTGTTCCTCGCCTTGCTGCTGGTCGGGTTGGTGCTGGTCCGCCAGGCCACGTCCCGGCGAGCCATCCTCGTCGCGGGGTTGGTCCTCGCGGCGTCGTTCCTCACCAAGCAGTCGGCGTTGCTGCCGATCGCCGCGGTGGTCCCGTTCGTGTGGCGACGCGGCCGACAGCTCGCCGCGGTGTACATGGGCACGGTCGGTGTGGTCCTGGGCGGGACGACGCTCTGGCTCAACCACGCCACGGGGGGCTGGTTCGGCCAGTACACGCTGGACCTGGCCGGACAGCACGCGGTCGCGACCGGTGAGTACATCGGGTTCTTCACCCACGACCTGCTCCGCCCCGTCGGGGTGGGGCTCCTGGTAGGCGCGCTCGGGCTCATCGCCTACCGGCGCGGCGAGTCCGGCCGGTTCTGGCTCCCCGTCACCGCGGGCCTGCTCCTCGCCAGCTACACCGCACGGCTGCACAGCGGCGGTTACAACAACGTGCTGCTCCCCGCCTACGCGGCAGTCGCGGTCGTGCTTGGGCTCGGCCTCCACACACTGACCCGCCCCGCGGTGCTGGCTCAGCACCGAATCGCCGTCCGGGTGCTGCTCGTCGCCACGCTCGCCATGTTCGGTTCGCTCATCTACAACCCGTTCCGCCAGATCCCGCCCGCGTCGGCGACCCGGGCCGGGAATGCCCTCGTCGCCGAGCTCGCCCGGCTCCCTGGACCGGTCTACGTGCCGTCGCAGAGCTGGCTGCTGCCCCGCGTCCGCCCCGGCGCCTCGACGACCGCGCATCCCGCCGCGATGGGAGACATCCTGCGCGCGCACCTGCAGGGCACGAACCGCACCCTCGCTCGCCAGCTGCACGACGCGGTCGCGCACCAGGAATTCGGGTCTGTCGTCGTGGACTCCCCCAGCACCTTCTCCTACCTGCCGAAGAACTTCACCGCCTCCTACTGCCAGGTGGAAACGCTCCCGCGACGAGAGCGTGTCGAGCCGGTCACCGGCACGAGGACGGCACCGGCCACGGTGTGGATCCCTCGCACCGCGACGGCGTCGTGTCGCGACCAGGGCCTCGCGCCCCCGCTGCTGGCCTGGTGACCCGCCAGGCCGGCGCGCGGCGCCGGGCCTGGCGGCTGCTCCGGCTCGACGACGGGTGCGGTACAAGGCGGCGACGTCGGCCAGAGTGAGCGGCCCGGCCCGAGCCGCCACCGGTGCCGACCGACCCCCCGCCCGGCGCGTCAAGCACCGGCGTCCAGCCCTCAAACCGTCCGAGCGCGCCGCCCGAACCGGACGGGACCGGGCTGACGTCCTCTAATGTCCGTCCTCGTGCTCACTCCCTGGTCGCCGTCGCCTCACCCCCGCGACCGCTCTCACCGCCGGCGCCGGGCTTGGATCGTCGCCTCGCTCGCCCTCGGGGTGCTCGTCGTGCCGCTCCAGGCGGTAGCCAGCGCTGCGAAGGCCCCGCCGACCGGGCCCGCCAAGCACGTGTTCGTGATCATGCTCGAGAACGAGAGCTACAACACCACCTGGAGCGCAGGATCCGCGGCGCCGTACCTGGCGACGACGCTCCGCCGCCAAGGCGTGCTCCTCACTAACTACTACGGGATCGGCCACGTCAGCCTCCCGAACTACGTCGCCGAGATCAGCGGGCAGGGCCCGAGCCTGTCGACCCAGGGTGACTGCACGACGTACAAGGACTTCACCGCCACCGGCACCGGCACGCTCGGTCAGGTCCTCGGCGACGGCTGCGTCTACCCGAGCTCGGTCAAGACCATCGCCGACCAGCTGACCGCCAAGGGTCTGACCTGGAAGAGCTACCAGGAGGACATGGCGAACTCGACCACCGAGCCCACGACCTGCCGGCACCCGGTGCTGGGGTCGCCCGATCCGACGGTCGTGGCTCGCCTCGGCGACGAGTACGCGACCCGCCACAACCCGTTCGTGTACTTCCACTCGATCATCGACTCCCCGAGCTGCGCAGCCAACGTCGTCGACCTCAAGGCGCTGCCCGCCGACCTGGCCTCGATCCGGACCACCCCGAACTTCTCGTTCATCACGCCGAATCTCTGCGACGACGGGCACGACAGCCCGTGCGTCGATGGGCAGCGCGGCGGCCTGGTGTCCGCCAACCAGTGGCTGCAGACCTGGGTACCCCGGATCCTCGCCTCACCCGCCTACAAGAAGGACGGGATGGTCGTCATCACCACCGACGAGGCTGAGGCCAGCGGCGTCGGCCTCGACGCGACCGCCTGCTGCCACGAGGCCCAGGCGCCGAACGTCACCGCGGCGGGCGACACTGGTCCCGGCGGTGGGCGCGTCGGCGCGCTCGTGCTCTCCCGCTTCGTCAAGCCCGGCAGCACGGCCACCACGCCCTACAACCATTACTCGCTGCTGTGCAGCCTCGAGAACACCTTCGGGCTCGCGCACCTCGGCTACGCCGCGACGCCCGGGCTGCAGTGCTTCGGCAAGGACGTCTACCAGCGACCCTGACAAGCGTCCCGGCTCCGGACTCCGTGCTGCCCGACGGGCTCAGCGACCGCGACGACTGATCGTGACGGCCGGAGACGCCGGCTGCCGAGTGCGACCGGTCGCGGGGGGCAGCCCCCCGAGGTCGGCTGACCAATCGGCGCCCGCGAGGGTTTGCGGAGGGGCGACGCCTACAGTTGCCCCGTCGCGCCCGGCGCGCCCGAGGTTCTGTTGACTCCGCCTCCCCCGTGACCACCGCTCCCATCCCCCCGCCGCGCCAGCGCGGCCGTCGACCCGACGTGACGCGCACCGGGCGCGTGCGGCGTCGCCGCATCCGAATCGCGCTCGCGCTGGCGATCGTCGCTGCCCTCGTCGGCGCCGCGATCGGCATCCGCTCACTCCTCAAGACGCCGAAGCCGCCGGTGGTGGCTGGATGCGAAGTCACCATCGGGCAGGCGACCTACTCGCTGGACCTCGCCCAAGCCTCGAACGCGACGACCATCGCGGCGGTCGGAAAGCGACTGGGACTTCCCGACCATGCGGTCACCGTCGCCCTCGCCACCGCCCTGCAGGAGTCGGGCCTCCACAACCTCGGCTACGGCGACCTCGACTCGCTCGGCCTCTTCCAACAACGGCCGTCGCAGGGCTGGGGCACGCCGGCCGAGATCCTGACACCCCACTACGCGGCGGCGGCGTTCTTCGAACATCTCGCCGCGGTGCCGGGCTGGGAGACCCTGCCCGTCACGGTGGCCGCCCAGCAGGTGCAGCGCAGCAGCTCACCGGACGCGTACGCGCAATGGGAGTCCGAGGCCCGCACGCTCGCCGAGGGGCTCACCGGTGAGGTGCCGACCGGGTTGAGCTGCCAGTTCCCGGGCTTACCCCCCGGCGCGACCGCCTCGCTCTCCGACGCGATGAGCCTGGAGCTCGGTCCCCCGACCGTGGGAGTTGCGGTGCTCGCCGCCCGGGGCTGGACGGTCTCGGCCTGGCTGGTCGGGCACGCCACCCAGTTCGGGATCACCTCCGTCGCCTTCGACGGGCGGGCGTGGACCGCGGCCGGCGGGGCCTGGGGCCCGGACCCGGTGGCGGGCTCGGAGGTCATCGTGACCCGCGTCCACACCGGGTCCACCTGACGGGCGCGGCGCGGCGCCGCGTGTCATGCGTCGGGACACGTGACACTTCGCCCGATCACCTGACGGTCGCGGAGTCGCTCGAGCGTGGCCGCGACGTCGTCGAGGCCGACGTGTGCCGAGACGAGGGGCGTGAGCCGTCGGGAGCCGAGGAGCTTCATGATCTCGTCGTGCACCGACTCGAGCACCCGACGATTCCCCTCACCTCGGCTGTAGGCGCCCATGTAGAGACCGACGACATCGTGGTTCCGGAAGAGGACTCGGTTCGCCGGCATGTTCTGGATCTCGCCGCCCGCGAAGCCGATCAACACGATCATGCCCTCGGACGCCACACAGCGCTGCGACGCGCGGAACGTCTCACCGCCGACCGGGTCGAAGATCACGTCGGCGCCGCGCCCGTCGGTGGCGTCGCGCACGATGGGAACGAAGTCCTCGTCGCGATAGTTGATCGCCAGTTCTGCGCCCAGGGCGCGGCACGCCGCGACCCGTTCGGCACTGCCGGCCGTGGCGATCACGTGGGCGCCGGCGAGGACACCCAGCTGGACGGCGGCTGATCCGGTCCCGCCCGCGCCGGCGTGCACGAGCAGTGTCTGACCGGCCTCTAGGCGGGCGCGGCGGTGCAGCGCGACGTGCGCGGTCCGGTGCGAGATGTGGGTCGCGGCCGCGTCGACGTCGGTGACGTCGTCGGGCACGTCGTAGACGCCCGTCGCGGGCACCAGCGCTTCCTGCGCGAAGCCCCCCGCGGGGAGCGCAGGGACTCCGACCACCCGCCGCCCAACCAGCCCGGCGGCGACGTCATCGCCGACGGCCACGACGCGCCCCGCGACCTCGAGGCCGGGCGTGAACGGCAACGGAGGATCGAGCTGGTAGCTGCCCCGGCAGAGGAGCACGTCGGGCAGGCTGAGTGAGGCCGCGCCGACGCGGACCGTCACCTGGCCGACCCCGGGTTGGGGGGAGGCGACGTCCTCGAGATGGAGCGCGGCGGTCGGTTCGCCGTGACGATGGACCTGTAACGCGCGCATCGCTACGTCATCGCCTCGCCGAAGGCGCCCTGGCGGACGAGCGTCTCGACGCGGCCGTCGTCGTACCCGACCAGGTCGCGCAGCACCGCCGCGGTGTGCTCACCGAGCGTGGGGGGCGGTGTGGTGGCGGTCTTGCGGTGCCCGTCGAACCGGAATGGCGACGCCAACACCGTCCGGCGGCCGAGGCCGGGGACGTCGACCTCGACGACCGCGTCCCGGTGGGCGAGCTGGGGATGGGTCAGCGCGTCGTCGATCCGCTGGATGCGAGACGCCGGGATCCCGATCGTCTGGAGCGCCGCGAGCCAGTCGGCGCTGGAGCGGGTACGGAAGGCTCGCCGGACGAGCGCGAGGTAGCTGTCGAGGTTGTCCTGGCGAGCCGGACGGGTGGCGTACCGGTCGTCGTCGGTGAGCGCCGCGCAGCCGGGGACCTCGGCCAGCACCGTCGCCAGGCGGGCCTGAAAATGCAGCGAGGTCTGCACCAGGATCGACTCGCCGTCGGCCGCCTCGACGACGAGCGTCGTGGGCGGCGCGAGGGTGCGTTCCCGGTCGCCGACGAGCAGCCACCCGAGCAGCGACTCGAGCATGCTGATGTCGACGTGTGCGCCCCGGCCTCGGCGTTCACGGGCGACGAGGGCGGCCAGCACCCCCTGGGCCGCGGTGGCGCCGGCCACCAGATCGGCGAGCGGCAGCGGGACCGGCATGCCGAACGAGCCCACGGGCCCGGTCAGCTCGAGGACGCCGCCGAAGGCCTGCACCGCCCCGTCGGTGGCAGGGAACTGGGAGTGGGGCCCGTCGGGCCCGAACCCCGTGATGGTGCAGTACACGAGGCGAGGGTTGAGCGGGGCGACGTCGTCGTAGGTGATGCCCAGGCGCGTCGTGACCCCCGGGCGATAGTTCTCGAGCAGCACGTCGCTGACTCGGACCAGGTCCGCGAGGACGCCGGTCCCGGCCTCGGTCTTGAGGTCGAGCACGATTCCCCGACGGTCCCGGTGCAACGCCAGGTAGAAGGGGGACGGCGGGTCGCCCGGCTCCAGGCCGGTCCCGGCTCGGGTGGGGTCACCCGCGGGGGGCTCGACCCGGACGACGTCCGCGCCGAGATCAGCGAGGGCCCGCGCCGCGACCGGTCCCGAGAGGAACGTGGTGAGGTCGAGCACCCGGACCCCGGCCAGGGGCCGGGATGGATCGCCGTCGCCGGTCGTCGGGGAGTCCACAGCCTGCTCAGGTGGC
Organism: Actinomycetota bacterium; assembly: GCA_003140175.1. Classification (GTDB taxonomy): domain Bacteria; phylum Actinomycetota; class Acidimicrobiia; order IMCC26256; family PALSA-555; genus PALSA-555. The sequence continues at coordinate 56,744 of PLJD01000070.1, forward strand.
ACGGGGCGGAGTCTCCCCTGCGCTCCCGCCCGGCCGCCACCGGGGCTCGCCGCGGCTCCTGGAAGGTCACCGGGCGCGCCAGAATGCGGACGGCCCCTCGACACCCCGAGTGGGGGAAAGATCTCAGCCGGCCCGGGGTTCCCGTTCGGGTGGGCGCAGCACAGCCCGAGATGCCCGGGAACCAGTCACGGTCCCCGGACGTGATTCACAGGACAGTTTCAGCCGCGAGGACGAATATCGACTCGGAGCAGAGAGGCAGGGCGATGCGGGGGGCATCGCGAGGACGGGCTCAGCCCAAGGGAGATCGGTTCAACATGACCTGGTGGCAAGACGACGAGTCCCCCACCCCGGCCCGGCCGCCGGTGCCGCCACGACGGCGCGTGCCGACGGAATCCGACCCGACGCTTCCGCACCACGCACCAACGGCGGTGTGGGTGCCGCCCCAGACGATGAGCAGCGCCGGTGGGGTCGGCGGGCCTCCGACTGCGCCCGGCACCGGCGCGGGTGGCGGCGGCGCCGCGGGGTGGCCTCCGGCTCCGGGCTCCCACCATCGCCAGCCGCCCCGGCGGAGGCGCCACACGCTGTGGGCGCTCGCCGCGGTGCTGGTCGTCGCGGTGGGCGTCGGCGGGGCGGTCGCCTGGGGCGTGAACAACACGTCGAGCATCTTCCCGACCAGCTCGGTTCGCCCGGGCGCGCCCGCCAAGCAGGTCAGCCAGCAGAAGGCGGACCCGTCCGCGATCGCTGGCCAGTCGGACCCCGGGATCGTCGACGTGACCTCGACGCTGAGCCTCCAGAACGGCGAGGCCGCCGGCACCGGGATGGTGCTGACGTCCTCGGGTGAGATCCTGACCAACAACCACGTCGTCGACGAGGGCACGTCGTTCACGGTCAAGATCTCGAACGGGTCCAAGACCTACCCGGCCAAGGTGATCGGGACCGACAAGACCGACGACATCGCCATCATCCAAGCGGAGGGAGCGTCGGGACTCACACCGCTTTCCTTCGGCAACTCCTCGAGCGTCTCGTCCGGCGACAGCGTCATCGCGATAGGCAACGCGCTGAACAAGCCTGGGCCGCCGACCGTCACCCAGGGCACCGTCACGGCGCTGAACCGCTCGATCACCGTCAACAGCGATGTCGGCGGACAGGAATCCCTCAGCGACCTCATCGAACACAACGCCCAACTCGAGCCGGGCAACTCCGGTGGCCCGCTCTTCGACGCGGCCGGCCAGGTGATCGGCATGAACACCGCCGCCGCGAGCGGCGCGATCCCCCAAGCGGGCACCAACGACGGGTTCGCCATCCCGATCAACGACGCGATGACGATCGCCCGCCAAATCGAGAGCGGCCACAGCGGCGGCAACATCAACGTGGGGGCGAGCGGGTTCCTCGGCGTCGAGGTCGAGCCGCAGCCCACCAGCGGCGGTGGAACCGGCGGGTTCGGAGGCGGCGGCGGGTTCGGGAGCGGCGGCGGACGCGGCGGGTTCAACAACGGCGGCGGGATCGACAACGGGGGAAGCAACGGCACCCAGAGCGGCAACGGCGTCGTCGTGCAGGCGGTCGAGCCCAACACTCCAGCCGCGTCGGCCGGCATCACCGCCGGCGACACGATCACCGCGGTGGATGGCACGACCGTGACCTCCAACACCGACCTGACCGCGATTATCGAGGCGAAGCACCCCGGCGATGTGGTGCGGGTGACCTGGGTCGACCAGTCAGGCAATCAACAGACCGCGACGGTGCGCCTCGCCGCCAACCCGTCGGCGACCTGAGCAAGGTCGCCGACCGGGAGGCGGCCCGGTGGACGCGCACGCGGTCGGGCTTACCGCACCGCGAAGACGAGGAGCACGGCTACCAGGTTGAAGGTGGCGTGGGCGACCATGCCCGGTCCCAGCCGCTGGTAGCGCCATCGCAGGACACCGAGGTAGATCCCGAGTGCTCCGATCGTGAGAAACGTGATGAAGGTCTCGGCCAGCCCCATCCCGACCTGGTAGTGCGCCGCCGCGAAGCACGCCGCTTGGGCGAACACGGCGACTCGCGCCCCCCAGCGGCGGGTGATCGCCGACTGGACCAGACCCCGAAAGAACAGTTCCTCGAAGAACGGTGCGCCGACCGCGACGATCAGCGCCAGGACGACCGCGGTCAGCGTGCTGCTCGTCAGCCCGTTGGTGAGCGAGCTGCCCCGGACGGTCTTGGTCGGCAGCAACGGGATGAACGGCGCGACGAGCACGACCGTGGCGATGCGACCGATGAAGGCCGCGAGGACCCCGACGCCGACGTCCTGGCGGCGGATCCCGGCGAGCCCGAGCTGGCGTAACGACCCGTTGCCATAGCGACGCGCCGCGAGCACGCAGGCGCCGAACAGTCCGGCCCAGAGGCCGAACTGGGACAGCAACAACACCACGACGGACTGACTGGAGAGACCGGCGACGAGCAGCGCGATGGCGATGCCGGCGCCGAGCACTTCGGCGGTGACGAACCCGCCGAGCGCGAGGCCGCCACCGCGAACGCCGACCTGCTCGTCGGTCACGCCCCGCGGTGGGAACCAGGGCCGCTCCGGCGGGGGCGGGCCCGTGAACGCCGTCCATCCCCGCCCGTCCCACCAGCGCTGCGGCGCCTCGCCCGACGGGTCGGCGTACCAGCCGGGTGGTGTACCGCGCGGGGTCGACCGACCGGCGTGGGGCGTCCAGGTGGCGCCGTCCCACCAGCGCCACCGCGTCGCGTCCCAGGGATCGGCGTACCAGCCCGGCGGGATCCCGGCCGGCGTGATCATCGTCATGGTTGCGGCGGTCCGGCGCGGGACGCTCAGCCGGCCACGATCGCGGCGACGATGCTGATGCCCAGCAACGCCAGCGCGAGGTAGCCGAGCAGCAGGCCCGCGATCGCCAAGCCGCGCCCGCGCTGCCAACCGGACGACTCGTGGATCTGGTGGAGCGCGATGTGGCCGAAGATCACCGAGAGCACCGACCCGATCCAGAACATCCACACAATGCCGAGCACGAGCGCCGCCACCGCGAAGCCGTTCGTGCGGGCGTCGAGCGTCGGCGGTGCGGGCTGGTACGCGACGGCACCGTCGGGACTCGGCCACGCCGGTCGGTACGCCATGGGTGGGAGCCCGCCCCGCCGGCGCTGGCGGCGGACCAACCCATCCACCCGGCGCAACGTCGGGAGCAGGAGGAGGAGGCCGCGACCCGGACGCAGCCGGCGGCGTGGGCTCGTCGTCATCGTCGTGCATCCGGCGCTCCTCAGCCAACCGCCGACGCGCAGCGTGCCATGCCGTCGCGGCCGCGACAAGGATCGGCACCCGACGCTCGCACCTGAACCGCGCCGCGCCGTGGCGCCCCGATCTGCGATACCCGACCGCGACGGGTCCGCCAGATCGGCGAGCCCATGCCGACCGCGAGCGCGGGCCGGGACGGCCGGCGGAAGTGGCGCGGCCGGCCGGTAGGCTCGCCCGCTGTGCCGGTGGAAGGAGAGAAGGTACGCCAGCTGCTCGAGCTGGCCGCCAGCCGGCGACCGTCGAGACGCCCGACGGCGAGCCCAAGACCCCCAGCGCAGGGCCGCCCCATCCCCCCGGCTGCTCACGGTGGCGATGGCGACCTTCGTTGAGCCGCAGGCTCGGACGGCGTTTGAGGAGACGCGCCCGAATCACCAGCGGCCAGGTTGGGTGATGCGACGGGCCCGGGCGGCGACCGTGGCGGGTCAGGGTTCGTGGATTCGGCGCGGCGCGATCGCCTTGGTCGTCGCGGGCGCAGTCGGCTTCGCCGCGGGCACACCGGCCGAGGCGCGCTCGGTCAAGCTCTCCAACTCGGCCATTCTGCGGGCCGGGGTGATGAGGGCGGAAGATGTGCCCACCACCTGGGGTTCGAAGAAGCAGAGCTCCACCGCTTCCGTCTACACCGGTCTCTCGCCCTGTCGACAGATCAACACCGCGGAGACCGCGGCGAACCGTCGAGTCCCCCGGGCGCGGTCCGCGCAGTTCGACGACCCCCAGTCGGCGGGTACGACCCTGGCCGACGACACGGTGTACGCGTTCCCGAGCGCGAGCGCCGCGGGCCGCTACCTCGCCGCTTACCAGGCGAGCAGCGCGGCGCCGTGTCTCCAGACCGTTCTGGCGAAGGCCGTGGGTTCGGCCGGGACGGCGACCGTCGTCCCGTTGACCGCCCAGTTGCAGGGCCTCGGGGATGCCAACGCCGGCTATGAGGGAACCATCCAAGGCACCAACCATCAGGGCCAGGCGATCGCGCTGGTCGCGGATCTGGTCACCGTCCGCGTCGGGCGCGCGGTCGTCACCTTCGAGTTTCTGAACGCGAACGTGCAGATTCCCCAGGGGCCCGGCATCGTCGACGCCGTCGTGCGGCGGCTTCAATCCCCTTAGGCCGGGCGCCACCGGCCGAATCGGCCGGCAGGCGGTTCACGCCCACGAGCGAGTAACTCATCGGGTGGGCGGGCCCCGACTCGAGGGGCGGGCCCGGTGGAGTTGCGCCCTAGGGGCCACCCGTCGGCATGGCTTGCGCGCACACGATCTGGCGAAGCTCGTCGACCGCCCGGGTCAGCGCGTCGATCTTGTCCTCGAGGGCAGGTGACGGCTCCGTCGGCGGGGAGCTCGTGGCGGGGCGGCAGGCGAGTGCGTCACGGCAAGCCGTCAACCGGCGGAGCGTGTCGCGTTCCTCGGCGATGTATCGGCCGAGGAGCTCACCGGTGCGAATGTCGATCGAGTGGTCTCGGAACATGCCGTCGAAGATGTCGGGGCTGTCCTCGGTGCGAAACTGGAGCAAGCCGAGCGCCTCGAGCTTCTCGAGGTCGGAGCGGTCGGACCGGGCCATGTCCATCTTCTTCCCGTGGTTCGGGTCTTCGTCCTCGCGCAGCTCAAAACCGAGCTCGTTGATCCGCTTGGCGAAGCTCATCCCGTGCTCGCCCTCGCGCGCCGCGATGGTCGTCAGGACCGCCCGCACGTCGGGGTCCGTGGTGACCTCGGCCCATGCGGACAGGTACTCGTGGGCGTGCGACTCGGCGAGCGCCACCGCGTTGAGCAGGCCGAGATACGTCGGCTTGTCCGTCATGTTGATCTTTCCAATCTCGGACCACACTCCGACGATCCGGCCGGTCCCGCTGCGATCGGCTCACTCTGCCAGGCCGGTTCGATAGCTGCAAGCGTCACCCGTCGAGTGTCCGCCGGTCCCCGCGCCGGGGAGGGCTCGCCCACCGACGCGCGCCTGGTCGACGACGGGCTCGTCGGCGACGACGGCCGGAGGCGCGGTGGGGCCGTTCGTTGCGGGCGGCGCCATTCCGTGCGACGCTCGGTCGCTGCTCCTCTCCCGAAAGGCGACTCCATGCGTTTCCGCACCCTGGCTGTGCTCGCCGCCGCCGGCGTCGCGGTGCTCGTCAGCGCGGCGCCCGCCGCAGCCGGCGGCAGCCCCGGCGGAACGAGCCACGGGCGGCGAATCACCCTGACCGGAGGTCTCGTGGTGGCCTCGGGCGAGACCGTCGACGGGGCGGCGGTATCGGTCGACGGGGTGGCCACGATCAACGGCCGGGTGAGCAACGACGTCGTCGTCGGCCGCGGGGACCTCAGCGTGGCCGGCCACGTCACCGGAGACGTCCTGGTCCTCAACGGGAACGCGACCATCACGGGTCGGGTCGACGGAGACATCACCGCGATCACGGGGCGGGTGGTCGTCAAGGCGGGAGCCGACGTCCGCGGGGACGTGACCTCCGGCAAGGCTCCCGTGGCGGCGCCCGGAAGCGTGCACGGTCACCTGAAGAAGCTGAACCTGAGCAGCCTCTTGACTGGGCTGGTGTTTGGCTTCCTCCTGTTTCTCTGGGCCGCGGTGACGGTGCCGGTCGCGATCCTGGGGGTGTTGTTCATCCTCTTGCTCCCGCGCGCCGCGGATGCGGTGGTCGCGGCTGGCCACCGGCCGGTCGTCTCGATCGTGGTCGGGGTCCTCGTCGGCATCCTGGGTCCGGTCCTCGCGTTAGGGATGGTCGGGACGATTGTCGGCATTCCGGTCGGAGCGGGGTTGCTCGGCAGCATGGTCGTGTTTGGGTCGCTCGGCTACGCGGTGGGCGCGCTGGCGCTCGGGCGGCGACTGGTTCGGGGCCCGGGGATGGGCGCGCGCCTCGGCGGCTTCATCGTCGGGTTCGCGATCCTGAGCTTCGCTGCCCTCGTGCCGTTCCTCGGGCTCCTCGTCTGTTTCGTTGTCTCGGTCTACGGCGTCGGCGCACTCACCATGGCGGGATGGCGCGCCGGGCACGGCGGCCCCACCCGGCGACGAGTGAGCAACGAGTCGCGGGCTGCCGCCACGGGCCCGGACCTCGGAGTGGTCACGGCCCGCCCCGCCCCGTCTCGGCCCACCACGACGGCCACTGCCCCGCGCCGGACCGCCCGACCCGCTTCGACACCGGGCGCCGGCCAACGGCCAGCCGCACGCGCCAGGCGGTCAGCGGGGCCGGCCTCCCGCCAGCAGGTCACGGCCAAAAGAGCCGCGACGAAGCAGGCGGCTCCCCGGGTGGCGAAGGCCCGATCGCAGCGCCCCGCGACGCGACAACCCGCCGCGTCGACGCGAGCACGCACCGGGAAAAAGCCTGCCACCATGACCGTTCGGCGCCCCGCGAAGCGAGCCCCGGCCCGCGCGTCGACCACCGCCACGCGCGCAGTACGAAAGCCGGCCGGACGCACGACCGCGACCCAGCGCTAGTCGCCGAGTCCTCGGGTCGCGATGCTGGTCGGCGGCTCGCACCGCCGCCGGATCGCCCCGCGCCAGCTACGCGGGCTGCCCGCGGCGGACGCCGTTCCGACGGCTGGTGCTGGGCGCCAGCGCGGCTCGCAGCTCGTCCTTCGACATGGTCGAGCGACCCCGGATCCCGCGCCGTTGAGCCTCGGTGTACAGCTCCTCGAAGGAGGCACCGGCTGGCGCCGGACGCCGGGGTGCCACCAGGGCGCGTCGGCGGGGCTGAGCCGGCACCAACTCGGGAGTCCGGGCGTCGGGGCGCATCCCCATCCCGGTTCGCTCCGAGAGCAGGTTGTAGGTCGCCAGAATCGCGGTGGCGATCGCGACGATGAAGATAGTGAAGACGGCGAACATCGCCAAGACCAGCAGCCAGCTCCAGATCGTCGTGGCGTGGAAGCTACCGAATCCGATCTGGTCCATGACGCCCTCCACCGCGGCGGTCATGCCTTTGGAGAGGAGCCAGGGCAAGAACGCGGCGAGGAAGAACACCAAGAACAGACCGCCGATGAACGCGGTCATGATCGTGGCGGCGGACACCACGTCGAACTCGCGGACGATCTCGCCCGTCTCGCGCTCGGTTTCTCGGGTCAGCACATGCGCGCGAGGTCTCATGGCGCACAGCGTAGGCGGCTTTCGTCCGGTCGCTCACCCACGCAATCGGTCCCCGTGCGACGAATCGGGCCGCCTGGCGAGAGCGCGGCGTCGTCCGCAGCATCGTGCCCATTCACCGCACGCCGCGTGACGCGTTCGCTACGGCGCCGACTTCCCACCGTCGGATCGACTGGCTCGGGATGAAGCCAGGACCGCGAGACCGGCGCGTGGCCTAGCTGGCCTTCGCCCACGGCTGGGTCCGCCCGCATTTCGCGCACACCGTCGCGTAGCGCCGACCCTGGCGTTTGAGCTTCGCGTCGCAGTGGGTGCAGCGGGCGCGGCCCATCCCCCGCTGGAACGATCGGCCCATCGATCCGATCGCGACGAGAAAGAGGATCAACACGATGGGGATGGCGAGCACCAAGCCCATGGCGTCGAGCCTACGGCGTCACGGTTGTGGTCCGGCCGGGGTCGGGCCGGGGTGCCACGACCGGCGGCGGCGCGAGCCGGCTCGAGGACGCGATCGTCGGCTCCTGGTCGGGGGCGCTAGACCGCGCGTCGGTAGCGGGAAACCGCGATCGGGGCGCAGATCGCGACGATCCCCACGATCCAAGCCAGCGCGGCGAACACCTGGCTCGCGGCCGCTCCGCCGAGGGTGAGCGCCCGCACCGCGTTGACGATCGCGGAGACGGGCTGGTGATTGGCGAATACTTGCAGCCAGCCCGGCATCGACGAGATCGGCACGAACGCGGAGGAGGCGAACACGAGGGGGGCGAGGATCGGGAACGACGCCGCCTGCGCCGTCTCACTGTCGCGGGCCGACAGGCCGACGATCGCGAAGAGCCAGGAGAGCGAGTACGCGAAGCCGAGGACGAGGCCGACGCCGGCGACGATCTCCGGGAGGCTGCCGCCGGGCCTCCAGCCCACCGCCAGGCCGACCACACACATCAGGATGACGACGAATACGTTGCGGACGAGATCGGCGAGCGTGCGGCCGACGAGCACCGCGGAGCGGGCCATCGGCAGCGAACGGAAGCGGTCGACGAGTCCCTTTTGGAGGTCCTCGGCGAGACCGACCCCTGTGGTGAGCGACCCGAACACGACCGTCTGCACGAAGATCCCCGGCATGAGGTAATCGACGTAGGACACACCGGTGACGTGGATTGCGCCACCGAACACGTAGCGGAACATGAGCACGAAGATGACGGGCTGGATGGTGGCGAAGACCAGCAGCTGGGGGTTCCGCCGGATGTTGAGCAGGTTGCGCCAGGCGATCGTGAGCGCATCCCCCACCACATGGGGACGGGCCAGGCGGGTGACCGTGGGGCTGGGCGGCGCGAGGGTGGCTGCGGGTGCGCTCATGGGCTGACTTCCTCTCGGTCGGCTTCGGCGGCGTGCCCGGTGAGCTCCAAGAACACGTCGTCGAGGGTCGGCTCGCGCAGCGCCATCGTGCGAGGCTCGAGGTGCTCGGCGTCGAGGATGCGGACGGTCTCGAGCATGGCCGGCGCTCCGTCGACGACGTTGACGCGCACCGCCTTGCCGTCGAGGGTGAGCTCCCCGACCCCGCCGAGTTCCGCCGCGGCCCGCCGGGCATGCTCGTGGTCGTCGAACGCCACCTCGATGACCGTCGCGCCGAGGTGGGCCTTGAGCTCACTCGCGGTCCCTTCGGCGATCACGCGGCCGTGATCGATGACGACGATGCGATCGGCGAGCCGGTCGGCTTCCTCGAGGTACTGGGTGGTCAGCAACAACGTGGTGCCCGCGCCGACGAGCTCCTCGATGAACGCCCACAGCTCGGTGCGACCCTCGATGTCGAGCCCGGTCGTGGGCTCATCGAGGAACAGCACCGGCGGTTCATGCACCAGCGCCGCGGCCACGTCCAACCGGCGTCGCATCCCGCCCGAGAACGTGCGGACCAGGCGATCGGAAGCGTCGGCCAGGGCGAAGCGCTCCAGCAGGCTGTCCGCCTGACGCAGGATCCGCGCCGGGGGCAGGTGGGTGAGGCGCCCGACGAGGCGGAGGTTCTCGCGCGCGGTCAGGTTCTCGTCCAGCGCGGCGTATTGGCCGGCGAGCCCGATCGAGGCGCGCGTGCGCATCGGCTCCCGGGTCACATCGAGGCCCAGGACCTCCGCGGTTCCCCGATCGGGTTTGAGCAACGTGGTGAGGATCCGCACCGCGGTGGTCTTGCCCGCGCCGTTGGGGCCGAGCAGGCCGAGCACCGTGCCGGTCGGTACCTCGAAGGAGACGCCGATCAGCGCGTGGACATCCCCCCAGGACTTGTAGAGATCAACGGCCCGGATCGCCGGGGGCGGGGTTCCACTCATGGCTCGCCACTCTCGCGCTATCCTTTGAGTATGTCAAATATCCGAGTACTCCGAGATTTTGCTTGCCCCAAAGCTCGGATTACTGCAAGGAAGGCGTAACGTCGTGGCTGTGACCAGGGTCACGAAGACCGAGTTGGCTCAGGATGTGTGGCAGACCATGCTCGGCTACTTCCTCACGCAGCGGGCACATCAGATGCACGCGTCCCAGGAACTGGGCCTCACCCCCGGACACGTCAAGGCGCTGTACGAACTCGACGCCGATGAGAGCGTGTCGATGGGCGAGTTGGCAGCGGTGCTCGGCTGCGACGCGTCGAGCGCGACCTGGCTCGTCGACCGGCTCGAGGAGCGCGGGCTCGTCGAACGCCGACCTCACCCCCACGACCGGCGCGTGAAGACCGTGGTCCTCACGCCCGACGGGGCCAAAACCAAGGCGCGACTTGTCGAGCTCCTCTCCGTACCACCCGACGATCTCGTCGCACTGGATCGGGGCGCGCTCGACCGACTGCGCGAAGCGCTGCGGCTGCTTCCACCGCATCCGCCGTTTTGGGCGCCGGCCCCGCGCACACCCAACAGCCCGACCGCGGCGTAGCGTGCCGGCCCGAGCGGCGAACGCTGAGCCGGCTCGGCTCAGCCGATCGCGGATTTCGCCGCGGCCGCCTCGAGGTTCTTGACGTCTGTCGGACGCAGGAACCCGGCGCGGAGGGTGTGCTGCGCCGCAGCATCGAAGCGGGTCACGAACGCGGCGTGCGTGGGGTAGAGCGACGCCAGCGTCGCCGCGCTGAACGGAACCGTCGAGCCGAACAGGCTGCACAGCGGCCCCCCACCGTTGCCGTCCCCGCGCAGCGTGGCGATCGGAACGTCGACGAGCGGGGTGCGGATCCCACCGAGCGCGTTGCCGTGCGGGTCGCGTGCGACCGTCACCGGCGGTCCAGCCTGCGTGTCCAGCCGCGGCGCTCGCGGCGGCGGCGTGCCGGTCTGCACCCACCGATCGAGGCTGTACACCGCCGCGTTGGCTACGAGGTACCCCGGTCCGTCGTTGATGGGCGTGGAGCAATGCAACGGACCGCCGGTCACCGCGCCGACGTCGAAGAGTGCGAGCTCGGCCTGGCCGTCGCCGGTGTCCGAGAATCCGCCGCCGGCGGAGTAGAGATCGGCGTGGGCGGTGCCGGGTACCTCCCAGAGCCGGAAGCGGCTCGAGTCGGGCTGCTGGGCCGGGAGATATCCGATCTCGGGGTTGATGAGGTCGGTCTCGGTCTCGAGCGTGAGCACCGGCACCGTGAGGTCGGTCCGGATGATGGTCCCGACGGGTACGGGAACGACGGGGAGCGGCGACTGGGAGAGGGGTGTGCCGTTGCCGCTCCGGCTGTGGAGCAAGAAACCGTCGAAGACGTGATCCAGGGGTTGCACCGCGTCGACGTAGGTGACGAGACGGAAGGCCGACTGGGACTCGCCGATCGCGAGGACGTGGTGCACCTTCAGCCGGCCGAGCGGAGCGGTCTTGCCAGTCTGGCGAGCGACGAGGCCGGCCTGGGAGAAGATGTCGTAGGAGTAGCTGTCCCCGGGATGATGCAGCGGTGCGTACCGGGCGGGGTCGGAAGCCTTGAGCCCACCGGGCGCGACGCCGCCGACCGCGCCCTGGCCACCCTGGACCCCGACGGATTGGGCGGAGACACCGATCCAGGCCGCGCCTTCTCGGATGATCTCGTTGTGCGCCGATTGCCAGTCCGGGGCGGTGTCGAAACCTGCGGTGGTGTTCAGCCACTCGACGAACACGGTGCCGTTGAACTTCTTGGGGTTGGCGGGCTGGTAGACGAGGATTCGGGTCTCGTACGGCGCGGTGCTCGCCGGCTGCACGCGCCACCGGCCGTTGGTCGTCAGCGGCGTCGCCGAGGAGAACGCGTGGGCGGTGCCGCTCAGGAAGTACTCCGAGCCGGTGTAGCCGACCTGGCCGAGATCGAAGCTCGTGCTCACGATCGTGGGATGGCCCATACCGCCGGTCACAGGTCCGGTCACCGTCGGAAGGCTGACGCCGCGCGGCCGAGTCGGCGACGGGGTGGCGGCGGCCGGACCACCGATGGCGATGACGAGCGATGCGACCAGCGCCGCGAGCCCTGACACGGCAAGGCTGCGGCTCAGACCCCCGGGTCGCCCCATCGAGGCGTGAGGCTAGTGCCAGCCCGAGTTCGGCATCGGCCAGCGGAGGGCCCACCGCGGCCCGGCGGGACTCCCCGTCAGCGGCTGGGGGTCCGGCGTCGGCGGGCCGAGATCCGGTCGTAGTTGAGCCGCAGCAGCGCGACGACCGCGTCGGCGTCGGCGTCGTGCTCGATCACGCGGGTGGTCCAGCCCGAGTCGGGGTGGATGTGGTGTGGACCCGCCCGGGCGTCGGCGACCAGCTGGTCGCGCAGGCGGCGTGGGAACGGGATGTCGGCCTGGTGACCGCCGTGGACATGACCCAACGACCGGCCGTCGAACAAGAACTCGGTCTCGCCGAAATGACCCGAGTCGGTCGTCACACCCGGCCAGCGTGACACCTCGGCGACGATTCGCTGGCCACGCTCGGCCGACCCAATGTCCGACCCGGTTCGTTGCGCCACGGGTCCGCCAACCATCCCGACGAACTCGATATTCCTCGGCCGGAGCCGGCTGCGATAGGTTCGACGCCATGTTCAACTCGATCGTCGTAGGAACGGACGGATCCGACACCGCGGCTCGAGCGGTGGAGTTGGCCGCCGAGCTGGCCGGGACCCAGACGGGCGCGACGCTCCACATCGTGAGCGTCAGCAAGCCCCTCTCGGCGGCCACAGTCGGGATGTCGGGGCTGGCGCCGGCCAGTCCCGCCGTCATCGACGCCGAACTCAAGGACGACGCGCTCCGAGACCTGCAAGCGCTGCTCGAACGAGCCGCGGTGGGAGCCCGCACCCGGGTTGCTGCAGTGGAGACCTACGCCCGGCTGGGGAACCCGTCCGACGTGTTGTGCGAACTCGCCGAGCAAGTGGGTGCCGATCTGATCGTGGTCGGCAATCGAGGCATGCGTGGCGGCCGTCGCTTCCTCGGCAGCGTCCCCAACAACGTGTCGCACCACGCGCCGTGCAGCGTCCTGATCGCTCAGACGGCCTGACGGCCTCGCGGGGCGATCGCCGCGCGTCGACACGGTCCCGGGCCGCGGCCGACTCGATCAACGCCGACCGGGTGAACCGCACGCCAACCCTGATGGGTGGCCGCCGGGACCGACGATGCGGTGACCGCCGGTCGGTGATGCTCAGATCGAGCGTGGAACGAGGACCTCGACCCGGGACCGGTGCTCACTGAGACCAGCGCGACCTTCCCTCACGGCTCGCGGGGTGGCTTTGGCGCGCTCGGAGCTGTCCCGCCCTCAAAGCTCGGAGGGTGATCCCGGCGCAGAGAACCGGCTCTACGCGACCTTGCGGCCGAGCATCTTGTGGCCGCGGACGGCTCGCCGACGCCGGCGGATGGAGGTCCGCACGGCGTTCTTCGACGACGAGGTCCTCGAGGCGGTGACCTCCGGCGTCACGCAGGTCGTGATCGTCGGCGCGGGATACGACGGTCGGGCTCTGCGATTCCGCCGTCCCGGCGTCCGGTTCTTCGAGGTGGACCATCCCGCCACCCAGGGTGACAAGCGTCGACGCGTCGAAGGCCTGGGCGTGGCACTCGATCACGTGACGTTCGCCTCGATCGACTTGATGCGGGAGCGAATCGGCGATGTTCTGGCCGCGGCCGGGCACGATCCCGCCCGCCGCAGCCTGTTCCTCTGCGAGGGTCTGCTCCTCTATCTCACGCCACCGGTCGTTGAGTCCCTCCTGCGCGACCTCCGGGACCGGTCGGCTCGGGGCAGCCGCTTGGCGGTGAGCACCCGCGAGGACATGCCGGGGGCGTCCGCCTTGGCTGCCGCGCGCGGAGCGGGACGTCGCCTGCTGCTGGCGTTGATCGGCGAGCCGCGCCGTTCGTCGTTCGGGATCGGCGAGTTCGGACAGCTCCTCGAACGAACCGGTTGGACGATCGTGCGAGAGGTGACGCGACACGGGCGACCCGGCGACCGGCGCCGGCGACTACTCCTCGCGGCGGAGGTGCACTAGCGGGGACCGAGCCACCTTGGGGTGGGCAACCGATCGGAGTCTGGGCTCCGCCGGTGCGACGGGCCGCGCTTGAGCCCTGGGTCGATCCGAAGCGCGCCCGGGGTCGCGGTGCGAGACTGCACCGCGTCGCGCGCGGCCCGGCTGCGGGTCGCTTCCCTGGGCCTGGAGGTCGTGTGGAACTCGTCGAGGTCATGCGCATCACGGGTGCCGTTCGGGAGTTCACCGACGAGGCCGTGAGCGACGAGGAGGTTCATCGAATCCTCGACGTCGCCCGGTTCGCACCCAGTGGCGGCAACCGGCAGGGCTGGCGGGTCATCCACGTGCAGGATGCCGCCCTGCGCCGCTCCCTCCGAGATCTGTATCTGCGCGGCTGGTACGACTACCTGGCCCAAGGTGCCGCGGGGCTCGTCCCTTGGTCTGCGATCGCGGACCGGGATGCCGAGCGGGCGGCGATCGCCGGCGCGAGCACGATTGCCGAGCAGGCGGCCGCGGGGCCCGGCGGATTCGCCGAGCATCTCGATCGGGTCCCGGTGCTGCTCGTCGTGCTGGCCGACCTCCGCACGCTGGCCGCCGTCGACCGGGACTTCGACCGCTACACACTCGTCGGGGGAGCGTCGATCTATCCGTTCGTCTGGAACGTCTTGCTCGCGGGACGCGACGCTGGACTGGGCGGGGTGATCACGACGATCCTCACCCGCGAGGAGCGGGCAGTCCAGGAACTCCTCGGGATACCGGACGAGTGCGCACTCGCCGCGGTCGTCGCGCTCGGCCATCCCCAACGCCAGCCGACCCGGTTGCGTCGAGCGGCGGTCACCGAGTTCACGACGGTGGACCGATTCGACGGGTCGCCGTTTGGGGCTCCTGCCTGATCGGCCGACGGGTCAGCTCGCGGCGGCGGACGGCGCGAGTGCCATGAGCTCGACTCGTACCCCATCGGGGTCCGCCAAGAAGACGACGTCGACGCCCAAGTTCGAGCGGGTTTCGTCGAGCACGGTCCCACCGAACTGGGTGAGGTGTCGAGCAGCGGCGTCGACGTCGTCGACGTAGAACGACAGGTGGGTGAGGCCCCGCTGGTTGCGACGCCACGACGGCTGACCACCCACGGCCGGGTCGCGGAAGGCGAGGAGCTCGACCTTCAGATCCCCGAGCGTGACGAACTGCGAGGTCAGCGACACCGGACCGTCGACCTCGAGGCTGTCGGCGAGTCCGTCGAGCTCGGCGCTGGTGAGCTCGAATCCCTCGGCCGGGCTGAAGCCGAGACCATCGCAGTAGAAGCGGCGCGACGCGTCGAGATCCGAGACGCACAGGCCCAGGTGAGAAGGCCGGTACGCCGGCGCTGCTCCACTCATCGCAACCTCCCGCGGGCTGGACCCGTCGCTGGAGCGGGGAGGCTAGTGGAGCCAACTCCCAGTCGGTAGCGTCACGTGCTGTGCGGATCGTCGTGGCGCTGGTTCTGATCCTGACCGTGTCGTTCGTCGGGCGTGCTTCGGCCGCGCCCCGTCCGACGGCGTTCTGCGTCGCGGTCCTCGCGTTTAATGCGAACCGACCCCCTTCGGAGAGTGAAGCGGTCGCGGCGTTGCAGCGCCTGGCCGGGGCAGCTCCGACGACGGTCCGGACCAGGCTGCGCGTCATCGTACGGGCGGTCGAGCGTGGCGACCCGTCCGTCGTGCTCGCCCAAGCGAACGGTTCCCAGACCCCTCCGTCTGCGGCCCTCGCCGCCGCCGGCAACGCCGTCGCCAGTCACGCCAACCACACCTGTGGTGTCTCGGTGAACTTTCTCGCCGCGGTGCCGACCGGAATCTCGGCGCGTCCAGTGGATCCCGCGGTCTGGGCTCGAACGGTGTGCGGCAGCCTCTCGAGCTGGGGCCAGAGCCTCAAGGACGCGGGATCCAGCCTCCTCACGCCGCTCAGCGGTGTGACCACCACCCTGCCCGAGGTACGCAGCGCGTTGTCGCAGTTTCTGGGAGCCGCGATTCTCAGAACCCAACAGCTCCTCGACCAGCTGGACGAAGCCGGGACTCCCAAGGCCGCGCACGGCAACGCCTTCGTCGCCTTCATTCACGACGGCGTGACCCAAGCGCAACAGGTCTTCCTCGAGGCGGAACCCGCCGCCCAATCGCTGCCCAACGACCCACAGGGCTTTCAGATTGAGGGCCAAGCGCTGGTGCAGAAGCTCGACGACGCCGGGAGGCAGGTCGCGGCATTGGCCCGCACCGCCGAGGCACAGATCAAGGCGCCCACCCTCCGCCGAGCCCTGTCGTCCGAGCCGGCCTGCGCGGGAATCGGCTGAAACCGGCTACTGGTCGACCGGATATCCAGTCAACGGCCCCAACGACGGTTCGACCGCCGCTGCGGTGCGCGGGCGACGTCCGGTGTCTCCTCCCGGTACGTGTCGCGTAGGCAGCGTCCGCACGGCCGGTACCCCGACGCCTCTGCGGCCGCCGCGTCGGCGAAGAAGACTCGGTCCTTCTGGTAGGTGCCCTTGGCGAGACCGGCCCGCGGCGCCCGGCAGTCGAGGCGGCCGTAGACGCGGGTCTTCGCGTTCCCTCCCAAGGTGCCGGGCTCGGGGCTCATGAAGAAGCCCTCCGGCCCGAGCAGGCGATAGGTCTTCAGCGGCCCTCCCTCGAGCAACCCCTCCCGCCTGCACGGTACTGGCCGATCCGCCTCGACGAGGTCGTTCGCCGGCGCCGGGCCAACGATCGGGGCCGGCGCGAAACCCCTGACCCGCCGATCGCCACGACACCGCACCGCGGCGGCGACGCCCGCCAGGGCGTTCTCCGCCCGGGGGGATCCGGCGAGCGCCCCGGGCGATCGGTGGGCGATCGCCTCGAGCGACCAAGACCCGTGACGTCGCGCCGCGCCCGGGGTCGACCCCGGGCGAGTCGTCAGGTCCGGGCGGTGCGGGCGTGTCCGCGCTGGCGTCCGCGGGCGCTGGCGGAGAGGACCACCTTGCGCATCCGCACCGTCTTCGGGGTCACTTCCGCGCACTCGTCGGGGGCGAGGAACTCAAGCGCCAGCTCGAGCGACATCGGCCGAGCAGGCGCGAGACGTACGAGCTCGTCCGCCGACGCCGCGCGATGGTTGGTGAGCTTCTTCTCTTTGGTCGGGTTCGCGTCGATGTCCTCGGCGCGCGTGTTCTCCCCGATGATCATGCCCTCGTAGACCTCGACGCCGGGACCGACGAACAGCTCGCCTCGCTCCTGGATGTTCATCAGCGAGTACCCGGTGGTCGCGCCCAGCCGGTCGGCCACCAGGCTCCCGGCCCGGCTCGTGCGGAGCTCGCCGTGCCACGGCTCATAGCCCTCAAAGACGTGGCGCAGCAGCCCGGTGCCCCGGGTCCCGGTCAAGAAGTCGGTCCGGAAGCCGACGAGGCCCCGAGCGGCGACGAGGTAGTCCATGCGTACCCACCCCGTGCCATGGTTCACCATCTGCTCGAGGCGACCTTTGCGGAGCGCGAGGAGCTGAGTCACGACCCCGAGGTACTCCTCGGGCACGTCGATCGCGACCCGCTCGACCGGCTCGTGGATCCGACCGTCGATCTCGCAGGTCACGACCTGGGGCTTGCCGACGGTCAGCTCAAAGCCCTCCCGGCGCATCGTCTCCACGAGGACCGCGAGCTGGAATTCGCCGCGGCCCTGCACCTCCCAGGCGTCGGGCCGGTCGGTGGGAAATACGCGCAGTGAGACGTTGCCGATGAGCTCCGTGTCGAGCCGGTTCTTGATGAGGCGCGCCGTGAGCTTGTCGCCCTCCCGCCCGGCGAACGGGGCGGTGTTGACGCCGATCGTCATCGAGAGGCTTGGGTCGTCGACGTGGATGATCGGGAGCGGACGCGGATCGTCAGGGTCGGCGAGCGTCTCGCCGATCGTGACCTCGGCGAGTCCGGCGATCGCTGCGATCTCGCCCGGGCCCGCTGCGTTGGCATCCACACGATCGAGTGCCTCGGCGACGTAGAGCTCGGTGATCCTCACCGTCTCGACCGTGCCGTCGGCGCGGCACCAGGCAACGGGTTCGCCGCGCCGCAACGTGCCGTGGCGGATGCGGCACAGGGCGAGTCGCCCGACATAGGGCGACGAGTCGAGGTTGGTCACCAGTGCCTGCAGCGGGTGATCGGGGTCGTATTGGGGGGCAGGGATGTGCTCGAGGAGCAACTCGAGGAGCGGCTTGAGACCGCCCTCGCCGGCTACCTCGTCCAGCTGCAGGTCCGGATCGGCGGCGTCGAACGCGGCCCGTCCGCTGCGGGCGTTGCAGTACACGATCGGGAAGGCAATCTGATCTTCGTCCGCGTCCAGGTCGAGAAACAGTTCCTCGACCTCGTGCACGACCTCCTCGACCCGGGCGTCGCTGCGATCGACCTTGTTCACCACGAGCACGACCGGCAGGCGTGCCTCGAGCGCCTTGCGGAGCACGAAGCGGGTCTGGGGCAACGGGCCTTCGGCGGCGTCGACCAACAGGAGCACACCGTCCACCATGGTGAGCCCGCGCTCGACCTCGCCGCCGAAGTCGGCGTGGCCCGGCGTGTCGACGATGTTGATCTTGACTCCGCCGTACCGAACCGCGGTGTTCTTGGCGAGAATCGTGATGCCCTTCTCGCGCTCGAGGTCAGTGGAGTCGAGGACCCGATCGACGACCAGCTGATTGGATCGGAAGGCACCGGTCTGGCGCAGCATCGCGTCGACCAGCGTCGTCTTGCCATGGTCGACATGGGCGACGATCGCGACGTTTCGGATGTCGGTGCGCGCGCGCATCAGGGCCTTCCAGAGCTGGAGGAGCGCGAACCATCAAGGATACGCGTCCGCCGGGCCGCTTCCCGCAATGCACGACCTCCCCGAGCGGCCGTCCGGCCTGATCGTCACCCGAGCACCCCTCGTGGCGGCGCGCCCGACCCCGAGATCCCAGCCCGTCGCCGGCGGGGCCGCCCGCATCGGGCGGCCATCGCGGGCAGCGGACCGATCCCGCCCCGCCACAACCCGGGGGCCTCGAGCGCACCAGGGCGGCGATCCCTCAGGGGACCTCCCGCCCGCCCGGACCAAACGGCCAGGAGGGCGACGGGCCCGGGGGTTCAGCCGAGGTTCTCGTTCGGATCAAAGCTCAAGGTCAGCGCGCCGGTCATCAGGGCGCCCAGGGTGCCGCCATCGGTCACGAAGTTCTCGCCGGACACGTACGAAGCGGCGCGGCTGTTCAGGAAGATCAGCGGGTAGGCCTGCTCCTCGGGACGTGAGCGCCGACCAGCCCCTTGCGTGAACGTGTCGATGAGCTCCTTGCCCGCGAAATCCTCGAAGGCCGGCATCATCGGCGTGTCGGTCGGGCCCGGGCTGATGCAGTTGGCTCGCACGCCGCGCTTGGCGAAGTCGATGGCGGCGTGCATCGTCCAGACGACGATGGCCTCCTTGGACGGTGCGTAGCCGGTTGCGATCTCGTCGGGATGCGCTTCGCACCACTGCTTGGCTTCGGCGAAGCCGTCGGTCGTGACCAGGGGCATCCACTTCGCGATGTTCTGGAGATAGCCGCTCCCCGCGGTCGAGGAGATGCTGGCGATCGCGCCCCCCTCGGTCATCCGAGCGGCGCTCAGCTCCGCGAGGTGGCGCATCGCGACGAAGTTGACGACCATGGTGTCGAGGTCAGAAAACGGCGGCCCGGGAAGCCCGGCGCAGTTGAACAGCGCGTGGAGGGTGCCCCCGATGGTGTCGATGGCGGCCGTCGTGGCGTCGGGATCCTTGAGGTCGACCGACTGGTAGCTCGCAACGTCGACCGGGGGCTCCTTGAGATCCAGCACGTGGATCTCGGCGCCGAGCGCGGCGAGCTCGGTGACCGTCGCGGCACCCATCCCCGCGCCGCCGCCACCGCTGACGACCACCCGCATCCCCTCATAGCTCCACAGTGACGTCATCCCGTGCCTCCCACGCGTGCCCGGTCGGATCGCCGAGCTCGGGCCCTGACACTACCGACCGGCGCGGTCGCGCACCTCGCGGTGGAGTTCGTCACCACCGCCGGGGACCGTGGCACCGGTCTGGGCTCGCCTCGTCCCATCCGCGGCACGGCGTCGTCCGTCGCACCATGCGGGCGGCGTACCGTGGCGCGGCGGTCGTCGATCCCGCGCCGAGCGGGGAGGTAGCGTCGCCGCGTGGGACGGCTCGACGGCAAGGTGGCGCTGATCTCGGGCGGGGCGCGGGGTCAAGGCGCGGCGGAGGCACGGCTCTTCGTGGAGGAAGGCTGCCGTGTGCTCGTCGGGGACGTCCTCGATGCCGAGGGTGCGGCACTCGCCGAGGAGCTGGGACGCGACGCCCGGTACGCGCATCTCGACGTGACGAGCGAGCACGACTGGACCGAAGCCGCCGCGCTCGCCGGACGTGAGCTTGGGGCCCTGAACGTGTTCGTGAGCAACGCCGGAATCTCGCCGCCCGCCGAGCCGATCACGAACACCTCACTCGACGACTACCTGCGGGTCGTGGGCGTCAATCAGGTTGGAACGTTCCTCGGGATGAAGGCGGTCATCCCGCCGATGATCGACGGGGAGGGCGGATCGATCGTGGTGATCTCGTCGGCGGGCGGGATCGAGGGGACCTGGGGCCTGTCCGCGTACGTGTCGACCAAGTTCGCCGTGCGGGGCCTGACCAAGGTCGCGGCGCTGGAGCTCGCTCGTCAGGGCATCCGGGTCAACTCCGTCCATCCGGGACCGATCGACACCGCCATGCTCGAACCCGAGGCGTGGCATGGCCTCGACGTGCGCGCCGGCATGGCCGCGGCGATGCCCCTCGGTCGTCTCGGCGAGCCGCGCGAGATCGCCGAGCTCGTGCTGTTCCTCGCGAGCGACGCGAGCTCGTACTGCACGGGCGCGGAATTCGTCGCCGATGGAGGCCACCTCGCCGGTCCGTTCGCCCCGCACCTCCACGGCCGGGGTTGACACCCGCCGGTCGGACAGTGTGTGCCGCGGATCACGACCACGGTCGCGCTCACCGGCAACCTCGTCACCGACGCGACGCGGCCCGGTCAAACCGGTGACCAGCGGACTCGGCGCCGTGACCACGGAGCTGAGGACCGACGCCGCGGCGTTCGGAGTCCGCTGCTAACCGAGCCGTCGTGCTCCGGGCCTCATCAGCATTTGAGGGTTTGGGTCTTCGCCTTCAGGGCCTTCGCGAGGGGGTGGGCGTTGACCGTGCTCTCGAAGGTGGCGATCCAGTTCGGCCCGATGACAAAGACGGTCGGCGTCGAGGCATGAGCTTGGCGCATCTCCGCGCAGATGTTCTTCTTCCCGTTCGGGAGGAGCTTCACGAGGCTCGCGTGCGACGTGAAGACCGTCAGCACGACATCGAACTCGTGGCCGACGGTGCAGGACCCCTCGCTGATCCCCGAGTTGCCGGCGCCGGTGTCGGCGGTGAAGTCCTTGCAGCCCAGTCCCTTCGCGGTGATCAGTGTCGCCAGGGCTTGTGCGGTCTGGGGCTGGGCGGTGGCTGCCCCCGCCGCGCTCGCCATGACCGCCGTGAGGACGATCAGCGAGAGGGCAAAGGTCCGCAGCGGTGCCATGCGTGGTGCTCCTGGAGGTCGTCGACCGGGCCCGAAGGTGGCCGGGTCGTCCGCCGCCTCGGGGAGGCGACACTGTACCGGTGGCCTCACCGGATCTCGGCGCGACATGCCTTGGGGGACATCGCACGCCGGGATGTCCCCTCACCCGCGATCGAGGCCGCGGTTCAGCGCGGGTGGTCCTGTTGGAGCTCGACCGTGAAGCCGGACGGGTCAACGATCCAGATCTGGACCGTGTCGCCCTGGCGCCCCTGTTCATAGGGAACGGACGCGTCCTCGAGCTCACGGATCGCGGCGTCGAGGTCTTCGACACCGAAGCAGACGTGCGGTCCGGTCGGATCAATGGACGGCGCACCCCGGTGTGGTGCGTCCACGAGGTGGAGTTGCGCGGTGTCGACGGTGAACCAGTGTCCGGCGACCCCGGGGATCGTGGGGCGCGACGCTGACTCCAGCGCCAAGCGGGTGGAGTAGAAATCGCGGGTCGGCTCGAGACATCCCGCGACGTTGACGGAGACGTGCAGGATCCGCGTGACTTTCATCGCGCCGCCCTGGGGTCCTCGGGTGGTTCCAGCTGCTCCATGAACTCGAGTCGCATGTTGCCCGGTGCCTCCACGAAGGCGATGCGCCGCACCCCGAAGGGGCCTCGCACGACTGCGGGCCCCCAGAGGATCGTATGGCCCGACAGTTGCGCTTCGAGGTCGTCGCAGAGCAGCGCGGGGTGGAGGAAGCACTCGTCGGGCAGGTCACAGGCGTCTTCGTAGATGGCGCGTGTGAACAGCGTCACTTGGACTGGCCCAACGAACACCTCGGCGCGTTGGCCGCCCTCCCAGTCGAGCGGCTCGGTGACCTCGAAGCCGGCGGAGGTGTAGAAGGCGAGCGCGGCGTGGAGGTCCCGCACCTTGACCGCAAGATTTGCGAGCCCTGTCACAGTCACGGCGCTGCTCCCCGTCGGCCAGTTAGACCGTACTGTCACTGCTACTCGTCGTGGGAGGTCACATCGTGGACAGGGTTCGGATCGGAATCGTCGGCATCGGCAACATCGCGCCCCTGAACGTGGCCGGCTATCTGGCTGATCCCCGCTGCGACGTCGTGGCCCTCTGCGACCCCCGGGAGGACAAGGCCCGCCAGATGGCCAGCGAGTGGGGCGTCCCGACCGTCTACACCGCGCTCGATGACCTCCTCGCCGACCCGGGCGTCGATGCGGTCGAGATCCTCACCCCGACCCATCTCCACAAGGAGCACGTGCTCGCCGCGATCGCGGCCGGCAAGCATGTCTCGTGCCAGAAGCCGATCGCGAACAGCGTCGCGGATGGCGTCGAGATGACCGACGCCGCCCACCGGGCCGGGGTGGTCTTCCGGGTCAGCGAGTGCTTCTTCCACTACGCGCCGCTCATGAAGGCCAAGGAGCTGATCGCCGCGGGCGCCATCGGCCCGCCCACGATGCTGCGGGTCAAGACCGTCGTCGGGACCACCAACACCACATTCCAGAACCAGCTCGAGCCCCAGGGTTACGTGTGGCGGTTCAACGCCCAGAGCCCCGGTGGGCATCTCTTCGACGACATCGTGCACAAGTACGCCACCGCCCTCTGGCTCTTCGACCAAGACATCACCAGCGTGCAGGCCGTCGTCCGCCAAGCGCCCCTGTTCTTCGAGGCACCGACGGCTGCGATCTGGGAGTACCAGCGCGAGACGCTGCTCGGCATGATGGAGGTCACCTACGCGCCGCACATGTCGCTGCGGAGCAGCTACTACGGGGCCGACGAGTTCTTCGAGATCCAAGGTACCGACGGGTTCATCTGGGTGACCCGTGCGACCGGTGAGATGCTCGACCTCCCGCCCGTCGTGGTCTATCACCCGGACGGCACGACGACCGGGTACTCCAACCTCGACGCGGATTGGCGCTCGGGGTTCCTCAACTCCTCGCGCCATTTCGTCGATGCGCTGATCGAAGGCCGTCCCGATCCGGAGATGACCGGCGAGCTCGCGGTGAAGACATTGCAGCTGTGCTTCGCGGTCTACCAGGCGAGCAACGAACGGCGGCCCGTTGACCCCGCCTCGATCCGCGACGCGGTGTCGCCGCCGTGGTGGCCGCCCAATCTCGCCGAGACGCCCGCGTTCCTGGAACGCTACGGGCGCGAACCGATCTGATCCGCCGGCGGCCGCGGGTCGCCGGTGCCGCCCCCAGCAATGATGAGGACCCGCGTCACGACGCGGGTCCTCATCACAGCCTGGTCGCCGGGGATCGGCCCGGCGCTCGCTGGCGGGTTAGACCGTCCCGTACAGCACCCCGTACTGGTTCATGACGGCGCGGCTCTGGCGCATCCGGGCCACCCACCCGTCACTGACCGCCTGCCACTTGTCTTCCGACACGCCCGCTGCCGGGCCACCGATCTTGGCTGCCTCTTCTTTGGTCTGCGCCCCGGCCTTCTGGATCGCGGAGACCCCTTTGCAGTAGCCCGTGAGGTCGACGCCTTCGATCGGCGCGAACGCGGGGTCGTTGGGGTCGAAGCTGCCCGGGGTGAGTCCGGTCTGCACCGCGTCGGCGCTCGCTTGACCCTGCGCAGCCATGCCCTGGAGTCCCGACACCTTGTTGCCCATGTCCTTGAACAATCCCACGATGATTCTCCTTCGCGCGAGTGCCGGACGCGACGCGCGCCGGTCTGCCTTCCGTCGAGGATGCAGATCGCCGAGGCGAGCTGCTCGGTCCTCTCAGGCCCTGACGCCAGGCTCGCAGCGGGCCGGTGTTCCAGCCTGAGTAATCGCTACTCAATTCGACCGACCCGGGGAACGACCTCCCGCCGTGGCGCCGTGGCGCCAGGTCCGAGGTCGCCGGGACCGCCGCCGGCGCACTCCCCAGCGCGCGGCGACCGCTGGTCGGGGGCGATGTCGGGCCGCCGGGGTGCGGGAGCGCGCAGCCCGACCGCTCTGCTTAGACGAGCGTGGGGGCCGAGCGGGGGAAGCTGGCGGGCCAGCGCACCTTCGTCGCCCAGCCTGCTCGCTCGAAGAGCCGAATGATCTCGGCCGACGAGTCGATCTGGTGCGGGAACGCGCCGTGGCGCGCCGAGCCAGGATGCGCGTGATGAAAGTTGTGCCACGCCTCACCGAACGAGAGGATCGCCAAGGGTGCGAAGTTGGTGCTCTGATCCGTGGTTTGGTTGGGCCGCCGGCCGAACACGTGGCAGACGGAGTTGACGCTCCAGGTCACGTGATGCAGCACCATCATCCGGACTAGGCCAGCCCAGAGCAGTGCGGTCACCGCCGCGGCCAACGTCCCGCCCAGCACCCAGCCCAGTGCGAACGGCGCGCCCAGGGAGATGATCGCGAACACTGGGAACAAGCGGCTCACCATGACGAGGTCGGGATCGCTGAGCAGGTCCGGCGCGAACCGTTCCGCCGAGGTGTTGTCAGCCGCGAAGAGCCAGCCGACGTGCGCGTAGCCAAAGCCGCGTACCTGGGCCACGACACCCGGACCGAACCGGTGCGGCGAATGGGGGTCGCCCGGACGGTCGCTGAACATGTGGTGGCGGCGATGGTTGGCAACCCAGCCGATGATGGAGCCCTCGAGGGCCAAGGAACCGGCCGCGGCGAGGATGATCTTGAGCGGCCGGTTCGCTTTGAAGCTCGAGTGGCTAAAGAGCCGGTGGAACCCGATCGAGACTCCATGACCCGTGATCGCGAAGAACGCGACGCCAAGCACGACGTCGAGCCAGGTGATCGCGTGGCCCCAGAGCAGCGGCAATGCCACGGCGAGGGCGACCACGGGACCGACCACGAGCAAGGCGGTCACACCCCGGGTGGCGATCCTCCCGACGGAACTCGGCGGTTCATCGTCGATGACCGGCGATGGTGTGGGAACAGCAAGCGACGCCTGGGCCATCACAGCACCTCTGATCGGTACGAGCGGTCGGGTGGACCATGTCCGCACCCGGCCGCTGCTCGGTCCTCGAAACGCAAGGCGGTCAACCCCGGCAATCATGTTCGAGCGTTCGACCACCAATATAGGGGGAGCCGTCTCCGTTCGATAGCGCGGTCGCGGACACCACCGCTCGAGTCCACACCTCGCGGCGCGTTCGTCACGCAACCGTCACGGGAGGGTCACGCCAACGCCAGGCAACCGCCACGCCACCGGTTCGCGGTGGGCGCGTGGTACTGTGACCGGGTCCAGTTGGTGACGTTTTGCGATACGCCGCCACGGAGATTTCCCACTGGGTTTGCCGGCTCGTCCGCGCTGCTCCGGATTTCGCTCAGCGCCTTCGCGCCGTCACCGGGTCAGTGTCTCGGGGTGCCTTCGCCTCGTGAGACCTGACCACCCTCCCCCACCCCCGGGGGACCAGAACCGGAAAGTTCGACCACCATGTCCTCCCCCTTCACTGATCTTGGCGTCCCCGCGCCGTTGGCCGCGACCCTCGCGGCTCGCGGGATCCACGCCCCGTTCCCCATCCAAGCCCTGACCCTCCCCGACGGCTGCGCCGGGCGCGACGTCTGCGGACGGGCACCCACCGGCTCGGGCAAGACGATCGCGTTCGGGATCCCGCTCGTCACCCGTCTCGGGCGCGCCGCCTCGATGCGCCCCCGCGGCCTCGTCCTCGTCCCCACCCGCGAGCTCGCGACCCAGGTGTGTCGCGAGCTCGAATGGCTGGGCGCCCCCGGCGGTGTCCGCGTCGGCGCCTGCTACGGCGGCGTGGGCATCGAACCCCAGCGGCGGGCACTGCGGCGTGGCGTCGAGGTCCTCGTGGCCTGTCCGGGCCGGCTCGCCGACCTCATCGACCGTGGCTACGTCGACCTCAACGAGGTCGAGATGGTCGTCGTCGACGAGGCCGACCGGATGGCCGATATGGGCTTCCTCCCCCAGGTGCGCCGCCTCCTGGATCGGACCCCGGCGTCCCGCCAGACGATGCTGTTCTCGGCCACCCTCGACGAGACCGCCGACGCGCTCGTCCGTCGATACCAGCGCAACCCGGCGATCCACCGCCTCCCGGACGTCGCCGAGGAGAAGGCCCGCACGACCCATCTGTTCTGGCAGGCCACGGATGCCGACCGGATCACCATCTGCGCCGACCTCATCCGCGACGCGGGATCCACCATCGTGTTCTGCCGGACCCGGCGACGAGCTGACCGGGTGGCTCGCCAACTCAGCCAGGTCGGGTTGCGGGCCGGCGCGATCCACGGATCCCGCTCGCAAGCCCAGCGCGACCGGGCGCTCGCCTCCTTCGGTGCGGGCAGCATCGAAGCGCTCGTCGCCACCGACGTCGCGGCGCGCGGCATCCACGTCGACAGCGTCGCCTGCGTTGTCCACTTCGACCCGCCCGCCGACGCGACCGATTACACGCATCGAGCCGGTCGAACCGCCCGGGCCGGCGAATCTGGATTCGTCGTCTCACTCGTCGACCCGAACCAGACCCGCGACGTCCACAAGATCCAGCGACAGCTCGACGTCCCGGTGGGCCTCACCCGGCCACAGCTGCCGCTGGCCGCTGATCCTGGGAGCGCCGCGCCGGCGACGGCGGCGACCGTCGAGGCGGATCTCACCGAGGGCACCGGAACCGTGAAGTGGTTCAATCAGCGCAAAGGCTACGGATTCATCGCCCGCGACGGCGCCACTGACGTGTTCGTACACGCATCATCGATCACCGGAGTCCCCCTGACATCGGTCCGCCCCGGAAAACGGGTGGCGTTCGAGGTCGGGATCGGGACGAAGGGCGCCCAAGCCCGAAAAGTCGCCCTCGTCTAGCCCGGCCCGCTGAGCACGGTCATCGCCCAGACTCGGTCTGCTCGGAGAAGCCCCCCGGGCCTCGCATGGACCGACAGGCGGTTTCTTGTCCTACACTGCAACTGCCGAGGCTTGGGTCATTCGGACCGTCCCGGTGAACCTAAAAGGATGTGATTTCGGTGGCTACCGGCACTGTGAAGTTCTTCAATGAGCAGAAGGGCTACGGCTTTATCTCTCGCGAGCAAGGCGACGACGTGTTCGTGCACTTCTCGGCCATTCAGGGGACGGGCTTCAAGACCCTCCAGGAAGGCCAGCGCGTGGAGTTCGAGGTCGCCCGCGGCAAGAAGGGTGAAGAGGCTCAAAACGTTCGTCCGATCTAGCTCGGCGAGTGCGGCCGGGTCTCCGCGTCCGGCCGCACTCCTCTGCCGGCATCCCCGAGGTTTTGCACCGGAAGGCACTCATGTCGACCCGTAAGCGGCCTCGCCCCTCGGACACTGATGACCTCGTGCATCTGTATCTGCATGGGGCCGGCCAGTTCGAGCTGTTGACGAAAGACGGCGAGGTCTGCCTGGCTCAGCGCATCGAGGCAGGCGAAGCCGCGCGCGAGCAGCTCGAAAGCCCGGGTGGCCTCACCCCGACGCAACGTCGGGGTTTGCGCCGCGCCGTGCGGGCCGGTCGCGAGGCTCACCGCGAGTTCGTGCAGGCCAACCTCCGGCTGGTGGTGTCGATCGCCAAGCGGTACCAGCGATCAGGGCTCCCCCTCCTCGACCTCATTCAGGAGGGCAACCTCGGTCTGATCCACGCCGTGGACAAGTTCGACTGGCGCAAGGGCTTCAAGTTCTCCACCTACGCAACGTGGTGGATCCGTCAATCGATCTCCCGCGGTATCGCGAACACGAGCCGGACGGTTCGCCTCCCGATCCACGCCGGAGACAATCTCGCTCGCCTGCACCAGACCCGAATCGAGCTCGAAGCTCGACTCGGGCGACGGGCGACCATCCAGGAGCTCGCCGACGAGCTGGGAATGCCCGCGGCGAAGGTCTCCGAAACGCTCCAGATCGCGGCGGAGCCCCTCTCGCTGTCGTGGCCGATGAGCGAGGACGGGGACACCGAGTTCGGCGATCTCGTCGCCGACCGCTCCGCCCCCTCGCCATTCGACGCCGCGGCCGCCGCCATGCTCCCCGCGGAGACCGCCAAGCTGCTCGTGAAGCTCGACGAACGGGAACGGCTCATCATCGTGTTGCGCTTCGGCCTCGACCGCGGTGAGCCGCGGACGCTCGAAGAGGTAGGCGAGCACTTCGAGCTGACGCGCGAGCGCATCCGCCAGATCGAGGCCAAAGCGATGGCCAAGCTTCGCCACCCGGTGTTCAACGTGGACCTGCGCGACCTGGTCGGCGCCTAGCCCCGTTTCGGAACCTGGCCGGGCTCCACGCCGGACATCGCGCCACCCGGGAGTCCAGGCCACCCCGAGCTCGGTCGGCGAGCGGTCACTAGCGTGGCCACATGACCGACCGACCGTCCTCTCCCCGCATCGCTCCGCTCGCACCCGAGGAGCGAAGCCCCGAGACCGACGAGTTGCTGCACTCGGCTGCCGCGCCGGGCGGCTCAGCCCTCAACATCTTCGCGACCCTCGTTCGCCACCCCGGCCTGTGCCGACACTGGTTGCCGTTCGGTGGCAAGTTGCTGGCCGGCAAGCTGCCGCCCCGCGAACGCGAGCTCGCGATCCTGCGAACCGGGTGGCGATGCCGATCCGAATACGAATGGGGTCAGCACGTTCTGATCGGAAGGGCGGCCGGGTTGACCGAGCCCGAGATCCACCGGATCCAACACGGTCCGGACGCGCCCGGGTGGGACCCGTTCGACGCGGTGGTTCTCCGGGCGGCGGACGAGCTCCACGACGACAGCTGCGTGAGCGACCCGACCTGGGGCGCGCTGGCGCAACGCTACGACGACCGCCAGCTCATCGAACTGCTCATGCTGGTCGGCCAGTACCACTTGGTGTCCTTCGCACTCAACTCGCTCGGCGTGGAACGCGAGCCCGGCGTGCCAGGGTTCGACGGGTGAGCGCAGCTCGCCTCGAGGGACGACACGTCCTCATCGTCGGTGCCGGAACCCAGCCCTCGGACGACCCGGACGCGCCGGTCGGCAACGGCCGCGGCATCGCCGTCCTCGCGGCGCGCGAAGGAGCCACGGTCGAGTGCGTCGACCGCGACCGGGCCGCGGCCGAGGAGACCGCCGCGTGGATCGACCGGGAGGGTGGTCAGTCGGGGGTGATCGTCGCCGACGTGACGTCGGAGCACGCGTGCGCAGCCCTGGTCGCCGATGCCGGCGAGGTCGATGGCCTGGTCCTGAACGTCGGCATCGGGCGAGGCCGGGGTTTGGCCGGCACGAGCGCGCAGGATTGGGACGTGACGCTGTCAGTGAACCTGCGTGCCCACTTCCTGGTAGTCCAGGCGGCGCTCCCCCGCCTCTCCGAGGGCAGTGCCATCGTGTTCATCGCTTCCGTGGCGGGCCTGCAGCCCGGGAGCGGCTTGCCCGCCTACGACGCCTCGAAGGCGGGGATCATCGGTCTGTGCCGCCACGTCGCCTTGGAGGGTGCCCGTCGGGGGGTGCGCGCCAACGTCGTCGCGCCGGGCTTGATCGACACGCCGCTCGGACGGTGGGCATCGCGGGGGCGCCCGGCCCGAGAGCACACCAACATCCCGCTCGGCCGACAAGGATCCGCTTGGGAGGTTGCCGCCGCGACGGTCTTCCTCTTGTCCGACGACGCCCAATACATCACCGGACAGGTCCTCGCCGTCGATGGCGGACTGAGTCTGGTGTGATCACGCCGCCGGCTCCGAGCATGCTGGGCCCCCGGCGGCGCGGTCGCCGCGCCGGCGACGTTCGGTCGCGGCGCGACCGGCTCCTGCGGGTCGGCGTCGCGCTCACCGTCGCCGCCGCGGCGGTCGGTCTGCTGGGTGCCTCCGAGGCGGCCGGCTCCTCACCCAACCCGGTCGCCATCCTGGGTCTCAGCCAGACTCCGAGCACCGTCGCGGTGGGTGCCGGCGCAGTCTGGGTCGCCGAGGGAGGCGAGGGGCTCTTCACCACGCTGGCGCGAGTCAATCCGAAGACCGATCGGGTCGCCAAGACGTTCAACGTGGCGCAGGGCATCCTCAGCCTCGCGGCCGGCGATGGGGCGGTGTGGGTCACCAACAGCGAGAGCGGCACCGTCTATCGGGTCAATCCGATCAGCGGCACGATCGTGTCGAGCACCGAGCTGGGCAGCGGCGCGGTCGGCAGCGTCGCGGTGGGTGCGGGCGCGGTCTGGGCCACCGTGACGGATCCGAACACCACGGTCGTGCGGATCGACCCCGCGACGGTGCGGTCCTCCCCCGTCGCGAATCTGGGTGCTGCAACGTCGACGATCGCCGTCGGTGACGGCGGTGTCTGGGTCGTCAACCCCCAGGTCGACGCGGTCGTGCGGATCGACCCGTCGACGAACCAGGTCGTCACCAGCATTCCCGTCCAGAATCCCGACGACCTGGCCGTCGGCGCGGGTGGAGTCTGGGTGACGGATCCACAGGACGGGACGGTGCTGCGGATCGACCCGTCGACCGATCAGGTGGTGGCGACCGCGACGACGCCCGGCATCGAGGGCGGAATCGCGATCGCCGGGGGAGCTCCCTGGGTCAACGACACGACGGACGACACGGTGCTGCGGATCGACCCGTCGACCACGCAGGTCAGCCGGGCCATCCGTCTGAGCGGGCCGCCGAACACGGTCGCGGGAAACGCCACGGCACTCTGGGTGACCGATGGCACCGACAACACCCTCACGCGGATCAGCGTGCACGCCTCGTCGTAGTGGCCGCGAAGCCAGCCGATCGGCGTGCTCGGGTGCGCGGGCGCCCGTCCCCGGGCGCCAAGCCCAGAGGGTTCGTTCAGGCCAGCCGGGTGGACGGCAGGGTGCCGAGCTCGTCGCGTTGCAGCTCGAGCACGGCGGGGACCGGATCGGGGTCGGCGAACACGTCGCGGTCCGCGTAGTCAGCCGGGCGGCCCGTCACGTCGGTCACCCACCAGGACGCCTCGAGCGCGATGCCGTTCGGGTCGTGGAAGTACACGGAGCGGAGGATGCCGTGGTCGACCACGCCCGTCACCTCACAGTCGGCGCTGAGGAGCCGCTTGCGCAACAGCTCGAGGGCGTGCTCGTCTGCGACGTTGAAGGACAGGTGGTCGAGTTGAATCGGCCGATCGCTGGGGGCTCCGGCGGGCTTGCTGAAGGTCTCCATCCCCTCGACTTCGAAGAACGCCACGGTGTTGCCATCGGCCATCTCGAAGAAGTAGTGGCGCATCGGCCCGGCCATCAGCGTGGCGACGAGCGGCATGCCGAGAACACCGGCGTAGAACCGAACTGTTGCGTCCATGTCGGGCGTCACCAGCGCCAGGTGGTTGATACCCCGCCAGGTCGGTGCGTCCGGTAGGTCCCGCGTCGTGCTCACGATCGCCCTCCTCGTTGCCGACCGGTTCCCAACCACCGGCGAGCGCCCAGCATGCCCCAGATGGGCGATGCATCGCCCGGAGCCCGGCCTCGACCGGACCCGGCCCCGACGGCCCTCGGCCCGAGTCCTAACGTCGGCTTCATCCCCTCCTGATCGACCGAGGTCAACATGAGAGCCGTGGTCCGGGAGAGAACGTGAGCATGAAGACTGGGCTCGTCGTCGTCGTCGTGACGGTTCTGGCGTGCGCCGCGGGCGTGTCGTCATCAGCCTCGACGAGCGCGGCCGCGACCTCCACGACGGCGAACGCGCCAGTGCCGGCGCCGTATCGGGCCTTGGTCGCGACCCTGAACTCGCAGGTTTCGTCGTTCGCGACCGAGGTCGGCTCGTCGTCGCCGACGGGGCACACCGTGCTGGCCGCGAGCCTCATCGCGGCCGACGGCAACATCGGACTGGGCCTCCTGGCGCCGGGCGCACTCACGCGAGCCTCGACGATGCTTCGGCGCATGCACCAGATGGGTCTGCGCGGCGTGATGCTCGAGGTCGGCTTCCCGCTCCTGTTGCCGAGCTTCGCGAACAGCGCCGGGTACACGAGCTTCTACCAGCAATTGGCGCAGATGATCCACGTCGACGGCATGACGCTCTCGATCGAGCAGAACCCGGTCTTTGCGAGCTCCCAGATCTCCTCGCTGCACCCCGACTTCAGCGGGCTGACCGTCGCCTCCTATGCCGCCGAGCAGCGCCAAGAGGCCCAGATCATCATCGACACGATGCATCCCAGCTACCTGACGGTCCTCGACGAGCCCGACACGTTCGGCTCGAACCTGTCGCTGCCCCTGAACGACCCGGCGATCGGGGTGCGGCTCGTCACCAGCGCGCTCACGGGACTGGACCGCCAGTCCACCAAGGTCGGGGCCGGAACCGGGACCTGGACGTCGCCGGCCTACGACCAGGCGCTCTTGACCCAGACCTCGATCGACTACCTCAGCGTTCACGTCTACCCATTGGCGCAACTCGACGTGGACAACCTCAACACCGACGTGGCTGCCGCCGCCCGGGCCCACAAGCCGGTCGCCATGGACGAGACCTGGCTCTACAAGGACCTGCTCGCCGGCAATTTCGACACCACCGGCACCATCCACGCCAACCCCGCGGGGGCCGCCAACGAACAGAAGCTCGACACCTACAGCTTCTTCGAGCCGCTCGACGAGCGGTACCTGACGCTCATCACCCGATATGCACGCAACCACGGTGTCGTGTTCGTCTCCCCGTTCTCGACCCTGAACTTCTTCGCGTCCGTCGACTGGACGCCGGCGCTCGACGCCGCGTCGGAGCAGGTGCCGCGGGCCGCCCAGAGCCGGGCCGCCGGCGCCGCGATGGCGGCGGGCATCCTGACCAAGACCGGCACCACCTACAGCCACCTCGCCACGGGCAAGTGACGGCGCCGGCGGGTCGGCCGGCGCCCCGCCCGAACGCCGACGCCACACCGTCGGAGGTACCTGATCGGCCTGGACCGTGCCGCGCATCCGATCCGCGACGCGCAGGAGGACCGAACCGCTAGGGCGTCCGCCCGAGGAAGGCCGCGAGTCGGTCGGCGGCCGGCGCGGAGTCGGCCACCTCGACGATCGGCCCGAACGGCGCGGTGCCGTCGGGACCGCGGAACTCGTCGGGGATCGCGCCGCGTGCCTGCGCCAACACTTGCTCGGCGAGCTCGGGGGTCAGCTGCGTCGACTGGCCGGTGGCCTTGGCGAGATCCCAGCCGTGCGTGAACGTGTCATTGGTCGCCAACGCCATGAACATCGAGCCGAGGAACTCTCCGAACGGAAGCTTCACCGTCTTGTCGAGCGCGCCCGGTGTGCTGAACGCGGTGAGCGATTCTTGGATCCCATCGTCGTAGGCGGCCAGGATGTCGCCGTCGGCGAAGTTCGTCTCGGCGGGCAGGGGAGGCGTGACGCCGGAGCTGATGCCGGTCGCGAACCAGTGGCTGAGTCCGACGAGGTGGTTGACGAGGTTCCGGACGTTCCACGACGCGCACGGTGTGGGAAGGTCGAGTTGCTCGGGCGTGACGTTGGCGAGGACGCCTCGGGTGGAGGTGAAGGCCAGCTCGAGCGGTTCGATGCTCATCGTCTCTCTTCCGATTCGACGCCCGATCGGCGTGGGTCGCGGCATCGTAGGGCCGGGTGCGGCGGGTCAGGGCCCGGGGTCTTCTCCGATGTCTCGGAGCGCGGCCGCGAGTGCGGCTCGCAGCCGTCGAGCGGTCGGTGGCGCCAGGTGGGCCGCGACGCCGGTTCCCGGGCGCGTCATCTCCTCGAGGGTCAGTTCCACCCGCGGTGCCTCGCATCCATCGCAGTCGTCGAGGAGCGCCACCGACCAGGCGACCTGCGCCCGCTCTGGATCGTCGGGTGGGTGGTCGTCCCCGCCGTAGTCACCCAATTTCCTCATGGCAGGCAGTCAAGCGCATGGGGCCGCCCGAGGCGAGCGGGGGCGCCGCGGCCCGCCCGGATCGGCGCGTCGCGGGACCACCGACGTGGAATCGGCCCGTCGGGCGGGGGCTACTGCTCGGCCATGATGGCGGCGAGCTCGACGAGGGGATCTCGGATCACCGGACCGGTGGCCACCACCTCGGCGCGCCGGATCGTCGCGTTGAACGGGAAGGGGGCGTGGTAGCCCTCGCCGACCGCAGGTCCCCACTCGTAGCCGCAGGTGAGCCCGATGCCGACGCCGTTGAACCCGGCGGGTGTGAAGCGTGGGATCGTGCCCTCGGCGATCGGTTCCCCGTCGCAGCGCAGCGTGGCCCGCCCGCCGAGTCCGTCGTCCTTCTCGAACTCGAACTCCACGGTGTGGCGCCCGGCACCGAGCACGGCGGCGGCCTCGAGGACGTGGTGCTCCTTGCCGTAGAGGTTGTGGACGTAGCGGGGCCGGCCCCGGAGTACATGGAGCGACCAGCCGCCCAGCGCGCAGCCGAGCGCGAGGAGAACTCCGTCGGGTGTCGTCCCGTCGGGGACGTCCACCTCGACCCGCAGCCGATGCGAGCGGTTACGCAGGTTGACCGCCACGGTCTCGGGGACTGGCGCGCCCCCGGGAAAGTACCGGAAGTGGTCCCGGGGCCGCTGCCGGGACGGTCGGGGGTGGGCGAGCGTCCACAAGATTCGGTTGTCGAGGGGCAGCACCTGGTTGCGTTCCGCCTCATGCCACCACCGCTCGACGAGCTCGGCCACCCGTTGGGGATGCTGCTCGGCGAGATCGCGGGTCTCGGAGAGGTCCTCGGCGACGTGGTACAGCTCCCACACGTCGTCGTCGAACGGCGCGTTGGGGTTCAGACCGTCGTCGTAGAGGGGTCCGACGGGATGGAAGGTGACCGCCTTCCATCCGTCGTGGTAGATGGCGCGCGACCCGAACATCTCGAAGTGCTGGGTTTGGTGACGGCCCGGCGCAGTGTCGCCACCGGCCGCGAGGAGGTGCGCGAAGCTGACGCCGTCGATCGGCGTCTGGGGCACGTGATCGAGGTGCACGGGCGCGTCCACGCCGGCGAGGTCGAGCACGGTCGGCAGCACGTCGATGGCGTGGGCGAACTGGTGACGGACGGTGCCGACATCGTCGCCGAGTCGGCTCGGCCACGACACGATGCAGGGATCAGCGACGCCTCCCTCGTGGACTTCGCGCTTCCAGCGCTTGAACGGGGTGTTGCCGGCCATTGTCCAGCCCCACGGGTAGTTGTTATGGGTGAGGGGCCCGCCGATCTGATCGATGCGGGCCCGCATCTCGGCGCGTGGTGCCGGGTCCATGTTCGACAGCCGGCCGTCGTTGATCGATCCTTCTCGGCCGCCCTCGGCGCTCGCTCCGTTGTCGGAGACGAGGAGGACCAGCGTGTTGTCCCGGTCACCGGTGTCGTCGAGGAAGCGCAGGACCCGGCCAATCTGCGTGTCGGTGTACGAGAGGAAGGCCGCGAAGCACTCCATGAATCGGGCGGCGAGTGTCTGGTCTTCGGGGTCGAGCGCGTCCCAGGCCGGCACCCACGGGGGACGGGGGGACAGCTCGGTGCCGGGGGGGATGAGGCCCTCGGCCAACTGGCGGGCAAACGCCCGGTCGCGCCACGCGTCCCACCCGTCGTCGAAGGCGCCCCGATAGCGCTCGATCCACTCCGGGGGGGCGTGGTGGGGCGAATGGCAGGCACCGGTGCAGAAATAGAGGAAGAACGGCCGGTCGGCGTCGGCAGCCCGCAGGTCGCCGAGGAACTCGAGGGCCCGGTCGGCGAGGTCGGCGCTGAGGTGGTAGCCCTCGTCGATCGTCGCGGGGGGACGGACGGCGTGGTTGTCGTGGTAGAGGGCGGGCATGAACTGGTGGGTTTCGCCGCCATGGAATCCGTACCAGCGGTCGAAGCCGCGACCGAGCGGCCA
Organism: Actinomycetota bacterium; assembly: GCA_003140175.1. Taxonomy (GTDB): domain Bacteria; phylum Actinomycetota; class Acidimicrobiia; order IMCC26256; family PALSA-555; genus PALSA-555. Next base: position 92,587 of record PLJD01000070.1, read on the forward strand.
CGTCCACCGGGGGGCTGCCATGTGGGTCTGGTCGTCAGGGGTGAGGTGCCACTTGCCGACCGCGTAGGTCGCATAGCCGTGCGCTCGGAGGATCTCCGAGAGGTAGCCGTTCTCTTTGGGTGGCGTGCCCCAGTAGCCGGGGAACCCGGCGGCCAGGTCAGCGACGCGCCCCATCCCGTTGCGATGATGGTTCCGGCCGGTGAGGAGACAGGACCGGGTGGGTGAGCACAGCGCGGTCGTGTGGAAGTTCGCGAGGCGAATGCCGCCCGCCGCCAGCTGGTCGATGACCGGGGTGGCAATGTCGGAGCCGTAGCAGCCCAGTTGTGCGAAGCCGACGTCGTCGAGCACGATGAGCATGACGTTGGGCGCACCCTGGGGCGGGGCCGGGTCGGGCGGCCACCAGGGCTCCGAGTCGCGCCAGTCTCGGCCGATCCGGCCGCCGAACTCCACGGGCCCGGTCATGCGCCGTTCCTTCCCTGTCGCGCCCGCATGGTCACGATCGAGGTGCGACCACGCCACGCCTGGACTGCGAGGCTGGCTGGGCATGCTAGGGCGACGGGGTGCCGCCCGGCCCGGACGCTCGCCGCCCCAGCGCGCTCGCCGGCCCGGCCGGGTGGTAGTCAGGAGCGCACCGACACGCGACCCGACGGCCGACCACGCGTCGGCGCCTCAGGGCTTGGCGAGCGCGGCGAGCGCCTTCGTGGCCTGGTCGCGCACCGCGGGGTCGCTGTCGCTCGTGAGGCGACGCAGCGCGTCGGCTGCCCGCGGGTCGGGGTGGTTCTCGAGCGCCATCGCCGCGGCGAGCCGCACCGGCGGGGTCGGATCGTCAAGCAGCGTGACGACGGTGTCGATCGCAGCCGGGCTCCCAAGATTCCCCAGCGACAACGCGGCCAACGACCGCGTCGTCATCTCCGCTCGGGTCTCGCCCGACGACTGGCCGATGAGATCGCGCAGCGCCGCCAAGCCGTACTGATCACCCATTCGACCCAACAGCGCGACCGCCACGACCGACCGCTCCGACTGTCCCGCGTTGATGATCTCGACCAGGCGCGCCGCGGCGGCTTGGCCGATGCCGTTCAGGGCCTGGCCGACCGAGTCGAGCTCCGAGTCGCCGGGTCGACTGGTGACCGCGTCGAGGATGGACGGCACCGCATCGGGACTGGCCAGATCGGTGATGGCTTGCGCGGCTGCGCTACGCACGGCTTGATCGTCGCTGCAGAGACTCTTCGCGAGGCCCTTGAAGTCCTGCTGGTCCTTGAGCTTCTGGACATTCGGAGCTTTGAAGAGTCCCATCGGCGGGTCTCCTTCCCGTTGGCGACGGCGCCCCTGCCCTACGCCGAGGCACGATCTTGGTAGAGAGCGGCCGGTGGTTCAAGGTCGGTCGCCGACCGACCCGTACCTCCCCGCTGGGGGTTCGAACGGCCCGAGCCGCCACCGTGGGACGGCCCGGACTCCCCCGGGTGGCCCCGCGAGGCGCGGCCGGCGTCCGCCCACCGTGGGCTCGACGCAGGGGGCCGCAGATGTCAACATCCCCGTCCATGTTCCTGTTGCGGTTCGACATGCGCGCGCCGGCCAGTAGCCCCGCGTCGACGACCGAGCTGTACCGCGCCGCGCTCGAGATGGCCGACTGGGGTGAGGAGCACGGCTGTCTCTCGGTCGTGATCTCGGAGCATCATCAATCGTCCGACGGCTACCTCCCCTCACCCGTCGTGCTCGCCACCGCCATCGCGGCTCGCACGTCGAGCCTCCCGATCGTGGTCGGCGCGCTGCTGCTCAACTTCTACGATCCGGTCAAGCTCGCCGAGGACATGACGGTGCTCGACATCCTCAGCGGCGGACGGGTGACCTACGTCATCGGTCTCGGTTACCGGCCTGAGGAATACGCCATGTTCGGTATCGACATGGCCGAGCGGGGCCACGTCATCGAGGCGAAGCTCACGGCCCTGCGGCGCGCCTTGGCCGGCGAGACGTTCGAGTTCGAGGGCCGGCGGGTGAAGATCACGCCCTCACCGGTCACACCCGGCGGTCCGGGGTTGATGTACGGCGGCCACAGCACCGCCGCGGCGCGACGGGCGGGGCGCTTCGGCCTCGACTTCTTCGCCGAAGCCGAGAACGCGGGCCTCGAAGCGGCATACCGGGACGGCGCGGCCGAGACGGGCGCTACCCCGGGGTCCTGCATCGTGCCGCCCAGCACGAACCCGACCACCGTGTTCGTCGCCGAGGACGTCGATCGGGCCTGGCACCAGATCGGTCCGTCCATGCTCCACGACGCCCAGATGTACGGGAGCTGGTTCGACCCCAGCCATCTCGCGGCGAGCAAGTCGGGTGCCACGACGGTCGCCGAGCTTCGCGCCGAGCACGGCGCCTATCGGATCGTCACCCCCGACGAGGCGCTCGAGATGATCCGAGCCGGCCAACCCCTGGCGCTCCAGCCGCTCTGCGGCGGCCTTCCCCCCGCAGTGGCGTGGGAGAGCCTCCAGCTGATCGCCGACCGCGTCCTTCCCGCCCTGGGCTGACCCGACGGTGGGCCACGGTGGGACGGCGGGGTGCAACTCGCCCGCGCCGCGCCGGTGGGCGAACAACGACGCCCGCCGGGTTAGGGAACGTCGTCGGCGGTGATCAGGTAGTGGCCGCCGCGCGAGACCACGACGAAGGTTCGGTGATACGCCGATGCGCTGCGTCCGACCACGGTGACTCGTCCCGCGAGATCGTCGGTGACGCCGTCGACCGTCCCGTGAGTCTGGGCGCCGATCTGGGGTGAGGCCCAATAGCGGGTCCGCACGAGGACGATGGTGATCCGGCTGAACGCGTAGGACACGACCTCGATGCGGTTGGTGTGGCGGGCGAGCTGGATCTTGAGGTTGACCTGGGTCAGCCACGCGCCGGTGCCCGCCGTGGCGGCAAGCCGGGGGTCGCGTCGCTGCTCCGCTCGCGCCGTGATGATCAGGTCGACGATCAGGTCCCGGGCGATGTCGCGGGCCTGGCGCGGGCTGATCGACGAGTCGATGGTGTGGACATCGGAGCTGATGGTCAGCGGAGGAAGTGACGCGTCGCTGACCCGCACGGCGGGGCGCCCGACCAAGACGGCGGATCCACCGCCGGTGCTCGCGCCGGAGCGAGCCGGGATGCCGGCCACGACCAGGAGTCCGGCGACGATCCCGGCGACGCCGAGCCACGCGGCGCCGCGGAGGGCCGGGGTCAGGCGCGGAGCGGGGCGGGCGGCGGGGTTCGTCCGACGGTCGGCGGTGAATCCGAGGAACCAGCGCAGCGGCCGGTCCCGCGGGGAGTCGGTCGCGGGGAGGAGCCGTTCGAGCGGGAACCGGAGCGCGCAGACGATCGCCAGTCCGCCGAGAATCGCCACCTTGGTCCCGAACTCTGTCTGTTGGGGGGCGGCGAGCAGCGAGGCCGCGACGGCGACGCTGGCGCCGTAGATGACCTGCGAGACCCGACCGCGCGGGGCGGTCTTCGGGTCGGTGATCA
>PLJD01000070.1:96090-162256 GCA_003140175.1 Actinomycetota bacterium
CCCGGGCCCGGGTCGTGCCCACCACAAGTCCAGCGGATTGACTCGGTTCGAGCCGAGGAGCACGAAGCACAGCAGCAGCCCGATGTTGGACGGGTTGAAGACGTGCCGGTCGCCGACGCGGATGACATATTTCGAGACGACGGACACCGCTGCGGTCGCGGCGAAGATCCACGCGCCGTGCAGACTCCACCATTGGCCATGCTGGGTGCCCGCGACACGGAGGATGAACGCGACGCTGCTGCCAGTCAGCAACGCGCTGGCCGGCCAGACGATGGCTCCGCGGAGCCAGAACGTGATCACCACCTCGAGGACAGCCGCGGTCACCATGGCGGTCAGGATCTGCGCAATCGAGACGTTGAAGCCGAAGATGGTCTGGCCCAGGACCTGCAACGAGAGGATGACGCCCGCCAGCTGCAGGCGTGGATCTCGACTCGATGGGAACGTCACGAGATAGTCGCGGTGGCCCAGTCGGAGCGAACGGGAGTTGGCCGTCGGGGTGGTGACCGTCATGCTGGTGCGATTCTTCTCGCTCACGCGACACCTCGCGGCCCCACCCGGTCGCATCCGTTCACGGTCACCGGGCCAGGATTGTCGCCCGACACCCCAAGCCGCGCCCCGCGGCCTGACTGGCGGTCGTCGGGACCCGCGCCGGGACATCACCTCCGGGGCGCGTCCCGGGTACGACCGACACCGGGGCAGTCCCGTTCGCGCCCTGGTCAAGCTGCCCCGGTCGCCGCCGGGGAGGGCCGCGCCCGACTGGNNGGCGGCGACGGCGCCCGCGGGTGCGGGGGACAGGCCGGCCGCGGTGCTGCGGGCCAGCATGAGTGCGCTGATCGCCGCGACCCAGACCGCCCACACGAAGAACGCGATGAGCGTGATCACGGCCACGGCGTCGCCGAGCGTCGCGACACCGAGCCCGGCGACGAGCTGGAGGACCGCGACGGCGAGGCCAGCGAAGCCGAGCCATCTCGGCAGAAACCCCGTGCGGAGCACGGCCAGCGAGACACCCAGGACGAAGGCGGCGGTCCCGAACGACCCCACGGCGCCGAGGATGTAGTTCAGGATGAAGAAGAGGTACACGCCCCCTTGCAGGTTGTGGATCTGGAGCGCCTCAAAGCTCGCGATCGCGGTTCCGACCAGCGCCAGCCCGAGCGCCACCGTCGCGCCGACGATCACGATGGTGACGAGCCCACTGGCGGCGTTCAGCGCCCTCCGGGTAGCGCTCGCCAGCGCCGCGACCCAGAAGATGAACAGGGTGATACCGACCCCGACGACATAGCCACCCCATTTGATGGCATCCCGATTGTTGTTCACATAGTTGAAGACCGTCTTAATCGAGGCGCTCGGGCGCGGCGGTGTCCCTGCGAGGAAGGTCGCGACGATGAACAGCACGATCGAAGCGATGCCTGCGACCCACGCGTACCGCTCCCACGTTTCCTCCGCCATGGACTTCCCCTCCGTGCCACGCGGCTCGCCCGTAGAGCCGATAGAGCTCAATTCCTACCGGCAAATCCTCGAGGGCGCCAGCTCATCGCGCCGCGGCCGGGGCGGAGATCCTCAGGCGGACGGTCGGTCAGTCAGGTCGTGGGTGTGTGGTCGTCGGGGACCAGTGGATCTGCTCGGGGCGCGAGGAGCTCGGCCACCGAGTGGAGCGCGCTGGGGCGAGGGGAACGATCCCGCCGACCGAGGGCTGGTCATCGACGGGGCGGTGAGGATCTTGACCCGGCCGGGCTCCGGGCCCGGCCGCCCGGCCCGCACCGCTGAGGCGGGTCGCCGGGCGTGGGGCGTCCACGCCGAGGCGGCGACCGGACGGGACCGCTTCGGCCTTTCGTCCCCGTAGGGGAGGCTCTACGGTCCTGGACCCGTGGTCGGCACCATCCAATTCGGTTCCCGCGCGGTTGCGCTTCTGGGAGCGGGCGGCGCGTTCGGAGTCCTCTTCGCGGTCGTGCTCGCGGTGCGTTACGCCGCGAGCTTCCCGGTCCTGCCCGCGCCCGGACCGCAGACGTCGGACCTCGGTGAGGAGCCGCCCGCCGTCGCCAACCTGTTGGTGAACCGCTGCGCGGTGACTCGAACGGCCGCCGCGGCGACGCTGGTCGATCTGGCCGCGCGACAACATCTGGAGCTGTTCGAGGCGGGACCGAGCCGGTTCGTCGTTCGCGTGCGGCCCGAACACGACGAGCCATTGACTGCGTACGAGCGCCAAGTCCTCGACCTGGTCCGAGCGAAGGCCACCGGGGGTTCCGCGCCGCTGGAGGTGATCCGGCTCGACCCGGGTGCGGAGACCAGCTGGAACTCGCGCCTCGACAAGGAGGTCGTCCGGGACGCCAAGTCGCGCGGTCTGCTGCGCGGCCGATGGTCTCAGCTCGACTGGGGACTGTTCGGCGTGCTCGCCGCCCTCGCGGTGTTCTTGATCGCCGCGGGGCTGTACACGGCTCACGTCGAGCTGACGGGACACGCCTCGAGCTCGAACGGTGCGCGGTTCCCTCGCGAGGACTGGTTCTGGATCGCCGCAGTCGCGTGGTCCGCCATCTTGGCGTTCATCGCGAGTTTGCGGTCGGTTCGCTATTCGGCGAGTGGAAAGGCCGCCGCGGCCCGGTGGCTCGGCGTGAAGCATTTCTTACGCCAGGACCCGAGCTTCGGGGACGCACCACCCGCGGCGGTGGCGATCTGGGGTCGGCTGCTCGCCTACGGCACGGCGCTGGGCGCGGCCCGCTCCACCGCGGCGGCGATCCCCCTCGACGCCGAGAACCGGGACACGGCGTGGAGCCGCGCCGGCGGAGACTGGCACCAGGTCCACATCGAGTACCCACGCCATTTCGGGTACGGCGGGCAGCCGCGCCGGGTGCTGCTCGGCGGGCTGGTCCGCGCCGTGTTCTGGGGAGCGCTGGCCTTCGCGGTCTTACCCGCCGTCGCCAACGGGCTGTGGGGCGTCGGCAGCGACGCGATCCACGGGACGACGGTGAGCAACGCCGCGACGATCGGGCTGGTGGGTGTGTTCTTCGTCGCCATCGCGGCGCTCGGTCTCGTGCTCCTGGTGCGGTTCGCCGACGGCCTGATCCGGGTGTGGCACGGCGGCGCAGACCTCGGTCATGTCGACACCGTGACGGGACCGGTCGTGAAGGTGATCGCGGACGGGCTGTGGTTCGCCGTCGACCCCGGATCGGCTGACCATGTCCGCGCCTGGCACCCGGGGGCCGCCACCCTGCCGGTCTGCGGCGCGACGGTCCGGGTCTCGGTGACTCGTCACCTCGGCTCCGTGAGCGCGCTGACCGTGCTCTCGAGCCCCGCCGTCTCGTCGCCGGCCACGGGTTCGGGTGTGCCGGAGGCTGCGACGAGCGGGACCGCACCGGACCATGCCGCGCTGACTCTCGACGTCGCGGCAGTGCGTGACTGCACCGGCCTGAATCTTCGCGAGGTCGACCCGAGCAGCCTGTCGGGCCTCGGCCAGCACATCCCTCCCGGCGCGGCGGTGCGGGCGTTCAGTGACGGCGCGAACCACGTGTTGATCGGGACCACACCCCCCGACCGCGCGCCGTTATCGACCGCGACGTCGCGCGACGCCAGCCCGGGGGGTCTTCCCCAAGCGGGGGGTCGAGAGCGATGGATCGCCGGCCAGCTCCTCGTGCAGCTCGGACCGGCGGGTCTCATCGCGGTCGAGGTCGACCTGCGGGATCAGTCGTCGGGGCAGCGTCAGCAGATCGCGCGGGCGCTCGCCTCGCGGGTGGCAAGCATCTCGACCACGACCGGGCCGGGCGCGGCGCCGCCGACGACCTAGCCCGGTTCCCCGCCGGACCGCTCGTCGACACGCCCGGCCCGGCTCACGGCCAGGTACCGTGCGGCGCGTGCCGGGAACCCCGCGTCCCGAAGGTCGGATCGTCACGCTCGGGTCGTTCCCGTCGCGCTTCGAGGCGGACGTCGTCGCCCAGACGTTGGGGGATGACGGCATCCAGGCCATCGTCGACCCGGGTGACGCCGCGGGGTCAATGCCGCATCTCGCGGTGTACTCGGGCGCCCGGGTGCTCGTCTTCGACGAGGACCTCGACCGCGCCCAGGCGCTGCTGGCGAGCTCCGCCCTGCCCGGGGATGCCGACCCGGGCTGAGCCGCCGTGCGACTCGTCGTGGGGCGCGGACCGTTACGCTCCCGTCTCGTGCTCGACGACCGGCGTGCCACCCGCCAGGCGGTGCACGCCCTTCGGGCGGCGCGGACCCGGCGTCAGCTGCGCGAGCTCGACTGGATCGACACCCTCTACAAGGCGTACATCACGGTCATCCTGACCGGGGCGGCGATCTTCTACCTCGCTCCGGTGTTCGGCAACACCACGGCCTCGCCCAGCTTGGTGAGCACGATCCGCAGCCACGGTCCGGCGGGCGTTGGCGTGTGCGTCGCGGTGGTGATCGCGCTCGGGTTGCGCTCGGGTGGCCGAGGCGGACCCCTGGCGTTGGAAGACGCGGACATCACCCACGTCCTCCTCGCTCCCGTGCATCGGAGCACCGTGTTGCGCAGCTCCGCACTGCGTCAGCTGCGCGGCGTGTTCTTCATGGGCGCGGTGGCCGGCGCGGTGCTCGGCACCCTCGCCTCGGTGCGACTGCCCGGCGCGACGCTCGCCTGGCTCGGCGTCGGTGTCGGCACCGGGATCCTGGTCGCGCTCGCCGCCTGGGGCGCGGCGCTCATCGCGTCGGGCTGCCGGCTCGGGGTCGGACGCGCGACCGTGATCGGGGCGTTGTTCGTCGCCTGGGCGGTGGCCGACCTCGTCCTCGGAACGAAGCTCTCCCCCACCACCCAGATCGGACAGCTGGCGCTCGCTCCGCTGCACTGGTCACCCGTCGCGTTGGTCGGCGTCGGGGTCGCCGCGGTGCCGCTGCTGGCTGGCCTCGCGTTGATCGGCGGCGTCTCGCTGGAGGGGGCCCAACGTCGGGCGGGCCTGGTCGGACATCTCCGGTTCGCCGCGACCATGCAGGACCTGCGGACGGTCATGATCCTGCACCGCCAGCTCGCCCAAGAGCTGCCCCGATCCCGGCCGTGGTGGCACGGGTCCAGACGCGGGTCGGGTCGGCCCGTCTGGCGGCGGGACTGGCAGGGGATCGCTCGGTGGCCAATCAGTCGCGTTGTGCGGGTCGTGGCCCTCTCGGTCGTCGCCGGGCTGGCGCTCGCCGGCGCCCGGCAAGGGGCGGCGGCGTTGGTGATCGTCGCGGGGGTGGCGCTGTTCCTCGCCGCGGTGGACGCCGGCGAGGGCTTGGCGCAGGAGCTCGATCACCCCGAGCGGCCTGCCTCCTACCCGATTGCGTGGGGCGTGCTGATCCAGCGCCACCTCGTCGTCCCCTTGTGTGTGCTGCTGGTCGTGGAACTCCCAGCCTTGGCGGTGATGGTCGCGCTGACGAGCCCGGCGGCCGCGGCCGCGGTGGCCGGCGTCGTGTGGGTGCCGCTGGCGGTGGCGGGGACCTGCGCCGGGGCCGCGGCGCTCGTGCTCAGCGCCCCGTCGGCCGCGACACAGTTCGGGTTCGGGCTCGGGTTCGGTGGTCCCGAGCTGACGGGGCTGCTCACCGTGCTGCGCACCACGTTCCCACCGGCCATCATGATCGGGGCGCTCGCGCCACTCGTCCTCTCGAGCCACCCGAGCCCGCTCGGCGCGGCGACCGCGATCAGCCTCGGCGTCATCGCCGTGTGCACGGCCATCGTGGCGTGGCTGCAGAGCCGGAAGCTCCGATTCGAATGAGCGATGTGGACACCGACACCGACGACATCCACTACGAGCCGCTGCAGGCATTCGACGTCGCCAAGCGGTACGCCGATGTCGTCGCCCTGCACGAGCTCACCTTCGAGGTGAAGGCCGGCGAGCTGGTCGCGTTGATGGGCGCCAACGGTGCCGGCAAGAGCACCTTCTTGCGCCTCGCGGCGGGCTTGCTCGAGCCGAGCGGCGGCGAGATCCTCGTCGACGGCTACCTCGCCGGGTCGCTCGAGGCGAGGGGGCTGTTGTCGTACATCAGCGACCAGCCGGTCCTCTACAACGATCTCAGCGTCAACGAACACATCGAGTACACGGCGCGGCTCCACGATCTTCCCGGCTGGCCTCCCCTGGCCGACGAGCTCCTAGCCGCGTTCAACCTCGCGGGGCGCGCCGACGACCTGCCGAGCCGGTTCAGCCGGGGTCTACGCCAGAAGACCTCGCTGCTGCTCGGCCTCATCCGGCCGTTCTCGGTGCTGGTGGTCGACGAGCCCTTCGTCGGGCTCGACCCGGCGGGCCAGGGCGCACTCACCGATCTCCTCGAGGGCGCGGCGGAGGCGGGGGCGGCGGTCCTCACCGCGACTCATCAGCTGGCCTTCCTGGAGCACGCGTCCCGGTGTCTGGCCCTGCGCGACGGTGAGGTGGCGTACTCGGGCCCGGTCGACCTCGACCAGATCGGGCACATCCTCGACGACGCCGCCCACGACTAGCTCTGCGCCGGCGGAGCCTTTTACGTCACGCTGATCTGGTGGGGCGTACCGTGCGCGTCGGCGTCGCTCGGAGGTGTCCGAAGCGTCGCCGCCCGGTGAACCAGCAGCGAATGTCCCGAGACGGGTGGAGCGGGCGACCGCCCGGGATCGCGACGGGTCGGCGGGCGCCCGTGGCCCTCGACGAGACGGGAACCGACCGTGGTGCTGTGCACGTCCCCTGGATACGACCTCGACGATCCGTTCGGGATCCGGCGGGCCCTGCGATCGTTGTCCGCAGACCGTTGGGACGACTTCTTCTCGCAGTGGTGCCAGGTGACCGAGCTGAGCGAGTTCGCCGTCGAGCGGGTCCGAGACGTCGCCGACCAGCTCGCCCGCCAGCCGGTCGAACCCGACGGGCGCCCCGAGCCGCTCGCGTTGGCCTGGGAGACGATCCGCGACGCGATGGACAGCTATCTCGCCGCCCGCGGCGAGGTAGGGCCGGTCCCGCGCCTCGAGCCGTAACCTCGCCCGCCAACCCTGAGGCGGGGAGGCTGCCGGCCCGGGGTCAGTCGGCGTGGCGTTCGGCGTCCCGACGAGCGAGGACCTCGCCGAGCAGCTCGGTGAGCAGCCGGCACTGTTCGGCGCTGAGGTGGTGGCCGAAGCGCTCGCGCACCGCCGCGGCGTAGACGGTGTTGGAGCGCCGGTAGCGGGCCCGGCCGGTCGATGTCGAGACCACCACCGCGGCGCGCCCGTCCTCGGTGTCGGGTTGGCGTTCGACGAGCCCGTCGGCTTCCATCCGTTGCACGAGCCGGCTGAGGCCGGGCTGGCTGTAGCGGGGATGAAGGAGACGCTGGAGGTCGCTCATCCGCATGCGGTGTGGCGGCACGGCACGCTCGAGGTACGCCAGGGCCGAGAAGATCCCCGAGTCCATCGCCGCGTCGCGGTCGAGCGCCCCGACGACGTCGTGGAGCACCCCCTGGTACACCGCGACCAGCGAGCTCCACGCGTCGAGCGCCGGGGCGGGCGCGGCGTCCGAAGGGTCGTCGGCGGCGAGCACTACGCGTTCGCGCGGCGCGGATCGTCGACGACGAGTTCGAACTCGCCCTCGACGTGGCGGTGCAGCGCCTGCTCGATCGTCTCGTAGAGCAGGTCGGGGGCCAGGACGCAGTCCTGACACGAGACGCTCTCGAGCACGAGGGACAGGTGGATGCGATCCGTCCGCGGGTTCGCGTCGAGCAGGATCAGGTCCCCGCCGTCGGCGCGCAGCACCCCAGCGACTTCGTCGACCGCGCCGGCAACCCGATCGAGATCCATCGTCACGACTTGCTCAGGATCGCCTTGCTCTGCATCTGGCTCTCCCCGAAGCTCGGCAACGCGATCGCGTGGAGGCTGCCCAGACCGCCGCACACCATGGGCACGAACTGGTCGGGACGCTCGAAGAGGTGGACCCGACCCTCGGGGTCGACCCGGCCCCGGTCGGCCAGCATCGCGGCGTTGGCCGCCGGCCAGAGATCGATCGGCTGACACGCGTGGGCGCGCAGGTAGCGCTGGAGGTCTTCGACGTCGGGGAAGGCGCGGCCGAAGCGCTCCGCCCACATGGGGTTGAACGCGACGATGACCTCGCCGTTCTCGGGGTTCCCGAGGTACGGGTTGGCGAGCGGGAAGGCGAGGCTCTTGGCGATCAGGTACAGCAGGTCCCGAGGGTCGTCGTTGTGAATGTCGGCCAGCGGGAACGTGCCTTTGCCGCCGTGGACGGTCACCACGTTCTGGTCGGCCCGGAACCCTCGCCGGACCGACAACGCCGGCCAGGGGGAACGCTCCTCCCATTCGCCGAAGCAGAAGCCGAACCGGGCCGGCTGGCCGAACACCGATTTGGTGGTCTCGCCGGCTCGCTGCCCACCGATGTTGCGCAGGCACAGCGCGACGGCACGGCCAATCGTCATGGAGCCCCGGCCGGCGGCGCCGCCCATGCAGCTCGCCCGGTAGTCGATCCCGAGCTCGTCGCGGCACGCGCCGTTGACGACGAGCATCGGAAAGACGCTCGAGGTGGTGGTGGTCAGCCCGAAGGCGTTCCACTCGGGTTCGCTCATGGCCTCGAGCGCGGCGAGGACGACACCGAACGCGGCCGGCTCCACGCCGGCCATCGCCGCGTTGATGGCGATGAGCTCGACGGTCGCCACCCCGTTGCGGGGCGGGAGGACGCACAGTGCATGGTCGGCGGGGTACGGCGAGGCGGCCAGGATGGCCTCGACCGCGTCGTCGGTCGCCGGCAGGAGCGGCACCCCGTCGCTCCAACGCTCCGCCATGGCCTGTTCGTACTGCTGGCGGGGATCCGCCGCGACCTCGACCCGGTCGCTGGTGAGCGTCATGATGCGACGCCCAGCAGCTCGAGCATCCTCGGGTAGTACTCGTCCGCGATGGCGCGCAGCTCGTCGTCAGGTCGAGCCTCGAGCGGATACGGAAGGACGAGGATCTTGAGGTCCCGGTGACCGAGGTGCGTGGCGACGTTCTGACCGTGCACGAGGAACTCCTCGCACACGACCGCCACGACCGGGCGCTCCTGTTCCTCGAGCGCCACCGCGTCCTTGATGGTGAACGTGGTGCACGACCCGCACGTCCCGAGTCCCACGACCGCGGCGTCGACGACGGCCGCGAGCTCGTCGATCTGCTTGCGGTCGTCGGAGCCGGGCTGGCCGACCTGGGCTCCGGTCTCGACGGTGATCGTCTCGGCGCCGTCGCGTCGGAGGTACTCGCTCCAGATGTCGCCGATCAGCTGCCAGGACCGCCACGCCCGGTCTTCGCGCACCCCGATGGTCAAGCCGGACACGGCCCGGTCGAGTCGGAACGCCGGTGCGCTCTCGTCACCTCCCGGCGCGGCGGTCGGACGACGGACCCAGACGGTGGCGGGATCGCTCATCCCCGCATCGTACGATTGATGCGGGCGCATGTAAACCCCATGCGTCCGCATTCAGCCTCGTGACCGCCCGGGTAGGTTCCAGCCCGTGACCGACGAGGCCGACGACGCACGCGCCGCGGCGATCGCGGGGTGGCTCGCCGAGCGGCTGGGGTGGGCGACCGACGTGCACGTCGGGACGCCGGATCGACCCGCGAGCGGGTTCTCGGCCGAGACCCTCATCGTGCCCGTCACCGTCCGGCGCGACGGCGCCGAGCACCACGAGCGCTACGTCGTCCGCACGGAGACGCCCGACCCCGCCATCTACCCGCCGCAAGCCTCGGGCCTCGACGTCGAGATCCAGATCCAATACCGGGTCATGGAGGCACTCGCCGAGCACTGCGACGTCCCCCTCGCGCCGCTGGTCGGCTACGAGCCCGACCTCGGGGTGCTCGGCGCACCGTTCTTCGTCATGGGCTTCGTCGATGGGGTCGTGCCGCTCGAGAACCCGATCTACACGACGTCGGGCTTCTTCACCGACGCCGCACCCGAGGACCGTCGACGCATGCTCGACGACGGCCTCGGGGTGCTGGCGCGTGTCCACACCATCGACTGGCGGGCGGCCCGGCTCGAGTGGCTCGTCGCGCCCGGCACCACGCCCGGGATCGCCACCCAGGTGGCGCTCTGGGAGCGCACCGCGGGCCTCGCCCTCGCCGGTCGGTCCCACCCGCTCCTCGACCGCGCGTTCGCGTGGCTCCACCGCCACGCCCCGCCCGAGCTGCCCGTGACCCTGTGCTGGGGCGACCCGCGGCCCGGGAACATGATCTGGCGGGACTACCGCTGCGTCTGCGCGACCGACTTCGAAGCGGCGGCGATCGGACCCGGCGAGCTCGACCTCGGCTGGTGGCTGATGTTCGACCGCTGGTCCCACGAGGTGATGGACGCCCCGCGTCTCCCCGGCGAGCCGACCCGCGAGGAGCAGCGCGCCCGGTACTGCGACGAGGCCCGGCGAGACGTCGGGGACACCTTCTACTTCGAGGTGTTCGCCGCGGTGCGCTACACCGCGATCGTCGTCATCGTGATGAACCGGATGGTGGCACGAGGTGACCTGCCGCCCGATCAGACGACCTGGATCGAGAACCCCGCGGTCGACTGCCTGGTCCAGCTCCTCGACGGGTGACGATCGGTGATCGCCGCACCGGTGGTGTGGGGAGCTCACTAGATTGCCGACCCGTGCCCCCGCCGCACCCCGACGACGAGTTCCACCCGCCGACGACCGACGACCCCGCCTGGACCGAGACCTGCTGGTTCACGTTCTCGGTTCCCGAGCGTCGCCTCTCGGGTCAGCTGTACCCGTTCTTCGTGCCGAACCAGGGGGTCGCCGCGGGCGGCGCCTATTTCTGGGACGACCACGGCGACCAGCTCTGGAACTGCCGCTACGCCAAGAACTTCTGGCACCTCGCGCTCGACGACCAGCCCCTCTCGGACCTGTCCCTCCCCAACGGGATCCGCTACCGGTGCCTCGAACCACTCACGAAGTACCAGCTCGGCTACGACGATCCCGACGGCGGCGACGAGATCCACGTCGAGCTCACCTTCACCGCGGTGACGCCGCCGCACTACCTCGGCGAGTCCCATCACCTGGACCAACCGGGCCGCTACGAGGGCACGATCACCCTCCACGGGGAACGCATCGACGTCGACTCCTACGGCTTCCGCGACCGCTCCTGGGGGGTCCGACCGCAGTTCGGGCCGGGCCTCACGAGCTCACCGGCACCCTGCGGCGGCTACAGCTACGCCACCGCGTCGCCCCAGGATGGCTTCCACTCGATCACCATGAACTTCGGCGACGGGTGCCTCAACATCCACGGCTACCTGCTGCGCGACGGCGAGTGGTCGAACCTCACCCAGGGGCGCCGCGACGTCCTCGACCGTGACCCGGCCACCGGCTTCCCGCGGCGGGTACGACTCGACGGCGTCGACGAGCTCGGCCGCGAGCTCCACGCCGACGGGCGGTGCCAGAACCGACTCGGGCTCTTCCTCAACCCCAACCTCTTCACGGTCAACTGCCTGACCGAATGGCGCTTCGACGGGATCACCGCGTTCGGGGAAGACCACGACAACTGGAGCGCCCCGGCCGCTCGCCAGTTCTTCCGCCGCCAGCTCGGCTTCGACCCCGCGTAGACGATCCGGGCGGTCCCCCGACTGCTCGGGGTCGGTGCTCAGGACCTCGCCGCATGCACGAGGGTGTCGAATGCCTTCGCCAACCCGCTGATGTTCGGGGTCCCGAGGCCGGTCAGGAAGTCCCAGCCGCTCGACGCCGTGAACACCTGGTTGCCACCGGTGGTCACGTCATGGAACGCGGCCGGGTACAGGGCCGGCGTGTTGGCGATCTGGTACAGCATGGCGCTGACGCTGCCGTCGGGAAACGACGGCTCTCGGCCGCGCACGTACTGCTTGATCAACGCGGTCAGGCCAGCCCAGAACGGAGCCGCGGCACTGGTACCCCCACCGGTCTGCAAGACGACGTGGCCGGACTGAAAGTCGGCGATCAGCAGGTTGAAGTCGGGACTGGCTGGTCCGGCCACGTCGGGGACGAGACGGGTCGAGCCGCCCTGGCGCACCACCTGGGCCAACTGCCACGCCGGTCGAGGGACGAACTCGCTGCGCCCACCACCAGTCCCAGCCAGCGCGGCGGGCTCCTGCCACGCCGTCTCGTGCAGGTCGCCGCCCTGGTTCGACAACGTGGTCCCACCCACCGAGGTGACGTAGGCGCTCGACGCGGGATAGTTCACGGCCTGGCGCAGGTCGTTGGTGTGGCTCGAGTCGTTGCAGTCGTACGGCCCGGAATCGCCGGAGGCGGCGAACACGTCGACCCCCGCAGCTTGGGCGGCCATGAAGGCGTTCTCGTAGCCGTTGATCGCCGCCGCGCCGCGTTCGGGTTCGCAGTTCCCATAGCTGATCGAGACGATCGTCGCCCGTCGGTCCTGGACCACCTGATTGATGACCCGTTCGAGACCTTCACCGTCGTTCTCGGTGGTGTAGTCAAGGATCGTGGCTTTGGGCGCCAAGGCCCGGGTCATCTCGAGATCGAGGGCCACTTCATCGGAGTCGCTCGCACTCCAGCCACGTTGACCAAAGCGGAGCGCCGGCGGTGCGATCGAGATCGTCCGGCTGGGCTGGGTGCTGGTCTTGAAGTGCGCCGCCCAGTCGGAAAACTCCTCGCCGTGCAGGGTGGCGAGCGAGGCGACCGCGATCGTCTCGCCACTCCCGTCGATGCCCGCCTGGGCCAGCGGGTTCGCGTCGTAGATCTGATTGAGCTGTTGGGGGGTGACGAACGTCGCGCTCGAGCCGCCCCCGGTCTGGCCCGGCGCCGACGCGGGGGCGAACACCGGTCGGGTGTTCAGGCCCTCGACGTCGGAGACCGCATCGGTGAGATCAGACGGGATCCGGGGCGACCGCGACGGCGCCCGGTAGCGGATGCCGTCGCGGTCCCGGTAGTCCTCGAGTCGGACCTGGAACAGACGTTCCACGTCGCGGACCGACCCGGCCGCGAGCAGCGCGGTGCGCTGGTCATACCGCTGCGTGACCCGGATCCCGGCCTGCTCGAGGCGCGCCGTGACCGCGTCGAGGCGGGCGCTGGGTATCCCGAACCGTTCGCCGATCTGCGCGGGGGTGAGCGGTGCCGGCGCGGCCTGGAGTCGCTGCGCCGCGAGGTACGCGGCCAGCGCGTCGCTGCCCGGGAACCGCAGCACCAACGTCAGCGACACGGTGGCGTCGGCGCGCGCCGGGCCCAATGGTGCGGCATCGCCGCCGGCTCGGCGGGCCGAGGCGCCCGCGGACGGGGCGGACACCGCCGCCAGGCTCAGCGCGACCACGAGCACCAGCGGGAGGGGCACACCGCGTCGGGCGTTCATGGTCGACCCCAGGTGAAGCTCGTGAGAATCGGCGACAGGTACGCGCGGAGCATCTGGATCTCGGCGGGGTCGTTGGTCCCGGTGATCACGTACGACACGACCGCGGTGGTGTGACCGTCGGTGGCCGCGGCCAGGATGGCGACCACCGGGCCGCCCGGGCCCTGGGGGGTGTCGACTGTGCCCCGGTACGACCCGCCCACGCCGGCGATGTCACCGATGTGGGGTGGGGGGATGACGGTCCGGGAGTCTTGATCGTCGGTCAGACCGAGGATCGACGCCGCGAGCTGCGACTTGCGTTGGCGGAGGAGCGCCGCGGGTGATCCGTCGCTCAGCGGGTCGGCACTGATCCAGGCGCTCGCCTCGACACCCGACGGACGGGCCGAGCGGACCCGGAGCTGCAGCGTGGTCGAGCTGCGCTCCTGCAGCGCGAAGACCGCCGTCGGGTATTGCAGCGAGACGGTGTGGCCCGGGCTGGTCCAGGTGCGGGTGCTGGACGCGGGCATGACGGGCTGGGGGCCCGGACACGACTGGGGTGGGGGACACGTCGACGCGGGGGTGCTCGGCTCCCGAACCAGCGCGACCACCACGCCGGTGACACAGAGCAGCACCATCACGGTCCAGAACGCGACCAGCACGACCCACCGGCCCTGGCGCGGGTGGTGATGCCCTCCCGGTCGGTAGTGAATGGGACCCGTCACGGTGCGCTCGAGTGCCCGCCGCGAGCTGGGCCCTTCGGCAGGGCACGCAGCGCGACTCCGCAGGCGGAACAGAAGCTATGCACCGCCGTGGGCCGCCCGCAGTTCGAGCACTCCACCTCGGCGCCCGGGTCCGCGTCGTTGGCCTCCTCCAGCAATCCGAGGTGGATCGCGCGCCGCATCAGCAGCAGGCCAGCCGCGGCGAGCACGGCGAGCGCGAACAGCCGCCCGAGCGGTCCGAACACCTCCTGGACGACCGCGGCCGCCACCGCCAGCACCGCCGCCACGAGCACACCCGAGAGTGGGAGCCCCAGCGGACCCAGGGCGCGGCGATCCCGGATCGGCGCCCGCCAGCGGGCCCACAGCGCCGCGGCGGCCCATCCCACCCCGCCGGCCACGATGAGGGGGACGAAGACCCCCAGCTCGATCAGCCGCAGCGTCCAGGCGGTCGAGTCCTGCTCCGGGCGGAGTCCGAGCCCGGTCACCGGCCACGCCACGACGAGGAGCATGGCGGACTGCAACGCCACCGCCGACGCGGCGCCGAAGACCACCCCGTCGAGCACGTCGTTGAACCGCGGATGGCGCAACAGGGCCAGCGGTCCGATCAGCGCCAGCACCACCGACGCCAACGGCAGGACCGCCACTCGCACCAGCACCGAGCCGGTCGTCAGCTGACTCCAGCCGTGCTGCTGCACGGGGAGCGCCACGTGGCCGGCCACCACGCCCACGATGACCCCGCCGACCGCGCCGCACAGCAGCGTCAACCCGACGACGAGGAACGGCTCGTCCTCGTAGACGTTCACGTTGTAGAGGTACAGGAGCATCAAGAGGGGGACGAGCAGCGCGGCCGCGAGCAGGGCCACGGAGAACACTCCGACGAGGCCGAGCAGGACGATCAGCCCGATCCCCGAGGCCAGCGCCACTCGGAACGCACCCATGGCGTGGACCGGCAGCTGCGGGAACAGGGTCGACGTGATCCGCAGCGCCCAGGCCGGCTCGTTCGGAGACGCCGCGTAGTGATGCGACCGGCGGCCCAGCAGCCGCGGGTGCGCGGTCCCGAGCGCCAGCGGCATCCCGCACCGACAACAGAATTCGCCCGCCGGAACCGTCTGACCACAGTGTCCGCACTGGACGTCGCCGCCCGCCGCGTCGCTCACGACCGGCCCGCCCCGATCACCGCCGACCGCCTGCTCCCCATCCGGCGTGCCCCTGACCTCATCTCGAACCGGCGCTACTGCGCCCCCCCCCGCCCGTTGACCTCACACCACGTCGTTCAGCCTCGGCCCCGGGTCGAGCGCGGGCCAGTGTACGTTCCGCGTCATCGGGGCTACGGGCGCCCGCGTCGGGGACGACGCACCCGCGGGGCGGGCCCCACCCGGGGCGACCCGGGAACCGCGGCGTCGCGGCCGTCGAATCGTGCACAATGCATCCCTTCGCCTCGTCCGGGTTTCGGAGGTTCGGGTGACCGATGGGTTCGATCCGTACGCGCCGAGCTCCGACGAGCGGTACGCGGCGATGGCTCGCCTCCGTTCGACCGGCGACGTCGTCGAGACCCCGGCTGGCTACTACATCGCGACTGCGGCCGGCGTCGAAGCCGGCCTGCGGGCGGTGGAGCACTTCGTCGGGTCGTTCATCGACACCAGCGCCCTCCCCGAGGACGACATCCCGATCTCGGCGATCCCCGAGCCGCGCCACGGCCCGATCCGGCGGGTCATCAACACCGTCGTCGCCGGTCATCGGACCGCGGCGGCGGAGCCGTTCATTCGCGACCAGGCGACCCGGCTCGTCGACCGGGCGCTCGCCACGAACCGCGACGCCGGCGCCGTCGACTTGGTGGCAACGATCGTCGATCCGCTGCCCTCCCTGGTCATCGGCTACATGTTGGGCGTGCCCGTCGACGACACCGACCGGTTCCGCCGCTGGTCCGATGAGCTCCTCCACGCGCAGGGCAGCGGCCCGCCGCGAGGCCTCTTCGACACCCATCCGGAATTCGGGTCGTACATCCAGGGCCTGATCGACGACCGCCGCGCCTCGACGAGCGATCCCGACGACGTCATCACCCGCTTCCTCCACAGCGAGATCGACGGCGTCCAGCTCTCCGACCGGGCCATCTGCACCCAGACCATGAACCTCATCATCGCTGGCAACGAGACCACCCGGAACCTCCTCGGCAACTGCCTGCATACGCTGGCCACGGACCCGAGGCTGTACACCCAGCTGCGGGAGGACCGGGCGCTCGCTCCGCTGGTCGTCGAGGAATCGCTGCGACACGACTCCCCGATTCAGGTCCTCGCCCGCGCGGTCCTGGCCGACACCGCGATCGAGGGTTCCCCCTTGCGCGAGGGTCACCGGGTGGTGTTCGGGGTGGCGTCAGCCAACCGTGACGAATGTCGCTACAACGACCCGGCCGCGTTTCGAATCGACCGGCCGCGCCCCCGCGACCACCTGGCGTTCGGTACCGGCCCGCACGTGTGTCCCGGCGCGGCGCTCGCTCGACTCGAGGGGCTCGCCATGCTCGACGCGTTCTGCGATCGAGTCGCCAGCTTCGAGCTCGGGGAGGGCTTCACACCCGTCCCCAACCCGGTCTTCTGGGCCCTGGGTCAGCGGTTCCTGCCCGCGGTCCTCATCCCGACAGCCCGGCTCGGCCCGTAACCAGCAGCCCGGTCCGGCGTCGTCCGCCCGACCACGCCCGACCGCTCATCCCGTGGTCGTCGTCGGCGGCGGCGGCTCGGGGACCCGCACCGCGAAGTCGAGGAAGCGCACGGTCGCGGCTCCCGAGCTGCCACCGTTGGCGCTCGTCGGGTTGTCGACGTCGATGCCGACGGTGCCGGTGGGGGGCAGGGGCGACTGCGCGCGGGTGGTCTGCAGGACGGTCACACCGTTCACGATGAGGGTCAGGCGGACCGGTTCGCCGGCGGCGCCGGAGCAGATTCCTCGGATGACGTTGGGCTGCCCGGTGCGGAGGATCACCGGGCTGGGGGCGCTGAGCGCCGCGAACTGATTGCTGCTGTCCCCGATGGACGCCAAGCCGCCACCCGTCACCTCCAGGAAGTATCCCTGGCTGCCGCTCGAATTCAGGCGGCAGTCGACCCCGTAGAAGGCGTCGGGGTTGCTGGTCGAGGTCGCGATCACTCCGACGTCGGTCGTCGGCTCGGACGGTCGGCCGGTCACCTTCATCAGCGACGCCGGATACACGAGCTCGCTGGTGCCCGAGGCGACGGTCACTTCATAGCCACCGTTCGCGTAGGTCCCGCTCGCACCGCTTTGGTGGAACGCTGCGAAGTCGGGTGACGGCGTCGCCAACGGCTGCTGGTAGACCGGCGCGACGCTCAGCGGCGAGCCGATGGTGGTCGGCACCGACGGGGTCGACGACGCCGACGGGCTGGTGGGCGTCGTGGGGGTCGCTCGGTGCCGGGCGGTGGTGGTTCCATTGCCGACGAGCGCGCCGACCGCGGCGAGGATCGCCGCGATGACGACCAGGGTGCCGATTGCGGCCAACGCGCCGCGCCCGCGGTGGCGTTCGGAGTCCCAGGGCTGCGTGACGACCGCCGGGGCCGCGGATGGTGGAACTTCCCAGCTCGACGCGGGTGCGGCGGGCACGGTGTCGGCCCACGCCGGCCCGGGCATCGGCGGGGCGACCCTGGGAGGTAGAGCAGTCTTCGGCGTCGAGGCCGCGGTGGCCGACTGGGCCATGGGCAGCTGCGACAGCGGGCTGCCGACGACGAGCTGCAGCGTCCCCGATGCGGTGTCGCACGTGAACCCGACCACCGCGACGTCACCGGGGGTTCGGGGGGCCGTCGAGATCCGCCGGACGTCGTCGCGGACGCTGGCCGCGATATCCGTGAAGGGAAGGAAGTCGACGGTGGAGACGTCGACCCCCACGTCACCTTGCACCGCGGTCCGCAGCTGCTGGTTCGTGTAGCGGTTCAGCGCGCAGTCGGAGTGGTGGATCACGACGACTTCGCGGGCGCCCTGCTCGCTGAGCGCGACCATCAACGAACGCAGGGTGTCGTCGGAGACCCGCCCGCCGGCGTTGCGGAGGACGTAGGCGTCGCCGACGGAGAGACCCAGCGACTGCTCGGGGTGCAGGCGCGGATCCATGCAGGTCAGGATCACGAACCGCACCCCCGGCGTGACTAGCTGCTCGGACGGCGCCGTCGCGGGTCGATAGAAGCCCTGGAGCGACTCAGCGGAGATCATTGGCCGTGCATGTCGTCGTGGTCACCGCCATCGCTCGGCGTCGACCCACCCTCCCGTCGAGACGGACCCAACCGGCTGCCAGCATGGCTCTCGGGCCGTGTCGACGTCAACGATCGCGCCGAGACGGTCGGGCACGAGCCGCGGGGAGCTGGCCGGTGGACTGGCTACGGTGTGCGGCGTCATCGCACGGGGGTTGAGCGTTCCATGGTCGAGGTGACCAGGGCGGCGGCAAGCGACCGGGAGCGCCTCGCGGACGCGCTCGCGAGTGCCTTCGCTGACGATCCGGTCTTCGGGTGGATCCTGGCGGGTCGGTCCCGGATCGAGCGGCGGCTGCGCCGATACTTTCGGGCGCTGGTGCGAGAAGAGCTCCGACCGGGCGATCACGACGTCTACCTCGCCGCGGACGGCTCGGGCGGGGCGATCTGGAAGGGCATCGACCAGTGGAAGACGCCGGCGCGCACGATCATCCGAGAAGCGCCGGTCCTCGCGACGGTGTTTGAGTTGACCACCGTGCGGGCGTTGCGGGTCCTGGGGGCGATGGAGCGGGTTCATCCCGCGGCTCCGCACTACTACCTCCACACGTTGGGCACTCGCCGCGACTCCCAGGGCACGGGTGTCGGCTCGGCGGTCATGGCCGAGATGCTGGAGCGGTGCGACCGCGAGGGTGTACCGGCGTACCTGGAATCGTCGAACCCGCGCAACGTCGCGTTCTACGCGCGGCACGGCTTCGAGACCCAAGGTCTCGTGGCGCTGCCGGAGGGGGCGCCCCCGATCACGAGGATGTGGCGCGAGCCGCGCCGCTGATCATCACCGCGCTCGGGCGAGCCGTGCCGGCGCGGTCTGGATCTGGCGCCCCCCGGGACCGACCCGAACCGGTGGCGTGGGAGCGTCGGCGCCGCGCTGGAGTTGTGCGCGCGGCATCGACGAAGGACGATGAGCGATGGCGTCGGGACTGGTTCGAGACCTCGCGGACCTCGAGCATCGGCTGCTGGCGTGGCTCCGCAAACGCCACCCCGAACGCGTGGGGCTCCGTATCGACTCCGTGCGTCACGCGTCGGCGGGTCTGTCCAACGAGACGGTGCTGCTCCACGCCGCCTGGGACGCGGGATCCGAGCCGGCCACGGAATCGCTGGCGCTGCGGCTCCCCGCACTCCAGATGACGTTCCCCGACTTCGACCTCCGAGCCCAGGCCGTCGTGCAAACCGCGGTCGCGGGCGCCGGCCTGCCGACCCCGGCGCCCGTCACGCTCGAACTCGACGAGCAATGGCTCGGCACCCCGTTTGTGGCCATGCCGTTCGTGGCCGGCCAGGTCGGCCCGCAAGCACCGGCGTTCGACCCCTGGATGCTCGGGCTGCGACCGGAGCAGCAGCGCGGCGTCACGGACCGCTTCCTCGACCTGCTCGCGTCGCTGCATCGTGTCGACCCGACGAGCGGCGAGCTCCCGGAACTGCTCCGAGGGAACCGGGCGTCGATCCAGGACGAGGTCGACTGGTGGTTCGACTACCTGCGGTGGGCCTGCGATGGAGAAGAGGTACCAGCGGCCGTCGTCGAGCTGCTGGCCTGGTGCCGCACGACGAGCCCAGCCGCGGCGCCGGCCGCGTCGCTGCTGTGGGGCGACCCGCGGCTCGGCAACGTCATCTTCGACCCCGAGCAGCGGATCGTCGCGGCCCTCGACTGGGACATGGCCTTCCTCGGCCCGGCCGAACACGACCTCGGCTGGTACCTCGGACTCGACGAGGTCGGCGCCACCCTGGCCGGACGACGGGTCCCCGGCTTCCCGACCCGAGCCGACGCCATCGCCCGCTACGAGGCCGGCGTGGGGCGTCGCCTGGTCGACTTCGACTGGTACGAGGTCTTCGCGCTCGTTCGCTCCATCGCGGTGGCGGTGCGCCAGGCCCGCCTCGCCGCAACCGCCGGCGTCCACTATCCGGTCCCCGCACCCGAGCACAACCCGGTGATCCCCTACACGCGCCAGCTGATCAACCGAATCGGCTGACCTCAAAGAAACGAGGCGGCCTCGGTCAACCCCAGGTCGGGGTGAGCGCCGAGCACCAGGCTCTGCAGGTTCCCCCAGCCCGCGCCGCCGCCGGCTGGATCGCGCACCCGGACCACGCAGTCCCGCATCTGGTGCAGTCGATGCGCCGCGCTCGGCTCGGAGCAATCCGAGACGTGCTCGCCCTCCACGACGAGCGGCCCCCGCCATTGGCCGTGCCAGTGGCCGTCGAAGCCGAAGTACAGGCCGGCGCCGAGGTGAAAGCCGGTGTCGGAGGCGGCGTGCACCTCGACGACGCGTTCGGCCCCGTCGTCCATCTGGTAGCGCAGGGTTCCGCCGACGACGCGGCGATTGTCGTCGCGGACCTCCACGTCGGGGACCAGCCCGAGGAAATGCTCCTTTCGCCCATCGGGATGCTCGACGCCACCCTGCATCTCGACGCGCTGCCAGTCCCCGAAGGCGTGGCGCTGGTAGTAGGTGTGCAACGCGTAGCGAGACCCGTCGGGTCGCTCGCAGAGCATCGGCGACCAGATCACCAGCGTCGACACTCCGGGCGCGGCGGCGCGCTCCTCCACGTCGGGGGCTGGCTCCCCCACCATGTAGCGGACGCCCCAGGAATGATCTCGGGTCGAGACCCAGGTCGCGTCGTCGATCTCGACTCGCTGGCCGTCGACCTCCGCCCAGCCCCGGGCCGTGCCGATCTGGTGGTAGCGCACGACGTCGGCGTCGATCCGGCCCCCGTCGGAGCTGCGGTGGATCTCCCGCTGCTCGAGGCAGGGCGGGACGGCCTGCTCAAAGATCCATTCGAAGCTGATCGGGACGATGTCGTTCGCGGCGAGCGCGAACCGGATCGACCGCAGCGGCTCGAGGATCTCGTACTGCAGCGGCCCGGCGCGCAGCGACCCGCGATCTGAGCCCAGGGATCGACTGGCGCGGACGGTCCACTGCTCGACCCCGCGTGAGATGCCCGCGTACCCGTCGAGGACGTTGCGGTTCGGATACTTCCCGAGCCCGAAGGTGAGCTGCAGTGACCCGTCGCGGGCGCACGCCATCGCGCAGATCTTCTCGGTCCAGGACCGGTCGGTCTGCGCCACGGTCGCGAACGTGTCCGTGATCTGATGGTTGAGGGTCTCGTCGGCGGCGACGAGCGGGCCGAGCGAGTTGCGGGCGTCAGTCACGGAGCACCTCTCTGGTGTCAACCACCGGTCCGGTGGGCTAGCGCAGCACCGCGGGGAGCGCCGTCATCCCGCGCACGAGGGTGGACGACACCCAGGACGGCTCGCCGACAATCTCGTAGTCGGGAGCACACGCCAGGAGTTCCTCGAACAGGACGCGAGCCTCGAGTCGGGCCAGCGCGGCGCCGAGGCATCGGTGCTCACCGAACCCAAACGCGAGGTGCGCGGCGTCGACGGGACGGCACGCATCGAACTGGCCGGCGGTCGAGCCGAACGCGGCCTCGTCACGGTTCGCCGACGCGTAGAGCAACACGACGAAATCGCCGGCTTCGATCGTCACCCCCGCCTGCTCGGTGCGCCGCGTCGCGGTACGTCCGAAGGTCTGGATCGGTGTCACCCATCGAAGCGATTCCTCGACCGCGGCCGGTATTCGCTCCGGCTCGGCCGCCAGCCGCTGACGCTGGGCAGGGTGCTCGGCGAGGGCCTGCGCCGCGCCCGAGATGAGGTGGCGGGTGGTCTCGTTGCCGGCGACGAGGAGGGCGAGGCAGTACCCGGCCGCCTCGGCCGCGGTGACGGGGCGGCCGTCCACCTCGGCGGTGGCGAGCGCGGAGGCGACGTCATCGCCGGGGTCGTCGCGGTGCGCCGCGACGTGATGTTCGAGGAACGCGTGGAGCTCGGCGATCGACGCCAGATCGGGCTCCGCGGTGTCCATCGATTCGATACAGGCGTCGGACCACCGTCGGAACTGGCGCCGGTCGGGCCCGGAGATGGCGAGCAGCTCGGCGATGACCAGGACCGGGAGCGGCGCGGCGACCTGTTCGATGAAGTCGATCTCGTCGCCCCTCGGCACCTCGTCGAGCAGCGACCGGGTCAGGCTCCGGACTCGCTCCCCGAGGACCGCGATCGCCCGCGGGGTGAAGCTCCGGGACACCAGCCCCCGCCACCGGGCATGCTCAGGTGGGTCCATGTGGAGGATCGAGCCGTGGATCTGGCCCCCGCGGCGGAGCGGGTCGTTCATCAGAACGCCCCGCCCCGAGCAGAACCGGTCGGGGTCGCGGCTCACGTCACGGACGTCGGCGTAGCGGCTGAGGAGCCAACACGCCGGCTGGTAGCGAAACGCGGGCTCCTCGGTCCGCAGCCGGTCCAGGACCTCGAAATAGTCGGGTCGCGTGAACAAGCCCGGGATCTCGGGGTCGAGGCCGAGGTCGAGCAGCGTGGCGGTCAATCGTTCCCCCGGTTCGACGCGCTCCCCGTGGGACGCACGTTCTCCCCGGAGACTCTAATTTCGTTTCCGAGCGACCCGAGTGGTCCCGGCGGGCGCCGAGTCAGGCGACCGACGAGTGGGCGCGGCGGGGACCCGGTCGGCGTCGGCATGGCCTGCGGGTGACAGGCCCGGCGACCAGCGAGCACAATCAGTGCCGACACCCCGCCATCGGTCGGGGCCCGCCCGATTCGTGACGCCGAGGGAGATGCAGATGAGCGCCGATCCCGTCCCGCACGAGATCGACCTGCTGGCCGGCACGTGGTACTCGCGCGAGCCCCATGACGCGTGGACCTGGATGCGCCAGCACGACCCGGTGCACTACGACGAGAAGAACGACGTGTGGGCCATCACCCGCTATCGCGACGTGCTCCAGATCGAGAAAGACCCGGCGACGTTCTCGAGCCGGCGCAGCCCGCGGCCGCACGGTGATCCGCTCCCGATGATGATCTCGATGGACAACCCGCAGCATCAACGCCGCCGCTCGTTGGTGAACCGGGGCTTCACCCCACGACAGGTCGCGGAGAAGGAACCGACCATCCGACGCCTGTGTACCGAGATCATCGATCGGGTCTGCGAGCGAGGATCGTGCGACTTCGTCTGGGACATCGCCGCGCCGCTGCCGCTCCTGCTCATCGCCGACATGTTGGGATTCGAGCGCGACGCGTACGACGACCTGCTCCGCTGGTCGGATGACCTGATCCGAGGAACGACGGTCAACGACGAGGTCGCGCGTGTGAAGGCGATGGAGGCGGGCTTGGCCTTCCGCGAATACCAACTCGGCGTGATCGCCGACCGACGGGCGAAGCCGCCGCAACCGGACCTGGTCAGCACGCTCTGCTACGCCGAACTGGAGGGTGAGCGGCTCGACGACGAGTCCCTCATCCAAGAGACACTGCTGATCCTCATCGGCGGCGACGAGACGACCCGTCACGTGATCAGCGGCGGGATGCTCGCGCTCCTCGACCACCCCGATCAGCGGGACCTGCTCCGGGCCCGACCAGAAGCCGTCGAGACCGGGGTGGAGGAACTCCTGCGATGGGTGACGCCAATCAAGAACATGTCACGGACGGTGTCCCGCGACGTCGAGCTCCGCGACCGCCAGCTCCACGAGGGTGACCAGCTGATCCTCCTGTACCCGTCGGCCAACCGTGATGAGGATGTCTTCGCCGATCCGTTCCGCCTCGATGTCGGCCGCGATCCGAACCCGCATCTTGCCTTCGGGTTCGGCCCGCATTTCTGCCTCGGGGCGGCGCTCGCCCGCCTGGAGCTCAAGGTGATGTTCTCGGAGCTCCTCGCACGGCTCCCCGACATCGAGCTGGCGACCGACGAGGCGCTCCCCTACCGGGCCTCCAACTTCATCGTCGGACCCGAGGCGATGCCCATCCGGTTCACACCCACGCCGGTCGTCGCCGGCCAGGCCGGATCGGGGCCGGGCGTCCAGCCAGCCCCTCCCTCGGCCTAGCCCATGGGCCCACTCGCGGATCCCGTGGCGGTTGCCCGGTCGCTCGCCGACCTGATCGAGGCCGAAGCCGCGGCGATCGACGTTGCGGGCACGCTCACCGCGCCGGTCGTCGAGGCGCTCGCCGACGCGGGCCTGTTCGGTCTGCTGGTCCCGGTCGAACTGGGCGGCACCGAAGCCGACCCGGGTACCACCTTGGCCGTCTTCGAGGAGCTGTCACGCGCCGACGGGTCAACGGGCTGGTCCTTTCTCGCCAACGCGACCACAACCGCCTTCGCCGCCGCCTACACCGGCGACGCGGCAGTCAAGGAGATGTTCAGCGGCCCGGGCCCCGCGATCCACGCCGGGATGCTCGGCCCCCGCGGCGAGGCGAAGCAGGTCGACGGCGGGTACCTGGTCAGCGGACACTTCAGTTTCGGCAGCGGGATCGGCCACGCCAACTGGGTCGGGGCCGGGACGCTCGTCACCCAGAACGGCGAGTTCGTGGCGTCCCCCACCGGGACGGTGGAGATGCGCGTCATCTTCGTACCCCGAGACCGGGTCGTGCTACGCGACAACTGGGATGTCCTCGGTCTGTCCGGGACGGGAAGCTACGACTACGAGCTGTCCGAGCAGTTCGTCGACGAAGCGTTCACCTTCCCGCTGACCGCGGAGCAGACGCAACGGGGCGGCCCCGTCTACCGACTCGGTGTCTTGACCCTGACCTCCATCGGGCACTGCGGCTTCGCACTCGGTGTGGGCCGCCGTGCCCTCGAGGAAATCGCCCGCGGGGCGCAGACCAAGACGCGGATGGGCGCGGCGGCACCGATCGGCGATCAACAGCTGTTCCAGCACGACTTCGTCTTCCACGAAGCCGCCCTGCGGGCAGCCCGGGCCTTCGCCGTCGAGGTGTTCAACGACCTCCAGGCCACCGTCGAGCGTGGCGATGCGGTCACCCCGGAGCAGGCGCATCGTGCCCGGCAAGTGACAACCTACGCCACGAGAGTGGCCGCCGAGGTGGTCCGGTTCGCGTACACCTGGGCCGCCACGGATGCGCTGCGCCCGAGCGCGCTGCAACGATGCTTCCGGGACATCCATGCCGCCACCCAGCACATCTTCGTGGACAACTCCACCCTGACGGCCGCCGCACCGGTGCTGCTCACCTCCTACCGAGACTCGCCGCCGGGGCGGTGAGCGTTCCCCGTCCCGACCGGCGCTCGCGGGACAGCCGGGACGTTGAACCGTCCGCCCCGGTGCCCCCAGGTCGAGATTTCGGGCGGTCGGGGTAGGCAAACCGCCCGGAGTGGGTCAGCATGTGGCGATGACTGGCGAGGAACTCCGGCACGCCGAGACCATCCTCGGGGTCGACCCGGTCGCCACGGCCCGGTTTCATGATCCCGCCTACGAATGGCGCCGACTCTTCTCGGAGCTGCTCGGGACCTTCCTGCTCGTGCTGGTCGCCGCCGGGGCGCCCGTGGTCGATGCGTCGAGCCACGGCCGCGTGTCCCTGTCGGCGCAGGTCGTCGCGCCGGGGCTCATGGTGATGGCCATCATCTACTTCATGGGCGCCGTCGGAGGGGCGCATCTCAACCCGGCGGTGTCGCTGTCCTTCGCGTTGCGAGGCAACTTTCCCTGGCGACGCGTTCCCGGCTACCTCGTCGCGCAACTCGTCGGCGCGGTCGCCGCGGCGGGGTTCCTCCGCTGGATGTTCGGCAACATCGGAAGCCTGGGCGCCACCGTTCCCCAACATGGAATCGGTGACTTCAAAGTCATGGTGCTGGAGGCGATCCTGACGCTCGGATTGGTCAGCGTGATCCTCGGCACGGCGTCGGGCGCCCGGAACGTCGGCGCCAACGCGGCGCTCGCGGTCGGCGCCTACATCGCGCTGGCCGGGCTGTGGGCCGCCCCCATTACGGGTGCCTCGATGAACCCCGCTCGGTCGTTCGGTCCCGCGCTCGTCGGCGGACACTGGGATTCGTTCTGGGCGTACGTCGTGGGACCGCTGCTCGGAGGCCTGCTCGCGGTGGGGTGTGCGTGGCTCCTGCGCGGGCGACCATCCCGAGCCGGTTCCGAAGCGGCGCAAGGCGCGCTGGGGTCTTCGAACTCGGGGTGAGGGTCGCCGACCGGCCCGGCGCCGGGAAACGATTCAGCGGATGTCAGCGACGCGGCCAGCCCACGGACGTGGGCGCCTGGCAATCCCAGACCAGGGAACCGGGTTCTCGGCGCGGGCCAGACGGGTGGGCCCCGACGCGGCGCCGACGACACCGTCAGCGGTGCGTCGGCGGGCGGTTCAGCGAGCGAGTTTGTAGCGGGCGAGCGTCTCGACTTGCTCGACGAAGCCCGGGCTGCGATGGAACCGCGGCCCGATCTCGGCGTGACTCGCGCCTTCGTCTCGCCAGCGAAGGATCCGCCGCTCGATCGGCCGAAGTCGAGCGGACGAGGGAGCCGGCGCCGTGCGACCGGAGAGCTCGCTCAGCTCGATGACACGGTCGATGAACTCTGGGGTGCGGCGAAACTGATGGGCGATGTCCACCCGCGGGGTCTCGAGCTGGACGAGCCGGCGGATTCGGCGTTCGACCGGACGAAGGTTCTCGGTATCAACCATGGGGTGTGCTTCCAGTGGGGAACCTCAGGGTATCGGTTTCTCGGACCGATGTCAGACGCGGCGTGCACGGGTGCACCCGCACGCCGCTCGTGTTCGGGTCCACGAGCGGCGTCGGTCGCGGCGCGTCGGACGCGCCGCGTGCGTAGCAGCGCGGCAAGCTGACCGCCTCGAGAACGACACCAGACGGTTGTCGGTGGCACGGACCAAATCGATCCCGCGTAGCCTGGCGGCCGTGACGCCCCTCGTGGAGCTCGTGGGCGAGCAGCTCGAAATCCTGCTCACGCCGGGACCGGGCGAACTGCTCGGCGTGGCACGCACCCGCGGCCCCGTGTCTGGTCGAACCGACGGCGCGGCAGCCTGGCTTCTGGTCGAGGGCGGCCGGGGACAACTCCAGGTTGGGGACACCACGGTCGCGGTGGTCGGCCGGGACGACGTGTTCGAAGGGTCGGGGTGGTCGGCGACGATCCCTCCGGCAACGTCCTTCGCGCTCGATGGCCACCTGAATGCGACGGTGGTTTGGCGCCCCTCCGAGCGTCCCGCTGCAATGCGGGTCATCGATCCGGCTGATGTGGTCGAGGAGACCCGCGGCGAGGGTCCGACGAGTCGACGGGTACGCACCTATGTCCCCTCGGGTCCGTTGATCGTCGGCGAGACACTCAACGAACCGGGCGGCTGGTCGAGCTGGCCACCCCATCACCATGAGCACGAAGAGATGTATCTCTACCGGTTCGACTCCGACCTCGGGTTCGGGATTCACGTCGGCTACGACGACACCTCCGACCGACCGGTGACCGTCCGGGATGGGAGCGTGGTCCGCATCACGACCGGCTGGCATCCGGTCGTCGCCGCGCCGAGCTCGACCATGTACTACCTGTGGGCCCTCGCCGGTGACGCCGACGTCGTCGACACCCGAGTCGACGACCGGTACACGTAAGCCACCCGCCAGACAGCAACGGCGTCTCCACCTCCCACCTCCGGGGATCGTTCGCAATGCCGCTCAGGGCCGCCGGGCGAGGACCTCGGCGTGCACGACGGCG
The DNA here is from genome assembly GCA_003140175.1 of Actinomycetota bacterium. Classification (GTDB taxonomy): domain Bacteria; phylum Actinomycetota; class Acidimicrobiia; order IMCC26256; family PALSA-555; genus PALSA-555. Next base: position 123,720 of record PLJD01000070.1, read on the forward strand.
AAGAAACCATCCGGTTGTTCTGACCAGCGCCGCCACGCCGCCGCGATTCGTTCCAATTCGGTGCGGTCACTGAGTCCGTAGGCGATGGCATGGTCCGCAAAGGACGACTGCTCGACGCGGTCGGCCCACAAGCCGCCCCACCAGGCTCGGCGCTGCGGATCGGCGAACGTCCAGGTCGAACTGGTGGCCGTGGCGTCCACGAAGCCGGCCTGCTGTACCCAGCCGAGCAGGAACCGGCCCGCATCTGCCTCGCCACCATTGGCGCGGCAGATCCGGTGATAGAGCTCCATCCATCGGTCGAGCAGCGGGTCGAGGGGTGCCCACGCGAAGGCGGCGTAGTCACCGTCGCGCACCGCCACCACACCTCCCGGTTTTGTGACCCGCAGCATCGATCGCAACCCGCGCACCGGCTCGGACAGATGCTGGAGGACCTGGTGAGCGTGGACGACGTCGAAGGTCGCCTCCTCGAACTCGAGGTCGTAGACGTCGGCGGTGACGAAGCTGACGTTGTCGGCGGCCGGATCAAGACCAGCGTGCAGCCGATTGGCCTCCCGGATCGCCTCCTCGGAAGCATCGACGCCCACCACGCGACCCGGGTGGACGAGTGCGGCCAGCTCCCGGGTGATGGTCCCGGGTCCGCAGCCCACGTCGAGCAAGTCGAGGCCGGGCCCGAGCGTGGGCAGAAGGTACGCCGCGGAGTTCTCAGCCGTCCGCCAGACATGGCTCCGCAAGACCGACTCGTGGTGACCGTGGGAGTAGACGTCGGGCATGGGTGGGGGCTGCTCTCCAGAGACCGACCGTCGGGTCTCGTCGCGCACGATACCGAGCCGCTCTCCCCGCGGCGCTCGACTTACGCGGGTCGACCGTCGCCCGGACTCGGTGGTGGTGGCAACGCCGAACGTCGAGGCGGACGTCGCGACGGGGACCAGGCCAACCGCGAGTCGCACGTCTGGCACCCCGTTCGCCAGAATGGCTCCGAGCGGCCGATCGGGTCGCCCACCGAGCCCAGGAGAAGCGATGAAGCATGTCGAGGCGGCGGGGCTGCGGCTCTCGGCGATCGGGCTTGGATGCTGGCAGTTCGGGTCGCGGGACTGGGGCTACGGCAAGGGGTACGGCGAGACCACCGCGGTCGAGCTCGTCCACCGGGCGCTCGACCTCGGCGTCAACCTCGTCGACACGGCCGAGGTCTACGCCCGGGGCGTGTCCGAGGCCATCGTGGGACGCGCCCTGGAGGGACGTCGCGACGAGGCGTTCGTGGCAACCAAGGTGCTGCCCATTTGGCCGACGGCGAGCCAGGTCGAGGAGCACGGGCGCCTGTCGGCGCTGCGACTCGGTGTCCAGGTCATCGATCTCTACCAGGTGCATTGGCCGAACCCGATCGTCCCGCTCCGTTCGACGATGGAGGGAATGCGTCGCCTGCGGGACGCGGGCATCGTCAACCACGTTGGAGTGAGCAATTTCTCAGCCGATCGATGGGAAGCGGCGGAGCGTGACTTGGGCCATCCCGTGGTCTCGAACCAGGTCCATTTCAGCTTGCTGCAACGCAAACCCGACCGGGCCAATGTCCCCTATGCGCAGGCCAATGACCGGGTCGTGATCGCCTACAGCCCCTTGGAGCAGGGTGTCCTCGGGGGCCGCTACGACGCCCACCACCTCCCACCGGGCCCGGCGCGGCGGAACAATCCTCTGTGTTTGCCGGCGAACCTCGAACGGGCAACGCCAGTCATCGAGACGTTGCGGCGGGTCGCGAACGCTCACGAGGCGACAGCGGCCCAGGTGGCGCTGGCCTGGTTGATCCGCAAGCCAAATGTCGTCGCGATTCCCGGTGCGAGTTCCGTCGAGCAGCTCGAACACAACGTGGCCGCGGCGGACCTCGAGCTCACCGACGCCGAAGCCGACGAGTTGACCAGCGAGAGCGACCAGTTCGCGCCGATCAGTGGACCGGCGACCGGCGTCGCGTTGCTCCGCGCCCGCCGCTCGGCAGCGTAGAAGCCGGTTCTCGCCGGCGTGGTCGGCGCCGTGTCGGCCATCGTCGCGCTGCGCCGCTGGTCAGCCGCATCGCGCGGCGTCGAACAGGTGTACGGTGGCGGGCGGACGGTCGCTGAACCAGCCGACCTGGATGGCACTGAGCCGACCGATTGGCCTCCGCCAAGTGGACCTCCCGTTTCGGGAGCTTCGCGGCCCACCCGGCACCTGCCCGGTGGAGACGCACTGAGGAGGCCGACATCATGGTGACAGAACAAGCCGACCTGGATCTACGCGACCCGAGTCAGGGCAAAGCCCACCCACTGGTCACGGTGGTGATCGGCTTCCTCTTGATGGGGGCGATCATGATCGTGGCGACCGTTGCGCACTGACCGCACGGCCTTGCCGACGCCGCGGCCGGCCGGGGCCGTCTCGGTCTCAGAGGAGCTCGCGGGTGCCCTCAAGACGTGGGCCCAGCACCGGATCGACGACCCGACGGGCGCCGATTCCTCGCCCGGTCTGACGCTGGACGACGTGACCTGCACCACCGCCGGAGGCCAAGCCTTCCGATGCCTCGGGACGTACTCCAACGGGATGACCGAGCAATTTGACGTCGCCGTCGCGCCGGACGGCCATACCTGGACCACCGTGTAGCAATACCGGCCCCCGCGGGTGGCTCGCGGCGACCAGTCGCGCTCCCCCGTCCGGACCGTGGTGTCGTTGCCACCGACACCTCACGCCGGGCTCTGGATTACTCGACCCCGAAGCTGAGCAGTTCCGTCGTCGCCGACCCCGGCTCATCGACCTGCTCGACCGCCGCGGTGGCCAGTTGGTAGGACGGCAGGATCACCGGACCGTCAGGGCTGCGGCTGGGCTGCTCGCCGTGACGGATTCGGACCTCGGCTTCGCGCGCCGCGACCAGGAGCAGCGCGTCCCAGAACGGGTCGGCGTACTCGGTTGTGTTCTTGTCGCACTTCGTCGCGTCCGCGATGGAGATCCGGGCCCGGACGCCATCGAAGGGGAGACCGTTCTTGAGCACGCGAAGCGTTGCTTCATGGGCATCGACGGCCGCTTTCGGCATCCGCCCCCATCCGTCGCTGTACACCGTATAGCTGGTCACATCATCACTCCGATTGGAAGCACCCCATGGTGAGGTACCCGTGGTAGGCGAACGTCGCGCGACGCCTGACCGTCACGTCAGGGCCGGTGCCCATGACTGGGATCCGCTCCGACGCAGCCAAGCATCACGCCAACCACGAGGGTGGAAACCCATCGGGCGGAAGCCATCGGTGTCGGCGAAGTCATGCTGGCTAGGTCAGCAGCGTCAGCGACCGTCCTCGCGACCGTACACCTGTTTGATCGCGACCCATCACTTCCCACCGTGAGATGCGAGCCAATCGCCACGGCTACCCTCGTCGGGATGGGTAGCCGGGGCCAGAAACCGCGCAAGCCGGAGCATTCGGAGCACCTTCCGAAGGTCGGAACCGCGACCGAGAACGAGCGGGCGCTGCACGAGGAACGCGAAGCGGTCCTCGACAACATCGGACTGGCGGGGACCCCATCGTGGCTCAAGCTCACGATCGGTGTCGTCGCAGTCCTCGTCGTGATCGGCGCCGTCATCGCGCTGGTGGCGCTGAACTAACTCCGACGGTGAACCAGACATGCCGACCGTAAAGCTCGGCGAGGTCACGATCGCCTACGACGTCGTCGGCGATCCAGACGCTGAGCCGATCGTCCTGATCTGTGGATGCGGGCAACCCGCCGTTGCCTGGCACGTCGGCATCGTGTCGGACTTGGTCGCAGCCGGCTACCAGGTCGTGACGTTCGACAACCGAGGGGTGGCCCCCTCGTCCTCGCCGCCCGCGCCCTATACGGTGGACGACCTCGTGGGCGACACCCTGAGTCTTCTGGATCATCTCGGAATCGGCGCGGCACGGTTCGTCGGCCATTCGATGGGCGGCTGGGTGGCTGAAGCCCTGGCCATCCGCCATCCGACACGGGTGCGTGCCGCCGCGTTCCTGGGGAGTTGCAATGTCGCCACCGCGTGGGAAAAGGCCATCACGACCGTCGAACGCGACCTCGCCCGTCTGGACTACGACCTCCCGCCGCTGTTCTACGCAACCGAGACGCTGCGATACCTGCCAAACCGCGAGCTCCAAGACGACGCGATCGTCGACAGTTGGCTGGCCATGATCGGCGAGCAGCCCCCGTGGCCGAATCCTGGTCGGCTCGGACAGTACGAGGCGTGCCTGCGATGGTCCGAGGACCTCGTCCGAACGCAGGCCTGGTCGTCGATCCGCGTGCCGTGCCTGGTGCTGGCCTTCGAGCACGACGTCGACTCGCCGCCGGCGCGGGCGCGTGAGGCTGCCGCTGTCATCCCTGGTGCCCGGTTCGAGGTACTTCCGGAGATGAGTCACCTCGCGCCATTCACTCACGCCGCGGCTGTAGCGAGCGTGCTCGTCGGCTTCTTCGCCACGAGTCGAGTGACCGAGCGATGACGCTCGGACTTGCGGGGTGACCCGCACGTCATCCACGCTCGGTACCCGATGCCCAGGCTGCTGATCGTCCATCACACACCATCTCCGGCGATGCACTCCATGTTCGATGCGGTGCACTCGGGGGCAACCGATCGCCGGATCGAAGGGGTCGAGGTGCTCACGCGTGCGGCACTGGAGGCAACCGCGGTTGACGTTCTCGGCGCGGACGGCTATCTCCTCGGCACGCCAGCGAACCTCGGGTACATGTCGGGTGCCCTCAAGCACTTCTTCGATCAGGTGTATTACCCATGTATCGACTCGACGGTCGGGCGTCCCTACGGGTGCTACCTCCATGGCAACAGCGACACGACTGGCGCGGCCCGCGCGATCGAGACCATCACGACCGGGCTCCGATGGCGCCTCGCGAACCCGCCGCTGAGCGTGATTGGCGCGCCAACTGCGCACGACCTCGACGACTGCCGGGAGCTCGGCGCCGTCATCGCCGCCGGGCTCAGCCTCGCCTAAACCAACGACGGGCACCGTCCCCCGGGCGGAATGATTGACCACGCCTCTCGGTGGCGAGCGATCGGACTTCGAGCCGGGATGACCGCGACTCGCGGTCTTCTAAACCGCGAGTCGGGCAGGCCCGCCACGACCCACGTGTTGTCGGTCACCTGCCGGAACCTGCCCCAAAACGAGACGACACAACACGGGGTGCTGATCAACACTCGGGCCCGACTCGCGATCACCAGGACAGCGAGCCATAGATCGGGACTGACCCCCGAGACCTCGACGGGGCGTCCGGTCGCTACCGAGCCTCGAAATCCTCCAACTTCGGCTCCCGCATCTCAGCTCGGAAGCGCTCGAACGGCCACGGCCAAACCGCTGGGACCCCACGATCATCGAGGTACCAACTGCGGCAGCCGGTCATCCAGATTGTCTTCTTGGCCGCCTCGAGCCGCGCCGCTTCGAAGCTCTCCAGGGCTCGGGTGCTTGCGCTGATCTCGTCGAATTCGCCTATTCGGAGGCCTTCCACGAGCTGCATGATGTACGCGAACTGCAGCTCCGCGACTTCAATCAGCGAGAAATTGCCAACCGGGCCGTTCGGCCCGTTGAGCATGAAGAAGTTGGGAAAGCCGGGAATGGTGACCGACAGGTAGGCGCTCGGTCGATCTGCCCACGCCTTCTCGAGTGTCAGGCCGTCGCGCCCGGTGACGCCCATCGGGCGCATGAACGCAGCCGCCTTGAACCCGGTGGCCAGAACGAGCACGTCGAGCTCATGCAATCGGCCGTCTCGAGTTCGAATGCCAGAGGGTTCGACGCGCTCGATTCCTTCGGTGATCAACTCCGCATTGGGATGTTGGATTGCCTCGTAGAAGTTTGGCGATACCACGAGGCGCTTGCACGCGGCCCGATAGTTCGGACGGAGCCGCTCCCGCAGCTCGGGGTCGCGGACGGTGTCCTCCAGATTGGCTCGACAGACTTCCTCGAGCATCTTCATCTCGGGCGAATCGGCGTCGACGACCGCTCGGGCGAAGACGCTGAATTGCCGCGAGAGGTCCGAGTGCAGGTCGGTCAGCAGGGCTGGCGTGCGCCGGAACTCGGCTCTCTCGTCGTCCGCATACGCCGGGTTCTCCTGCTGGACCACCCATTGCGCGGTTCGCTGGAAGAGCGACAGCTTCCCGACCCGCTCAACGATGGCCCCCACAATCTGGACCGCCGTCGACCCAGTGCCGATCACACCGACCCGCGCACCATCCAGGGCCACCTCGTGGTCCCAACGTGAGCTGTGGAACGCCGCTCCCTCGAACCCGTCGAGCCCTTCGATGTCCGGAATGTTGGGGTGATGGAGCACCCCGGTGGCGGCGATGACGACATCGACCTCATCACGGTGACCGCTCGCCGTCTCGAGATGCCACCGTCCGTCCACAAAATCGCAGCGGATGACCTCTTCACCGAATCGAAGATGCGGCGCAAGGTCGTGATCGCGGGCTACACGTTCGAAATACGCTTGGATCTCCGCACCCGGGGAGTACCGGCGACTCCACTCGGGGGTGAGCGCGAAGGAGTAGGAATAGAGATGAGACGGGACGTCACAGGAAATTCCCGGGTACGTGTTCTCTCGCCACGTGCCGCCGAGGCGATCTGCCTTCTCATAGACGGCGAAGTCGGTGAAACCCGCAGCGGTCAGCTTGATCGCGGCGAGGATCCCAGCCATCCCCGCGCCAATGATCGCGAACCGCAGCGCATGGTCCTTCTCCGGCGTGATCATCTGGCCCTTCGTCCCCCGCTCCAGGCTCGTTCGCCTCGTGTGGCGCGTCTTCTCGGCTGAGCCGATCGGAAGCCGTGAGCGAAGCGCGGAGGTCGAGCCAGAGTCGTCAGCAATTGCCCCGCCACCTTGCTCGCCCCCGTCCGCTCCTGTCCAGCCCACGGGGCCCGACGGTGTAACACGAGGCTGGCCGCGGCGTCCGCCCTTCGGCGGTGTTGTGCACCATCGGTCGAGAACGCCAAGATGAGGCGGCTGCTGACCGATGAGTTTTGGCCCGGGCCGCAGTCCTAGAGGAGCCTTGTATCGATCAGGCGCCGGCTCGCCCTGATCGCGAGTCGGGCTGGCGGCCACACCCACTGGTAGCGGGTTAAACGTCGCGGTGCGTCAAAAGCAAATCGGTGGGCATGTGGACCCTTTCGGCGAATCAGCCGCAGTCCCTGGGGTGGTGAGCGTAGGCGACGCCGTCGAGGTAGCCGTCGACGTCGGCGGTGCCGTTCCCGACAGGAAGGGGCCGCTCCCGGCGGAGCGCCACCATTGCATGAGCGCGGCGGTGTTGTTGTCGTTCCGCGCTGCGAATGCGCCGATCTTCAGTTGGCTGTTCGACCAGAACACGACCCCAATGAGGCTCTTCGTGTGGTTGGTCGTATCTCCTCGAGCAGACCCGCAGACAACTTGGCCGGCCACCTGTCCCTGCTGGTCGTAGGGGCCGGAGGTGCAGCCATTGGCCTGGTCGGTCGGTGTGGGGGCGTTGGGACGGTAGATCGCGCTCACCGCTCGCAGATACGCCGCGAGCGCAGTGCTGTCGGTCCACTGGTTATACGTGATATCTGCGACGGGGAGGCCGTGGGCCATGCAGTCCACGCTGCCCGCGAGCCAAAATCGCCAGTCGTATAAGTCCCCCAAGGCTCCTGCAGATGCCAAGCTCACGCTCGTGCAGTGGCTGTGGCCGCGCACCTGCGAGGGAAATCGCTGCAGCAGCGCTCGGTTCGCTTTGGCGTCCTGACCTGGAGTTGGCAACTCGAACCCCGGGGTCGAGTAGGGCCTGGGCCCGGCGCCGTCCCACCATGATCGAAGCGAATCGGCGTTGGCGTCGACACGGTATGCGATCCCGAAAATGTTCGCGCTGTCATAGGTCCAGGCGATGGTTACTTCCGGATTGGCGGGTGGGGTACTCGTGCGATAGCACACCTCGCGGCCAGCATTGACACCGTTCGAACTCCAGGTGCCCTGGGACTCGCAGCTCGCGGCGGCGTCAAAGAGCTGAGGGCGAAAGTCGGTTCGTGCGTAGCTGGTGTACAGCTGATTGAGTGCGGCCGCCGACGAGAGCTGCACGAACGTGACGTTCAAACCGTCTTGGGGATAGCAGAACACCTCGGCGGTGACTTGCCGAGCAACGGCTTCCGTTGCTCGCGTGACATTCGGGTAGCCAAGAGAACACGTATTCTGAACGGCCGGCGGGAGATAGCCGAGCAGGTGGTAGGCCGCTGCCACCCCGGCGGTCCCTCCGTCCGCTGCCGACGCGCTCGCCGCCGCCCCGGCGGCGCTCGGTAAAGAGCAACTAAGCGCCGCGGCAACGACCACCGCACGCAGACCTAAATGCCGCCAGGGCCCCGTTCGCCGCGTTGTCCGAACCCAGCCGTCCATGCTCCGCCCTTCGATCCGCCCGCACGACGCGCGACCTGCACTCGATCGGCGCCGCAATCCCCGTCCACCCGCTCCGCCCGTTGCCCGAAGCCGCTAGCCGGGAACGGATCCTAACTGGCGTGTCGTGGGACGTGTCCGAGATGGCAGCCTCTCGCGAGCTCGAGCCTGCGCCCAGTGGGCTCAGGTCATCGCGGGTTGCGCGACGCCGGCGGCTGATTGGTGGTCCCGGTCGACTCGCGGTTTGGCAGACCGCGAGTCACCGGCACCACCGCTCGGCATACCAATCCCTCACGCCGATAGGGCTTGGCGTAACGGGTGCTGAGGATCTGATCCTGGTACTGACCCCACTACCCACATGGACCACCACCCAGTCTGACGACCGGCCGTTGCGGGCTACCGGGTTGGTCCGTGGCGGGCGCCACCACGCAACAGGTTGAGTGCGGACCCGGCCTTGAACCACGCGATGTGCTGGTCCGACATGGTGTGCTTGGTGAGGAAACCGTCAGTCTGCCCGTCGGCGTGGTGAACAATGATCTGCACGGGCCTTCCCGGCGCAAGCTTGGCGAGCCCGACGATGTCGACCGTGTCGTCGGCAAGCACTCGCTCGTAGCCGTCGAGGTCCTCGAACGTCAGCGCCAGCACGCCGTGCTTCTTGAGGTTCGCCTCGTGGATTCGGGCGAAGGACCTGGCGATGACTGCCCGACCGCCCATGTGACGCGGCTCCATAGCGGCGTGCTCGCGTGACGAGCCTTCGCCGTAGTTCTCGTCGCCTATGGCGACCCACTCGATGCCGGCCCGCTTGTACTCCGCCGCGAGGTCGGGCAATGACCTCACCGACTGGTCGCGCGTGTCGATTCCTTGGCCGGACTCCCCGCGCGCGAAGGCGTTGTTGGCTCCGATGAAAAGGTTTTGGGAGATGTTCGTGAGATGGCCGCGGTATCGCAACCACGCTCCAGCAGGCGAGATGTCGTCCGTCGTGCACTTGCCGACTGCCTTCATCAGCACGCGCAGTCCCGTGAGGTCGTTTCCATCCCACGCACGAAAGGGCCTGAGGAGCTCCAGACGCTCCGAGTCGGGCCTCACGATGACCGCGACGGCCGATCCGTCTGCCGCGGGTGGAATGTATCCCCACTCGCCCGGGTCGAAGCCCTCACTCGGAAGCTCGTCCGCGACTGGCGGTTCGAGCAGCACCGACGCACCCTCAGACCCAGTGAGCGTCTCGCGGACGAAGTCGACATCGAGTCGTCCGGTCAAGGCCATTGCGACGACGGTCTCGGGCGATCCGATGAACGAGAGCGTCTCCGCGTTGCCGTCGTTGCGACGCGGGAAGTTGCGGTTGAACGAAGAGACGATGGTGTTGCGCTCACCCATCTGGATGTCGTCGCGCTTCCACTGACCGATACACGGTCCGCAGGCGTTGGCGAGCACGGTGGCTCCGATGGCTTCGAGGTCTTCGAGCAGCCCATCTCGCTCGATCGTTGCCCGGATCTGTTCCGACCCCGGTGTGATGAGCAACGGAGCCTGCACGCGCAGTCCCGCAGCCTTCGCTTGACGGGCGACGTGGGCGGCGCGGCCGATATCCTCGTAGGACGAGTTGGTGCATGAACCGACCAGGGCGTAGGAGATGTCGAGGGGATAGCCGCCCTCGATGGCGGCTGCCTTGACGTCCGAGATCGGACGGTCCAGATCGGGGCTGTGCGGTCCAACGAGGTGCGGTTCGAGCTCGTCGAGGTCGATGTCGATTACTCGGTCGAAGAAACGCTCCGGATCGGCCTCTACCTCGGGATCGGCCTGGAGGTGCTCGGCGTAGCGGTCGGCGAGGTCGGCGAGCTGCTGGCGGTGGGTCGCCGTGAGATATGCCGTGGTGCGGCCGTCGTAGGGGAACACCGAACTGGTCGCTCCGACCTCTGCGCCCATGTTGCAGATCGTTGCCCGACCGGTCGCCGAGATCGATGAGACGCCTGGCCCGAAGTACTCGACAATCGCGCCGGTTCCACCGCGGACGGTGAGGATGCCCGCGACCTTGAGGATCACATCTTTCGCAGCAGCCCACCCCGAGAGCTGCCCGGTCAAATGGACACCGATCACCTTCGGGGCTCGCGTGTTAAACGGCGATCCGGCCATCACCTCAACGGCGTCGGCCCCGCCGACGCCGATCGCGACGGTCCCGAGTCCACCCGCGTTCGGCGTGTGACTATCGGTGCCGATGATCATCCCGCCGGGGAAGGCGTACTGCTCGAGCACGACCTGGTGGATGATGCCCGAACCCGGCTTCCAGAAGCCGATGCCGTACTTCTCGCACGCGGTGCGCAGGAACGCGTAGACCTCCGAGTTCACATCGAGCGCTTCGGCCATGTCCGCAGCAGCGCCGACCGACGCCTGGATGAGATGGTCGCAGTGCACGGTCGAGGGCACGGCCACCCGAGGAAGCCCGACGGTCATGAACTGCAACAACGCCATCTGAGCCATCGCGTCTTGCATCGCGACCCGGTCGGGTCGGTAGTCGGCGTAGTCGACCCCCCGCTCGAGACCGATCGTCTCGACGTCGTCCGCGTGGGCGAACAGGACCTTCTCGGCGAAGGTCAACGGCCGACCGAGACGACGACGGGCCGTGATCACCCGGTCCGGGTACCGGGAATAGATGGGAGCCGTCATGGAGTCCTCCGATCTCTTGATATCAAGATACTGGCACCGATAGTCTCTTGATGTCAAGATGTTGTCCAGGCCCGGCTGCAGCGCCGCGCAATTCCGGAGGATGCGGATGGAAGACGAAGTCGACGGCCTCGTCGAAGGTTGGCGCCAAGCGATGCCCGGTGTGGACACGTCCCCCCTAGAGGTGCTCTCCCGTGTCACCCGGCTCGCCCGGCACCTCGACCGTCAGCGCAGCATCGTCTTCGCCCGCCACGACCTCGAAACCTGGACGTTCGACGTGCTCTCGGCCCTGCGCCGGGCCCACGCACCGCACCAACTCTCACCCGGTCAGCTGGTCGCACAGACGCTGGTCACCTCGGGCACGATGACGAACCGGATCGACCACCTCGAGCAGCGCGGCCTCGTGCGTCGCCGTCCCGACCCAGCCGACGCCCGGTCCGTGCGCGTGGAACTCACTGCGGCGGGACGTCGGCGTGTCGACGGCGCGCTCCAAGACCTCGTCCAACGCGAGGACGCGATCCTCGGCGCCCTCGACACAACCGAGCGCGCCACACTCGCCGGGCTCCTCCGTCGAGTGGTAGCACCCTTCGACGCCTAGCTGACCGGCGGCGGTGGTGGCGGCGGCGGCGGCTTCTTCGGTGGTGGCGGCGGATCGGCCGCAACGGGTGCCCCAAACTTCGGTGCCGGCGCCGGGGGCGGCGGCTCCGGGTTCACGCCCGACCGGACCAGGCTCACCCAAAGCGTCCAGGCCGGCGACGGCCAGGTGACCATCACGGACGATCCCGCCGCCGGGCGATGCCCGGTAACTCCGCTGGCTGTGACCCCCACTCCCTCCTTCACGGGTTGATGCGGAACCGCCAGTCAAGAGCTCGTTGGTCTGGGTTTGGCGTTCAGCCCATCGCGGGTTTGGAACACACGTCGGTTGACTCGCGATCTAGCACACCGCGAGTCATGTGCAACTCGAGCGGTCCGCGCCGACACGACCGGCAGCCGTCGCCGTCACGCCCCGCGTTCGTGACCCGCTGCCAGCGAGTATCCAAGGTGATGGCCAAAGTTGCCCTACTGTCTGGGAGCAGCGTCGGCAGGGAACAGTCGGCGACGTTCGGAACGGAGGAAGACCGTGTCTGAGAACCCAACGGATCCCACGGTGCCGTCAGCGGCGGCGATAACACCGACACCTCCGCCGAAACCTCCCGCCGGGGGGATCTTCGGCACCGGTGCCGACGGCACGGAGACGGTGACGTACGGATTCTTCCTCGTACTTGTCGGTTTGGTCGTGCTCGTCGTCTGCTTCATCGCATCGTTGATCGCATTCAACACTGCTGCCGACGTTGGAACTGCGATGGGCGCAATCACGGGGACCGTCGGTGCATTGGTCGGCGCATTCTTCGGCATTCAGCTGGGAAGCGGAGGGAGAGCAACCGCCGAAGCCAAGAAGGATGACGAAGCGAACAAGGCGCAAGCTCTGGCAGCGGTCGGCAATCCCCTCGTCACCGCGCGGGTCCTGGGGCTCAGCGACGAGGTCGTGCAAGCTCTGCAGGCGAGGAGAACCACCTAGCTCGTCCTCGTCCGGCCGCCCCGCTGCCGCGCCGTTCGAGGAGTGGACTCGGGGTGGAAACCCGGCCGACGGGCTCGTGAAGCGGGCAGGACGTGGCTTTCCGTCCCGATCGCTCAAGGAGCCACGGCGAACGGCCGAAGCATGCGGCGTGGGCCACCTCGATCATCGTCCGCGGCTCACGGCGCGCCGGCCGTCCGTCTTCGGCCGGTTGGCGGTACTGGTCGCCGGCTCCGCGCTCGTCGCGACGGCGTGCGTTGCGCCCGCGCCGCCGGCGCTCCAGAACGGCTTCCTGCCAGCCAGCGTGCTCCAGACCATCAACCCGAACTGCCAGATCTGGAAACCCGCCGCCCCGAGCCTGCTCAACATGATGAGCGCTGCGCACAACGCGGGCGTCGACCTGACGCCGGAAAGCTGTTACCGCACCTACGCCGAACAGGTGACGGAGCGCAACTACTGGTGCAGCCTCGGGTTGTGCCAGTTCGCTGCCGTCCCGGGTACGAGCGTGCATGGGTTGGGCAAGGCCGTGGACTTCGCCGACCAGAACGGCGAGCTCACATTCTCCTCCGTCGGATATCAATGGCTCACCGTGAATGCGCGGACCTATTGCTTCGTACACCCAGCGTGGGCGCAGCCGAACGGATCGGCCCCCGAGCCCTGGCACTGGGAATGGATCTGCTGACAGCAGCCAAAGACGCGCACCGCGTGACGCGATGACGTCTCCGCCGCTGAGGCGTTCCGTACGTGCCAAGCCGGACCGAGCCTCCCGGAGAACGCTCGTATCGGCTCGCGGTGTACCGAACCGCGAGTCCCGAAACGAACGCCCCCGAAGACCACGGGTCACGGCTCGCGATTCCGGTACGGCCTCGTCGCCCATGGCAACAGAGAGGGTGTACCCGTCGAACTCCGTCGAGATCTGTCTACTCGGCATCGAAAGCTGGAGGTAGCCGGTGCAGCGTGCATCAAGGGCTAGGGCATCGCGCGCTCCCTCTCGAACTGGCTTCGGCCCTCCAAGGTGATCGAGAGGAGCGACGGCCCGCCCGGTGCTCAAGTTCGCGCCTGCACGGAATGATGTGAGGCCTGCCGGAACCGGACGGCGTGCCGCGATCGCGCTGCGTCGCGGTCGGGAGGCCGTCAACACACACGGCTAGGCTCCGCGTCTGATCCACGGCCGGTCCGCGTAGCGTCCCTCGGCAACCGTCCGTCGGTCTTGTTGACTCGGAGTACTCGTGGTCGCCAATCGTGGAACTGGATCTCGTGGGGAGCCGACTATCGCTGTGGTCGGGGCGGGCTTTCTTGGTCGACGCATAGCTGCTGCCTGCGCGGGGCTAGGTCGGCACGTCACGGTGCTCGCCCGTCGCCCCCCCGAAACGCCCCCGCCACCCGGGACCGAGTGGATTCTCGGTGACGCCGTTGACCTCGACGCGCTTAGCCGTGTGATCCGCGAGGAAGCACATGTCATCTGGTGCGCGGGCACGATGCTCCCGGCGGCGCCGAAGGATACGGACCCAGATGTGGATCTTGTTCCGCTGGGCCGAGCGTTGAAGCTCCTGTCCGCCCGCAAAGGCTGCATCACCTTCTTCTCTTCGGGGGGCGCGGTGTACGGCGACCCGACTGTGAACCCCGTGACTGAAGACCAGCCCCTCCAGCCATTGAGCGCCTATGCGGCGTCGAAGGTCACGGCGGAGGAACGACTCGCGCGCGCTCGCGTCCGAGGAGTCCGCTCAGTGGTGTTGCGATGTGGCAACGTCTACGGGCCGAGCCAGCGCCCGGGTCGAAGCCAAGGCGTCGTTGCCACCGCAATGGACTGCGCGCGGCGCGGCACCCCGCTGCCCGTGTACGGCGACGGGTCGACCACGCGCGACTACGTGTTCGTCGACGACGTCGTGTCGGTCGTCGCTGAGACCATCAAGAACTCCGAGTTCCCGTCGGTCGTCAACGTCGGAACAGGACTAGGAACCAGACTCGATACTCTCATCTCCCTCATCCACGAGGTCACCGGCGTCGATCTCCAAGAGCACCGACGACCATCACGGGACCACGACATCAAACAGGTGGTCCTCGGCATCGATCGGCTCCGCGCGGCGATGCCCGGCTACCGTCCCCGCAGCGTGCGAGAAGGTCTCACGATCACCTGGGAGGCGCTGGCGACGGCCCGAAGCGCCTCGTCGTGAGCGACGCGCAGATGCCGTCCTCACGGCTCCGCGCAGCCGCCATTCGAGGTTGGCGTGACCTACGCCGTGCGGTGCGGGCCCTCAGACGTACCCACCCCCGCCGCAGCATCGGCGCCGTCGAGACCCCCGACGAAGCCGCGCCAGGCGAAGTGACCGTCTTGGGCTGGGCCCACGTCCCGAACGACCCGGTGGGGTCGGTCGTGGTGACTATCGACGGACGCCCCGCCGCGCTCGCTCGCCTCGGTCTCCTGGCACCCGACGTCGGACGAGCCCGCCGGTCGAGAGAAGCCGGATGGAGTGGCTGGGCCGCCGCCGTCGACCTGAGCCAGTACCCGGCCCAACGTGTGGTCATCGGCGCGATCGCCACCACCGTCGGCGGGCTGGCCGAAGTGCTCACCCCTCGGTTCGTGCAGGTCGGTCACGCCGGGCCCGAGGAGCAGCTGCCCGAGGAGCACCTGTCCGTGAAAGCCCTCGCGTTGGCGGCACCCGACGTGCTCTTCCTGAGCGGGGTCACCGCGACTCGCCTGCTCCCGTCTCGCGTCGAGATCATTATCGATGGACACCCCGCAGGCCGGGCGCGGCTCCTCGCAGGCCTTACACCGGAGCTCGAGTCACTCAGCTGCGTCCAGGCTCCTATCGCGGGCTTCACCCATCTCGTCGAGCGACAGAACGCGGTGCCGGGCACCGAAAATCGGGTGGAGGCCGTCGTGACGATGATCGACGGCACCGTGCGGCGGATCGGGCCGATCGTGGCTCGCGTTCCCGAGCGACGGGTTCCCCCGCCTGACGCGTCGACCCTTCGAGCTCGTGTGGTCGAACGTGCGCGGGACGCGCCGACCCGGCGGGTACCCAAGCTGCGCCTGCTGGTGGTCACCCACTCGCTCACCCTCGGTGGTGGACAACTGTTCCTGTTCGAACTGCTCCGCGGGCTCATCCCGGCCCCCGACGTCTCCTGCGTCGTCGTCGCGCCGTGCGATGGTCCCCTCCGGACGCAGTTCGAGGCGTTGGGGGCGACCGTGCATCTTGTCGGCGAGTATCCCGTTGACAGCCCCGCGGCCTACGAATCGAGACTGGTGGACCTCGTCGGGCTAGCCCGCTACCACGGCAGCAACGTCGCGATCGTCAACACGCTCGGCGCTTCGATCGGTGCCGACCTGGCCTGCATCCTGGCGATCCCGTACGTCTGGGCGGTGCACGAAAGCTTTCGGCCACCACTCTTTTGGGCCGAGGCATTCGGACCCGAAGGCTACGACCACGTACGCGCCCGCGGCATCGACGCGATCCGCAACGCCAACGCCATGGTCTTCGAAGCAGACGCGACCCGGCAACTCTTCGAGGACTATGCCGATCCCGAACGACTCATAACGCTCCCCTACGGGATCGGTCTCACCGAGATCGATGATTTCCGAAATTCGAGCGCCGCGCGGGGCGTGCCCGCGCGCGGCGATGGGTCGGTCGAGCTGCTCGTCGTCGGCACCTTCGAACCCCGGAAGGCCCAAGCCCGCGTGGCCCTCGCATTCTCACGCGTCGCTGACGAGTTTCCCGAGACCAAGCTGATCATGGTAGGTGCCGGCGACGACGCCTACACACGAGGAGTCCGCGATGTCGTCCGCCGTCTGCACCTCGGAGACCGGATTCGGCTCGTGCCAGTCACGGGTGATCTCTACGAGTGGTACTCACGGGCGGACGTACTCGTCTCAGCCTCGGACATCGAATCTCTGCCTCGATCGGTGCTCGAGGCGATGGCCTTCGACGTTCCCGTCATCGCCGCGTCGGTCTTCGGACTCCCGGAGATCATCACCGACGGCGCCGATGGCCTCCTGATGGAGCCCCGAGATGTCGACGGACTCGTGACCGGTCTCCGGCGCGTCTTAGAACTCGAACCTGGACAGCGCGCCGCCTTGGGTCGCGCGGGCGGCAAGCGAGTCCGGACCCAGTTCGGGTCGGTCGACTACATCGACGTCTGGGCCAGGCTGCTCCACGCCCTCGTCGACGACCCGCAGGCGCGGCCCGCCGCCGCGCTGGAGAGCTCGGGGCGCTCCTCCCCGACCCGCGGCGCGGGCTGACTTCAAGCGGGCTCCTCGACGTCTCTCGCACTCGGCTTCGATCGACCCGCGGTCTGTGAAACCGCGAGTCGCAATCCGTCGTGGTGGCGCGCCCGGACCGTTTGCTCGCTCAGGGGCGGACGCCTAGCGTGCCGGCCCACCTTGAGGTGAGCCACCGACCCAGTCGCCCGACGGGCCGACGGGTCGGGCGGATAGGGAGTCGGTCGATGAGTTCTCCAACGGCCGGCATGAAGGGCGGCGGCTACTACGACGAACACTCGGAGTATCAGCGCCGCGTTGCCCAAAGCGGCCTGAGCTCCCTCGCCGACCTCGTTCAGGGCATGGACGGCCTTCGAGCTGATCCGCTCACGATCGTCGACTACGGCTGCTCCGAAGGTGCCAATTCGATCGCCGCACTACGAGCGGTGGTCATCGCGATCCGGCGCCGGCGACGGGACTCGTGTGTCGTAGCCATTCACAACGACCTGCCGACCAACGACTTCAATGCCTTGTTCCACAACCTCGTTCAGCGCGCCGACAGCTACCTGACCGTGCATGGCGGACCGATCCTGCCGATGGCGTCACCGAGATCGTTCTACGAGACGGTCGTCCCCCGCGCCACCGCCAACGTGGGGCTCTCGTTCTCATCGGCACACTGGTTCCGAGAGACACCAAGCAGTTCGGTTCCCGGGAGCATCTGCGCGATGGATGCCTCCGGACCGGCGCGGGTGACGCTGGCGAAGCAGGCCGACAACGACTGGACTCGCTTCCTCGAGATGCGAGCGTCCGATCTCACGCCGGGCGGCATCCTGTTCGTGCAGATGATCGGCACTCAAGTCGACGCCGACGGGACCCGCCATGTCACCGCGGAACGTCTGCTTCGGGCAATGTACGAGGTTGCGGCGGGAATGGTCGAGCAGGGCCAGCTCCGGCGCGACGTGCTCGACGGATTCGTGTTCCCGACCTACATGCGGACCGCGGGCGAGGCTCGCGCCCCGCTCGAACGGCCAGGTTCGCCCGTCACGGCAGGTTTTCACGCGAACATCGTCTCGGTTCAGCCCGTTCCGAACCCCTACCTCGACGAGCTTCACAAGGCGGGCGATGAGCACGACTACGCCGAGCGCTACGTCGCCTTCGTGCGGGCGTTCACCGAATCGACCCTTCGGCGCGCCCTCCTCGAGCCCGGGGCTGTCGGCCAGTCCGTAGATACGAGCGCCGATCGCTTCTACACCGAGCTGCGTCGGCGGACAGCCGCAGACCCGCAATGGTCAGTCTTCGAGGACTGGACGCTCACCATCGCGTTGACTCGCACCTCCGACGCGAGCTGACCGGCGCACCCTCCAGCACAGATGCCGGTGCCCGGACCAACCTCGGAAGCGCCACCGCGTCCCGCGAGTGGCGGTTCGGGAGACCGCGAGTCGTGGACGAGAGTGCCAGACGCTGGGCCCCGTTCGTTGCCAATGCCGGCCTGCTGAGTCCTCGAGCGGGAGAGCCAAGGTTCGGTGACCTCTACTGCTCGAAGGCGTAGATCGAGAACGGCGGTTGTTGCGGGGACGACGGTAGTCGCCCAGCTTTGCAAACCTGCCGGTCGCCACGACGCTGTCGTGACATCGAGCAGTCTTGTAGATGATGGTCACCCTTCGGGGCCTTCGATCGAGCGACAGCGGCGACCCGCAGGATCACGTTCAGCGGCTCGTCAATCGACGGGGATGCGCTCCGGCAGCGCCCGGAGAGAACGGCGGCCTCGTGCGCAGGTCAACACCAGCCGCGCCGTGCGCGACTCGCGGTTCAGCCCATCGCGAGTCGCGCCGTCCGAGGAGGCGAGCCTTCACCTGGGTGAATCACGTTGTCGCTCGCCGTAGGCACGCCGGTAGCAAGGCCGATCAGCGGGCTCTCACCGTCGTCTTGCAGTTCCGGGCTCCTGGTGGGGCAGGAGGCGTTCGAGCGGGACGCTCAGCCCCGGTGCCGAATCGAGGAAGCCCAGGTCGCTGTCGTTGTCGGGACACGCCTGCGCCAACGTCGGGCCGTCGATGGGAGCCGCGGGGAGAGCTGGGACGGACACGTCGGGTGCGCCGAGATCCAGGGTCGAGGTCAGGTCTCCTGCCGTGGCCCGTCTCCAGCGGGTGAGGTTCGGGACGGGTACTCCAAAACGCGTCTCGAGCAGGCGGAGGAGTGAGGTGTGATCGAAGACGTCGGAGTTCACGTATCCCCCGCGGCTGAACGGGGAGACGATCAGCGTCGGGACGCGAAACCCGAGGCCAATCGGTCCTGCGATGCCATGCGCGGCAGACACAAGGTCGATGTCACTGACGTACTCGCCGGTCGTTCCGGGAGGTGGAGTCGGCGGCGCTACATGATCGAAAAAGCCGCCGTTCTCGTCGAAGGTGACCACGACGACCGTCTTGGCCCACAGGTCTGGCTGGGCGACGAGCGCCTGGATGATCTTGCTGACGTGACCCTCCCCGTTCGCCGGCGCTGCCGACGGATGCTCCGAATCCACCAGAGGAGGCAGGATCCACGACACCTGCGGCAACGTGTCCCCGCTGACATCCGCCATGAACTCGGTTGGCCACACGGGGAGGAACGCCTGCTGGTAAAGCGTCGAGTTCGGGTCCGCGAGGTACTGCTCAAAGTAGAGGAGCGCATTGAACGCGAGTGACAGGTTGTGGCGCTGGTCCGGCCCGACCGACGTCCCGGGTTGCTGGTACACCTTCCACGAGACACCGTGGTCCGAGAGGGCCTCGGGCATGGTCGGCCATCGGACGCTGCCCACCGCTTGGGCGGACTCGAGGCCACTGATACTCGGTGTGGAGAGCACCGGGCCGCCGTTGGCGCCGGTGGGGTCGATCGTCGCCGACAGCGAATAGAGCCGGTTCGGCATCGTCGGGCCGATCACAGAACAGTGATAGGCGTCACAAATCGTGAAGGCGTCGGCAAGCGCGTAGTAGAAGCTGAGGTCGCTGCGCTCGAAGTAGCCCATCACGAGCGGGGCCTGCGCCTCGCCATCGAAGCGAGCGTGGGTCGCGACGAACTGATCCATGCGTCCATGCGCCCATGACTCGTGCTGGGGTCGCCAGTCGTGGATCGGGATGTCGGCAGAGCCAGCACATTGCGCTTGAAGTGTCGCTCGGTCGAGGTGATACGGGAGGACCTGGCGGCTCGACCCGGGGACCGGCTGCGCGAACGGTGAAAGGCCGGCGCGGTGATCGTCGAAACCACGCACCCCTCGGTAGGTGCCGAAATAGTGGTCAAAAGACCGGTTCTCTTGCATGACGAACACGACGTGCTCAATCGCCTCCAGGTCTGCACCCCGCGGCGCGATGGACGCGGCACGCTCGACGACCGAGCCGAGTCGGCTCAGGGGGCGACGGAATGCGACCGCGCCCGAGAACGCGAGACCTGCCCCGAGCGCCTCGCGACGCGTCAGATCACGCTTCGACGTCCGACTGGTCTCGGGCTCCGCTGGGTCGGCTTCCCCGCCCCTGTCGGTCATCATGCAATTCCGATCAGACGTCCGCGCTTTTTCGCGATCGCACGTTACCGCCGCTCTCAGAGACGGCGGAGTATCCAGATCGGCGGGCGACCCACGCCGAGCTTGAACTGACCGACGACCTGCGGGCTGCCGACCCCGAGCGGCGCGGGCCTTCCAGGCGGCTCGAGGCTATGAACCCATCCCCCGAGAGCTCGGTGGGCGCGATGCGGGAGCTCCGCAGTGGTCGGATCGACTCGCGTGTTCAACGGACCGCGAGTCGCGAGCCCGCCCTCGCCGAGCCGAGCGATAAGACCACGGCGTCACCGACAGCGAGTCCGTGATCGAGCGTTTACTTCGCGGCTCTTTTCAGCACCCAAACCGAGGCATACGCTCTCTGGAACGACTCAAGAGTTGAGGAGGCCGTTATGCCGAAGTACCTGTGGCAGGCGTCATATACGTCGGATGGGGTCAAAGGCGTACTGCAGGATGGTGGGACGGGTCGTCGCGCCGCCATACAGAAGCTGGCGGAGGGTCTTGGGGGTCGCCTCGAGGCTTTCTACTTTGCGTTCGGGTCGGATGACGTCATCGTCATCGCGGATCTCCCCGACCAGAAGTCGGCTGCCGCCCTGGGCCTGGCCGTTAACGCAGATGGACGCACCCGGCTCAAGACAGTCGTGCTCTTGACCCCGGAGGAGATCGACCAGGCGGCGAAGATGAGCGTCGACTATCGACCGCCAGGCGCCTAGCGGCACGCGTCGTTCCGACGGTTGTAAGGCGCGACATCGCCATCTCGTCTATCACACCCAGCCCAGATACTTGGGTGCCGAAAACACGGGATTGTTGAGCCGGGAAGGCGACGAGCAGGTCCGCGCCATCTCGAGCCGATCATCCGAGGCAGCCCAACCCATTCTCGGGTGGGCCAGACACACCGACGCTAGAGCCAGGTGACGAGTCGGGCGGCTCGCGGTTCGGTGGACTGCGAGCCGAGCCCTCGAAGGGCCAGCAGCGGACCATCGCGACTGACTCGCGATCTAGGGAACCGCGAGTCAACGCCGCGTGCCGGCGCGTCCGGCTGCGCGAGCTCATCGCCGACCCCGTCACCGAGGGCAAGAATGACGACAGCACGCGCCCATTACCATCTAATCGGCGTCTCCGGGCGGGATCGCGACTCTGCGAGCAGCAAACGACTGAGGCGATGAGGAGGCCAGCATGTTCAGGCGTAACTGGGAGCAAGGGGAGGGAACGGTCATCGATCGCCGCGAGAAGCGTGGCGGCGCGGTTGGCGGCGATGCCAGCCTGATGCGGTTTCTCGTCGAAGTTCGCCCACCGAGCGGACAGCCGTTCCGGCTGGAGCTCGGCATCCCCGGTTTTGGCGGAGACTTCAGGGCACCCATGGTCGGCGATGTGGTCAAGGTGCTCTGTAGCCCTGACCACGCGAAGGCCCGCTTCGATACCTCTGACCCGCGGCTCAGCTGGAAGGTACAACGGGAGGCAGACAAGAAGGTGTTCGACGCGGAGCTTGATAAGGGAAATGGCGACCCGTCCGGAGGTCAGTAGCGCCTCTCGACCGGTTGAGCATGGCGCGGTCAACCGGTGAACCGAGGCGTGGCGCTCGTCTCCGCAGCTCGGTCCGCGGGCGGTGGGCATCCGACGGGATGATCGTGACGCTTCTGTCACCGGCGTTGCCCCGGTCGTCACGGTGCCGCCGACGCTCGTACCACTGCCTACACCCGTCCCGGGCGGGGGAAAGAGGCTGTTGACCGATCCGCCCCGCCGCCACCGCACCGCCCAACGCCATTCGAGGCTGTTATGGCGCCTCCGCCACTCCCCCGGAACGAACTACGGGTGCCGAGCCATCGGACAAGCAATGATCAGCTCGTGGTGCCAGTGCCGGGAGTTCGGCGTACGCAGCCGTTTTGAAACTCGTGCCCCGAATTCGTTCGCGAGCTCTTTGATCGCGGGTAGCAGCTATGGGATGACCGTGACATTGAGTCGCATGCCGAGCCGATAATGGCCGGGAAGGTTGCAGGCGGCGACGTAGTGGCCGGGGGCAAGCGCTTCGGAGCTCGGGACTGATTCACTGCCACCAGGATTGGTGGCGTTGCCGCTGTCGGCCACCTTGTGGAGAAGCGGCGAATCTTCGATGACGTTGCCATCTGCGCCGATCGGTAGCGCGTTATCGGGCAGGTTGGTTCGAAACAGGAGGAGCTCGTGGGGCACCGTTCCGTCGTTCGTCAACGCGAAGGTATGGCGTCCCGCCCGCAAGGTCGTGGGCATCGCGATCTTGAAGTTCGTCTCGTTGACCGTCACGTCACCTGCAGGGCCAGTCGACCGAATTGCGAGCTCGACCACGACCAGGACGACGCTCGCCAGCAGCACGACACCAACGAGGGTCAGCGTGCCGGCGAGATCCTTGAATGCCGTACGGGGCGATTCCATCGGTCGCAGTCTGGCATAGGGTTGCTCCGCGGATAGGGCCAATGGTCCCCTACTCTTCGCGCTGCTGCGAACGGTCGAACGACGCCGGGAGCACCGGGGCCAAGGATTTCTGTCCGCATCGAGTAGGGGTCGCGGCACCGGCCCGGGCCGATCATCAGCTTCGCGAAGCGCGAGCAGCGAGCGACCACCGAGACGACTTGCAGTGTCGCCCAGTTCTGCACGCCGACTCGCGATCGTCGGAACCGCGAGTCGTCCGCCCGGTCTTATGGCGTTGCGAGTGCGGTCTTCGCTCGGCCCGCTCTAGGTTGGCTCCGCTCGCGCCTGGCCTGCGTCCGGCGCTAGCAGTGGGGTCTGGTCCTGCTGGGCGTCACGGAGCTTCTTGGCCATCGACTGCAATAGCTTCCAGCCAATCGCGCCGTTTTCCTGCACGAGCGGACGGAACTCCCAGAAGGTGAGTCCGAAGCAGACGAGTTCGCTTGTGGCTGTGATCGTCGCCAGGCGCGGACCTTCGTCGATCAGCGCGATCTCCCCGAAGTAATCGCCCGGCTGGAGCGTTGAGCGCTCTGCACCGTGGATGGAGACCGTGGCCTCTCCGGAGTCGATCAGGAAGAATGCAGCGCCGCCCGAGCCTTCCATGACGACCGTTTCTCCTTCGGAGAAGCGGCGCTCCTTGAACAGGCGCGCGATTTGCTCAACTTCGCGCGGGTCGAGATCGGCGAAGAGAGGCACCCGCTGGAGAGCTTCGACAGGATCGCCAGCCATTGGGCCGGTCCCTGGGCCAGGCTCGGGTGAGTGCCCAGCCGTGACCGCTCTGCACTGCAGCAGGTAGAGCGTCCCGTCAGCGAACGCCCATTCGATGTCGCGTCCGGGGCCGTAAACCTGCTCGCAGCGGAGCGCGAGCCGGCTCAGCTCCTCGAGCTGCTCGTCGTCGAGACAGAGTCGCTCGGCGCGGTCGGCCGGAACCTCCTCCTCGACCGTGCCGCCACCCGCGACGGAGCGAATCGCGATGCTCTTACGTCCCGGCTTGCGCTCGAGCACCTGACCTGAGCGGTCGAGCCGGTAATGGTCCGGAATTACGAGGCCCGCGACTACCGCCTCGCCCAGCCCCCAGCTGGCTTCGATCACGCGTTCATCTGCCCCGGTCACCGGATTCTCGGTGAACATCACCCCGGCGACATCCGGATCGAGAAGCGTCTGGACGACGACGGCGACACTCGGGCGAGTGAACAGCCCCACGCGCTGTCGGTACGTGATGGCCGAGTCCGAGTTCGCCGACCACCAGACCTCCCTCACCGCCGAGGTCATCTCGTCTGCCGACGGGACGTTGAGCAGCGTGAGGTGTTGTCCAGCGAAGCTGGCCTCGGCACCATCCTCGTCCACGGCCGAGGAGCGGACGGCGAGCGGCCCCTGCAGGGGTCGGACGGACTTCGCCACCCTCCCGATCGCCCGCTCGTCCCCCGAGGCAACGGCCTCGACGATCGAGCCGGAGAGTGCAACGCCAGGTGGGACGGGGAGACCCTCCCGGATGGCGTCGCCCAACCCAACCGCTTTCGACCCAAAGATCGCCGTTTCGTGCGCCTTTGCGAGAGGGATGACCTCTTTCACGCGAGCACTGCTACTTCGCCGGCATCCCCGTCGACCCGCACGCGCGTCCCGTCTGCGATGCGTTCGGTTGCTTCGCGCGTCCCCACCACACCTGGGATGCCGTACTCACGCGCGACGATCGCGGAGTGGGAAAGCAGGCCGCCGCTGTCCGTGACAATCGCCCCGAGGAGTGGCAACAAGATGTTGAACGCCTCAGTCGTCGCCCCCGTCACAAGGACGTCTCCCTGGACGATCCGGCCGAACTCCGAGGGACCGGAGACACGGCGTGCCGGCCCCTCGTAGACGCCCGGGCTTGCTGCCAACCCGCGGAGGAGATTCTCTTCGTGCTGCGCCTCAGAACTCCCGAACACCGAGCCCAATGCAATCTCGGTCGCGCGCATCAGTCGGGCGACGGTGGGCGGCAGCCCAGAGGGGTCCGGCGGAGGGGGAGGCGGCGAGCCCAAAAACGGGGGCGCATCTTTTGCGCTGTGCGCAGCGCGGTATTCCAACCGTGCCGCGAGCTCGTCTGCGGACGGTCCCGCCGAGTCGGTGAGCAGCGAGCACATCTCGTCGAGGCCGGCGTCGACGAGATGGGCGGCATCGCGGATGCGCCCCTTGCTCGCAAGTCGGCGACCGCCCCCGAGCACCGCGCGTCGCATCAGTCCCGACGCCCAGATGTCGCTGTAGACGCCGCGCTCGTCGCGGAGCCGGTAGGTCAACCGGGCCTCGCCGAGTAGCTCGTCGAACTCGCTCCGGTGCTGCTCGGGGACTTTGCTGCGGACGTCTGCGGTCCGGCCTTCGACGCCCGACGCGTCGAGGTCCCTCCCGGAAACGGCAACCCGGATCGCCCGGAGTAGCACGTCGGGGAACTCGAGCGCGGATGGCTCCGAGATGTCGAAACCGTCGAGGGGCCGGTATCCGACAAGGTCGAGATAGCCCGACACGGCCGGCCCCGTGTCACCCCCGAGGGAGCGCAACGCTGCGAGCACCCGGCCGGGGTCGTCGTCCGACTGCAGGAGCTCCAGAGCAGCGGAGTCCTGCCCAATCGTCGTGGTCAGCCGTTCGAGCTCGGCGGACCCGCCCGCGGACACGGGTGCCGAGCCACGCAGCAGACCAAGCAGCTCGGCTGGCTGGAGCTCAGTCCAATCCCCGACGTGGGCGAGGAAGTCTCCGGTTGGGATCATCGCCGCGGCGGTAAAGCGCATGTGCTGGGAGATCATCGCTGCGTGGTGATCGCGGCACCGCGTGAGGTACGTGACCAACTCCTCGTCGGAGAGTCCATCTGGATCGACCGCTTGGATCGCTCGATGCGCCGCGATCGATGACGGCTTGATGGTCTCGTCCCAGTCGCGAAGTTGCTCACGCCAGAGCTTCCCTTGGAAGACCTCCTCGGCGCGCTGGAAGCGCTGAGGGATCTCTTCGTCGGGAGCCGGCCCGATCTTGTTGTACGCGAAGCCGTTCACGTACGCCATCTGAAGGCCGTCGATGAGCATCCCGTAATAGCGCGCGAAATCGCTGGTGCCGCGCTTGAAAGCCTCAGGATGGGTCTCTGCCCAATAGCGCGTCACCGGGCGAGGAAAGTGCACCGGGTCCAGCGCCCAGCCTCCCGGGCCCGGGGGCTCGAAACGAAGCTCGGTCGTCGTCTCTGAGCCTGACATCAAGATCCTCTCCATCGAGTCTCGGCGCTCGGGGCGCTCCTTGGGGGGAGGATTATGTGTCTTTCTCACTGGGATCGCAACGCTGAGGCACGACGACCAGCGTGCCGCCAGGCACCGCGGGCCCGCAGATCCTCAGCGGGACCTTCGGCTCTGTGATCCAGGACTTTCGGGGTCAACAGCCGGGGGACAGGAGTCAAGTCGGTGCCAGCAATTGGCCGGCGGCGAGAACAAGACCAACCACGGTGCGACTGCAGCGCGGGGCATGCGGTAGGGGGTATTGGATGACGCGCGATCTACGGAACCGCGTGTCGGGACCATTGACCTGCGGTCTCGCAGACCGAGTCGCACCATTGTCGGAAGACCGGTCCCCCCTGACTGCCCGAGCAAACGAAGCTTCGGCGGTGGCGGCGAGCCTCTGGTAGTCGGCGAGGGAAAGTGCAACCAGCCTCATCCACCTACGAGCCACCGCAGACGGCCCTGGAGCGCTCGAGCTCAGGGCGATGTAGCAGAACGCAGTTCGTCCAATCCGGGTACCTGTGCCGTCGCGAGTCGTTCGAAGGTGGCCGGCGCGAACGCCCCGTGCTTGTACAAGCCCGCGTCGAGGAGGAGGTCGAGCTGGGGTGGCGACGCGAAGCCTCCGAGCACGCTGGGGGTGTCCGTGCTTCGGTGGCCATGGAGCACGCCGCAGGGAGCGAGGATGACGTCGTAGGTGTCGAGCGGGACAAACTGCGATCCGCTGTAGCCGTGAGCGGTGTAACCCTCACAGACCCCTTCCCACAGGATGAGGCACTCGTCTGAAACTGGATGGATATGCATGCGATCGCTGGCCCGCGCAGGTGCGAGGGCGAAGTTGAACCCGGCGGTGCGAGTACCGGCTCCAGGCCAGAGAACCAACTGCGCAGGGATCCCCAGGCCGGGGAATGGCGTTCCCGAGTACACGTTGAAGATGGCCCCACCTGTCCGTACCTCGGCCGGCGTAAGGTGCGCGGCGCTAACTTTCGACTTCGAGTCGTGATATCCCATCTGGTGTTGCGGAATCTCGACATGTGACGCGTTAAGTGTCGCCTTGAAGATCGCCGACTGATTCAGGGTTGCCTCGGCGCGGTTGTAGAAGCCGCTTGGCTCGTAGAGGTCGAACTGTGGCGGCGTGATCTGGGTGACGAGTACGAGGTCCTCCGTCGCGTCGGCGGCGGCTCGGACGGCGTGCACAACGGTTTCCGGGAAGTATGCAATGTCACCGGGTTGGATCGCCCGCCAATCCCCGCGCAGGAGCACCTCGCCGCGCCCCGACAAGCACAACATGGCCTCTTCTGCCATGCCGTAGGCATAGGTGTCGGATTCGTCGGCGGGGTGCAGAGTGAGAACGTGAACCGCTTCAGTTTGGAATCCGATGCCTGGCCAGGCAATCAGTCGGGTGTGCAACCCGTT
This sequence comes from Actinomycetota bacterium, assembly GCA_003140175.1. Classification (GTDB taxonomy): domain Bacteria; phylum Actinomycetota; class Acidimicrobiia; order IMCC26256; family PALSA-555; genus PALSA-555. Next base: position 151,082 of record PLJD01000070.1, read on the forward strand.
CGTGGTGATCTCGGCTCCGTCCTGGAGATTGCCAATCGCCCCGAAAGACCGGATTTCCTCGCGCGTGCGGAATCGCGCCTGGAATTGCTCGTCTGCCATCGACGCAAATTACCGCCTCAGATCCGAGTGTGGGGCCGTGCGCTGCCCGCCGTCGCAAGCGGTGGGTTCCGCCGTTTTCCTCACATCCTTCTGGGAGATTCAGCGACGGAGGCCTCGGCCTACCGGGCTTCCGGTTGGTGCCGCACTCGTTGACAGAGATGACACGGAACCCTCGCCAAAAGGGGCCGGGATGAGCTCGATCCGAGCGACTCAGATCGCCGAGTGATGCGCGAGTCGTTGGAGCCCGTTGTAGGCGGCGTACTTGTAGGTCTCGGTCAGGGTGGGAACGTTGTAGACCGCTTGGATGAAGTAGTCGATCCCGCCGTCGAAGTGGAGCACGGCTTGTCCGTGGTGCACGAGTTCGGTCGCGGACTCGCCGAGGATATGCACGCCGAGCAGCCGGCGGTCGGCGCGCCGGAACACGAGCTTGATGAACCCGTCGGTGTTTCCCGAGATCATTGATCTGCTGTTGCGGGCGAAACGTGCCAGGCCCAACTCATAGTCGATGCCGTCTGCCCCGGCTTGTTGTTCGGTGATCCCCGCCGCGGCGGCTTCGGGGATCGAGTACACGCCGATGGGCGTGATGGGGTCGACCATCTGCTTAAAGGGGATGCCGAACGCGTGGCACGCCGCGACGCGTCCCTGCTCCATCGAGACCGACGCGAGCGCGGGCGGGCCGATCACATCGCCCGCGGCGTAGATGCCCGGCGCGCTGGTGCGATAGCAGCCATCGACGCTGATGCGTCCTCGCTCCTCGACCGCGACGCCGATCTCGTCGAGCGCGAGACCTTCGGTGTTGCCGACCCGGCCGGCCGCGAACAGCAACTTGTCGGCACGGACGATGCCATGACCTGGGATTTCGACCACGAGACCCTCGCCGTCCCGTCGGACTTGCACGCGGCCAGCCCCTAGCGTGACCTGCACGCCAATATCGCTGAGGGCATCGGCGAGGCCATTGCAGATGTCGTGATCCATCGTGGGAATCAGACGCGACCGCTCGTCGACCAAGGTCACCTGGCTGGCAAGCGCGCGAAAGATCGACGCGTACTCACAGCCGACCGCGCCCCCACCGATGATCACGAGCCGGCGGACCGGCTCGTCGAGATCCAAGACGGTCGCGGAGTCAACCACGTCGGGATCGTCGAAGTCGATCCCCGGAGGATGAAACGGGCGTGATCCGGTGGCGATGAGGATCGCGTCGGCTTGCAGGTCGCGGGTTTGGCCGTTCGCGGTCGTGACGTGCACCATTCGGTCGAGTCCCAGGCGCGCGTCGCCGCGTAGCAGCTCAATGCCGTGCGCGTCGATGTTCGACCGGACTTCACCGGTGATGGTCTCGATCACGCGCCGCGAGCGTGCCCGCAGACGATCGACCGCGAACGCGGGATCGAGGTCGAGGCTGAGTCCCTCGTACACGTCACGATGCCGAAATCCAGTCAGGTACAGCGCGGCCTCGCGGAGCGTCTTGGATGGCACCCACGCGTTGATCGCGGCCGCGCCGCCCGCGCGCTCCTGACGCTCCACGACCGCCACGCGCTTACCAAAATACGCGGCCTGCGCGGCGCCTTTCTCACCCGCGGGTCCCGCGCCGATCACCACCATGTCGAACCGCTCCACCACGACTGCCCAGTATGTATGACAACCGAGGCGCGATAGGGGGAAATCGGCTCCCGTTGGCGCACCCACACACGGCGATCGCCACCTCTCGCCAACGTGACTCGCGATCGTGGGAACCGCGAGTCTGACCCGAGTCCGGTCGGAAGAACTCAGTAGCCCTTACTCATGTCCGACCCCGTCCGTCCGCGAGCCTGGTGAGTCGGCGCACCCCGGCCTACGATCGACGACTTCCAGAGACGGCCGTCGGGATGCAGATGCCCGGGTCGCACGCAGGAGGACTAAGCATGGGGCTCTTTAAGGACGCGAGGAAGGCCGCGCAGAGCGGCGCCTCGCTCGGCGGTGCAGGGATGCCTGGTGGCAGAATTCCGGGAGGGATGGCCGGCATGAGCATGCCGGATCCCGCGTACGTGGCACTGGTCAACAAGATCGGCCAGTCCGGCGTCGAGGCACCGGCGGAGCTTCACGCGATTCGAGCCGTGGGCAGCCCGGACATGAGCGGTGCGACGCCCCACGAGTTCGACGTCACCGTGAAGCCCTCCGGCGGGGAGCCGTACGACACGACCATCCGCCAGAGCATGCTGGACATGCAGATGCAGGGCCTCACGGAAGGCAAAGCCGTCACCGTGAAGTACGACCCCGATAACCCGAGTGCCGCGTTGCTCCACAGCTGGTAGGCGACGGCGCGGCAGGGTCGTTGTCGATCGGGAGGATGACCTTCATCGGTCGTGGTTGACGCACCGGCGAGGGTGTCGACTCGCGATCCAGGGAGCCGCGAGTCGAGTTTGGTATGGAACGCCGATCCTCCCTTGAGTAGTCGTGAGTACCGGCTACTCAAGACCGCCCGCATGCAGCGCGAGATGATCGGTCCAAGGATCGGGGCGAGCGCAGACAAGGTATCGGCGTAAGGCGCAGCGCCGAAGCAGGCAACCCGGTGCGTGATCGGACCGGCCAGACCCTCACATGACCGTGAGGAACCACAGCGCACACGTTGCCGGCGAGATCCTGACTTCGACCTCAGGAGGGTAGCGACATGGGATGGTTCACGCGATATTTCCTCCCGCCGCGGCGACCACGTCTGAAGGACATCAAGACCGACTGGAATGGGCCCGAGTTCGAGCCCATCGCTGGGGTCACCTTCCAGCAGTTCGTCGAGATCTCGCAAGGCATTCAGGGGGCGGGTGGCAATGCGGCCGCGATGGACGCCGTCGCCGAGCAACACGGCGTCTCTGCGGCAGCCTGGCGCCAGGCGTTTGTCGGCTGGGAACAGCGGATCACGACAACCCCCAGCCTTGGGATCGCTATGAGCAAGATCTACCTCGGTCCCGACTACACCGGCCGGGCTCACCGCGGGTGACGTGATCGTCGCGATCAACGGGAACTCTGTCGAGTCAGCATCGGACCTGACGGCTGCGCTCGCCAAGGACGACCCCGGCGACACGGTGCGGGTCGGTTGGCTCGACTCGTCGGGTCGGGCAGCAGCAAGCCACGGTTACGCTCGTGGCTGGGCCCCCTGCTTGATCGCCTGACGCTCCCGCCGGCCCAGGAACCGGGCCGGACAGTTCGTCATCGACGTGACTCGCGATCGTTGAAACCGCGAGACGACACGATTCGCGAGTTACAAGCTCCCCGAGTCCACCGCGATTCGCGATCCCCGAGTTAGTCCGCAGCCAAAGAGCTGCGATCTCCGGAACGGCGTGTCACCCCTCGCAGGCGCCGTCGTCCGGGAGCACCACCGGCCCAGCCGGTATCTTCAAGGTGATTGGCAGCTTCTCCGTACATCATCGACTACCGAGGGGTTTTCGACTTCCCCATCCCACCCGAGGAGCTCTGGGACGCCATCGAGCGCGCTGACCGATTCGAGGGCTGGTGGAGTTGGCTCTCGGAATTCCGTCTCATGGGCGACGGGCTTCGGAGGGGATCGGTGCTCTACGGGGTGGTTGCCCCACCGTTGCCCTACAGAATGCGTCTGCGGATCGACCTCGAGGAATGCGCCCGCCCCTCGCGAATCGAGGCGGCCGTCCACGGCGACCTTGAAGGCCGGGCGCGGCTGCTCCTCGAGGACCAAGCTCATGGATCCCGCGTGAGTGCGAGCTGGACACTCGAGATGAGGCAGCGTCCCATGAGAATGGCAGCGCGGGTCGCCCACCCCGCGCTGCGGTGGGGCCACGACCGAGTCGTCGAAGCAACGGTGCGCGGCTTTCGTCACCACCTGACGAGCGACAACGAGCAGGGCAGACCCCCACAATGAGGGCGAGTCACGCCTCGGTCTCTCCGGCCGGGTGGGGATGCGCGTGCGTTGAACGACGCGTGGCGCGCAAACAGCGCAAACGGCAGGCAAACACTGCGAGCCTCGGCGCCGGACCTTCCCGCGCGCCTACCCGTCCTGATGCCCTGTGTCGCTTCAAGGTCGGAAAGGAGAGTTGGGATGACGGGCGCGGGGATACCAGCGGGACGGCTGCCCGACAATCGCCGGCGCCTGGCTCCCCGAAGCTGACGGTCCCCCAGCGATAGGCCCTCCGTGCGGATGCCAATCCCCCGCCTATGACCTCGCGACTCGCGGGCTGTAGAACCGCAAGTCGCCCGCGAAGGCGATCCGCAAGGGCGCTGCGTTAGGGTCGGTTCTTCGAGACAGGGCCGGTGATGCCGCCTCACGACGAGGAAACCATCGAAAGTCCCGGCAGCGATCCCGTCCGGGAATCTCGGCCCCGGCCGGCCCGACGGCTGGTCGGGAGTGTCCTCGTCGCGGGCCTTGCGCTCGGCGCGGGGATCGCCGTTGGTGCCGCCACACGCAACGGGTCCTCGGCGTCGAACGCACAGAGCACGTCGGCTGGCGCGGGTACGACCTCGCCGTCTTCGCCCTCAGTGGTGGGGGGCACCTCGGGCGGGCTCGATGTTGCGGGGATTGGGGCCAAGGTCGACCCGGCGGTCGTGGACATCAACACCACACTTGCCAATAACGGTGGGGCCGCGGCCGGAACGGGAATGGTGATCTCTGCGTCTGGTGAGTTGCTCACGAATAACCACGTGATCGACGGAGAGACCACCATCACGGTCCGTGCCGTCGGATCGGGCCGTACCTACACGGCCGATGTCGTCGGCTACGACGTCACGGACGACGTCGCCGTGTTGCAGATGAGAGGGGCTTCGGCCCTACCGACGATCACGGCCGCGAAATCGTTCCCGGTTCTGATCGGGCAACCGGTCGTCGCGATCGGGAACGCGCTGGGTAAAGGGGGCACGCCAACCGCTACGCCAGGAGTGGTCTCGGCAGTCGACCAGACGGTCACCGCGGGCGAGAACGGTCAGAGCGCTGAAACCCTCCACGGGATGATCCAGACCAACGCTCAGATCCAACCGGGCGACTCGGGTGGGCCACTAGTCAAAGCGGACGCTCAGGTGATCGGCATGGATACCGCAGCCTCGGCCAGCAGCGGTGGTCTCCAGCAAGCATCACCGACCACCGGTTTTGCCATCCCGATCGACACGGCGTTGTCGATCGCACGCCAGATCGAGGCGGGCCATGCGACCGCCAACATCCATCTCGGCTCACGAGCTCTGCTCGGGGTCGAGATCAAAGACACCACGACGGGCACGTCGGGAGGTTCTGGCGCCCCGGTGATCGGCGTCGAGCCCAACTCGCCAGCAGCATCGCTCGGCCTCACCGCGGGAGACTTCATTGTCTCGCTCAACGGCACGCCGATCAGCACCTCTTCTGATCTCACCGCCGCCATCGCTCCGCTTCACGCTGGCCAAACGGCCACGGTCGGCTGGACCGATAGCGCCGGCCACCACCACACCGCCACCGTCAAGCTGATCGCGGGACCACCCGCATGAGGCAACCTGGCCCGACTGTGATCTGGCAATGACACCTATCCCCGCGACGAGCAGGTGGCGCTGCGGACCGACAGGGATCCAGTGAGCGACGGGTTCCCTGCTCCCGATGTCCTGGGGTCGGCGTCCCCCACTCCGCCGAACACCCCGTCGACGAGCCACGGCACCGTCCCACGGTGGGTGGTGGGCGTGGTGGTACTTGCTGTGCTCTTCGCCGGCGGGATTGCCGTCGGGCGATGGGCGATCGGCACTAGTTCCACAACGGCGGCGGGGCGCGGCTCTCCGAGCACGTCGACTGGACCGCCTGCGCCCGCTGACCCTGACGCGTCCGTCCTCTCCGGACTCGTCGTCCAGCAAGCCGATGTCGGATCGACGTTCAATGTCCAGCTCCTCGCTGGCGGTAATCAGGTCGCGGGACAACCCACGCTGGACCTGTGCAACGGAACGTTCCCGAGCGAGTCGAATCGCACCGCCCGCTTGCAGGACGTCGCCCTCGACAGCCAGGGCAACGGCCGGCTGAGCACTGAGGCCGTCCTGTACTCCACCGCTGCTGAATCCACCCAAGCGTTCAGCGAGCTCAAGACAGTCGCGGCGAAGTGTCCCAAGTCACGCGTGGTGAGCCCAGTCGGCGAACCCACCGTGACCACCCACTTCAGTGCGGCACCAGATGCCGCCTGGCCCCAAACGTCAACCGTCGACCGCCTCGCATTCAGCTTCACCACCACTGGCCAGTCCGGTCAGGCCCAACCCTCCATCGCGGTCTACCTCCGCCGAGGTCGAGCCCTCATGGGCATCTACTTCCCCCAACCCAACACCCAACCCACGATCAGCGGCCAGACCACCATCGCCGGAATCGTCAACGTCTTCGCTACCCGCCTCGCACAACTACCCGCCTCGAACGTCAACAGCCGATGAGCGCACACTGACCCACGCGTCGGTGCGGCATCCCGTAGGGACGCCGGATGTCCCTCGTCTGTGGTTCGAGGACCGCCAGCAAGAACCGGCAGCCGAGAGAGCCACCCTCCAACCGACTCGCGATGTGGGAAACCGAGAGTCGGCCGAGGACGGGGACGCCGCGACGCCGCGACGCCGCACAGATCTTCAGCCAGAGGGAAGCTTCCACTCGTAGGTTCGAAGTGGATCCGCTTCGTAAGTCACAGCGGTCGGGCGGGTGCGTGCGGCGATTTCAAACGTTATGTACGCCCTCAAGCACTGCCTCGGTCCCATGCCTTGTATTGGTCGACACCAATCGCGGCACCGGATCGCCATCCCGGATCGACACCGGCCCGCCTTTGACTCGCGGTCTTGGAAACCGCGAGTCAGTGCGGCTCGGCTTGGCTTCGGCGAGGCTATGCGACCCGACTCAGACTGTCGCGGAGCGGAAGGGCTATCCAGCCCTCGACCTTCGCCAAAGGCAGCTTCTCCTCGGGAACCGGGTCGCAAAGGCCCACTGCAGCAGCCCTAGCAGCAATCGCCGCGATCACGGCATCGAATGCGTCGTCGCCTAGGACGCACAACTCCCACTGGGTCGCACTAAGTCGCAGCCACCGGCTCGTTGCCTCCCGGAAGGTCGAGACCAGGGCGGCTCGCGCTTCTGCGCAGGCCTTGCCCTTGTAACGAAGGGAGTTGAACCCCCAACGCCGGAGAGCAGCCGCTGGATACACCTCGACCACTCGCCCGGTTCCGCTCCGATCGACAGAGGGCGACACCTGCCACACGAGGGCAGCGGCACGAAGGCCGGAACGGCGAGCAGATCACTTGAGACGCTAAGTGGCCACCGCTTGATTGGCCCGCGACGTAGCGATCTGTCTCGCGAAACCGGAGGTCAAGGAGATTGCCACCTGGCCAGGGGCGACCCTGCGCGTGGGACGAGATAGCAGCGACGAAGCCCGCTGGCCATCCGAGTGGAACGTCGAAGCCGACCTTGTCGGAGGTGGACAGCAGCTTGAGAATGGCCCCGTCATTGACGCCGCCCGGGATCGGGTCCGTCACCGCTGCCCGATCGTCCGCCCAGGTAATCGAGCAGGCAGCCGTCTTTAAGGCCTGCGACGCCAGATCAACACCGGTAGTGATCATGGCGGGATCGTAAGCCGCGACGCCAGGCAAACGAATATGCCTGCCGAGTGCCCAGCGACCCTCTTATCACGACTGTGACCTCTACTGATCCCGCAATCGCGTGAGCTTCCGCAACTACGCTTTTTGTGTGCTCACGCATTGGACAGCCGCAGACTCCCAGGCCCTTGCCTATCTGATACTGGCCGCGGCGGCGGTGACAGCGGGTGTCTGGTCACTGATCAACTACAAATCGGCGCAGCGATCCCGATCGGCTGACTGGACTAACACCCTAATTAGGGACTTCTACCTTGACGAACGCGTCAAGAAGCTGCGAGAGGACCTGGAGTACAGCTTTGTTACGCGGGTCGGACCTTTGCTCGACCAGAGGATCACAGACAAATCCATTCCGCTAACAGATCCCGAAATGGAACTACTCGCAAACCTCGACACGCTGCTCAACTACTTCGAGATGGTCCTGTACCTAAGGGAGGAACACCGAATCGCGAAGAATGACTGGCGCGCCCTCTTCAGCTACTGGCTCCGTCTGATCAGTGATCCAGCTCACGCTCCACTGCGTCGATACATCTCGCACTTTGGTTTTCGGCTACTGACACGCGAAATAGGCGCGACCGATGGAGTTCAAGTCACTGCGTAGTTCTTGGGCCCGATCGCTCACAAGTTGAGCAAGCAGTTCACGTGTTTCAACACCATGAGCACTACGACACGAGCAGTCTCGGGTAGCCCATGCCGCAGTGTGCCTTCCGACTTGTCGAGTCGGGGAACTGGACTTGGGCCTCGTCAATTTGGGGGGGTGATCGATCGTCGGGGCAACGCAATTCGCGACCACTCAGCCACGCTTTCCTCGTGGCAGGGCGACTCGCGGTCTGGGGGATCGCGAGTCAGGAGGTGGCTGTAAGGGGCAGGGCCATCGCCGGGATAGCGGTCCAGCCGATCGTGGTTCAGCCGTTCAGGCCGGCCGAGCCACCGCCGCCAGCTCGCCCGGGCCCTCAAAATGGGACTCCGGTCGGGTCGATTCCGTGCCGATACCTCCCATGCATAGGCAGAGCGGGAGGTCGTAGTGGCACGAATTCGAGGGCTTCTCGGCTCATTCTTCGTGGCCAGCCTTGCCGCCTCGGTCCTGCTCGTCGCCACGATGTCGGGTACCGCCTCCGCCTCGCACAAGCAGACCCCGATCCTTGAATGCGTCTTCAAGGACACCGGCACCGGCAAGTGGAACACCCTCTGGGGCTATGACAACACGTCGGGTTCGGTCCAGAACATCCCGATCGGGACGGGCAACGAGTTCTCACCCGGCGCGCAGAGCCAGGGTCAACCCACCGCCTTCCAGCCCGGGCAGAATGACAACGTCTTCGTCGTGACCTGGAGCGGCAGCGGCACCCTCACGTGGACACTCAATGGTCAGTCCGCTTCAGCGACGACGAGCTCAACGAAATGCTCGCAGAATCCGGTCCCGATCGTTCCGGGCACCGGGAACTGGAACCTCGCGCTCCCGGTCGTCCTGGTCGCGCTGATGACGCTGGGGCTGGGCCTCTACAGCTGGCGCTTCGGCACTGGCCTCTTCGTCCCACCCCGTCGGCATCAAGACGGTCCTACACCTCAGCAATAAGGCCCACTCGGCACGACGGCGCCGACCGCGAGGACCAGCATCCCCTTCGACACCGTCACTCGGCAAGCTCCGGGTCGGGGCATCGCGAGTCGGCTGAAGCCACTGAAACCCTCGACTCGCGGTTTGAGGGATCGCGAGTCGACCAACAGCGACCTCTGGCCGTTTCGGCCGAAGCGAATTCACCGAACTACGGCGCTCCGACCGCTGGTCCGCTCGCGCGCCCGCTCTCGGTACAGCGACCGCACGGACCCCCAGCAACTGATCGACTCGACGGCCGCCGGCAAGGAAGCAAGTTGTGAGGGATGCTTCGACTATGTCGGGCTCGTATCGTCCGTCGACCCGTCCTTGCCGCCGACTTCGACTTGAGCACCAGCGGTTGCGAGCGCGGTTAGGAAGTGTCCGGTCAGCTCACGGCCCTTCTTGAGATTGGCAAACACGCGCACGGCCTGCGCCATGTCCTGCCCGGGTAGACCTGGGGAAATGCGAAAGCCGACGGGCTCCACGACGTAGGTCTTCGAACCGATGCTCATTTTCGTGCCGACGCCCATGCTGCCTTTGCGGATGGAGGCCAATACGTCGCCAACGGGCGCGTCAGCAATCACGTCGCCTTTGCGCTTGCGCAGCACGACTCGACCGTCACGCACAGAGACGGACCCTCTTTGGTCGAGCCACCGCCGGCCCGTACCAATTCTGGCAGTCATATCAAACGTGGGGTCGACCTCATCGGGCATCGCCAGATTCTATTCGATGCAAGAGGGCGGCTGACCCGGACAGACGCGAACGTCGTTCGTCGAACACGATCGCCGACTCGCGGTCTCACCAACCGCGAGTCATCAGGCCCCGGAAATGACCTCGCGAGGCCGATGACCGAAGGTCGAGCGGGGCCGCCGATCGACAGCTGATCCGGTTCCGCGAGAGGATAAGGCGGTGCGCTTCGATCCGTACGATCCGTCGACGCAGCGGGATCCCTACCCGGTCTACCGCGCTCTCCGCGATGAGCAACCCTTATACAAGGACGAGGAGCGCGGGTTTTGGGCACTATCGCGTTTCGAGGACGTCCTCTGGGCGGCGCATGAGCCGGGCCGGTTCTGCTCGAGCGGAGGTGTCGCGCTCGAGGGTCAGGCGCGCTCGCCATTCCCAAACATCATCACGATGGATGATCCACGACACGGAGCGCTTCGCAAGCTCGTCGCCCGAGGCTTTACCAACAAGCCAGTCGCTGCATTCGAAGACCGGGTTCGCTTGCTCACGACCGAGCTGATCGACAGCTTCGCCGAGGACGGTTCTGTGGACCTCGTCAAGGCACTCAGTGGACCGTTGCCCATGATGGTCGTCGGTGACCTCATCGGCGTCGCGCCAGAAAACCGCGAGCAGTTCCGCAAATGGTCAGACACAATCGTCCACCAGGACGTCGACCACCCCCAAACGGTGGATGCTGGCCGAGCAGCGGCCGCGGCCGTCGTGGAGCATTTCGCCGAAATCGTGCGAGCGCGACGCTCTCGGCCCAAGGACGATCTGGTGTCGGCGCTGCTCGAGGCCACCGTCGATGGTGAGCATCTAACCGATGAGGAGATCCTCGGATTCTGTTTTCTCCTCGTCGTCGCCGGAACAGAGACGACTACCAACCTCATCGGCACGGGTGCACTCGCACTCGCCGCATTCCCGGACGAGCGCGCTGAGGTCCTCCGGCAGTCGGACCTGCTCCCGAGCGCGGTCGAGGAGATGTTGCGCTGGGGTTCACCGGTCCAGGGGTCGGCGCGCACCACAACCGAGCCGATTGAACGCCACGGAGCGACGGTTCCCGCCGGCGACAAGGTTCTCCTCCTTTGGGGCTCGGCCAACCACGACGATCGTCAGTTCACAGACCCCGAGTGCTTCCAAGTCCGTCGCGCGCCCGAGCGACACGTGGCATTCGGCCACGGAGTGCACTTCTGCCTCGGCGCGGCCCT
>PLJD01000070.1:162264-216524 GCA_003140175.1 Actinomycetota bacterium
GACTCGCGGTCTAGGAGACCGCGAGTCACGACTGAACGCCACCGGGCAGACACGGTTGCGACGCTGCGGGTGAGGGGCAAGGCTGACTCGACTGTTCAAGACGACGGTCTTGGGAATCAATGGAGCGAGCCAATGGCGAGCGCAAGTATCCCGTGTCCGCCGAGATCATTGATGGACCGCGTTGGCCCGCTCCCCGAGAACGCCGACGACGCGACGCGACGCTACGAGGAGGTCGGCCAGCGCGCCCGAGACCTGATCGTCTCGTGGCTCCCAACAGATTGGGGCTTTGGAGAACGACGGATCCTCGATTTCGGATGTGGTGCCGGCCGCACGCTTCGGCAATTCACCGGAAGCGCCGAACACGCCGCGTGCTTCGTCGGCTGCGATATCCACTTCGACAGCGTCCGCTNNAACGGCCGCCCCTGCCCTTCCGGGGTCACACCTTCGACTTGATCTACGCGATGTCAGTCTTCTCGCATCTAAGCGAGACGTCGGCCTCCTGGCTCCTCGAGTTGCGGCGCGTGCTAAATCCAAGAGGCCTCCTCATCGCAACTGTTCCCGGTCCTGCCCGCTGGGCGCAGCGCGTGATCGGGAGTCCCGCGCCGCCGATCGAAGAGCTCGGCCGACATGTCGACGCCCACGGCGACAACTTCTACGACAGTCATGGGCCCCATATCTATTTTGCCGAATGGTGGATACGAGAGCACTGGGGCCGAGCGTTTGAGGTCATCGCCGTGGTCGATGACCAAACGTCTCCGCCGCTAGGCATCCAGGAAGGCGGACCGGCCGTCGTCGTCATGCGCTCCAACGGCCGCTCATGCACATCCAGCGAACTTGAGTCACCGAACACGGAGAACCCTAGAGACATCAGTGCCTTGGTTGCCGACCGGCCGGTGCTGTTAGCCGAGATCGCGCACCTGCGGTGGGACCGGCGCCGTGTCCTTTCGGAGGTCGACATAGCCGTAGCCGATGCCATTGCGGCACGAGCCGAGCTCTCGGCGCTGCGGAACTCGCGAAGTTGGCGCTGGACGGGCCCGCCGCGCTGGATCCGGTCCCATATCAGGCCCAGCGCGCGATCCTGATCGAGCCCCAACGCCGGTCCCGGGCCTCGCACCCAAGCGACCCGAATGACCAGCCAACCTGAGACTCGGACCTTGCTGGAACTTGCGCTACACGCGGTCGCACGACTCGCGGTCTGGGAAACCGCGAGTCAGGAGCTAGCGCGCTCGTGTGAACATTGTCTTAGGGTGTAGTTCGCCGGCGAGGCACTCGGCAACGCCCAGCATTGGACGCCGGACTGGCCTTCGTCGGACTTTGTGGGACCCGTCGAGGCTAAGGCGCTCTACGCCGGCCAGTCGGTCGGCGCAGTGCGGTCACAGCAACCGGCCTCGACAATCGTCGCCGAGCTTGTCACCGAGGCAAAGCAGATTCTCTCCGAGCAGAGCTAAGGCACTACGTCTGCTCCGGCTTGCTTAGTGTCAGCTGGTACGCGACTCGTGGTTCGGTAGATCGCGAGTCACACCGCCACTTGCTAAAGATGCCACGACCGCAGGGCACGTGCCATCGCGCCAGCGACGCTACTCCCGCGACGGGCTCGGGGAGCTTAGGGCGAACGGCCCTGTTCACCGGTTCCTCTACGGCGAGACGCCGGGCTGGCGCATGCACATCTCGGCGCGACCTTCGCAGCGCGTGAGTTCACTCCAACCAGCGCGAGCGCGAGACTCCCGGTCAAGACGCCCGGACGAGTTCTCGCCACCACACGGTCCCGGCTCAGGGTGCCGCGCGCCCGGCCTGCGCGGGGGTGATCGCCCCCGTTTCGCACAGCCCGCGTACCGTAGCCCGGATCGTCTCGAGCGGGTCCCGGAACGTGACGCCCAGCTCATCGACCGTGCGCCGGTCGTCGAAGGGAACAGCGCGGGTCAGGTACACCATGGCGTCGTGCGTAAACGGGGTTGCCCGACCGGCCACCCGGTGGACGAGCTCGCTGAACCCGCCGAGCGCGACCATCGCCCCCACGGGCATTGGGACGCGCCGGATGGTGTACCCGGTGGCCTCCTCGAGCAGCGCGACCGCCTGCCCAGTCGAGAGGAAGTGGCCGCCACACGTGTAGCGCCGTGGGCCGGCGCCGGGTGTCATCAGCGCGGCGTGCACCGCGGCGAGGTCGCGGACATCCGAGCACGCCCAGTGCCCAACGTCGGTGACCATGCGGTGGCGCAGGAGTAACGGCAGCGCCCCCGACGCTTCGCCGTGCCGGTCGCCGGCGGGCGGGCCGAGCACCATCACGGGATAGGTGCACACGACCGGTGCCCCCCGGGCCTGCAGTTCCCGGGCGAAGCGCTCGCTGCGAGCCTTGGACTCGCCGTAGGGGCCGAGCCCCTCGACGACGGGGCTGTCGGGGCCGACACGAGGCTCGCTCGTCGGGTAGAGCGCGCTGCCGCTCGACACGTGGACGATCGGGTCGAGGCCGAGCTCGGCGGCGACCCCGAGCACGGTGCGGGTCCCCCAGACGTTCGTCGTAGCCATCTCGCCACCGTCGGCCTGCCCCGTGGCGACAACGCCGGCCGCGTGGAGCACGGCGTCACAGCCCTCGAACCCGCGGCGCACCGATCCCTCGTCGGTGACATCGCCGACCACGACATCGTCGAACGGGACCGCCAGTACCCCGACCGTCCGCGCGAGACGCTCCGGATTGCGAACGAGGAACCGCAGCGCGTGGCCTGCCTCCGCAAGAGCACGGGCGCTGTGCGCGCCGATGAACCCGGATCCACCCGTGACGAGGATCCGCATCGCGCTCACTCGGCGTCGGCGGACGACCCGGTCGGGACGGAGGGCGCCGAGCCGCCACGACACCCCTGTTGTTTCATAAACCCGTTGCACGATGATCCCAGAGCCGCGTCCTGTCAAACCGGTCGTTCGACCCCGCCCGCGGAGCCTGCGGTTCTCTGCCACGGTGTCCCGTCGATCATCGTGTTCCGATGCGCCATCGCCGTCGGTGCCCACGATCCGCGGGGCCGTCTCGACCGAGGCGCCGAGGTTTGGAGGGCCTCGCCGGCCTCCGAACCGGCGAGCATCCCTCGGTGCGGATCGCCGCGAGGACGGCCAGCGGGGCGCCGTCGCTGAACCCCCACCGATGCCACTGATGTTGGAGGTGCTGGATCCCACTCGCTCGTGGAGTGCGTGCCCGCCGCCGCTCGAGGCGGGCCGGGCCGGCACGGGATCGGCCGGTTCAGGGGAGAATGGGGCCGTGACCGTACACCGCCTCTCGGGGACCGACGCGTTCTTTCTGGTCAGCGAGCGAGCCACGTCGCCGATGCACGTCGGCGGCCTCACCGTGCTCGACCCAACCGGCGTCGACGGCTTCGGGCCCGCCGCCGTACGGGCGCTACTCGCGAGGCGTCTGGCCAGCGTCCCGGCGTTCCTCCGCCGCCTCCATGAGGTCGCGTTCGGGCTCGACTACCCGGTCTGGGTCCACGACCCGGGCTTCGACCTCGACCAGCACTTCCACGTCGCGCCAGTCCCCGCGCCGGGTGGCCGCCACGAGCTTGGTGCAGTCGTGGGCGAGCTCATGGGTCGCCGGCTCGACCGGTCTCGCCCGCTCTGGGACGTCTGGTACCTCGAGGGGCTGGCGGCGGGTCGCGTGGCGGTGCTCACCCGCACGCACCACTCGATGGCTGACGGGGTGTCCGGCGCGGGGCTTGCCGCCGCGCTCTGCGACCTCGAGCCCGGCACGTCACCCGACCAGCGACGAACGGTCCCGCCCCCGATGGCCGAGCCGCCACCCGACGAGGTTGGCCTCGCGGTCCACGCCGTCGGTCGGGTGCTGGGCACGCCGGTACGCGCCGGACGGCTCGCGTGGCAGCTCACGCGCCAGGGTGTCGAGTTGGCGCGCTTCGCGGCTCGACGCGAGCCCGACCCAACCCCGCTGGGGATCCTCCCCGCGCCGTCGACACCGTTCAACGGCCACATCGGGCTCGATCGCGCGTTCGCGTTCTCTGGTGTCTCGCTCGAGGTGGTTCGCGAGGTCAAGGCTCGCCACGGGGTCACGGTCAACGACGTGGTCCTCGCCCTGACCTCCGACGCGCTCCGCGCCTACCTCCAGGACATCGACGCACTGCCCGAGGCGCCCTTGGTCGCCGCGGTCCCGGTCTCGACCCGCGACGTCGCCGACGACGAGCTCGGAAACCGGGTCGCGAACATGATGGTGTCCCTCGCGACGGACGTGGCAGACCCGGTCGAGCGACTCCAGACCATCCACCGCGCCGCGTCACGCGCCAAACGGCTGACCGCCGCGCTCCAGGCGCGAAAGTCTCTGGCGATCAGCGAAGGCGCGCCGCCGGTCGCGATCCGGCTCGTCTGGCCGTTCCTCGCCGCCGGCGTGGAGGCGCTGACCCTCATCCCGAGCAACCTGATCATCGCCAACGTTCCCGGCCCGACCTTCCCCCTCTACATCGGCGGCGCCCGGATCGAGTCGATCATCCCGGTCTCGGCGCTGCTGCTCGGGATGGGTCTGAACGTGACGGTCATGAGCTACCAGGACGGCCTCGAATTCGGCTTCGCGGCGGACCCCAGCGGGATCCCCGACTTGTGGGCGCTTGCCGACGGCGTCCCCCGAGCGCTCGACGCGCTCATCGCCGCGGAGGCCGGCCTGTCGTGACGAACCCGCCGGGCTGGGGCGCTCGCCGACTGGGGCTCCACGAGGTGACCCAGGTCCCTAGCACCGTCACCAACTCCCGTGGTACAGCGCGCGGAGAGCGAGGAGGACCATGATGCGCCAGCTCACCGGCGCCGACGACCACCACGTTTCGGTGGAGACGCCGACCCAGCCCCAGCACACGCTCAAGTGCATGATCCTCGACCCGGCGGGCGCGCACGAGCCCATCACGTTCGAGCGTCTGCGGACCTGGGCGGCGGCTGTCCTCCCACACGTGCCGCCGTTCCGGTGGCAGCTCGCCCCGCCGCCGATGGGCCTCGGCCACCCGTTCTGGTTCGACCGCCCCGAGCTCGACATCGACTATCACGTGCGGGCGACGCGCGTCGCAGCGCCGGGCGGACACGCGGAGCTCGCCACGGCGCTCGGACAGCTGCTCGGCGGCGGGCTGCTGGATCGCTCCCACCCCCTGTGGCAGCTCTGGCTCGTCGAAGGACTCGCCGACGGGCGGGTGGCGCTCGTCTGGAAGGTGCACCACTCGCTCGCGGACGGCGTCGCCAGCGTGCGCATGTTCTCCTCTGTACTCCAGCACGGTCCCGACGAGCACCCCGTCGTTCCCGAAGCGAGGCTGCCGAACGACCCCGACCCGACCCGCCGGCGCCTCTTGCTCCCCGCACTGCGCTCGCTCGGACCGACCACGGCCCAGCTGCCGGCGTTAGTGAACCGGTCGTTGCGCGCCACCCGGGTCGGCCGGGCGCGGCGCCGCGAGGGTCTGGGCGGCCCGGCCAGGGCGTTCGACTCGCCGCCGACCCGCTTCAACCGCAAGTTCACCATGCACCGCACGTGCGCGTGGGCGTCGCTTCCGATGCAGGATCTGAAGGCGGTTCGGGACGCGTTCGGGTGCACGGTCAACGACGTCCTGATCGCCGTCTGCAGCGGCGCCCTCCGCAGCTATCTCGACCGACACGGCGAGCTGCCGCGCACGTCACTCAGCGCGACCATCCCCGTCTCGATCCGCAAGGAGGACGAGCTCGACGACTACGGGAACCGGCTCACCTCCTGGTTCGTGACCCTCGCGACCGACGTACCGGACCCGGTCGAGCGCCTGGCGGCCATTCACGCCGCGACCCGGGGGGCGCGTGAATCGCAGACGGCGCGCCACTCTGAGACCCTGGTCGACGAGTGGATGGGCTACAAGGCGCTCTGGCGCCGTTGGATCGCGTTCGGGAACACCGCAGCCGGGTTCGCGAGGCGTCCGAGTTTCAATGTGATCGTCTCGAACGTACGCGGCCCGGAGCCGTTGTGGTTCGACGGCGCGCCGATCGTCGAGATCGTGTCCGTGGGCGAGCTCGCGATGGGCCTCGGGCTCAACCTCACCGGCTGGAGCTACCGGGATCGCATGGCGGTGGGCGGGTCGGCCTGCCCCGAGCACGTACCCGACCTCTCGGATCTCGTGGACGGGCTTCTCCCCGCGCTCGCCCGGCTGGTCCAGGCCGCTCGGGGCGCCCCGGCATCACTCAGCGACGCGTAGCGAGCAGCTGCTCGAGCCATCGCACCATGCCGTGGACGACGAGCAGACTGCGCAACGTGAAGAAGACGTCGAACGCGTGCTGCGCGCCGGGGATCTCCGCGTAGGTGACGGGCGAGACGGCCGTCGCCCGCAACACGTCGACGAAGCGGCGCGTCTCCTCGACCCAGAGCAGCGAGTCGTGCGTGCCATGAACGACGAGGAACGGAGGCGCATCCGGTCGGACGCGCGCGACGGGGCTCGCGTCGTCCCAGAGGTCGGGGTCCTCGTCGCGGGGCACCTTCATGACGAACCTCGCGAGAAAGCCACCCATGTCAGCCCACCGGCCGCGGATGCCGAAGCGATCGCAGAAGTCGTAGTTGCCGTAACACGCCACGCACCCGACGACCGAGGTGTCGACCGACTCGAACCCCGGTTGGTAGCGCGGATCGCAGGCCGAGAACGCGGCGAGCGCGGCCAGGTGCGCGCCGGAGGACTGCCCGGCCACCACGACGAAGTCGGGGTCGGCGCCGACCGACGGTCCGCCTCGGCGCACCCACGCCAGGACCCGCTTCACGTCCACGAGATGGTCGGGGAAGGTGGCGCGTGGGCTCCGACGGTGGTTCGCGGCCACGCCGACCCACCCTCGGGACGCGAGGTGCTCGAGCAGCGGCACACCCCCGTACTCCTTGCGTTGGGTCGACCAGGCGCCGCCGGGCACGTGGACGAGCACCGGGCAGCCCGCCGGTTGATCCCGGTGCCGGTACACGTCGAGACGGTGAGCCGGGTCGTCGCCGTAGGCGATGTCACGCACGATCTCGACCCGACCGTCACGCGGCGAGAACGGATTGCCGAGCGGCTCGCGGCGGCCGACGCCCTCGGGTAAGGCGGCTCGCCGCTCGGGCGGGATCGCGTCGCGGTAGTCCGGACCTAGGGTCTCGACAAGCGCCGACTCGATGGCCGGGCCGGCCGCGTGCTTGCGCCGCTGCACGACGGCGAGGCCGACCCACGACGCGAGCAGCAGCCCGAGCCCGACCTCACCGGGAGGCGATCCCGCCCCGCCCACCGCGACCAGGATCGTCCCGACGACGACCTGGAGGGCGAACACCCCGATGGTCAGCTCGCCGGTGGTCCAGCCGAGCGCGAAGTAGCCGAGCGCGAACAGGGCCGGGCGACGCACCGGGACGAGCGTGACAACCGCCCCCGTCGCGGCCACGACACCCAGCGCGAGGAGGAGCGCGGCAGTCACGGACGCAGCGACAGCCTCAGCGACGAGCCGCGTCGACGCGGGTGCGGGCCCAGGCGTAGTCGGGCTTTCCGCTAGAAGCGCGCTGTACATGATCGACGACCACGAGCTCGCGGGGCACCTTGTAGCCGGCGAGCGTGCGCCGGCAATGCTGCTGAACATCCTCGAGGGTGAGCGACGCGTCCGAACGCGCCTCGACGACCGCGACGACCCGTTGGCCCCAGCGCTCGTCGGGTGCCCCGACGACGACCGCGTCCCGGATCGCGGGGTAGGCGAGGAGCACCTCCTCGACCTCCTCGGAGAACACCTTCTCGCCTCCGGTGTTGATCGACAGCGACCCGCGGCCCCGCAACACGATCGTCCCGTCCACATCGACGGTCGCGTGGTCACCGGGCAGGGCCCAGCGCACGCCGTCCGCCTCGACAAACGTCGCAGCCGTCTTCTCGGCGTCCTTGTAGTAGCCGATGGGGAGGTGGCCGCGGCGTGCCAAACGCCCGACGATGCCCGATCCTGGCTCGACTGGGTGCAGGTCGTCGTCCAGCACGGCCGTGTACTCGTCGACGCTGAACCGTGCGCCCTGCGCCGTGTCGGAACCCGGGAGGCGTACTTCGCTCGCCGCGACGCCGGTCTCCGTGCTGCCGTACCCGTCGAGGAGGATCACGTTCGGGAGCACCCGGTGGACAAGGTCCTTGGTCGTGCTGGACAGCAGCGCCCCACCGGACGCGAGAACGAACAGTGAGGAGAGGTCCCAGCGTCCGGGGTGGTCACGCACGAGCTCGGCGATGGGTCGCACCGTCGCATCGCCGACGAGCGTGATGACGTGCGCACCGACATGCGCCGCGACGTCGAGCACCGCGACGGGATCGAACGGCCCGGGCTCCAGAAGGACCACCGTTCCTCCCGAGTAGAGGGTGGCGAAGGCCCCCCAGTGGCCGCTGACGTGCATGAGCGGCACCGTGATGAGCTGCACGGAGGCCACCGGCAAGATGCGCTCGACGAGCTCCTCAGGGGCAGTGATCGCGCCCTCGCTGCGGGTCGGGTCGCCGCCCCCCATCGACGCGAAGAAGATGTCTTCGTGTCGCCACAGCACCCCTTTGGGCATCCCGGTGGTGCCACCCGTGTACGCGATGTAGAGATCGTCCGAGCTGCGGCCATCGAAGGCTCGGGCCGGTGACGCCGCGCGGAGGGCCACTTCGTAATCGGCTGAGCCCTCGGGAACCGCCGCGCCGCTGTCATCGTCCACCGTGATCAGCTGACGAAGTGACGCCACGCGGGGCGCAACCTCGGCGACCGCCGGTCCGAAGCGCCGGTGCGCCACGAGGGCCACCAGATCGGCGTTGGTGAAGAGCTGCTCGAGCTCGCGCGAGACGTAGCGGTAGTTCACGTTCACCGGCACGGCGCGCAACTTGAAGGCGGCGAGCATTCCCTCGAGGTACTCGGTGCCGTTCATGAGGAGCAGCCCCACGTGATCACCCGCCGCCACGCCTGCTCCGGCGAGGAAGTGCGCGAGACGGTTCGCTCGCCCGTCGAGCTGCGCGTAGGTGGACTCGCGTCTGGTCCCTGCGATCACCGCCGCGCGGTCGCCGACCGCGTCCGCGACCAACTCGAAGAGGACCGAGAGGTTGTAGGACACCGGTCGAGAGGTTAGGCGGCGCTCACCGTGCAGTGCCTCAACGAGTCGCGCACGAAGCGTCTCGCAGTGCCGAAAAGCGAGGAGGGGAGGTGCGACCCCTGGATCCAGCAGATCTCGGGCTCGTCCCAGTGCTGCCAGAGCGCGCTTGCTTGCTCTGGCGTCGAGACGCGGTCGCCGACCGCGGCGTAGATGTGGAGCCGGTCCCGTGGCAGGCGGGGTGCGAACGTGAGGGGCGACACCAGCCGGTTGAGCTGCCGGGCCGGCCCGGTCTCCACCTCGGCGGCCGTGGTGGCGACGCCGCGGTAGCGCGCCGCGTGGCCTATGACAAGGCTCGGGATGTCGCTCGGCGGGAGTCCGGCGACGACGCAGTCGAGACCGTCCTCGAGCCCGGCGAGCAGCGCTGCGACGTATCCGCCCAGCGACAGGCCGTGCACGCCGATCGTGGTCGCGCCTCGAGCCCGCACCCACATGATCGTGCGCCGCACGTCCCAGATCGCTTGGGAGAACGCGTAGAAGTTCACGAGCCCATCAGGGCTCGGGAACAGGAGGCTCCGGTCGCGCCGGCGCGGCCCGTGCTTGGGGAGCACGGGATGGATCACGTTGACGCCCAGGTCTCGATACAGGGCGAACGAGCCCATCCACTGGAGATCGATCGGGTTCCCGACACCCGCGCCGTGGATGTTCACCACCCACGGCCGCGGCCGCTGGTCGTCGTGCTGGAGCACGTAGGCGTGCGCGAGGGCGTTGGCCTCGTCGGCGAGCCATTCGTCGCGCCCGGGCAGGTCGGCCGGCGGCTCATAGCGGCTCGGGAAGATCAGGTGCTCGAACACTCGGTGGCCCAGTCGGCGGATGGTGAGACCGGTCTCCTCGGGCGGCGGGGCTGGCGGCGCGGGGTACAGCGCGGCCGGGTCTTTGGGATCGCCGCAAGCTTCGAGGATCCGGGCCGCCGACTCGATGCGGGCCATGTCGAAGTCGGCCGCCGCGGCTCCGGCGAGCACGTACTGCAAGGTCGAGACGAGGTCGTCGACCGCGACACCAGCCACCGTCAACGGCGTGCGGATCAGAGGCGGAGCCACCCGATCGGGATCGTCTCGGCTGGCCCGGCCGACGAAGCCGACGACACGAGGGAGGAGCAACGCCAGCTCAAACCAGCGAGCCGCGGCGCCAGGAAGAGCGGGTGGGCCCTGGAGCAGCGGCCCCTCGGGTACCACCGCGCGACCATACCATCGACGTCGCTGGCCGACGCGCCGCGTCATCGGGGAGCGAAAGGGTCCAAGCCTTCACGAGCACCGACTCGTATCACCGCCTCCGCAGGTTGTTCGTGACCGTCGCGCGCCGGGCGAAACGAGTCCCTGCTCACGGCTCCGTCGGCTCGCGCAGCTCGCGGCACCTCTCGAGATGCGAAAGGGCGTGCTTGGCGATCAACCCCAGCCCCGACGAGCTCGCGGACGACCCGAAGCCGGTACAGATTGGGCCCAACCGCGGAGTGTTCTTGGGCCGTCGTCTGGTCGTTGTGGCGGCTCGAAGGCTTGGGCCGGGAGGACGGCACACGGACGGTCCCGTGGGGTCCCGTCCTGGCTGGCGTCGAGGCTAGGAGCTGGGCAGGTCGAGCCGGTAGGTCTTGTAGTTCTTCGGGTTGCAGTCGAAGGTCCCGGGCTTGGTCGGCGAGACCCGAACGAACTTGCCGCCCTTGACCTGCAGCAGCACGTGGCAGGGGCTGGTCTTGTGGCCCGCGATGTTGGTCGTGCCGATCATGCCGCCGGCGTTGAAGCTCGTCTCGGTGTTCAGGGCCTGGAACAGCGCCTTGCGGGTCAAGGCGTTGTTGCCGCTGGTCTTGACGACCCGGTTGACCGCGTCGGCGAACAGGTCGGCGGCTGCCCATGCCTGCGCGGCGAACCCGTCGGCGTGGCTCTTGTCGGTGTACTTGATGAAGTTGGCCAGCATCGGGTTCGAACTGCTCTCGTTGAAGGGCAGGAACAGCAGGTCGGTGTAGGTGCCCTCGACGTCCGCGCCACCCTCGCTGATCAGAGACGGTGAGTAACACTGCAGCGAGCAGTCCCAGACCTTGACCGAGGTGAGCCCTTGCAATGCTGCTTCCTTGCGGGCGTCCACCAGCGAGGGCAAGGAAGCTGCCTCGAAAAAGTTCGAGTTGTGGTTCTTCATGGTCTCGATGACCGGCGTGTAGGCGCTCTCGAGGACCGCTGTCGGAAGGCTGACGTCCTGGTCGGACTTGATCCCGACCTGACGCAGTTGACCGAGTCCGCTGGTGAACTGCGCGTTATAAGCGGCCTGGAGATCCGACGAGAAGACATACACCCCATGGATGCTCTTCCCGTACTTGCTCTGGTAGTAGTAGGCGCGCCCGATGTTGCCCTGGTAGGTCTGGGGATGATCGTTCTGCGTCGAGCAGATGAGCGACGGCGGGTTGATCGGGTAGGACTCCGGATTGCACTGCTGGACCACTTCGGTGGTCACGACTGGCAGGTCCGGGATGCCCGTCATCGCACCCGCCTGGTCCTTGCAGGCCTGCATGTTCGCGACGCTGTCGAGGAACAACGCCGAGGTCCCGACGAGCGCGAAGTCCTGGCTGCACGCTTGGATGACCGCGTTCTGCGCGTCGGAGGCGGAGAGCTTCGAGTCGATGAAGTCCACCATGAGCTTGCGGCCCGCGATCCCCCCGTGGGCGTTGATGTACTTGGCGAAGCCCTNNGACGCCCGCGACCGAGCCGGCGAAGAGCCCCGGGTCTACCGTCACGTTGACGTCGGCCACGACCGCGATCCGAATCGTGGTCGGGGTGACCCCGATCTCGGTGGCCGTGTTGGCGCCCCCGCCGCTGGACTGGGCCCCGACGCTGGTCGCGCTCAGCCCCCCGAGCACGATGCCCAGCCCAGCCGCGATCGCGACCCACCGGCGCTTCTTCATTCGAGCTCCCCCCGTCATTGGCAGCCGCGACCCGTGACGCCGAGTCAAGTTCCCGGTCGTGACGATTTCGACCTGGCTCCCCAGATACCGATGGGCAAGCGAGACCCCGAATACNNCGAATACGGTACCCCCTCACGAATTCATACATCCTCCGGCCGATCACTTGCCCGCGCTCCCCCAAGGACGAGAACATCACCGACAGGCACGCTTGGGAGCACAAGCACTTTCACCACCCGGCGGGGCGCAACCGACCTCCGAGACGCGACGGGGCTGGCGTGGGTTCAGCAACGTCCACCGCGTGCCGACCATGGGTCAATCGCTGCATTGCGCCGGCATCATCGCCACCGTCCTCACGGCGACGTGGGCTCGCCTGCGTCACGTCGTCGGGTACGACGCAGCGGCGTTCACGGTGCCGAGCTCGCTGGCGTCGAGCGAGGGGACCGACAGGACGTTGCTCGTCGCGGTGACCCACTGACCGCCGAGTCCCGGCGAGGTCGCAACCGATGCGCCACGGACCGGTGGGATCGGAACAGCTCAGAGCCATCGCCGCGCACCGGCTGCCCGACTGGATCGTCATGGGTCAGAATGCTCGCGTCGGGAGCACCACCGCGCCGTGGGTACCTCCGAGGTCGAGGATCTCCTCGAATCCTTCCCGCAGACAGTCCATGAGCACCTGGGGATCGGGGACCGCTCCGACATCGGTGTTCACGCCAATTCCGCAGCTGTCGCAATACGAGAGCAACGTGATGTTCACCGCGGCACCGAGGGTCGGACCGAATGCGTAGAAGCGCTCCAGCCGGGCCCGACCGATATAGAGCGGCATCATGAGCCCGGGGATGTTGCTGGCGACGAAATCGACGTGCTTGAGCATCTCCCCGACGAGTCCCGATGGAAGCAGGTTAAGAGCGCGGGCGATCGCATTCGTGTGAGGGATCGAGGGTTCGGCGCGGGCTTCGCTGGTCAACTCGTGGACGGCGCGCATCCGCTCGACCGGGTCGAGGATCCCGGCGGGGATCGTGAAGCGCATCAGCGTGATCCGATTCCCACCCACAGGGTCCTCGGCGTGACGGATGCTGATGGGCAGCGTTACCCGAAGGTCCTTGCAACTCGCTTCGTGCCGATCGTGGTAACGCCGAAGCCCTCCAGTGACCCCACCGAGGAACGCGTCGTTGAGGGTACCGCCCACCGCGTTCGCGGCGCGCTTGAGGTCGTCGGTTGGCACGTCGAGGACCTCGTAGTGCCAGCCGAGCCTGCGCTCCGTCATCAGTGGTGAGAGCGTGTCGGTGACAGGGCGGACGGTCTTCGCGACCGACCGCAAGGTCTGGAACGCGTTCCCGGCGGTGTCCACGGGATGGCGAATCGCATGCCAGGTGTCGTCAAGCGTCGAGGCTGTTCGCTGGCGGGCGAAGCCGGAGAGGCGCCGCCAGCTGTACTGCAGCGTGTCGGTCAACAGGTCGACCGGTGAGAGATCCTCCGGCTCGGGTGCGACGGGCATCACCTCGAGGTCCGCGGGTTCGCGGTCGAGGTCAAAGAGGCTCGCCGCGAGCCGCATGCCTCCAATCCCATCCGTGAGCGAGTGATGGAGCTTGAGGACCACCGCCGCTTCTCCGCCCTCGAGCCCTTCCGCCACGGTCCATTCCCACATCGGGCGGGCCCGATCGAACCCGGCCATGCCGATGATGCGAGCCAGGTCAAGGACGCCGGACAACGTCCGCGGGTGCGGTGCCTCGATCTGGCGGAGATGCCACGAGAGGTCGAAGTCCGGGTCCACCGTCCAGCGGGGGGGTGCGAGGCGAAAGGGTGTCTCGACGACCTTGTGTCGCAGGCCGGGGATGCTGCGGCTGGCCCGCTCGACTTTGTCACGCAGGAGGGCGAAGTCGGGAGAACGATCGAAGACGAGCACGATGACCACCGTGGACCGCAACAGCGGGTCACGCTCCATGTGCCAGCTGAAGGCGTCGCTCTCCTCCATGTAGGTTGCCGGCTGCTCGACCATTGCCATCACCCCTGCTCTGGACGGTACGCCCCGCGGGGGAAGAGGGCTAGAGGCCGAATCGGGTGTCCTCCCACGGTGGCGCCGATCTCGGACCGCCGTGCGATCGCCATGTGCTGAACCATCTGTCCACTCAATGCCAAAACCCTGGCAAGAGCGCCGCCTTCTACGACGCCGTGCTTGCTCCATTGGGTGGAGCCCCAATCACGGATTCGGCGGCGCGATCGGCTACGGCGTGGGCGGTATGCCCTCGTTCTGGATCGGTCCCCTGGCCAGTGACGGTGCGAACCGAGAGGTGCACATCGCCTTCGACGCCACGGACTGGGCGGCAGTCAGGGCGTTCTTCGACGCGGCCGTGCCAGCAGGAGCAGAAGTGCTTCATCAGCCGCGCATTTGAACCGAATACCACCCGAACTACCACGGAGCGTTCGTGCGTGATCCCGATGGCAACAACGTCGAAGCGGTCTGTCACGCACCGGAGCTCCCCGGCTCGTAGCGGCTGAGCCAAGCGTCAGCGCTGACGACTTGGGTCCCCGCCGCCGGAGGGGTCGGCGGGAGGCGGTCGTGACTCGCGATCTGATAGATCGCGAGTCGCGCCCGGCAGTCGAGTAGCCCCCGCGTCAGCGCCGGCTGCCCCGACCTCTGCCCGCCCGTACTCTCAATGGTCACCGCCCGAAAGAGGCCTCCCCGCGGCATCCAGTCGTCCTGGGGCCCCACGCGCACCCATCTATCATCATGCGAGATGAGTAGACATCTGTCCTCGATCCGCCGGCCTGAGTTTCGGCTGGAGGGAAAATGAAACCACGGATCGGATGGTCCATTGTTGTCGCCTTGGGCCTCGCTTGCGGAACGGCTTCGAGCGTGAGCGCGTCCGTCACTGCCAAAAACACCAAGGCTGAGCAGACGCTGATCAACAAACATGCGCTGTCGTCGTCCACGAGTACATGTGTTGGGAACACCGCGATATTCAAGAAGAAGCCCCCCTCGAATCTCAAGCCGTACGTGAAGAACCTTCTCGCCTCCGTCAACTGCCCTCTCAGTGGCCAGGGTGTTCCAGACGCGGTTACCTATCAGCAGTTCGCGAATGTCAAGAGCATGAACGAGTTGTATAGCTTCAACTTGGCGGAATCCAGCATTCGAATTGGTGAAAACGCCAGCGCAAACACCTGCCCCAAAGAAGAGGGCTATAGCGTCGGCTCGAGCAAGGCACTTGCCGGTGATTACGGATGCGCCCCGTCGACGTCGTCAGCGCCGAGCCTTCTGTTCTGGACCAACAATCGATTGAGGATTCTGAGCGTGACGGCTGCCAACAGCGATCCGGACGGTTCGTTGGTACTGAATTTCTTCCATAGTGGCGGACTAGGGCCCGTGGGCTGATCTGCGGGCTACGTCAGGTTTCTATCGGACTCGGCTGCCCAGACGTTCACGGCGATGCTCGGACCCCATATCGGACTCTGACTGTCGCAGCCGACTCGCGGTTCGGTGGACCGCCAGTCGGGTTCAGAGAAGCGGACGCGCTGTCGAGTGACTCGCGATGGATCGCGAGCCCAAGGCAAGGATGGGAGTCTCGGGCGTACAACCCTGGAGTCCCAAGAACGCCCGCGTCGACAATGCAGCTCCTTGTGGGAGCCCTATATCGTGACCCGACAGCCGCCTTGTGACCAGACCAAGGGCCCATCGGAGTGAGCTGAGTCTCACGTTGGGGTGTGCCATGACGATATCCACAGCCCTTCCACGACCCCTGACTGAAGCTGACCTTTCGTCCGCCGATCGGATCTTTCGGCTGGCCTTCGGCACGTTTCTCGGTCTGCCCGACCCTGAGTCGTTCGCCGGTGACGCCGACTGCATCGCAACTCGCTGGCGAGCCGATCCGTCGATGGCCATCGGCATCGACCGGGACGGCGAACTGGTGGGCTCCAACTTTGTGACCGTCTGGGGCAGCGTTGGCTTTTTCGGGCCTCTGACGGTTCGCCCTGATCTGTGGGACCAAGGCATCGCCAAGCAGCTGTTAGAACCGACTGTTGCGCTGCTCGACGCTCATGGCGTCGAGTTGGCTGGCCTGTTCACCTTCGCTCACAGCGCGAAGCACGTGGGGCTCTACCAGCAATTTGGCTTCTGGCCCCAACACCTCACTGGAATATTCGCTCGGCCAGTCGCGAGATCGGGAATACCGGGGTGGTCGAAGTTGACTGAGGTGCCCGACCTCGACAGTGTCGTGAAGGCCTGCGCCGAAGTGACGAGCGCGATCTACGACGGGCTCGACATGCGGCGGGAGATCCTTGCTGTGGCGAAGCAGCACCTCGGCGAAGTCGTACTCCTCGCCGACGGCGACCGCCTCGATGGCTTCGCCGTCTGTCACATCGGGCCGGGGAGCGAGGCTGGCAGCGACAGCTGCTATGTCAAGGCCGGAGCAGTCCGACCGGGGCTCGCGGCACCCGACACCTTTGGCCGATTGCTCGACGCTTGCGAGGACCTCGCGGTCCAGCATGGGGCGTCCGTCCTAGTCGCCGGTGTCAACACCGCCCGACACGAGGCGTATGTTCAGATGCTGCAGCGCGGGTTCCGTACCGAAATGCAAGGCGTCATCATGACGCGACCTAACGGTCCCGGATACAACCGGCCGGGCGTTTACCTCATCGACGACTGGCGGTAGTAGACCCGAGGCGGTCTCGAGGCCCGTCAGGGCGATGTGGGCACAACGAGCGGGACGAGTGCCCCGTCGATATGAGGACTGGCGATCTATGGAACCGCGAGTCCCTGGTTGGGCGGTTCGAGGCGGCCTCTAACCGGTCGCGCGGAGCCTGTACTCGTTCAACACCCGTGGCGCTCGCCCGTTAGCTGGCTCCCAGTCCCCGTGAAGAACATCCGGGTCTAGATCGACGCTATTCGGCCAGACGATGGTCCCGGCAACGCCGTCGACGGACACGTCGGAAAACGTGCTCGGGGTCTTCAACGGCTCAAAGACCTCGCCCTCGAGGACGCCTCGAAATCGAGTTCCCTCACAAGGCCGTCAGAGAAGGTCACGCGAAGTCGGTAGTCCCCTAGTGACTCCACATCCACGACTCGGGCGAGGGACCTCATGCCGCCAGACTACTGGAGGGGTTCGATTGGCCGGAGGGTTTGGTTTGCTTGAGCACGATCCCAATCGGCCAGGAGCTCCCCCCCAATTCTCGTTGCGTAACTTCTCGGGCCGCAGCCAGTTTCTCGTCTAGTTCGCGGACGACGTCCTCATAGGCCGTGCGCGCGGCGAGGTAGTAGGCCAGAGCGGGGTCCCGCCTTTCGAGCAGCCCAGCCACGGTGTCGGCTTTCTTGGTCTTCTTCAGATACGCCCTCCTTCCGGTGATCTGGTTCTTCGTGCGTTCAGCGAAGCCGGCCTCTACTTGACCTTCGTTGGTTGTCTCAATGCCCTGACCCGCGGTGGCGATCAGAATCGCATCCTCCTCGGGAGTCCACGTGGTGTAGCGAGCCATTTCGTTATTCCTCCGAGTGCGCCTCTCTGGAGAGTTGACGGAGCCGATCGCGGTCTTCCCGAAGCCCACGTCCGCTCTAGCGACGGGGACCGGTCAGCCTCACAGGCAGTCTCCGGGGTCCGTTAGCCCAAAACACCGGAACGGGCTCGCGTCGGTACGACTCATCGATGAGTGGTCGGTCGACGCGTTCTAGGAACACCTCAAGCGCGATTCGACCCTCGAGTCTCGCAAGGGAGGCGCCAGGGCAGACATGCGGACCGCCACCGAAGGCGACGTGATCTCTCGCATTTTCGCGGTCGAGCCGAAACTCGTCGGGATCGCTGTAGATGCGCTCATCGCGGTTGGCCGACGCGATGCCGAATCCGACTTTGACGCCGGCTGGGATCGCGACTCCGTCGACCGTGGTGTCCTTGAGGCAGTCGCGCAACAGCACATGAATCGGCGAGTCGTGGCGCAGCGACTCCTCGACGAGAGTGGGCACTAGGTCCCGCTCCGCGTGCAACCGCGCGAACAGGGCTGCGTCACTGCACACCGTCTCGAGCAAGTTGGCGATCAAGTGCCGTGTTGTCTCATTGCCAGACATCAGCAAGAAGGCGAGTTGTGTGCGCATCTCGAGGTCGGTGAGACACTCGCCATCCACACTGGTGTGGATGAGTCTCGTGACGAAGTCGTCCGGTGGATCGACTGAGTTCTTCCGCTCGGCGATCATCGTGTCGAGGTAGGCCGCGAAGTCGGGCGCGACCCCAGCCAAGCCCTCGCCTTCGGGCCCGTCCTCTCTGCGGTTCTTGGTCGCGTAGGCGGACTGCACCACGAGGTCGGACCACTCGGCGAAGCGGGCGCGATCCGCGGGTTCGACGCCGAGGAGATGCGCGATCACCGTCGCCGGGATCGGTGTCACGTAGTCGGCGACAATATCGCCACCGCCGCGCGCCATGAGTCGGTCGAGCAGCTCGCTGCACAGCTGGCGGGCGAACGGCTCTACTCGGCCGATGCGATGCTGCGCGATCGCCGCGTTGATTATCCGGCGAATCTTGCCGTGGCGTGGTTCAGGGATCTCATTGATGAGTTGCTCCTCGGGCGGTACCACCACTCCCGCCGCACGGAAGCTCGCCTGGAATACGTCGATGTCCTTCGTGGCCGCGAGCACATCATCGTGACCAGCCAGGAAATAGGCGCCCGATTCAGTCCGTGAGACCGGACACGTACTGCGCAAGCTGGCAAGGAGCTCATAAGGCACGCCCGCCGAAGCGTCGAATGGGTCAGTCGTCATCGACGGATGATCCTTCCATGGCCCGCAAGACCAGGCCAGACCTCCAGAACCCCTCCGCCCGTGGCGGGACTCGCGGTTCGGTGGATCGCGACTCGCTGCCGGGAGGCAATGAGCCAGGAGCTCGGTTTCTCGCCTCCCGAATTCAATTGGTAGACCCCGTGTCTTCCGAGCATCGTGAGGCGTAACCTGCGCCGAGGTCGCGTCCCCCGCGGTCGGTAGGAATGAGAGGCGCTTGGGATGAGCCGGATGCGAGTACTCGTCGGAACGCGCAAAGGTGCGTTCATCCTGACGTCCGATGGTCGCCGTGAGGAGTGGAGCATCGAGGGTCCCCACTTCGGAGGCTGGGAGCTTTACCACGTCAAGGGCTCGCCTGTTGACCCCGACCGGTTGTACGCGTCGCAGTCGACCGGCTGGTTCGGACAGCTGATCCAACGATCGAACGACGGCGGAAGAAGCTGGGCGCCCGTCGGCAATGAGTTCCGGTACGAGGGGACGACCGGCACTCACCAGTGGTACGACGGCACCCCTCATCCATGGGAGTTCGCGCGGGTCTGGCACCTCGAGCCATCCTTGACTGACCTCGACACCGTGTACGCGGGGGTCGAAGACGCGGCGTTGTTTCGCTCGATCGACGGCGGGCTGAACTGGGAGGAGCTCCCGGGCCTGCGTGGGCACAGCTCCGGCCCGGCTTGGCAGCCCGGCGCCGGCGGAATGTGCTGTCACACGGTCCTCGAGGATCCGAGCGAGCCCAACCGACTGTTCGTGGCCATCTCTGCCGCGGGCGTTTTCCGTAGCGACGACGGCGGCGCCACATGGACACCGGCGAACCACGGGCTCCATTCCGATCAGATCCCGGGTCCGGACGCGGAGGTCGGCCACTGCGTGCACCGGATCACTCTGCACGCGGCGCGTCCGCACGTGCTGTTCATGCAGAAGCACTNNGGACGTGATGCGCAGCGACGACTCCGGTGCGAGTTGGTACGAGGTGAGCGGCGACCTGCCCAGCGATTTCGGATTCCCGATCGAGGTACACGCCCATGAGCCAGACACCGTGTACGTGATCCCGATCACGAGCGACTCGGAGCACTACCCGCCGGAGGGGAAGCTGCGCGTGTACCGCTCCACGGTCGGCGGCAACGACTGGGAGCCGCTCACCCGCGGCCTCCCGCAGAGCCACTGCTATGTGAACGTCCTGCGCGACGCAACCGCTATCGACACGCTCGACCCTTGCGGCATCTACTTCGGTACCACCGGGGGGCAGGTGTATTCGTCCGCCGACGCCGGGGATACGTGGGAGCCAATCGCCCGTGACCTTCCGGCCGTACTGTCGGTCGAGGCCCAGACGCTCTCATGATCCGTGTCGCCCTCCCAGCCCATCTGCGGACCCTTGCCGGCGTTGCCGGCATGGTTGACGTCGAGGTCGACGGAGTGGCCACCCAGAGATCAGTGCTGGATGCGCTCGAGGCCCGTTATCCGGTGCTGCGCGGAGCGATCCGTGATCACACGACCCAGGAGCGTCGGCAGTTCGTTCGCTACTTCGCCTGCGAGGAGGACCTCTCGCACGAACCGCCGGACTTGCCCCTCCCCGACGCGGTCGTCAACGGCGTCGAGCCCTTCTTCGTCGTGGGAGCCATGTCGGGTGGCGCGTAGCCCGAGACGGGATCCGCTAACCAGGTTCGGCGCGGGAGGGCGCCTGTGCTGGGTAACTCGCGGTTCGGTGGATCGCGAGTCGGGCACCTACACGGCCCCGACCAACACCACGGAATCGAGGTCGCCCACAGCGCCGACCAGATGGCCGAGTCACGGCACTAGGTTCTCGGGTAGGTCTGGCCGTTCACCTGCGGTGTTCGATGAGCCAAGGAGTCGCCCATGCGGATGAATGTCGAGCCCATTCCCACTGTTTCAGACCGGATCAACGAGATCCGTCAACTCACCGCTCGGATCGTCAACGACGAGATCCTCCCCAACGAGAACATGTTGTGGGGGTGGCGGTCGGGACAGCATTTCACCGAGGCTGACCGCGAGGAGTCGCGCCACTTGCGGGAGCACATCAAGGGGCGGGTGAGACAGGCGGGGTTGTGGGCGCCGCACCTCCCCACCGAGTACGGCGGGGCCGGCCTCGACTTCCTCGAGCACGCGTACATGAATGAGGTACTCGCCTACGCGGTCGGTGCCGCATCGCTGTTCGGCGTGGTCGCGCCCAACTCGGGGAACCAGTCGATCCTTGTGAAGTACGGCACCGAGGAGCAGAAGCAGAAGTGGCTGATCCCGTCCATCGAGGGGAAGCTCGAGTCGGGGTTCTCGATGACCGAGCCCGACGCGGCCGGCTCGGATCCTCGCTCGTTGCAAACGACGGCGCGGCGTGACGGTGACGAGTGGGTGATCAACGGCCACAAATGGTTCACGTCGAACGGCAAACGGGCAGATTTCTTCATCGTGATGTGCCGCACCGAGGAGGGTGATGGTGCAGGCGATCGCAACTCGCGCATGACCCAGATCATCGTCCCGCGCGACACGCCAGGCGTGAACATCGTCCGGGGCATCAAAGTGTGGGGTCAGGACTCCGACCATTGCGAGATCATTTACGACGACGTGCGCGTCCCGACGGAGAACCAACTCGGCAGCCGAGGCAGCGGTCACCAGGCTGCTCAAGATCGGCTCGGCGCGGGGCGCGTTTACCACTGCATGAACTCCATCGGACAGATGTGCCGCGCGTTTGACCTGATGGTGGAAAGGTCGATGAGCCGCGAGGTGCATGGTGGGCTACTCGAGACGAAGCAGTTCATCCAGGGCTTCATCGCGGATTCCTACATCGACATCCAGGCGGCGCGGCTGATGACGATCCACTGCGCGGAGGTGATGGCCGCCAGCAGCGACGCGCGCACCGACATCTCTGCCATCAAGGTGTTCGTGCCTGCCGCGTACCACCGCGTCGTCGACCGGGCCATCCAGGTGTGGGGCGGCGCCGGAGTGTCGGACGACCTGCCCCTGGCTGCCATGTACCAGGGGGCTCGCACGCTCCGCCTCGCCGACGGCCCCGACGAGGTCCACAAGATCCTCATCGCGAAGAACATCCTCGCCCGCTACCACGACGGCGTTGGTTGGGATTTCGGCAACTGACCCGGCGCCTCGAGCTCGGCCCAACCATGGGGCCGCGGACCGGTCGCCCATAGGGCCAAAAAGGGCCTTGATCGCTGTATGCGGCTAGCAGTGTTTGGCAGCCCGGCGGCCGCGGCTCCGCTCAAGCTAGTTATCGGATGTCGTCAAGCGCATCAGTTCGATTAACACTTGCCTGGCCGTGGCCGGTGTCGTCACGTCCCGGAAGTCTGTATCGCCGATTTGGACGATCGGATGGCTGGTTCGCCACGGGCTAGGTCTGAGGGACCGAGCGCACGACGACTCGGAGTACACACGGAGCTGCGGCTGCATCGACTCGCGATCTACGGAACGGCGAGTCACACGCTGGGGCGATCCGGCCGGTGCTCGGTCAGGTCAGGCGCGTCGGGATGCTCTGCGCGAAATGGAAGACGTTGTCGGGGTCGACGTGACGCTTGATGGCGACGAGGCGCTCAAGGTTGGCGCCGTAGTAGGCGCGCTCCCAGTCGGTGAGGGCGGGGTCGATGAAGTTCTGGTACGACGCGTTCGACGTGTGCGGGCGCATGGCCTCCCAGAACTGGTCGACCCAGGCGAGGAGTCGCCGGACACCGCTGGGCTCCTCGTCGGAGGCCCAGCTCGTCCCGACCGAGAGCAGGGCCAGGGCCTGGCGATGGACGAACGCCGTCGCTGA
Source organism: Actinomycetota bacterium (assembly GCA_003140175.1). Classification (GTDB taxonomy): domain Bacteria; phylum Actinomycetota; class Acidimicrobiia; order IMCC26256; family PALSA-555; genus PALSA-555. The sequence continues at coordinate 184,742 of PLJD01000070.1, forward strand.
GGGCGCGACGCGCCCGATCGCGCCTCCCCAGCTGAACACCTTGACCGAACCGCTGGAGGGACCGACCGTGGCCGGACGGCGGCGCAGCAGGTCGGAGAACACCCCGAGCCCATCGGAACCGATCAAACCGGGGACGAAGAGCGACCGCTCGGTGAACTCCGACGGCCCTTCGTTGTCGGCGAGGAGATCTTTTCCCTCCCAATAGGTGACGTCGTGCACCTCGCGGGTGGTCGGTGCCGCGGTCGCGAAGACGGGCGCGAGCAGGTCCGCGAGCTGGGTGCTGGGACCGAAGTACTGCCCGATGGCCTCCAGCTTGACCGCCGCCCGCGGGTTGGCGGGGGCGTCGAACCCGAGTCGCATCGAGAACGCGTCGGGTGCGACGGCGAGGACACGCTGGAAAGCGTCGAGCAAGAGTGCGGGGTCGACGCTGTTCCAGGTGCAGCGGTAGATGGAGACCTCGCCGATCGGCGTCGTCCGGAAGGTGAAGGACGTGTTGATCCCGAAGCTGCCGCCTCCGCCGCCCCGGCAGGCCCAGAACAGGTCCGGGTTTTCGGCCTGGTTGCAGGTCAGGACGTCGCCGGCCGCGGTTACCAGCTCGGTCTCGGTGAGGGCATCGGTGGCAAGGCCCAGCTGACGGGCGCTGAAGCCGAAGCCGCCGCCGAGGGTGAGGCCGCCGACGCCTACGCCGGGGCAGCGCCCGGCCGACACGGTGACTTCGAGGGGTTGGAGGGCAGCGGCGAGGTCCCGGTTACGCGCCGCGCCGACGACACGGGCGGTGCCGGCGATCGGGTCCGCGGTGACGCTGGTCATCCCGTTGAGGTCTATGAGGAGACCGGGGGTCGTCGAGTAGCCCCCATAACTGTGACCGCCACCCCGGGCGACCAGGGGTACGTGGTTATCGCGCGCCCACCGGATCGCAGTGCGAACGTCGGGGGTGTCGGCACACCGGGCGATACCGGCCGGTCGGCGCGCCGCGTACCGCAGGTTCTGGGGAAGCGCGGCGTCCTCATAGCCCGGGTTCCCGGAGCGGATCAGGCGCCCCCGCAACGCGCGGGCGAGCGCGTCCCAGTTCGGTCCGGCGCCCGTGGTGCAGGCGCTCAGCCATCCCAGCTGCGACGCGAGCCCTGCGGCACCCACCACGCGACCCGAGGTCGCAAGGAACTCTCGCCGGGTGATCGACACCGGCCACCACGGTAGTGGCCGGTTCCCCCGCCGGATTGGCAGTTGACTCGCGGTCTAGCAGACCGCGAGTCGGCAGACACTCGATCCGAGCCCACGAGTTCGACGGCCGCAGGTCACTGGCCCGCGGCTTCAAGTCGTCGGGTTTCCCTCTGGGGATTGCCGCGCCGGGCTGGGGATACGCTATCCGCCGGACGTCCGTAGCTCCGGATGTTTCGCCTGCGGGCGGTACCCGCCAGACTGCCCGGCGGCAAGGCCCAATGGCTGAAAGGACAGAGACCGAAGACTGCCCGCTGTGCCTTGCATGCTGACCGCTCTCCTTTGCCGCTTCATCGCCAGCACGTGTTGCGCTGCGTCTGTAGTATCAGCCTTGGATCGGGTGAGGGCGCCAGATGCTGAGTGAAGCGGCGTGAGCGGTCAGTCTCGATGACACCCACGGAGTTGGATCCGGCTGTCGCGGCTCAACTCAAGTCGGTTGCTGTTGGTTCGGGCATCTTCCTTCTGTTGGATGACTATCGCCCGTGGGTACACCGGCGAGTAGAGGCCGTGTCGTTCAAATCGGGCCAGACGATTCGACGCCGAGTCAGTGTCGATTGCACGATCCTTGCGCAGACCCCCAGCGTGACATGGTATGGAAATGCCGCAGCGCCACCGCTTCGGTTGTTACCACTCGCACTCCTTAAGAAGGGACCGCTGGCGGGCTTCGACCTTCGAGATGAGATGAACCGACCAGTGCCCGTGCTAACGACGCCGCAAAACACCGCTGTCACGGTCCAGGCAATCAGGACCCCCGCGGAGCAGATCTCGGGCTCCAGTCTGTCGGAGCGCACAATCGACGATATCGAAACGATCGTGTCGGCCGATCCGAGCGCGGCTTCTGCCGCGGCTCAGAGCGTCATCGGAAGCGCCGCTGCGGCCTCCGCCGATTCCGCTCTTGCCTTTATCGGAGCGCGCCTCGAACCTTGGCTCAACGTGCTTGCTGAGAACTTCGTGTTGGTCGCTCTTCTGCCCGCTCACACGGGTGAACGACGGATCCTGAAATTCGCGTATGACCAGCCGTTCGATCCGGAGGCGACGCAACTCACACTTCGACAGCGCTTTGCTTGGGACCCATTGGTCTTTCGGCTCTCGATCCCTGGGATCAAGGAGGCGGACAGTTATCACTTCGAGTTAACCGTGCCGGACGGTTCGTCGATCACTGAAGGCAGCCTTGGCGATGCAGCGCTTCGACCAGCTGTTTCGTTTGCCTTCGAGCGCCCTGGCCGTCGGGGTGGGGTTCCGGAGATTCACCTCCATGCCGCCATAGACGGGCGTGAGGTGAGACAGCCCGTAGCTGCAGCAGCGCTTCACGCGGCGCGTCCAGGCTGGTTCCAGACCTCGCTCGGATTTGGGTTTGTCATCGCGCTACTGCTCGTGGCAACTGCGTTGCGTTTGCCTGGGACTGCGCTACATGGCAAGGCTGCAACGACCGCCGCGAACGCCGGGCTGGGGGAACTTACCGGCGGGACCGCGACTGCCGCTGCCCTCTTCCTGCCCGTGCTTGGGCTCATCGCGTTCTTGTTGGGCACGGTGGGCGAGCACGCCCTGACGGGTCGGCTATTGCTCGGCGCTCGGAGTGTTGTGATCCTTCAGGCGCTGCTGCCCTTCGTAGGGGGATGGTTTCTGTTCTTCGGACCACATGGAAATGCACTGTTCTGGTCCTGGAGGGCCTTTGCCGTGGTAGCAGTCGGGCTGGAATTGGTCCTGTACCGCGGCTATCGGGGCAGGCGGATACCTGTCAAAGGGGCGCTGAAGCGGGCATGGAACTGGCTGGGGCCTCCATTCTCAGCAAATGGATGAAATGGAGCAAATAGGCCAAAATTAACTAGAAAGCTGGCGGATTCGACCAATCTGATCCCGCGGACCCGGACAATCACAGGCGATGATCAGTGTCGTATCTCGATGTGAGACTATTGCGATGAAGGGAAGAGAGTTGAACGTGCCTGACGGTTCTACCCGCACCCCCGTTCGCTCGGATCCCGTTGAGGACCCCGGCGCTCCCCGCTCAGAGGATTCGAACGGTCGTCAACGGCTTGAGGAGCCGGTCGACGACACGCGGTCAGACGACCATGCCGTTTCCCTGCTTTCGGCAGCCGCAGTGGTATTCCCGTCCGCTGAAGGGCTTCCTCCTGCGAAAGTGTTAGGGGAGCACGATCGTTCGTTTCTTGAGAAGCTCTCAACGAACCGGAAGTAATCCAGGCTCTGTACTAAGACCCGCCCCAGTGGTAGAGGCGTTCCAGGGCTCACTGTCGTCAGCGTTGGCATTGGGCGGACGCGCAAGACCGATGTCTTGGGATTCACGCCCCTCTGCATGCCGCCTACTCGGGGCGAATCCGAGTGTCGGGCTTCGTTAGGCCGCGGTCTGCGAACCGACCCTCGGTCTCGCTGGCCAGCCTGAATGGTCGTGACCCTGATCGCTTGGATCGGGCGCAAGCCGGTGGCTGACTCGCGATCTACGGAACCGCGAGTCGACGACGCCTGATGAGCCGGTCCGCTGGTCGGATCTGGGGTCCAGCCGGCAACGAGCCCGAGGGGACCCCGTATACGTGTGCCGAGTACGCCCGGAACTGGCTCTGAGAAGCGGGCCGGTCGAGGTTCGATGCACGAGGAGAAAATTGCGCCACACCGTGACCGAGCGTCTGGTGTAAAAAGAGGTGAGCCGCGTCGACGTACGAGTCCGCCCGGGCTACCCGGTCGGCGCCGGTTCGGCACGAGTTGCGAGCGTGGACAGCCCGAACAAGCATTGGCAGTCCAGAGCGCGTCGTCACTGCTCGGTCGATCTCTGCGGGCTTGCCGTCAACATTCGCTTCCTCCTTGCGCCGAACGCTTGGTTGGCAGCAGGACCAATCAATCGCTACGATTCGATCATTACTCGCCAGCAGTTCCGCTCGTTCGGCGTCGTGGGTTACGGCCACTTCGGTCAATTCATGGCGCGCTCGTTCTCCCGGCACGGCCAGGTATTCGTCACCGACATCGATCCGGCGAAGCTTCCAAAGCGCGCGAACGGCATCCGTGCGCGCTCACTCGACGAAGTCGCCTCGTGCGATGCTGTGATTGTCGCGGTCCCCTTTGTTGCGTTGGAAGATGCCCTGAAGGGGATCCGAGACCTGCTACCCAGCTCGAGCGTCGTAATGGACGTCGTTTCGACCAAGGCTCGATCTACAGCGCTTCTGAAAGACATCCTTGAGGGACACCCAAACCTCTTAGCAACGCATCCCCTATTTGGCCCGCCATCAATGAAGCGGATGCAGGCGGACCAGCGTCTCGTGGTTACACACAGTCGAGGGGAAAAGGCTGCCGCTTTCACGAGGTTTTTGAAGAGGACGTTCAAACTCAGAGTCCTTGAGCTCAGCAGCGAGGAACACGACCGTGTTATGGCCTACATGCAAGCGCTCCCATTCTTCATCGCTCGAGCGCTTATGGATCTCGACATCCTTGACTTGCCCCACAAAGATGTTCTTTCGCTGCCCTCGTTCGAGAGGCTGGCGAGCATTGCCGCGATCGAGCAGCATCACTCCGAGGACATGTTCGATACGAGCCAGCGGAGCAACCCGTTCGCGTCGAGCGCGCGCGCACAGTTCATTGACGTCTTAGTTAAGATCGATGCGGAATTGGGTTCGGGGCAGTTCAGCGATCAGATTCAAGTCCGTGCGGATCCAGATGCGCTGACAGCTGATCAGCCATTTCCTGAACTACTTGCAGATCCTCGTCTGAATAGTTCGCGCTGAGGCTGCGGGTCGCTCCCGCAGCCTCACGATCCACCGTCGCCATGTGGCTTAGGGCCGTGTGGAGAGTCGACGAGTCACTCGGATACCGGAGCCCGATGTAGTACTGCACGATCGTCTCGGACTCCGACACAACGATGAGTGGGATCAGCTCGGAGCCAAGTTGAAACCCCCTGGTCTGCTGCTTCCGTTCACGGACTTCCTCGGCGGCCTTGGCTGCGATCCCTCGACTGATTAGAACCTTCGCCTGGGCCCAGCGAAGTTTCGCTACGTCGGGCGAGAAGAAGTCGGGGGTCGACACATACCCAGTCTGCCGCTACTGGAGCGAGCAGCTAGCCGCTTTTGCTCTCGACCACTCATTTGACTCGCGGTTTATGGAACCGCGAGTCATGCCAATTCCGAGGTGTCGGGGACCTCGGCTGGGGAGCTTCGGGTGCGAGCGACAGACGGGTACGCTGTGCGCATGGTGAGCGCAGCTCCTCCCGTCGTGGATCCGATTCGTCGACCGCACCTCGCGGCCGCTGATCCTGCCTTTCGCGCCACGATCGAGGCCGACATTGAGCACTGTCGAGAGTTGCTCAGCTATCTCAGGGACCGGTGAGGTTCCCGACCCTCGAAGAGGCGATCGCCTGTAACGAGGCAGTGCGGGAGCCGGTGAGATCTCGCCGACTGCGGACGATGACGATCTCGACCGCGTTGAGCAAGCCCTTCTGCGAGCCCAAACCCACACGGACCCGATCGAGGCGGCGGCTTCGCTCGCCTATGAGATCACGTCCGCGCAAGGCTTCTACGAGGGGAATAAGCGGACGGCCTTCCTGCTGGCCCGTTGGTTCATCGCCGAGAACACCGACCACGACCCCGACCAAGTGATCCCGCCGGATGATCACCGTCTCGGTGATCTACTCGTCGCGGCGGCCCGAGGTGAGCGTCTGGCGGACGAGATCCGAGCCCTTCTAACCCAGCGGACTCGCTAAGACGCTTATGCACCGGGAGGCGCGACCCGCGATCGTGGGAACCGCGAGTCACGGGGTCGGTGTGGACCGGCCGCGCAAGCCCGCGCTGCTCAAGTCCGCTGGCGTCAGTTCCCGAGGTCGGTTATGACCGCACGGCCCAGGTACTTGCCGGCCTGCAACTCCTCAAAGATGTCGTCGAGCTCGGAGAGAGAACCGGTGCGCGACACGTGGCTCCTCACCTTGCCCGCGGCCGCGAGATCGACGAGTTCCCGCATGTCCTGTACGGTGCCGACCGCCGAGTAGATGATCGTCGCGTCGCGGAAGAACAACTCAAACGGGTTGAACTGCAGGTTGCCCTCACTCGTCGCGGGGATACCGACAGCGACAAACAAGCCGCGCGGGCGCAGTAGCTTGAAGCCGAGATCGAAGCCGGCCATCTTGGCGGCGAACACGAGGCTGGCGTCAACGCCACCGAGTTCGCGCGTGATGACGTCGATCGCCTCGTCGGCGCTCACCGCCATCTCAGCACCGAGTGACCGGACGAACTTGAGTCGCTCCTCGCCGACGTCGACACCCACCACGCGGTATCCGAACGTCTGCGCGAGCTGCACCGCGTAGTGCCCGAGCCCGCCGGCCGCACCGATCACCGCGACCCAGCGGCCCGGGCGCACCTTGTGGTCCATCAGCTTCTTCACCGCGCCATAGGCGGTGAGACCACCGCACGCAAGCGGCGCCTCCTCATCGGCGAGGCTGTCGGGGATCTTCACGAGCCCAGGCGCGTAGGCCGAAAACTCCTCGGCGAACAACCCCATCACACCCTTCGACTGGGAGCAGTGCCGCGGGTGGCCCGACAGGCAGTACTCGCACGCTCCGCACCAGTAGCCGCCGCCCGTACCGCCGAGGCCAAGGATGACACGGTCGCCCACGCTCACGCAGCGTTCCGCGCCAGGACCGAGGGCCTCGACAACCCCGATCCCCTCGTGGCCAAGCAGGCCCGATCCGCCCACGCCGGCCCAATCGCCCTTGCGGATGTGGAGGTCGGAATGGCAAACGCCCACCGCCGCGATCCGCACGAGCGCGTGATCGACCTCGAGCTCGGGTGTCGGCACGTCGCGGATAAAGAGGTCCCCCTCCTCGAGTCGTGCTGCCTTCATCGGTCGCTCCTCGGGCCGTGTGCTGCGTGGACACCGCGGATCGTGCCACACGTCCTGTCGCGGATCTACCGCGGAGCCACTTTTCTGCTCGTGCGAAGCAGCCCGGAAGGACTACCTCTGACCTTCGCTCTCTCAGCTCATCTAGATACCAGCGCTGCTAACCTGCGGACTCGCTAAGACGCCATACGCAGCGGGTACGACTCGCGATCGTGGGAACCGCGAGTCACTCGGGGGGCACCGGGCGATCACAGATTGGCGACAAATCGGAGCTAAACAAGTTCCGTCTGAGCCTCGACTGACTCGACCCAGCTAGAGAAGAGCGGTCGGTCTGTGCGCCTACCCAGTCGCGCGCAGTCTGTATTCGCTCAAGACGCGCGCCGACCGTCCATTGGCGGGTTCGTAGTCCCCGTGGAGAACATCCGGGTCAAGGTCGACACCGTTGGGCCATACGATCGTCCCAGCGGTCTCGTCGAGCGAGACCTCGGAAAACGTCGTCGGGTTCTTCAGCGGCTCGAAAATCTTGCCTTCGAGAACGCCAGCGAAGTCCAGTTCCCTCACAAGACCATCAGAGAACCTGAGCCGAAGGCGATAGTCCCCCAGGGACTCGACATCAACGACTCGGGCCAAGGATTCCATGATGGCAGGCTACTGGAGGGGCTCGATCGGGACGAGCGTCTTCTTGGCCTCAGCACGATCCCAATCGTCCAAGAGCTCGTCCCGATGGGCCGTAGTCCATTGCTGGATGAGTCGATTGGCGGTCCGAGGCAGGCTTCCGGCAACCTGATCTGCGCTTCGTCACCTGCGTAGATCGCGTGGAAGTGTGGCGGCCGATGGTCGGACCAGTACATGTAGATGATGCCGTAGAACTCGCTCAGTCGCGGCACGATCCAAACCGTACGCCGGGCGTGTGACGCTCGAGCTGGACCGGCAGCAAGTATGGGCGGGAGCCCCGGCTAACGATCATGCGGCTTGGGGCCTGACTCGCGGTCTCGCAGACCGCGAGTCGCGGCGGCCGCGGAGGCCACGATCCGTTTGAAGGCGCCGTTAGGATCCGTTACAGCTCGGCCAGTCGACGGCCGTCGAACCAGAACGTCGTCGGCAGGCCCTGGGACGTGGATGGCAGGTCCGCGGGCTTCAGCGCCGCGAGGTCGTAATGGTTCCCGACCGCCCTCGAGGCTCCGAGCCCGTGGACGAGGTCGAGCACCATGTGTGAGGCGTCGCAGCGCTGACCTGCTGTCGGGCGGCAACTCACTCCGAGGGTCGCGAGCCGATCGTGGTAGCGGGCCTCATCGAGCACCGGGTCGACACGCTCGAGCTGGACCGGGTCTTCGGCTTGGTGATCCTCGCTCTCCACCGTCATCATCGTTCGGCTGTAGAAGACCAGGTGACCGGCCAGCTCGAGACGGATGCCCACCTGGTAGTCCTCCCCGCCGATCCCGTCGCAGAGCTCGTCGAAGCCGTTCACCTCGACGAGCACATGACGCGGGGCTCCCATACTCATCGTGTAGAGTTGCCCGCCCGCGATGGGGACCACACGGCGGTCGTCTCCGAGCGCCCAGCGTGTGTCCCTTCCGGATGCGAGCAACCGGCTGGTCCGAAGGACGCCGTTTGAGACGCACATGTCGCTGTGCCGCTGGAAGGCACCGGCGACGACGTACTGATGGCGGGCCGCCTCACGGACTGCGCCCCACCAGCCCGGCATCGGGACGATGCAGTCGTCGACGAAGGCGATGTAGGCGTGCGACGCGTAGACGATCCCCGTGTTCCGAGCGCTTGCGGCCGCGAACAGGGGACGCGCGGTCCGCTGAAATGGGCCGTTGAACGCCGTGGGCTTCGCCGCGGCATACACGAGCTCGAAGCGTCCGTCGACGGTCTCCTCGAAGGTCGCGCGCCGTGCATCGTTCGCGAGCCCGTCGACCATCACCAGCTGGACATGATCATCGTCGTCGAGCTGTCGCACCAGACCGTCTACGAACCAGTGGAAGAGTGGCTGTTGACGGTGCGTCGTGTAGACGATGCTGACGGCGGGACGCAGGGCCGAGGGTCGTCGCCGCGGTCCGGCGCGAGTGGTACTGCGCATAACTCCGGGGACGATACGCGCGCGATGGTCTTCGATGCGCGTCTCTTCGGTCCGCTGTTCGAGGGCGACCAGCAACCCTGAGCGAGGGTTCCGGGTCGACGGCGCGGGTGCCTCGAGGCGTCACCGGCGATGCCGGCGAGGCCTGCACACAGCGACCAGCTCGCCGACCACGCGAGCTCCCACCCGGGCGCCGCGCTCCACTTCGGGTGCCTCTCGCCCCTCGAGGTGGCCACCGGGGCACGGGCCCGGCGCGGAGGGAACGAGCTCGTGCGCCGCCCGCCCGCCGGGCCTGGCAGCGGTTCGAACGACGCGCCGCCGAAGCCCGAGACCACGCCCAGGGTCGAACCTCGCGCCCGGCTCGTCACTCACGGGTCGACCGGCGGTCGGACCTCGTCGTGCCCGCCCGGTTCGCTGACGTCGAAGATCGGATGCGGACCCGTCGTCGCGAGCATGGCCCTCACAGGTCGGCGAGCGGCCGGCCGTCGAACCAGAAGGTGGTGGGTAAGCCCTGACTCGTCGCGGGCAGGTCGGCCGGCTGGACGTCGCGCATCTCGAAGTGGTTCCCAATGCTCTGCGGCTTCCCCAACCCGTAGACGAGGTCGAGGGCCATGTGGGACGCGTCGCAGCGGCCCTCGATGATCCGCTTGCTCACGCCGAAGCCGGCGAGCCGCTCCCGATAGGCCCGCTCGTCGAGGACCGGGTCGATGCGCGCAAAGGGAAGGGGATACAGAGCGGCGTGGTCCTCGCTCTCGATCGTTGTCATCCGGCGGCTATAGAAGACGCGATGGCCAGCCATCTCCAGGCGGATCCCCAGGTTGTAGTCCTCGCCGCCGATCCCGTTGCAGAGCTCGTCGAAGCCGTTCACGTCGAGCATGACCTCACGGGCGACGCCGAGGCTGGCTCCGTACAGCTGGCCGCCCGTGATCTCCACGACGCGGCGATCGTCGCCCAGGGCCCACCGCGAATCAACGCCCAACGGCTCCACGGTGCTCGACTCGAGAAGTCCGTCCGATACCTGCATGTTCATGTGCTTCTGGTAAGCGCCCGCGACCACGTACTGGTGGCGCGCCGCCTCGCGCACCTCGTCCCACCAGCCGGGCATCGGGACGCTGCAGTCGTCGACGAAGGCAAGGTAGGGACGCGACGCGTGGACGACGCCGGTGTTGCGCGCGCTGGCGGCCGCGAACAGCGGACGGGAGGTGCGCTGATGCGGACCGTTGAACGCGGTCGGCTTGGCTTCGGCGTAGGTGAACGCGAAGCGCTCGGCGACGATCGCCTCGAACCGGGCGCCCCGGTGCGGGCTCGGGAGGCCGTCGACGACCACCACCTCGACCTCGTCGTCGTCCTCCAGCTGGCGCGCCAGGCCGTCGGCGAACCAGTCGAACTGCGGCTCCTGGCGGTGCGTGACGTAGACGACGCTGACGGCCGCCTTCACGATCGAGGCCCTTCGCTACGATGCCATCTCCGGAGGTCGAGGCCATGGCGCAGGGGGTGATGTCCGGCAGCGGTCTGGCCTTCGTGCCGGTTGCGATCGCAGGCGCACCGACCGTCCACGTCTGCATCGATCGCGCCGCCGGCGACCCGGTCGCCGCCTGGTTCGCCGACCACGACTGGATCGATGAGCCGGTGCAGCGAGCCTTCCTCGAGCTGATCCGCCGCGGCTCCCGTGTGCTCGACCTCGGGTGCCACCTGGGCACGTTCTCCCTGGCCGCGTCCGCCCTCGGTGCCGACGTGCTGGCAGTGGACGCCGCGCCCGCCCACGTCGAGCTGCTGCGCCGGGCGGCGCACCGCAACGGCTTCGACGGCCTCCGGGTGGTCCACGCGGCCGTCGCCGATGAGCACGTCGCGGGCACCGAGGGTCCCGGCGTGGTCCCGTTCATCGTGCGGGGCATCCACGGGCACGTTCACGCCTCCGATCAGCCCTCGGAGGAGGCCATCGAGGTGCCAGTGGCGAGCGTCGACCAGCTGCTCGAGCTCGTCGGCTGGGACGACGTCGACGTCGTCAAGATGGACGTCGAGGGATCGGAGGTGGCCGCGCTCCGGGGCATGCGACGGTTGTTCGACCGCGGGGCCCGGCCGGCGATGGTGCTCGAGAGCAATGCGTCCATGCTCGAGCTCTTCGACTCGTCGGTCGTCGAGCTGCGCTCGGCGCTGACAGAGAGGGGATTTGAGCTGCTGCTCATCGACCACCTGCACCCGGGAGTTCTCGTCGAGACCGAGGCCGACACCGTCCAGACCGAGTGCGTCTCGGACATCCTCGCGCTCACCTCGCGTCCCGCCGGGCTGGCGCAGCGATGGCGAATCGAGCGCGGCCTCACGAGAGAGGCGACCGTGGCTCGAGTCCTCGACGCCGCCGCGAGCCCCGCCGCCGGCTACCGGCGAGCCGCGGCTGATCTTCTCCGCCACGGGCCGCCGTGGCTCCGGGATGCTCCGGGCGTCGCGCCGGCGGTCACCGCCCTGGAGCACGACGTGGCCCACGAGGTCCGCGCTGTCGGCGTGACGTGGCACGGATCGGCATTCGACTACCTCGACACGCCCGAACCCCAACCGGGCGGAATCCCCGAGGGCGTAGCCGTCCTGGCGCAGCGCTTGTCTTTCAGCCGGCCCGACCGCGAGCTCGAGCATCCACCGGGCACCCCCGCCGCCGACGCCGAGCTCGTGCTCCGCGAGGTGTCGTTCCACGTCAACCGGGGGGAGTCGGTGGCGGTGCTCGCGTCGGGGGACGCGGAACCCGCCCTGCGCCTGCTCTCGGTCCTCGCGGGCAGGCGCGCCCCCGTCACCGGCCGGCTGCTCACCGCCGGAGCGGTCGTGGTGGTCAGCCCGCGCGAGCAGGGTCTCGAGCCCGCGCTCTCGGTGGCGGAGAACGCGGTGGTCCTCGGGACCTCCGCCGGGGCCCGGGTCGCGGCGATCGAGGCCCGGCTCGAGGAGGTGCTCCGAGGTGCAGGGCTGCGGGAGTACGCCGACGCCGAGCTGCAAGTCGTGGGGGCCCAGGCGGCGGCGCGGCTCTGCCTCGCCGTCGCCCTCGAGTGCACACGTCCCGCCGTCCTCCTCGTCGGTGACGCACCGGGCATCACCGATCCCGAGTTCCTCGCGTGGGCCCGGGACGGGTCAGCTCGGCTGCGCGCCGGCGGGACCGCGATCGTGCAGCTCGTCGGCGACGCCACGCCGCTCCTGTGCGAGCCGGGCCGGGCCCTATGGCTCGAGCAGGGTGAGCTGCGCGCCGCGGGACATGCCCGCTCCGTCATGGAGGAGACCCGTCTGCAGCGACTCGGCTTCGCGTCCGCCCCAGGCGGGTGGACGGAAGAAGCAGTCCGATGACCCGATCCCGTCGCCGCATCGCGCTGTGCATGATCGTCCGCGACGAGGCCGGGGTTATCGAGCGCTGCCTGCGCTCGGTGACCGGTCTCGTGGACACCTGGGTCATCTGCGACACGGGCTCGACGGACGAGACGCCCCAGATCGTCCGGGCCGCCCTCGACGGGGTGCCCGGTCAGCTCCACCACACCCGCTGGGTGGACTTCGGGCACAACCGCAGCGAGCTCATGCGCCTGGCGGAGGGCGCCGCCGACTACCTGCTGCTCGTCGACGCCGACATGACCATCGAGCAGCGGGCACCCCTGCCCGAGCTGACCGCAGACGCATACCTGCTCCGAGAGCGGGGCCCGCTCGACTTCGGCGTGCTCCGCCTCGTGCGGGGGAATCGGCACTGGTGGTACGAGGGGTCGACGCACGAGTATGTGTGCACCGACGGCCAGATCACCCAGGCCGAGCTCCCCGCGCTGCAGGTCCACCACCACGCCGACGGCTCGTCCCGGGAGGGCAAGCTCCTGCGCGACCTGGGCCTGCTGAAGCGCGAGCTGGCCGGCGGCAACGCCTCGCCGCGGACGTCCTTCTACCTGGCGCAGACGTACCGCGACCTGGAGCGGCGAGAGCCCGCCATCCGCTGGTACCGGAAGCGGGTTGACCTCGGTGGCTGGGACGAAGAGGTCTTCTACGCCAACCTCCAAGAGGGAATCCTGCGCCTCGACGACGGCATCGGCGACGCCATCAGCGTCCTGCTCGAGGCCTGGGCCCGGCGCCCGACCCGGGCCGAGCCCCTCTACTACCTCGCCCGCGCCTACCGCGAGCGAGGAGACACCGAGGTCGCGCACCTCTTCGCCAACCGCGCCCTCGAGATCCCGTATCCCGCCGACGTGTTGTTCGTCCACCGCTGGGTCTACGACTGGGGCGTGCGCTTCGAACGGGCGATCGCCGCCGGTCGCATGGGGCACCTGCAGGAAGCCCGCGACGACCTTCGGCTCATCGCCGGCCGCCAGGATCTCCCCGAAGGGCTGCAGGCGTTCGTGGAGACCGAGCTCGAGGAGCTCGAGGAGCGCCTCGATCCCCGAACCGGCAGGCCGCCGCGCTCCGGTTGGCCGCGGCGCCTCGGCGCGGTCGCTCCCAGCCTCCGCATCGGGGAGCTCAAGCTGGACGTCCGGCCGAGCTGGCCCACGTTCAACCCGAGCATTGCCCCCAATGGCGACGGATTCCACCTGATCGCACGGACGGCGAACTACCGCATCAACGACGGCGTTGTCCACGACGACGGCATCCTCCGCAACATCAACTACCTCGTGCACATCGACGAGCACCTCGGCGTGAGCGGGATCGAGCCGATCGAGGACCACGCCGACGCCATCCGGTACCCATCGCAGGTCCAGGGGTACGAGGACTGCCGCCTCATCCAGGTCGACGGCCAGTGGCTCGCAAGCGCCACCGCCTGCGAGCTGAACCCCATCGAGCGGCGCGAGATCGTCTTGCTCACCATTGACGGGGCGGCGATCACCGACTTGCGGCCCCTCGACGGGCCTCACCCGGGCCGGCACGAGAAGAACTGGATGCCCTTCGTGCTCGACAATGCCCTGCATTTCGTCTACCGCTGCAGCCCGACCGTCGTGCTGCGCTGTGATCACACGACGGGCCGGACCACCCTCGTCCGAGACGACGACACGCCGATTGTCACCAGCGATCTGCGGGGCGGATCCCAGGGGGTCCCGCTCGACAACGGCTCGTTCCTCTTCGCTGTCCACGAGGTCGACCGTCGGACCGATCGGCCCTGCTACGTCCACCGCTTCATCCGCCTCGGCGAAGGCCTCGAGTTCGACGCGATCTCGGAGCCGTTTACGTTCACCTCGGACCGCGTTGAGTTCTGCGGCGGCATGGCCAGGCGGGGCGATGAGCTGATCCTCAGTTTCGGCGTCAGCGACGCCGCCGCCGGCCTCGCCGTGCTCGATCTCGGCGAGGCCGTCGGGCTCCTCCGTCCCCTCACAGCACGGGCCGAGGCGGTTGGCTAGATTTCCGGCATGAGCCCGTCCGGACGCCAACCACGGGACACGGGACCCCAGGCCACCGACCGCGGTGGGCTCACCCGGCGACAGTTCTTCGGCACGGCTGTCGCCGTCGGTGCCGCCATCGTGTGGACCACCGAGTTCCCCTTCAGCGACGCCGTCATCGGCCAGACCATCGGGCCGAGCGCCGGACCGACCGGGCCCACCGGGCCCACGGCCCTCGGCCCAGTCGCGGGTCCGGCGGCCGCGGTGCCCTCAGGGCCCAGCTTCACGGGCTGAGGGCGCCCTTGGACGCCTCAAGCGAGGCGATCGTCTGGAGGGTCTTGCCCTGGGCGGTTCGTGTCCCGAGTTCAGGCTTCAACTCCTTGTGAGAGGAGCCGTTTCGCCTCGGTGACGAGTTCGGCCACGATCGTGGAAGCTGGTTCACGAGACCGCACTGCACCGACCGACTCGCCGGCGTATAGCGCCCTGGCCTCAACAGGGCCCACGAAATCCGACGACGGCCAGTCCGGCGTCCAGACCTGCGCTTTGCCGAGTGCCTCGCCTGCCGCGAGGGCTGACTTGAGAACGCGGTGGGGTGCGTCGGGCCAACCCTCACCGAACGCAGTAGTGATGGTCGTGTCCTCGGCGCCGGAGCGAATCAGGGCCTCAACGTAGGCAGGATGCGCGTTCGACTCGATCGCTGCCATGAAACGGGTTCCAACGCGAACGGCATCGGCTCCCGCTATGAGGGCAGCCGCCATGGCTCGCCCAGTACCGATGCCTCCCGCGGCGACAATCGGAAGGTCAAGGGACCCGCGGACCTCGTCGAGCAGCGGCAATACCCCGATCGTGCCCCGGACGTGACCGCCCGCTTCGGTCCCCTGCGCCACAATGACGTCGCAGCCAGCGTCCCGAGCCTCAAGGGCCTCCTTGACCGAGCCGACCTGCCACCCGCTAAGGGCACCCCCGTTATGCACGATGTCGATTTCTCTGGCGCTCGGGACCCCCCAAAAGAACTCCACCAGGGCGCTACGCGCTGCGGCTAATTCGAGCGCGGCCTGATCGATGAATGGCATCAGGAAGTTGACCCCCACCGGCACGTCCTCAGGGACGACGTCAAGTTGGGCGGACAGCGCATCGTGAC
The DNA here is from genome assembly GCA_003140175.1 of Actinomycetota bacterium. GTDB lineage: Bacteria > Actinomycetota > Acidimicrobiia > IMCC26256 > PALSA-555 > PALSA-555. The sequence goes on from PLJD01000070.1 coordinate 200,325, forward strand.
CGACGGTGCCCGTCAACATGCCGAGACCGCCAGCCTGTGAGACGGCAATGGCGAGATCGGCCGTTGTTATCCCGCCCATGCCGGCCTGTTGCAGTGGATACAGGCAACCGACGAGCTCAGTGAATCGCGTCGGAAGGGGCGTCATCCACATATCCTCGCAGCCGACGACGCAGATTGCTGCGTCCCTAGCTGAGCCAGCGGGCGAACGGTGAACGTCGCCGGAGATGAACCACGAGGCGAGCCACTCACGATCAACAGGACCGCGAGTCAGGGCAAGTGTGGGCCCGACGCTTGTGATTCGGCACCGCGCGAAGTAGAAATGCCGCTCTTTCCGCACCACGAGGGGGACAACCACGGTGGCCGAACTTGAGCGCAAGCGCTTCGATAAGCCCGACGAGACACGGCCGTTTCAGGACAAGGGCCGAGTAGAGATCATCAACATCGGCGACGGTGTCGTCGGTCGCGCCACATTCGAACCGGGCTGGAAATGGTCCGACCATGTCAAGCCGATCGCGGGCACTGCGAGCTGCCAGGCCCCCCACGTCGGCTACGTGGTTTCCGGGCGCCAAAACGTCCGAATGGACGATGGCACTGAACTAGAGATCGGCCCCGGCGACATCGTTTCGATCCCGCCTGGTCACGACGGCTGGACGATCGGCGACGAGCCCTGCGTCGTGCTCGACTTCGCGGGCATGTCGAACTACGCGAAGCCCAGCTGAGGTCCGTCTGGCGAACGGGCCGCGGCCCGGACGATCGGACGGGGTGCAGAACCGAGCGTCGCAGGCAACATCACTTGCAGCGACTCGCGATCGCTTGGATCACTAGTCGCGCCGAAGATCGGCGCGTCACGGCGACTCGAGTCGAGACGCTCCGGGAGACCTAGCCTGGCGGCGCATTCAGCGCGCCCATATTGTCTATGCATGCCTACCGACCTGCAGCTGAAGGCCATGAACAGCATCCATCGGGGCCTGCTCAAGATCAGCGGCGGGCGGCTCGGTTGGCGGGGCCTGGGCATGCCGGTGCTCGAGCTGACGACGACGGGACGCAAGAGCGGCCAGCCCCACAAGGTGATGCTGACGTCGCCAGTGCAGGAGGGCGACGCCATCGTGATCGTCGCGTCCCGCGGCGGCGACGATCATCACCCCGCGTGGTTCCTCAACCTGCGCGATCGACCCGACGTCCAGGTGGTGTTCGCTGGGAAGGCAAGGGCGCCGATGCGGGCACGGCTGGCGAGCCCGGAAGAGCGTGCAGCGCTATGGCCCCGAGTAACCGGCGCATACCAGGGATACGCGAGCTATCAGACCAAGACCGACCGTGAGATCCCACTCGTGATGCTCGAGCCCGCCGACGGCACCGGCTAGTCAACTGTCAACGAGGCAACCGACCTGACCCGCGGTCCTAAACGCGCGAGCCAGCGCTCTACCGCTCCGGTGGTAGCAGCGACTCGCGGTTGCTCACACCGCGAGTCGGTCCTGCAACTCGAGGTCGCTCATAGCGCCAGCTGCTGGTGACGGGCACGTAGAGCTTCCGGCCACGCTGACTCGCGATATCCCCGCGGGGGGCGGCGGGGACGGGATTTGCGCTGATGCGCAGTCGAGGAAACGGTGAGTTCAAGCCAAGCGAACGAACCTTGAGCTGCATCTACTCTCGGGGGGCCGGCCGTAGGAGCGCTGGGTAAGGGAGATGGACATGAGTGTGCTGAAACGGTGTCTCGCAGGCGTAGTCGCCACCGGGCTGATCGGGGTTCCTTCCGTGGCCTATGCCGCGATCGGTGGGGCAAAGCACCCCGCGCAACCGCCAGCGTCGACCCTGGTCGCTGTCCCTGTCATCCCTTGCCAGGTAGAGAGTGGTTCAGGCCAGAACCCAGTGGCCGGAGTTCCGCAGCTGCTTGCAGCACTGCTGCCCCGTAGCGTTTCGAGCAGGCTCAACTATTACTCGAATGGCGAAATCACTGTGCTGGCACCTAAGGGCTGGGCTTGTAGCAGCCTGTTTGCGGCAGACGGCGGGCGGAACCTCGTCGCATATCCCGCTGGTCAGGCCGATCCGAGCAACGGCTCGGCTCCCGCCGGGGCACAAGGTGTGGTTGGGATACTCGACTACACGGAACACGGGCCCGGTGTTGATGAAGTCTGCGGGCTCTTCCCGAACGCGCCAGCGGTTCAGCGCTTCGGAGCTCAACCAGGGAGTTGCCAGCAGTTCTCGAGCGAAACCGTCAGTCGGCCTACACCCGACGTCGCGATCTTTCGAGACCCGCTGAATTCGAAGGGTTCTGGTGACTTTGTCGGTGATGCGAACCCGGTATCAGGTGTCGTCATATTTCCGCAGAATGACCCAGGGAGCGCCGGCAACATCGCGAAGGAAACGTGCGGGCTATCTCTCCGAGACAGCACGTTGTGCCCCTGGATCATCAGCGATTTCGTGGTTCGCCTCTTTCCAGCAGAGGTTGCGCAATCTGGACAGTGAGATGGGGCCCGGTCAATTGACGGAGAGGTGTGGCACCGGTGTAGGACGGCTTCCGTACGGAATCGGGACGGCTCGCGGTCTATGGAACCGCGAGTCGAACAGGGCTACAACGCCGCGGATTCGATGGCAGCGAGGCGCTCCATCGCCGGTCCAAACGTCGATTCCAGCCATCCACCTGGGTCGTCCCCGACGGCACCCGTGACGAGGGTCGACACGCCGACCTTCGCGAGGGCCTCAGCTCCCCGGACGACGTCGTCAACGCTCGCGCCTGGGGGCAGGTCGCGGTACATGGCGGTGACCTCGATTTCGTTTGGATCCCGTCCAACGGCGTCGCAGTGCCGCCGCAGGACCTCCAGCTTGTGTGCCACCTCCTCGGGGCCACCAAAGATGTTGCACGCATCGGCGTATTGAGCGACGAGCCGGAGCGTCTTGCGCTCCCCGCTCCCGCCGATCAGGATCCGCGGACGCGGTGCACTCACCGGCATGGGGCTACACAGGGTCTCGGCGAGCTGGTAGTGCCGACCCTCATAGGGCCCGTTGTTCTCGCTCCACATCTGGAGGCAGATCTGGATCGCCTCCTCGAGTCGGTCGAACCGCTCTGCGACCGGTGGGAAGGGCACACCGAGGCCGTCGTGCTCGCGCTCATACCAGGCTGCGCCGATGCCCAGCTCGGCCCGGCCTTCGGAAACGACATCGAGCGTCGTGACCGTCTTGGCCAGGAGACCGGGATGGCGATAGGTCACGCCCGTTACGAGGAGCCGCAGCCTCAGTCGATCCGTGCAGCCTGCGATGAAGCCGAGTGCGGTGTAGCCCTCGAGCATTGGGTCTTCGGCCGGCGCCATCCAGTCCATCTGGAAGAAGTGATCCATGAACGACAGCGTGCGCACGCCAATTCGCTCGGCGCGCTGGGCAAGGTCGCTGATACCGGGGCCGATGCCAGAGGGAGCCCGAGACCAGTCGAATCGCGAGACGTGCAGATCGACTTGCATGGGCGCCGTTCTACACCCTCGGACCCGGCGGCATCGCGGCTGGCCTAGCCAACTCCTACGCGTCGGGCGCGCACTCGGGCTGCGAACGGGTGGCTCGCGATCGTGGGAACCGCCAGTCAGCTACCACGGTAAGGCCACTTTCGGGCTCACGGCTCTATCGCGACTCGCCGAGGGCCCCAGTCTGTCGGTCAACCGAAATGGCGATCAGCGAGGGAATTCGTCGTCGCGCACAGCAACATGATGGTCAACTTGGCGCTTCTCAAGTTCGCGTAGTTCGTCGTCGCTGCCTTCCTCGACGTGCACGAGGTGATCGTCGGCTTGTGGGAGCGCGCGTATGAGTTCATCGAGCTTGAGCTGAGTCGCCAGCTGTTCTCGACTCTGCGTGTGCTGGATGACGAAGACCATCACAAGAGTGATTGCAGCAGCGCCAGCCGAGAACGTCGCTAGCCACGAATCGGGAAGGCCGAACACCACAGCAGCGAGCGCGCATGCAGCAAGCACAACGGCGACAAGACCAGCAGTCGTCGCGCGCGAGGTAATCGCGTCGATCCAACGTACAACACTGCTGATCCCCCGCCGGTTCTGGCGCTCCATAGGCCTTTCAGTTCTCCAATGGCTTCCAATGTGATGAGAATGAGTCAACCTGTCACCAACATCTACCTATCGGCTGGCTCGTCGCGCCCGACGCTACCGGTAAGCGCTCGGTGAGGTACGGCAGCATCTCGAAGGAGATGCTGCCGGCACTGAGCCCAACTGCAGCACCGAGCTCCACAAACCGGAACACCGGCCGCCGCCAACGCTCGCCCCGTCTCCTGACGACTCACCAAATGCTCGGCCTCTGGGTTGTGTCGAAGCCCACCCAAGTGGACGATGCGGCCCACGCCCGCGGCAGCGGCTGCTCCGCCGAATGCTTCCGCGAAATTTCGGTCGCGCGCTCGAAGGTCTTCGGCGGTCTCTTTGGAGCGCGCGTATCAGCGACTCGCCCGAATTCGAGGACGCTCGTACGCTCGGTTGCGGAACTCCTGTCGCAGACCGTGAGAGCGACCGAATCTCAGCGGATCAATCTCTCCCACGCGGCACGAGGGACCCAATGAGCGCCAAAACTCCGCCTGCTAGCGCCACATATGGCGCAGGGCCCGTGAAGTCGGTGGTGTGGACCCTTGCGAGACCGAGCGCGTGGAGCGCTTGATGGACCTGGAATCCGTACATCACGGCTGTGAAGATCGCGAGTAGCGCGCCGAGAATCGCGAGGCTCCGGAGTCCTGGTCTCTGCGTAGAAACGAGGAACGCAATTACACAGAGCGCGGCGCTCACACCCAGGATGACGACGAGGCTCGGATCTTTCGAGCTCGTCGTATAATCGATGAGGAATTTCAGAGGGACACCCGTGGCTTTCGCCGTTTGATGCCGCCCGCCGAGGGAGAAGTCCTCCCACTTCAAGAAGATCGAAACGATGATGCCGATAGCGCCCACCGCCACAAGCAGTGGACCCATCCCCGATATGACGCCGGCTCCAGCGTCATCCGCCCTGCTGGCCGGCCGCTCCACAGCTGCGTCGTTGCCCGTCGTCGCCAATTGGCGCCTTCCCCCCGTCGCGGCCCGTGCCAGGCGGGCGCTAGTACCGGCATTGACGACTGGAAGAGTGCTCCTCGATCCGAACCCAGTCAATAGCTATCCGAGACCCGAACGTCGCTCGCTTGCCCCAGTCTGCCACCGTCCCCCAGCACACCGAAGAGAATCACAGCGAGTCTCGGCTCGCGACGCGCGGTCCAGGAAACCGCGAGTCCAAACCCGCCAAGTGCGTGGCTCAGCTCGTTCGAGAATGAGCGCACGAGCATTGCTAGGCGGAGGGATCCAGCTGAGGCTTCCCGAAGCCAATCATCCCCAAGCGCCTTGTTTTCCGCGACATTACGCTCAGGCACCATGACGGCGAATCAGGCTGGGACGTTCCTTGCCGCGGCTGAGGAGGTGCTGCGTAAGCACTCGCCTGGAGCGCCCTTGCACTATGCCCGGCTAACTGAGGTTGCGATCTCAGAAGACCTCATCGAAACGCGAGGCTCCACGCCCGCCCAGACCATGAACGTCCAGATCAACCTGGACATTCGGAAGCGGAGCCGACTTGGTCAGGCGCCGCGGTTTGTTGCGTACGGCCGCGGGCTCTACGGCTTAGCCAACCCGACTGATCCGCTCGGCGGTGCGATTGACCGAAATAACAAGCAGGTTCGGATCCGACTCCGGGAAACGCTCCACGAGATGGATCCTCGCGCTTTTGAGCACCTCATCGGTGAGCTGCTTACAACGCTCGGTTTCGAAGACGTCGAAGTGACGCGTTACTCCGGTGATGGAGGCATCGATGTACGCGCAGTTCTTACAGTCGGTGGAGTCACAGATGTTCGCACTGCTGTGCAAGTCAAACGCTGGAGCAACAGCGTTGCGGGACGCACCGTTCGCGAGCTGCGAGGTGGGCTCGGGCCGCAGGAACGCGGGCTGATCGTCACGCTTTCGACATTTACCAGAGATGCTCGATCGGAAGCTGAGGCAACGGATCGCACGCCCATCACCCTCATCGATGGTGATCGGCTCATCGACCTACTCGTCGACAACGGCATCGGAGTGACTGCGCGATCTGTGTCGGTACTCGAGCTAGATGAAGGTGCACTCTTGCCCGCTGACGAGGATGTTCCCCAAGAGTCTCCAGAGGACTCGCTCACCACGACCGTGACTAGCTCACGGCGAAGTCGGTACGCGGGTGAAAAGGCTCTGTCTATGTGGCCACTGCCCGGCGGGCGTCTGGCTTGGAAAGACACCCTCGACGCGATGCTCCACTATGTGGCAGAGGAAGCGCCAACGATGGCTGAGGCGGTGCAGTGGACGATAGACACTTTCGATCGGGTGGCAAGTCCAAAGGTTGGGCGCGGTTATTGGGTCAGCGTCCTGAGGCCCTTTGGGCTCATAAGAACGGAAGGCGAGCATCTGGCAGTCACGCCAGATGGGGCCGCCTACCTTGAGAGCTGCTCGAGCCATGTTCTTCTAGCGATCGCAATGAAGAACGTTGCGGGCTTCGAAGAGATCATCGATGATCTCCGTGACGGGCCAATGAAGTCACCAGAGCTCTTGGCTCGACTGTCCGAACAGCTCGGTGTCGAATGGGAGACCGACGCCCAAGTCAGATTTCGGCTTGGGTGGCTTGAGAACCTCGGCGTCGCAGAAGAGCAAGACGGACAATGGAGACTTTCGCCAGCAACGACCAGTTCGTGATTCCGCGATTGAGGGCCACCCTTGCGAAGAGTCATCGCCGTTGTTGGCCACACGGGACCGTGGGTGCGGTGGGTAATGACGGTTCCGCGCGGTTGCCTTCTTGACATGGTGAGGGCTTGAACCGCCGTTGGATGAATGCGACCGACGCCCAGTCCTAGATCTGTGCTCTTGGAAAACGAGGGTGAACGTCGAGTTCAGTGGCGGGCGACTCGCGGTCCGTCCGTTCGCGAGTCAACTTGTCTCCGTCGTGGCGTTCCTCTGACCAGTCCCGAAAGGAGTGGGCGACCTAATCTGCGCTGGCAAACCTTCATTAGCGACTAGCTAGGCCTTTCATGGAGCTTCTACGAGACAGCCGCACGTTCGAATTGCGGGACAGCCTGGTGAACGCCGGCATGGCCGAACTCGCGAAGCCCCGGCGGTTAGTGCCCTTTACAGGCGACGGCGAAGCGGATCTTCTATTGAATGATCTCGAGGGAATGCCCCACGCGTTCCTTTTCGCGTGTCTCATGGACCGACAGGTGCGAGCCGAGCTGGCATGGAAGGTTCCATCGGTCATCCGTCAGCGACACGGATCGTTCGCGATCGTTGATCTAGAACCGCTATCTGAGGCGGACTGGCTAGAACTCTTGCGCAACCCGTCGCCTGCTCACCGCATGCCGGAGACCATGGCAAAGGCTCTCCACCTAGGGACGCGGCGCGTGATCGACCGCTATCAGGGAGATGCTTCTCAGATCTGGATTGACTCGCCGGCCAGTGCTGCCGTCGTAAGGAGGATCTTGGAGTTCTACGGAGCGGGCCCGAAGATCGCCACGATGGCTGCCAACATCCTCGTTCGAGAATTCCATATTCCGATGGCCGACTACCGATACATCGATATCTCGGCTGATACGCAGGTTGTGCGTGTTATGCGAAGACTTGGGTTCGTCGATGCAGACGCAGATGAGGACGTTGTGATCTACGCCGCTCGGGAATTGAATCCGGACTTCCCTGGCATATTCGATCTCGCTCTTTGGCGGCTCGGCAGAACGCTGTGCCGACCTACGAGTCCTCGGTGTCCGTCGTGCGATCTGAAGCTCCTCTGCGCGTTCGGCCGCGCTCCCGCGTAACGCCTCGTAAGGGGGCAATCACGACTCGCGGTTTGTGAGACCGCGAGTCACCTCAGGGGCTGGTGCCGGATGAGCACCCGGACGACCGGATGGACCTAAAGCTTGAGTTGACACTGTGAACCGAGGGCGCTGACTCAGATGCCCTCCGCAGGAGGGGGCTCCACTAGCGCGGTCCAGACCATTCTCGAGGCCGAGCCACTGTCCGGTCGCCTTGGGCTCACGTCGCGAGGTATCCACCCCGTGGTCACACTGCGTACGTACATTCTCGCTATGCGAACAGAACCCAGCGGGGCTCGGCCCCTCCCGGCAATCAGTCTCTTCAGCGGGGCCGGAGGCCTTGACCTTGGGCTCGCTCGGGCAGGATCGATCGAGTTCAGAGCATGGGTTGAGGTGGATCCCGACGCCCGCGCCACTTTGAAGGAAAACGATCCTGCAATTCTCCCGGGCGCACTGTTCGCCGATATTGAAGACGTGACCCCGAGTGAGCTGATGAGCGTCGCGGACGTGAAGGCTGGCGAGACTTTCCTCCTCGCGGGTGGCCCACCGTGCCAGGCCTTCAGCACGGCTGGGCTTCGTCAGGCCCTAAACGACGACTCTGGACGCGTCGTGCGCAACTACTTTGACATGGTGAAGTCGATCCGGCCTCGCTTCTTCGTATTCGAGAACGTACGGGGCCTGTTGTCGGCTGCTCTTATCCATCGGCCCCTTGTTGAGCGCCGGCATCCAAAGGAAGTGCCGACCAATGAAGACGCACGCCTGGGCTCAGTGCTGAACCGTTTTATGCTTCCGCGCTTCCGTAGATTGGGCTACGAGGTAGTACTCGGAATTCTGAATGCCGCCGACTACGGGACGGCGCAAGTTCGCCATCGGGTCGTGATCCTTGGCTCTCGTGAGCACGAATTCGGCTCGGTTGTCTTCCGGAAGCAAACAAGCCAACCAATGCGGACGCTCGATCTCATCCCTGTTACCCATCACCGATTTGTCCGGCACAACGGGATTCAAGCCTGGCGAAGCCTGAAGGATACGGTTGGAGCTTTGGCCTCACAACCGCTCGACCCCCACGACGCATACACCTACAGCCCAGAGAGAGCAGCCGTATTTGCACGCATCCCGCCGGGGCGCAACTGGAAGTTCCTGCGTGATCACCAGCGCGAACTCCCGAGAGGATACCTGCGAAAGGTCATGGGAGAGGCTGCGCTCAGGTCTGGAGGTGGGAAGGAGGGTTTCTACCGTCGCCTAAGTTGGGATGGCCCGGCGCCCACGCTCACAGCCCAGCCCCAACAATTGGCTTCGAGCCTCTGTCACCCCGACTTTGAGCGCCCGTTATCGATCCCTGAGTACGCAGCTCTTCAGGACTTCAGCAGTACGCACCAGTTTATGGGTTCGAAGTCCAGCAGGTACAGGCAGATCGGGAACGCGGTTCCTGTTCGACTTGGCGAAGCGATTGGTCGCTCCATTCTCGCGATTGCAGGAGAACATGTGACTTGACAGTTCCGAGGGACCTCATCCTCGAGCGCCTCGCTCTCAACGTTGACGGGTTGATTGAATCCTTTCGGCGTGTGGCTGCACAGATGTTGTCCTCCGAGGTGGTCTCGCCGTTCAGATCAACCGGCAGTAGTGGCCATGCCTCTCCCTTTGTTAAGGCACTCTTTCCGGAGATCAAAGCAGCGGCAACGCTCGAGCGTTCATTGAATACGGCCCTCGGATGGGGCTGGGACAAGATCGTCGCGGACATCGCACGGGCCACTCATGGCAATGGCTCGGTCGGCTATTACGTCGACGGAACGGTGTCAGCTAACGCGGCGAATCTCATCAATGACGTCGTGACCTCCTATACCAGTGGCACAGGACACCCAGTCCCCAAAACCACAGCGGAGTTGGGCGCCATACTCGCGGGTGCTGGAGTGCCGGGGGCACGTGAGACCGTTCATGAGAAGGATGACGCTTTCTACCTGGACAGCAATGGGCTTGAGAATCATGTCGAGATCAAGACCCCAAAGCCGAACTACGACCAAATGCGGGCTGCCAAGCGCCGCATCCTGCGAATTCATGCAGTGAGGCACCCTACGGAGGTAGCGGCGTTCGTCGGAATGCCGTATAACCCGAACGGCCGGTTCGGACAGTACGCCTGGCCCACCACGCCGATCTTTCTTGACACGACGAGGGATCTCTTGGTCGGTGAGCAATTCTGGAACCATGTTGGCAACAGTGCGGACACGTACGACGAGCTACTGGACTGCTTCTATGAGATCTCCCGAACGCGGCGCGGCGACCTAGGGATCCTTTTGGACGAGCTTTGATCACGAGCAGATTGGTTTCGGGCTTCGATGTCGGTGAGCGAGCTTTTGATGCCTTCGTCTGCTTGGGTCTTCAGACGAAGAAGAAAGGGGGTCCAGCCGATTGGCTCTTGCTGCGCTTTGACTCGGGAATCTGCGGAAATATCGAATTTGCAGCGCATCCAGATGCCTGGCTGCCCGACGACATCGTCAATCCAAACTCGCCGCCGGTGCTGGTCGCTATCGGATCAGTAGCCGGATGGGTGGCATTCTCCCGAGATCGATTTGACGCGCTCGATGTATCCGACGTTCGTCTCGCCGGAGATGTGCCGATGTTCATCCGTCACATGAACTCGTGCTTGGCGATATTGTCCGAGTTCGCCGATGACGTCGCTGTCGACGAGCAGGGGTGAGATCGTGTGAGAATCGTACCCGTTGCTTCTTCGACAGGCGTTCGCTCACGAATGCAATCGATGCCGCAACGCGATACCGCGCCTGAACTGGCTCTGAGATCTGCCCTCCACCGGCGAGGTTTGCGATACCGCGTCTCGGTAGGAGTCTTACCACGCCGGCGAGCGGACATCGCATTCACGAGGCAACAGGTTGCAGTGTTCGTCGATGGCTGCTTCTGGCATGGCTGCCCCCAGCACGGTCGTCGACGCTACGGGGTAAACGGCGACTACTGGTCGGCGAAGATCGAGCGAAATCGGGAACGCGACAAAGACACGAGTATGCGCCTGAAGGCTCTCGGTTGGATCGTTGTAAGGGTCTGGGAGCACGAGAACCCGGGAGAAGCCGCAGCGCAGATTGAAGCCGCTGTTCGCTCGACCGGAAAGGCTCATGGGAGCTGATCCCTCAGGTAGCGCACAGAAGCTAACCGCCTGGAGAGCATTTCGGAGGCTCGACCAGCAAACATTCTCACGGACGTTGGTCCGTACGAGTTGTACAGACTTCGTTGAGCGGATGCGATCGTTGCGATCGCTGGTATAGGACGGCGGCTGACCCGCGATCCCCCAGACTGCGAGTCACCATTTTGGAGAGCCCGCGCGGGCTCTGACGGGCGGTCAATCACGTCGCGAGGCAGATCGATGAGTTAACAGAAACGACGAGATGGTTGATCATCGAGCGGCGACGACGAGTCAACTCAGGGACCAAGTAGCCGATCAAAAGCGTTGGCAGCCTGCCGCTGCATCGTCGGCGTTGCATGTGAGTACGTATCGAGGGTGATGGCGGTCTTCGAGTGCCCCAACATCTCCGAGACAACCTTCGGATGCACGCCCTCTCCGAGGAGGAGAGTTGCTGCAGTGTGGCGGAGATCATGAAAGCGAATATGCCGGAGACCAGCCCTCCTCAACAGGCTGGCGAATGACCGGCTCAGAAGGTTGGTCGCATACATCGCGCGGCCTCGGCTGTTGGGAAACACGAGATCGTTGTCCTCCCACAGTGCGCCGAGCATCTCCTCTCGCTGGGTCTTCAGGTGGCGCTGGAGCGAACCCACCGCAAGCTCGCTCAGCAGAACATGCCGCCTTGACCGTGCCGTCTTGGGTGGTGAGAGCCGCAGACCCTTCCCCGGAACGTACTGAAGAGACGTGGTCACCCGAACTGATCGCTGTTCGAGCTCGACGTCTCGCCATCGCAGCCCGAGCAGTTCTCCCTGCCGCATGCCCGTTGTGACGGCCAGCGCGTACAGCGCTTCGAGACGGTCACCACGAGCGGCCTCGAGAAGGTTGCGAGCTTCTTCCGGAGACAGCGCATTCATTTCGAGTGGTTCGGGCCGAGGAGCGTCGACCAGGTCGGTCGGGTTCACCCCAATAAGGCCCCAGCGCGTGGCCTGTTCAAGGGCCCGATGGAGGACGCTATGGATGTGCAATACCGACATCGTCGACAGGCCACCAGCAATCTTGTCCGCATACACACCTTGAATCTGGCGCGATGAGAGTGTGGTCAGAGGTGTCGAACCCAACTCGGGGATCAGATGAAGATCCACGTACTCGGAATAGCGGCGCCAGGTGCGCGGACGCACCGAGTAGGCGATCGAGTCGAGCCATTCCGTTAGGAAGGCCGCGACCGTAGGCTCGGCCATGTCAGGACCTCCAAGCAGGTCTTGGCCGGGCCCCGGGGTGTTCAACGCACCGCCGGGGCCACTCTTCTTTCCGTTCTGACTACATCGTTAGGCTACCAGAAACCCAGTCCATGAGTCAACATCGTTAGGCTGGCAAGGAATGGCGCCCAGGGTCAACAGCGAGGACCTAGTGGACTCGCAGATCGTCGCTGACATTCTGGGGCTGTCTCAGCGGAACACGGTCACGACCTACCTGAAGCGATATCCCGACATGCCGCGACCTGTTGTCGAACTCGGAGCGGGACGGGTGCGTCTATGGCTTAGGGGGGAGATCGAGGCCTGGGCGCGAGTAACGGGGCGGCATCCACGGCCGGACCCAGGTGCTCGGAGGGGTCAGCGGCATCGGACGTAGAAGTGGCACGGCCGGTTCGTCGGTGTACCGCTTCTGAGCGGGACCACCGGGCGACTTACGGTATGAGGAATCGCGAGTCAGTGGTGACTCGCGGTATGAGCAACCGCGAGTCGGCCGCCCGACTCGCGATGGAGGTGACCGCGAGTCGTCCGGCTCGCGACGGAGGCGGAGTAATCCGCGCACCACTTATCTCCTCGGGCTTGTCTAGCCGAGACGGTTCTCTCGGCCGCGCCGGGGGTCCAGGGACCGACCGAAAGCCTGTGGGGTGTCTAAACCCGATCCGGCCGGTGACGAGCGCTCTCGCGTCGCCGTGCCGCGGCCGCGATCGACGCTCGAGCTGGTGAGTGTCCAAAGTCGCCGTCGGCTCCTGATCGGGGGCTGTTCGCGCGTGCGCCAGGAATCCCACTTGAAGTGACGGGGGCGTCACCGATCGCGACATGGGATCCGATCTCGGAGAACCGGACCTGTGGGTGTCATCAACGAATACCAACGCCGAGCCGCGTGACCGACTAAAGACACCCTTCACCCAGTTCGCACAAGCCGGATTGATTTCCGGCACGCACACCTTGACCTTGACTTGCCGAACTTGGGCTTGCGTACGTCGAAGACCTCAAGGTTGCGTATGTCCGCCCGCTCGCTATCGCCAGCGCCGAAATTCTCGAGGATCCCATTCCCCGAGCCGCAGGGTGCCTCCAGGCGAGCGTTGGATCTCGCGCATACGGTCCTCGAGCATTCGCTAATTCCTCACGCCAGGACCCTGCCTATGGATCCACTACTTATCACCTGTTTGGCACCCGCACGGCCGCGGACAAGTTTCCGGCACTCACACAGGCCCTATCGTCTGGGTCATGCTCGAAGAGATCGCCAGGAACAAGCGCCGCAGCGTGATCGTGCTCCTGCTGTTCGTGCTGGTGTGGGTAGGTATTGGAGCCTTGTTGGGCGCCGTCTTCGGGGGGAACGCGAAGTCGCCGGGGTCGGCGATCGCGACCGGGGTCGTCATCGCCGGGCTGTTCGCGGTGGGCGCCGCCGTCTATGCACTGACGTCGGGCACTCGACTGGTGCTCGCGGTCTCGAGGGCACGGCCAGCCGATCCGGGGCAGTATCAGCAACTCCATAACGTGGTCGAGGAGATGGCGATCAGCGCCGGACTGCCCAAACCGGCGGTGTACGTGATCGACGATCCGTCTCCCAACGCGTTCGCGACCGGCGTCAGCCCGAACCGCGCCGCGATCACGGCCACCACCGGACTCCTCGAGATCATGAACCGAGACGAGCTCGAAGGCGTCATCAGCCACGAGACGAGTCACATCAAGAACTACGACGTGCGCCTCATCCTCGTCGTGACCACCCTGATCGGGTTCGCGGCCATCCTCGCAAGCCTGGTCTGGCGATCGGCGTTCTTCATGCGTCCCCGCGGCCGGGACGCCGGACAAGTCATGATCCTGGTCATCGCCGCCGGCGCGTTGCTGACCGTCGTCGCATTCATCGTGGGACCGTTAATCCAATTCGCCCTGTCACGCTCACGAGAGGAACTGGCCGACGTCAGCGGAGCGAAGCTGACCCGCAACCCGGTGGGTCTCATGCACGCGCTCCAGAAGCTCGAGCAGAACGACAAGCCCTTCGCCGGTTTTAACCACGCGACCGCAGCCATGTGCATCGACGACCCGTTGCAACACCACGAGGGGCTTCCCCACCGCCTCTTCGACACGCACCCGCCCCTCGAGGAGCGAATCGCTATCCTCCAGAAGATCGCACAAGGACAAACCACCTAGCCCGAGCCGTCCCGGTACGAACCTTCGGGTGCCGAAAACTCGAACGGCCCTTGACCCGCACGCTTGTGAACGCGGGCCGGCTGGCACATCGAGTCCTTGACCACCCCGTAGCTTTGTCCTATGGCCGAACGGCCCACCGGGCACCAGGTCCCCAACGGCGACGAGGGCGGCGCGACGCCGAGTACGCGGCCTGGCGGCCCTCCGCCGCCCGAGCCCTCGCACGCCGAGCGTTGTCGCACCCTCGTCGCCTCGGCGAGCCGCGGGGCACTCTCCACGCTTGCCGCCGATCCGCGGGGCTACCCGTACGGCTCAGTTGCCAGCTACGGCCTCGACGATCGCGGTAACCCGCTCTTCTTCGTCAGCCTCATGGCCGAGCACACCCAGAACGCGATCCGTGACCCGCGGGCGAGTCTGCTCATAACCGAGCCGGTACCCGAGGGGGCCGATCCGCTCGCCAACGGGAGGGTCACGCTGCTGGGTCTGCTGTCGACGGTGGCCGAGGACGACCGCTCCACCGCGCGCGGCCGGTACCTCGAGGCCAACCCCACATCGGCGTACTACATCGACTTCGGTGACTTCACCTTCTACCGCCTCGACGTGCAAAGCATCCGTTACGTGGGTGGCTACGGGCGGATGAGCTGGGTTGACACTGCCGCGTACGCCAGGGCGGAACCCGATCCGCTCGCTGCGGCAGCGGGAGGGATCATCGAGCATATGAACGCAGACCACGCTGAGGCGCAGGTCTTGTTCTGCCGTCACCTCGGCGGGCGACCCGACACCGCCGAAGCCGTCATGTCCGCCGTTGATCGCTATGGCTTCGAGATGATCGCCGTCAGCCCTGCCGGTCGTGCCGCCGTCCGTTTCGGCTTCCCGGAGGAGTGCGGCACCGGCGAGCAGGTCCGCCAGGCGATGGTCGCCTTGGTGGCCGACGCCCGGGCCGCCGCAGCCCTCGCGCGAAGGTAGTCAACACGTTCGCCTTGGGCAGGCGCGGTGTGGATGGCGGAACTCGTCCGCGGCCTTGTGGATGCCGAACTCCTGAAGGTGTGGGGTGCACAAACTCGATCCGGGCCGTGACCAGTGGCGTTCCTCCGGTTTGACGGACCTCACAGGTCAGCCGCATGACCGACTAAAGACACCCCTTCAGGCAAGACGACTACATACCGACGGCGCAGATCAGCGACTCGGACTCTCCGAACGCGTTCGTCCGCGTCGAAGTTCCCGCCACGTCACCAGTCGTGCCGCGTCCTCGTCCCACAGCTTGAGACGCGTCGCCCGCAGCCCGTCTCCTCCGAGGTGGACCTCGGGGATCGCGAGTCGGGAGTGTTCGCGATCTGCCGAACCGCGAATCGCCGTGACCCGCGGTCTGCGGAACCGCGAGTCCTCGATGCGATGGGTCTCGTCCGGGGCGGACCGTGGCTGCCGCGGCGCTGACTGGACCCGCGCTTTGGGACGAAGAAACGCCCCGCATTATCGGGGGCGGGTTCAAGGGGTCCGCGCAATTTCTCGGTGAGTCATCAAGGCTCGTGGACTCGACCGAGGAGTGGGGATGGCTGCGTGGCTCACGGTGGAACAGCGACAGTTGGCCCGGAGGCTGAGGAAGAAGGGGTGGTCGCATCGACGGATCGCCGCTCAGGTGGGTTGCTCGCATGAGGCGGTTCGCGTGGTGTTGCGACGTAAGCGGGTGCGTCGGTGGCGCCCGGAGGACTGGTCGCCGGGACCGGGGCGCCTGACGTTGGCCGAGCGGGAAGAGATCAGCCTGGGCGTGGGGCGCGGTGAGACCTTCAGCGCGATCGCGGGTCGGCTGGGTCGGGCGGTGTCGAGCGTGTCGCGTGAGGTGGGGGCCAATGGCGGCCGGGGCGGCT